>NZ_JBHUIX010000003.1:194970-313098 GCF_042683065.1 Rhodobacter lacus | reverse complement strand
AGCGCGAAAAAGGCGGTTCCCACCGCTTCTTTTTGCGCCAGAAACAGCGCCTCCGAGAGGCCCGCCTCAAAGGCGCGCACGGCATCGAGCGTTTCGCCGGGCACATGGAGATGGCGCGCCGTGATCCCGGCCGCGGCCGCCAGCTCTTCGACGAGCGGCCCCGAGGTACGATCGGCAATCACCGCAACAAGGCGGGTATCGGCGTGATCTTGCGCAGCAATCGAGGCGAGTTGAGCGGCAAGAAAATCCCGGTTTGGACGAAAAACGGCAAGAACGATATAAATGGTATCTGTCATACGATGAGATGGCTCGCTGTAACGCCGGAACCCGTGCAGCCGCCGCGCTCTGCCGCGGCCACGCCCGCCATCGCGATTTCGCGCAGATGCAGGAGGGTCGGGGCGGTCATCGGAGATCTCTCTTTCGCTGCTCGGCTCTCGCCGCTCTTAGCAACTCTGCGCACTAAAGAAAAGGCTGGCGCGCCTTGCAATGCACCGCGGTTGCCGAGCGCGCACGGGGCGCGTAAACAGGGGCGGAACTTGCAGGAGGCAGCCATGACCCGTCCGAAACCCGTTGTTCTGTGCATTCTCGATGGCTGGGGCGAACGCGCCGAAACCGAGGGCAATGCGCCCGCGCTGGCGAACACGCCCAACCTGGACCGGGTTTTTGCCACCTGCCCGAAATCGACGTTGATCACCTTTGGCCCCGATGTCGGCCTGCCGACCGGGCAGATGGGCAATTCGGAGGTGGGCCACACCAATATTGGCGCGGGCCGTGTGGTGGCGATGGACCTTGGCCAGATCGACCTTGCCATCGAGGATGGCTCGTTTTTCAAAAATGAAGCGATCCTCGATTTCATCGCCACGGTGAAAGCGGCCAAAGGGCGCGCGCATCTGATGGGCGTTGTCTCCGATGGCGGTGTGCATGGCCATATCGAGCATCTGCTTGCCGCCTGCCGGATGATTGCGGGTGCGGGTGTGCCGGTTGTGGTGCATGCGATCACCGATGGCCGCGACGTGGCGCCCGATTCCGCTGCCCGCTTTGTCGATGACCTCGTGGCGCGGCTCCCCGAAGGTTGCAGCGTCGCCACCGTGATCGGGCGCTATTGGGCGATGGACCGCGACAACCGCTGGGAACGTGTGGGCCTTGCCTATGACGCGATGGTGAAGGGCGAGGGCTTCTCGGCGGCCTCCCCTGCCGAAGCCGTGGCGCAAAGCTATGCCAAATCCGAGATGGACGAGTTCATCAAGCCGACCGTGATCGGCGATTATCATGGCACCTCGGATGGCGACGGCTTCTTTTGCCTGAACTTCCGCGCTGACCGGGCGCGCGAGATCCTGCGCGCGCTGGCCGAACCGGGCTTTGACGAGCTGGATGTCTCTGCCCGCCCGCAGTGGTCGGCGATGCTCGGCATGGTCGAATATTCGGTCAGCCACAACGCCTACATGACCACCGCCTACCCCAAGCGCGACATCGTCAACACGCTGGGCGAATGGGTCTCCAAGCAGGGTCTGACGCAGTTCCACCTTGCCGAGACGGAAAAATATCCGCATGTCACCTTTTTCCTCAATGGCGGGAAAGAGGCGCCCTGGCCCGGCGAAGACCGCTTCATGCCGAAATCGCCGAAAGTGGCGACCTATGACCTGCAGCCCGAGATGAGCGCGCCCGAGGTGACGGAAAAATTCGTCGAGGCGATCGGGAAGGGCTATGACCTGATCATCGTCAATTATGCGAACCCGGACATGGTCGGCCATACCGGCTCGCTGCCCGCCGCGATCGCGGCCTGCGAAGAGATCGACCGGGACATGGGCAAGGTGCTGGCCGCGCTTGAAAAAGCGGGCGGCGCGATGATTGTCACGGCGGACCACGGCAATTGCGAAACGATGATCGACCCGGAAACCGGCGGCCCGCACACGGCGCATACGACAAACCTCGTGCCGGTGGCGCTGGTGGGCGGCCCCGAAGGGGCGCATCTGCGCAAGGGTCGGCTTTGCGACCTTGCGCCGACGCTTTTGCAGTTGATGGCGCTGCCGATCCCGGAAGAGATGACCGGCAAGAGCCTGATCGAGGCATGATCCGCCGCGCGGCCCTTCTGCTTTGCCTTTCTGCCGGGGCGGCATGGGCCAGCCCCGCCGCCGATCTCGCGCAAAAGGCCGCCGACGATTTGCGCGGCGCGATCACCGCGCTCGACGCCGCGCAATCGCGCGCGGACCGGGTGGCGGCGCTCACGCAAACGATCTCGGCCTATGAAACGGGGCTTGGCGCGCTGCGCGACGGGCTGCGCCGTGCGGCCGTGCGCGAAGACGAGATCCGCGCCGCCTTTGCGGCCAAGCGCAAAGATATTGGTCGGCTTTTGGGCGTGATGAGCACGATGAGCCGCTCGGAGGGGCCGCTTTTGCTGCTCCATCCCTCTGGCCCGCTTGGTGCGGCGCGCTCGGGCATGGTGCTCGGCGCCGTCACCCCGGCACTGCAGGCCGAGGCGGAGGCATTGCGCGGCGACCTTGAGGAGATCGAGGCGCTGCGCGCCGTGCAAGGCAATGCCGAGAAGGTGCTCGAGACCGGGCTCGGCTCGGTTCAGGCGGCGCGCACGGCGCTCTCCAAGGCGGTGGCAGAGCGCACCAACCTGCCCACCCGTTACCTTGAGGAACCCGCCGAACTGCGCCAGCTTGTTGAAAGCGTTGATACGCTTGAGGGCTTTGCCTCGGGCATCTCTGACCTCGACAGCGACATCGGCCCGCCGATGGAAGATTTCGATACCGCCGAGGGCAAGCTCGCCCTGCCGGTGATGGGCTCGGTGCTGCGCCGCTTTGACGAGGCCGATGCCGCGGGCATCCGCCGCCCCGGCATTGTCGTGGCCACGGCCCCCGCAGCGCTTGTAACGACCCCCTGGCCCGCCACGATCCGCTACCGCGGCCCGCTTCTGGACTACGGAAATGTGATGATCCTGGAGCCGGCCGCCGGGTATTTGCTGGTGCTGGCGGGCATGGGCACGGTCTATGGTGAAACCGGAGACGTGCTGGCAGCCGGAGCCCCGGTCGGGCTGATGGGCGGACGCGAGCCCGGCGCACAGGAATTCGGCGAGGATTTCGTGCGCGATGCACATATGGGGAGTGGCGCAGGCCGCACGGAAACGCTTTATATCGAGTTGAGACAGGGCAAGGAACCGGTCGACCCCGCACCTTGGTTCGCCCAGACCAAAAACCAGAACAAGGGTTGAGTATGAACAAGTTCGTCATGGCCGCGCTGGGCGGCACAGTTGCGGGAACCCTGTTCTCGATGCAGGTCGCACCGCTTCTGGCGCAAGAGGCGCAAAAACCCAGTTCGGTCTATCAGCAGCTTGACCTGTTTGGGGATGTGTTCGAGCGGATCCGCTCCGACTATGTTGAAAAGATCGACGAAAAGAAGCTGATCGAGGCCGCGATCAACGGCATGCTGACCTCGCTCGATCCGCATTCGAGCTATATGCCTGCCGATGAATATGCCGACATGAAGGTGCAGACCCGCGGCTCTTTCGGCGGGCTCGGCATCGAGGTGACGCAGGAAAACGGCGCCGTGAAAGTGGTCTCGCCGATGGATGGCACGCCTGCCGCCGCCGCGGGCATTGAATCGGGCGATTTCATCACGCAGGTCGATGGCGAGAGCCTGATGGGGCTCACCCTTGATCAGGCGGTGGACAAGATGCGCGGCCCGGTTGGCAGCGAGATCACCATCACCGTGGTGCGCGAAGGCAAGCCCGAACCCTTTGACGTGACGCTGACGCGCGACACGATCAAGCTGACGGCGGTCAAAGGTCGGCTTGAGGGCCATACTGCCGTGCTGCGCATCACCACCTTCAACGAGCAGACCTATCCGAACCTCGAAGAAAGCCTGAACAAGCTCACCGACGAGATCGGCGGGCTCGACAAGCTCGACGGCGTGGTGATCGACCTGCGCAACAACCCGGGCGGGCTGCTCACGCAGGCGATTGCGGTCTCGGATGCCTTCCTCGACAAGGGCGAGATCGTCTCCACCCGCGGCCGCAACCCCGATGACAGCGAGCGGTTCAACGCCACCCCGGGCGACCTTGTGGACGGCAAGCCGATCGTGGTTTTGATCAACGGTGGCTCGGCCTCGGCCTCGGAAATCGTCACCGGCGCGCTGCAAGATCATCACCGCGCCATCGTTGTCGGCACGAAAAGCTTTGGCAAAGGCTCGGTGCAGACGGTGATTCAGGTCGCCAATGACGCCGCGATGCGGCTCACCACCTCGCGCTATTACACGCCCTCGGGCCGCTCGATCCAGTCGCTCGGGATCGCCCCCGACATCGTCGTGCCGCAGCCGCCCGCCGTGGCCGAAACCGACGAGGAGAAGGATCAGGCGAACCGGATCCGCTCCGAGGCTGATCTGCGCGGCGTGCTCTCGAACGATTCGATGACCGAAGACGAGAAGAAACAGGCCGAGGAAGAGCGCGTGAAAGCCGAAGAGGCGGCAAAGATGCGCCTCGAAGACTTCCAGCTCGCCTATGCGATCGACATCATCAAGGGGCTGGCAATCGCCGGCAAATCGCTTTCCGCCGACGCGGCGGCGCCAGCGCAAGCCACGCCCGAAGCGAACTGACACCAGCGGGGGCCACGGGCCCCCGTTCCTTTCAAGAGGGTTCCCATGTCGTCGAAACATCCCACCGCCCTGCCCTACCGCAAGAATGTCGGCATCGTGTTGATGAACGCCGAGGGCCGGATCTTTGCCGGACAGCGCATCGACAACCCTGGTGCCGCCTGGCAGATGCCGCAAGGCGGTATCGACGCGGGCGAAAAGCCGAAAGAGGCGGCGCTGCGCGAGCTGTTCGAGGAAACGGGCGTGCGCGCCGATCTGGTGGAAAAGATCGCAAAGACCGAGGATTGGATCAGCTATGACCTGCCCGAGGAACTGATCGGCCAGATCTGGGGCGGCAAATATCGCGGGCAAAAGCAGAAATGGTTCCTGTTTCGCTTTCTCGGCAGCGACGGCGACGTGAACATCGCCACCGAGCACCCGGAGTTTTCGGTCTGGCAATGGATGGAGCCGGAGGAGCTGGTGGAGAAGATCGTGCCCTTCAAGCGCGATGTCTACACCCGCGTCTTTGCGGATTTTGCAGCGCATCTGGGCCGCTGAAGCCGCGAGGTTGTCGCAGTTCGCTGTTGCCAGAAACACCAAGCCCTGCGATGATTTTTCTATTGCAAACAACGGTTCGAACAGATGGGCAGCGGCGACAATCCTTATAAACATATCGCGCCGCGCGGGTTTTGGCGCAGTGCGGTGGCGGAGCCGGGCCTGTTTGGCCTCAGCGATCTTTGGCAATCGTGCTGGGAGCTCCCGAAGGATGCGATCTTCGCGACCTTCGGCTCTTGCTTTGCCCAGCACATCAGCCGCGCGCTTCTGGCCCGCAAGATGAACTGGCTCGATGCCGAGCCCGCCCCCGGGCGCACGCCGCTCGCCCTTGCGCGGGAGTTCAACTACGGCATCTTTTCGGCGCGCACCGGCAACATCTATACGGCGGCGCAACTCCTCCTCTGGGCAAAGCTCGCAAGCGGCGCGTTGGCACCCGAGGCGATCGAGCTTTGGAGCGATGAAAAGGGCCGCGTGCATGACCTGCTGCGCCCGAAGATCGAGGCGGAGGGCTTTGCCTCCGAGGCCGAGGCGCGCGCCTCGATTGCCTCCACCGCCCGCGCCTTCAAGCGCTGCATCACCGAGGCGGATGTCTTCGTGTTCACGCTCGGGCTTACCGAGGGCTGGATCAACACCCGCTCGGGGCAAAGCTATTCAATCTGCCCGGGCACCGGGGTCGGCCATTTCGACCCCGAGCTGCATGTGTTCAAAAACTACACCTACCCCGAGATCCGCCGCGATGCCGAGCTTGCCTTCGAGATCATGCGCGCGCTCAACCCGGATCTGAAAATCCTGCTCACCGTCTCTCCGGTGCCGCTTGTCGCCACGGCCTCGGGCGATCATGTGATGGTGGCGACGCAATATTCCAAATCGGTCCTGCGCGCGGTGGCGGGCGATCTGGCACGGGCCGAGAGCTGGATCGACTATTTCCCCTCTTACGAGATCATCGCCGCGCCGCCGAGCCGTGCGACCTTCTTTGAGCCGAACATGCGCTCGGTTGCGCCGCAGGGGGTGGATTTTGTGATGGGGCATTTCTTTGGCGGGCTGAAGCTGACCCTGCCGCCGCATGGTCGCGCCGGGGCAGACAGTGCCGCGCGCGAGGCCGAAGACCAGAAATCGGCGCAAGAAGAGCTTGTCTGCGAGGAAATGATTCTGGAGCGGTTCAATGAAGCCTGATGTGCTCTTGATCGGAGACAGCCACACGATTGCGCTGGAAGATGGCGCAAAGGCGCTGGGCATCACCACCGAGGCGTTTCGGATTGGCGGCGCAGGCTGGCACGAGGGCAAATTTGCCTGGAGCGCGGATGGCATCATCCCGCGCGCCTCGCCGATGGGGCGCAATGCAATCGAAGCGATCCGCGCGCGCCACGGGGTGAGCAACATCCTGCATCTGGGGGCGCCGGTGGTCACGACCGTCGGCTTCCACCTCGGCTCGCTGGTGCGCGGCCTGCGCTGGAACAACCATCAGGTGCTTGGCCCCGATGGCGTGGCCCCCGATCAGGGCCTTCTGATTTCCGAGAATTTTCTCACCCATTACATCCAGAGCATGCGCACCCAGCATCTGCGGGTGCTGCGGCGCATGGCGCGGGAGGCCAAGGTGATCGTGGTGCCGCCGCCGCCGCTCAACCTCGATGGAAACGGGCTGTGCGCGCGCGCGATCCTGATCCGGTGGATGCGCAAATCGGGGCTGACGGTCTTTGACCCGATGCAGGAGCTTCTCGATGGTGCGCCCGCGCTGCCGGGCCGCTTTCTTGACGCGAGCGACCCGAACCATGCCAATGCCGCCTTTGGCCAGATGGTGATGGAGGCGTTGCGCACGCGCGGCCTGATCGAGACGCAGTCCGCCTAGAAATCGAGCCCGAAGTCGAAGTTTGGCGCCGAATGGGTGAGCGCCCCCGAGGAGATGTAATCCACCCCGGTTGCCGCCACTTCGGCGATGCGCTCAAGGCGCATATTGCCCGAGGCCTCCAACACCACGCGATGATTTGCCAGGGCAACGGCCTCGCGCAGGGTCGGCGTGTCCATGTTGTCGAGCAAGATCACGTCGGCGCCGCCAATGCCCAGCGCCGCCTCAAGCTGATCGAGGCTGTCAACCTCCAGCTCAATGCGCATCATGTGGCTGCGCGCGGCCTTTGCCGCCTCCAGCACCGCGCGGATGCCGCCTGCGGCGGCGATGTGGTTGTCTTTGATCAGGATCGCGTCCGAAAGGCCAAAGCGGTGGTTATGGCCGCCGCCATGGGTGACGGCGAGCTTTTCCACCATGCGCAGGCCCGGCGTCGTTTTGCGGGTGCAGGTGATGCGCGTGTGCGTGCCATGGGTTGCGGCCACGAAAGCGGCGGTGAGCGTGGCAATGCCGGTCATCCGGCCCGCGAAATTGAGCGCCACCCGCTCTGCCATCAGGATCGAGGCCGCCGCGCCCGAGATTGTCATCAGGCACTGCCCGGTGTTGCAGCGCTGCGCATCCGCACCATGAAGCGCGACCTCCAGCCCCGGATCGACAAGGCGGAACGCGAGCGCCGCCACCTGCAGGCCGGAAACCACGCCCTCGCCGCGTGCATTGAGCTTTGCGGTGTAAGTTTTGCCTGCGGGAATGACCGCGCGGGTCGTTACGTCGCCCATCGGGGCGAGGTCTTCGGCGAGCGCGCTGCGCACCAGCGGTTCGAGCAGAAAATCAGGAAGCGGGGTCATGTCTTCTCCAATGCGCGGGCGCGGATCTCGCGCGCCTCTTCCAGCGTGAGAAAGCGCCTTTCGGCCTGAACAGGGTCTGTTTTCGGGTAATCGGATCGGAAATGCCCGCCACGGCTCTCACAGCGCGCAAGCGCCGCCGCAGCAATCAGCGTGGCGGTGGCCGTCATGTTCAAAAGCGTCTCGGATTGCGCCGCCGCCTCGATGTCGCGAATGATCTCAAGCGTGCGCACAAGCCCGGCCGCATCGCGCACCACGCCGCAGCCATCGGTCATGGCGGCGCGCAGCCGGGCGACCGCCGTTTCATCACCAGTGTCCTGCGCCTCGGGAAAGACGAGCCTGATTTCTGGCGCCGCAGTCTCGGGCAGATGCGCGGCAATCCCCTCGGCGCAGATCCGGGCAAAGACCAGCGCCTCCAGAAGCCCGTTGGAGGCCAATCGGTTTGCGCCATGAAGCCCGGTCGAGGAGGCCTCGCCGCACACCCAGAGCCCCGCAAGCGAGGCCCTGCCCCGCGCATCCACGGCGATGCCGCCCATATGGTAATGCGCAGCAGCCGCCACCGGAATGGGCTGCAAAACAGGGTCTATTCCGGCCTGATAGCACGCTTCTGCCACAGCCGGAAACCGCTCGGGCAAGGCCGCGCCCAAGACTGCGCGCGTGTCGAGCGCGGGCGCACGGCCCGCCTGCCGCTCCAGATAAACGGCGCGCGCCACAATATCGCGCGGCGCAAGCTCGGCGTCGGGGTGACGCGAGAGCATGAAGCGTTCGCCGCGGCTGTTCACAAGCACGGCGCCCTCGCCACGCAAGGCTTCGGTCGCGAGCGGCGCCGGGTCTTCGCCACTCGCAATCGCGGTCGGGTGAAATTGCACGAATTCGGCATCGGCAATGCGGGCCCCTGCCCGCGCCGCCATGCCGATCACCTGCCCCCGAATCCGGGGCGGATTGGTTGTCACGGCGAAAAGCCCGCCCGAGCCGCCACCCGCAAGCAACACGGCGGGGGTGCGGATCAGCACCCGCCCCGAGGACGCATCTGCCCGCTCGACCCAAACCCCGGTCACCCTGCCCGCTTCGACGGCAAGGCCCGAGGCGATCACCCCTTCGGCCACCTGCACCGAAGGGCTGCGCCGCACCTCGGCGATCAGCGTTTCCATGATCTCGCGGCCCGCCTGATCGCCCTTCACCCGCACCACACGCGCAACCGAATGCGCCGCCTCGCGCGACATCACATAGCCGCCGGCTCTGTCCCGGTCGAAGGGGGTGCCAAGCGTGGTAAGATCAAGGATCCGGGCCTTGGCATCCTCCGTCACCAGCCGGGCAATCGCGGCATCCACCGTCCCTGCCCCGGCGGTTTCGGTATCTTGGGCGTGCGCTTGCGGGCTGTCGGGCAGCGCCATGGCTGCCGCCACCCCGCCCTGCGCCCAAGCCGAAGAGGCACCCTCGCCCAAACGCTCGGGCGAGATCACCAGCACCGGATGCGGTGCGAGTTTCAGCGCCGCGTAAAGCGCCCCAAGCCCCGCGCCGACGATCACGACACGTTGCGTTTCCAGCGTTTGAGGGCTCACTTCGCCGCCGCCCGGCTGAGCGTGATCATCCGTTCCACGGCAATGCGGGCCTTCGCGGCCACATCCGGGTCCACCATCACTTCTTCCGTGCCGGAATGGAGCGTCCAGAGGATCTTTTCGAGCGAGATCTTTTTCATGTAGGGGCACATGTTGCAGGGCCCGAGGAACTCCACGCCCGGATAGGCGTCGGCGATATTCGAGGCCATCGAACATTCGGTGACCAGCATCGCCTCGCGCGGATGGTGGCGCGCCACATAGTCAATGATGCCCGAGGTCGAGCCGGAATAATCCGCCTCGGCCACCACATCGGGCGGGCATTCAGGATGGGCGATGATATGCGTTTGCGGATGGGCGGCGCGAAAATCGCGCAGATCTTGCGCGGTATATTGCTCGTGCACGATGCACGACCCCGCCCACCAGACCACACGTTTTTGCGGCACATCGCGCGCCACATTCTGCGCAAGGTATTGATCGGGCGTCATGATCACCGTGTCTTCGGGCAGCGCGGCCACAATTTGCGCGGCATTGGCCGAAGTGCAGCAAATGTCGGACGCCGCCTTCACCTCGGCGGTGGTGTTGACATAGCTCACCACCGGCGCGCCGGGGTATTTCGCCCGCATCTCGGCAATGCCCTCGGGCGTGATGCTTTCCGCCAAGGAACAGCCCGCCGTCACATCCGGGATCAGAACCCGCTTTTGCGGGTTCAGAATCTTTGAGGTCTCCGCCATGAAATGCACGCCGCATTGCACGATCATATCCGCCTCGACCTTCGTGGCCTCGATCGCAAGCTGCAGGCTGTCACCCACCACATCGGCCACGCCATGATAAATTTCCGGCGTCATGTAATTATGCGCGAGGATCACCGCGTTCTTCTCGGCCTTGAGCCGGTTGATCGCGCGGATATAGGGCGCATAGCGCGCAAAATCCGGCAGCGGCACAACGCGATCCATGCGGGCATGGATATCGGCCATCTCCTGCGCCAGCGTGAGCGAGGGCGCAAGGTCATAAGCCTCCGCCAATTGCGCGCGGATCGCCGTGAAGTCCAGCATGGGCCCCTCCCCAAAACCGAGAACGAGGATGCATGTAGGGTGCGGCGGGCGGCGGTTAAATGGGAAAATTGCCGCAAGGCAGAGAAATATGAAATTTATGTGTCGTCTGCGCCGCCTCAGCGGTTCCAGATCGCCGTGTCTCCAAGCTTGGCCACAAAGGCGGCATGCGCCTCCATCTCCGCCTCGGTGATCCGGGACGGCAGCGGCACGGGGCGCGGGCGCGGGCGCCAATCGCTTGCCGTTTCGGTGTTTTGGGCCGAAACAGGGTCGATATTGAGGCCAAAGCCGGGCTGGCGCCCGCCAATCAGCTCCAGATAGACCTCGGCGAGGATCTCGGCATCAAGGAGCGCGCCGTGCAGCGTGCGCGCCGAGTTGTCGATGCCAAAGCGGCGGCACAGCGCATCAAGCGAGGCAGGCGAGCCCGGAAATTTCTTGCGCGCCATCGCCACCGTGTCGAGCGCGCGATCCATCGCAATCAGCGGCATCTGCGCCCAGCCAAGCTCGGCATTGAGGAATTTCATGTCAAAGGCGGCATTGTGGATCACAAGGATCGAATCAGTGCCGACGAAATCGAGAAAGGCCTGACCCACTTCGGCAAAGCGCGGCTTGTCACGCAGGAAATCGTCGCCCAGCCCGTGCACCGCAAAGGCCTCCTGCGGCATCGCCCGCTCGGGGTTGATATATTGGTGATAGGTCCGCCCCGTGGGCAGGTGGTTGAACAGCTCCACCGCGCCAATTTCGACAATACGGTCGCCCTCGCCCGGCTCGAAGCCGGTGGTTTCCGTGTCGAGAACGATTTCACGCATGATGTGCCCCGATGTTCTGGCCGATCCGTTGGAGCAGGTCTCTCACGGCGGCGCGGGTCTGATCAAGGCTCAAGGTCTCGATCAGGTAATCGGCGCGGGCGCGTTTTTCCGCATCGGGCATCTGCCGGGCGAGGATCAGATCAAGCTCTGCCGCGCTCATCTGGCCGCGGTCCAGAAGCCGCGCGCGCTGGACATCCGGCGCGGCGGTGACAACGAGCACGGCGTCGCAGTCTTTTTCCGCCCCGGTCTCGTAAAGAAGCGGGATGTCGAGCAACACGATCTCCGCCATCTCATGCGCCGCCAGAAAAGCGCGGCGCGCCTCTCGCACCAGAGGATGAACAATCGATTCCAGCCGGGATAGAGCCTGTTTATCTTCCGAGATCAGAGTCTTGAGCCGGGCCCGGTCGACCCGCCCCGCCTGCGCCACACCCGGAAAGGCCGCCGCCACGGGGGCCACTGCTGCGCCGCCTTGCGCATAAAGCGCATGCACTGCGGCATCGGCGTCCCAGACCGGGACCCCAGCTTCGGCAAAGAGCCGCGCGGTGGTCGATTTCCCCATGCCGATTGAGCCGGTCAGGCCGAGGCGAAAGGGCCTGTTCATGCGCTGAGCACTTTTTCGCGCAGTTCTGCGGTCACTTCAGGGCGCTGGCCAAACCAGCGCTCGAACCCCGGAACGGCCTGATGCAGCAGCATCCCGAACCCGTCGACGGTGACGCAACCGCGCTCGGCCGCCTCGATCAGCAACCGGGTCTGCAACGGGGTATAGACACAATCTGTGACCACGGCACTGTCGGGCAGCGCATCCAGCGGGACCCGCAGATCAGGCTTGCCCACCATGCCAAGCGAGGTGGTGTTGACCAGCGTTGCCACGCCTTCCATCATATTGGCCGCCTGACCCCAGTCATAGACCACAAGGCGAGCGCCAAATTCGGCCCGCAAAACATCGGCCCGGGCGCGGGTGCGATTGGCGATGCGAACCTCGGGGCAGCCGGTCTCGATCAGCGCGGCGATGATCGCGCGCGCCGCCCCGCCTGCGCCCAGCACCGCCGCCGGGGCGAGCGCGGCATCCCAATGCGGCGCCGCCTCGCGCAGATTGGCGATGAACCCGTAGCCATCGGTATTGTCGGCGTAGATCCGGCCATCGGCATGAAAGACGAGGGTGTTTGCCGCGCCGATCAGGGCTGCGCGATCCGAGATCACATCGGCCAGAGCGAGCGCGCGTTCCTTGTGCGGAATGGTGATATTGCAGCCCACAAACCCGGCGCGGGGCAGGGCGCGCAAGACCATCTCCAGATCTTCTTCCGCCACATCCATCGGCACGTAATGGCCCTTGATGCCATAGGTCTTGAGCCAATGGCCGTGCAGCGCGGGCGAGCGCGAATGCGCGATCGGATGACCGATCACACCGGCAAGGGGGATTTTCGGATGATCGCTCATGTCGTCAGTTCTCCGCGGGCGCGCAACCAGTTGAGGAATTCGAGAAGGGGCAGCCCGAGAACGGCAAAGTAATCCCCCTCAATCGCAGAAAACAGCCGAACGCCCTCTTCTTCAAGCTTGTAGCAACCAACGGCATGCCGAATGCTTGCCCAATTGCGCGCGACATAAGCCTCGATGAACGGCTCGGTGAGCGGATGCATGGTCAAGCGCACCTCGGCCACATGGCGCCAGAGCGGCTCTGTCCCGCGCGTGACCACAAGCGCGGAAAGAAGCCGATGGCTGCGGCCAGAAAGCGCGCGCAGATGCGCCGCCGCTTCCGCCTCCGTTTCGGGTTTGGAAAAGACCCGGCCGTCACACTCTAGGATCTGATCGGCGCCGAGCACCAGCGCCTCGGGGCAAGCCCGCCCAACCTGGCGCGCCTTGGCCTCGGCGAGCGCATCGGCAAGATCGCGCGGGCTCGCGCCATCGGCCATCAACCCGGCCCGGATCGCCTCTTCATCCACGCGCGCGGGCCGCACCTCAGGCGCAAGACCCGCCGCGCGCAGCAGATTGGCGCGGATCTCGGAAGCGGAGGCAAGGACAAGCTCTGGCATGTGGACAACCGACGGGAAAAACGCTGGGATGGGTCTGTGGACGGTAAGCCCGCGCGCAATTCCTCCCCGGTCTCACGGGGGTTTGTCAAGGAACGTAAACGGATTCTTAACAGGTTGAGAGCGCCAGACCCGGGGTGTGGGAAAGCGCCGCAGTGCACAGGCAGACTGCCCGGTCACCCGTAGACTTGCCCACAGGAAATGATCGCTCATACCCCTGAAAAATAGCTCTGATTCAGGCTTTTCAACAGATCTTGCCGGTTTGCGTGATCCGGTTTCCCGGCTTGTGGAAGGCTGCGGGAGAACCCGGTAATCCACATCATCCACAGGCCAATCAAAATCATCATCTTTTCTTTTCTTTCTTTTATCTTTTAAGAAGAGACAGACGAATGGAGGCGCTTGTGACTGATCTTCTTGCTATGCTCGGCGATATGCTCTGGGACGGCTACCTCTGGATCAAAGCGCTTCACGTGATGTCGGTGCTGGCTTGGATGGCGGGTCTGTTCTATCTGCCGCGGCTTTACGTCTACCACGTCGAAGGCCTGAAAAAGCACGGTGTGATGCGCGGCTCCGAGATGGATCTGTTGTTTCAGCATCAAGAACGGCTGCTTTTGAAAGCGATCATGAACCCGGCTGCCGTCTCCACCTGGTTTTTCGGGCTGTGCCTCGTGTTCACGCCCGGGATCGTTGACTGGAGCATGGCCTGGCCCTGGGCTAAGGGCTTTTCGGTCATCGCGATGACGGTGTTCCACCTGTTTCTTGCCCGTGCGCGGCTCAAATTCGTGGATGGCTCGAACACGCTTGCGGGCCGGCAATGGCGGATGATGAACGAGATCCCGACGCTTCTGATGGTGGTGATCGTGCTCGGCGTGATCCTCAAATTCTGAGGATTCATTGACTCGCCAAGCTTTCAGGCGTATTGGCGCGTCAGCCCCGGCCGTCCGGCCGATTGGTTCTGCCCAGATTTGACCCTTTCTGCGCCGCCCTACGGGGGCTGGCGCTTTCGCGGATGGATGCGAGATGACCGAACGTTTGAACCTTGCCGACCTCAAGGCGAAGAGCCCCAAAGACCTTTTGGCGATGGCCGAGGAATGGGAGATCGAAAACGCCTCGACGATGCGCAAGGGCGAGATGATGTTCTCGATCCTGAAGGAGCATGCCGAGGAAGATATCGAGATCGGCGGCGACGGCGTTCTCGAAGTGCTGCAAGACGGCTTTGGCTTCCTGCGCTCGCCCGAGGCGAACTATCTGCCGGGCCCGGATGACATTTACGTTTCCCCGGACATGATCCGCCAATACAGCCTGCGCACCGGTGACACGGTCTCGGGCGTCATTCGCGCCCCGGGTGAAAATGAGCGCTATTTCGCCCTGACCGGGGTGGAGAAGATCAACTTTGAAGAGCCCGAGCGGGCGCGCCACAAGGTGAGCTTTGACAACCTCACGCCGCTTTACCCCGATGAACGGCTGAAGATGGAAATCGAGGACCCGACGATCCGGGATCGCTCGGCCCGGATCATCGACCTTGTCGCGCCGATCGGGAAGGGGCAGCGCAGCCTGATCGTGGCGCCGCCGCGCACCGGGAAAACGGTGCTTTTGCAAAACATCGCCCATTCGATCGAGGTGAACCACCCCGAGTGCTACCTGATCGTGCTGCTGATCGACGAACGCCCGGAAGAGGTGACCGACATGCAGCGCTCGGTGAAGGGCGAGGTGATTTCCTCGACCTTCGACGAACCGGCCACCCGCCACGTTGCCGTGGCCGAGATGGTGATTGAAAAAGCGAAGCGCTTGGTTGAACACAAGCGAGATGTTGTGATTTTGCTCGACTCGATCACAAGACTTGGTCGCGCCTTCAACACCGTTGTGCCAAGCTCCGGCAAGGTTCTGACCGGTGGTGTCGATGCGAACGCGCTGCAACGCCCCAAGCGGTTCTTTGGTGCGGCGCGCAATATCGAAGAGGGCGGCTCGCTCACCATCATCGCCACCGCGCTGATCGACACCGGCTCGCGCATGGACGAGGTGATCTTTGAAGAGTTCAAGGGCACCGGCAACAGCGAGATTGTGCTCGACCGGAAAGTGGCAGACAAGCGCGTGTTCCCGGCGATGGACATCCTCAAATCGGGCACCCGGAAGGAAGACCTGCTCACCGATCAAAAGGATCTGCAGAAAACCTACCTTTTGCGCCGCATCCTGAACCCGATGGGCACCACCGATGCGATCGAATTCCTGATCTCGAAGCTCAAGCAAACCAAAACCAACGGCGAGTTCTTCGATTCGATGAACGGCTGAGGTATGAAGGGCTGAGGCGCCGTTCGCCGAAAGGTTTTCATGGATACGATCTACGCGCAGGCCACCGGCCGCGGCAAGGCCGGGGTTGCGGTCATTCGGCTTTCCGGGCCTCGCGCCTGGGAAGCCGTTTCCGCTTTGGCGGGCCGGTTGCCCGCACCGCGGCAGGCGGGGCTGCGGCGGTTGCGCGCCGGGGATGATTTTCTCGATGAAGCGCTGGTGCTTTGCTTCGAGGCGGGGCGGAGTTTTACCGGCGAGCAATCGGCCGAGTTGCATTTGCATGGCGCGCTTGCCACGGTGCAGGCGGTGCTGCGCGCGCTGGCGGAACTGCCCGGATTGCGGCTGGCGGAACCGGGCGAATTCACCCGCCGCGCGATGGAAACTGGCCAGCTTGACCTTGCCCAGGTGGAAGGGCTCGCAGATCTGATCGAGGCGGAGACCGAGGCGCAGCGCAAACAGGCTTTGGCGGTGCTTTCGGGCGCGGTTGGTGCAGTGGTGGAGCGCTGGCGGGCAAGCCTTGTGCGCGCTGCGGCGCTGCTTGAAGCGGTGATCGACTTTGCCGATGAAGAGGTGCCGGAAGATGTGACCCCAGAGGTTTTGGGGCTCATTTCTTCTGTATCGCAAGATATTGTTGTTGAACTGGGCCGGATCTCCGCCTCCGAGCGTGTGCGCGAGGGGTTTGAGGTGGCGATCGTTGGCCGCCCGAATGCCGGAAAATCTACGCTTCTGAACGCGCTGGCGGGCCGCGAGGCGGCGATCACCTCGGAAGTGGCGGGCACCACGCGCGACGTGATCGAGGTGCGGATGGACCTTGGCGGGCTTGCCGTGACGCTTCTTGATACCGCCGGTCTGCGCCAGACCGAGGACAAGGTTGAGGCGATCGGTGTGGAGCGCGCCTTGCAACGCGCCGCACAGGCGGATTTGCGGATATTTTTGCTTGATGGTGACGATGTTCCGCTGCTGCAGCCCGTGCCGGAAGATCTGATCGTTCACGGCAAGGCCGATCTTGCGCCGGGGCAGGGGCTCAGCGTTTCCGGTAAAACCGGCGCGGGGCTGGATGCTTTGGTGGCGGAACTGACCAAACGGCTCTCCGCCCGCGCCTCGGGTGCGGGGGTGATGACGCGCGAACGCCATCGCGCCTGTTTGCAGCGCGCGGAAAGCGCGCTAACTGCTGCTCGGCGCGAGTTGGAATTTGGGGTTCGGCTGGAACTGGCGGCGGAGCATCTGCGCAGCGCAGCGCGAGCACTCGAATCGCTGTTGGGGCGCGTGGACGTGGAAATGCTGCTCGACGAGATCTTTTCGAGCTTCTGCATCGGTAAGTAAGGAGTGTTTCACGTGAAACATCTGGACGTGATCGTGGTGGGGGGTGGCCATGCCGGGGCAGAGGCCGCGCATGCGTCGGCGCGGGTCGGGGCGCGAACCGGGCTTGTCACGATGCGGCGCGCGGACCTTGGTGTGATGTCTTGCAACCCGGCGATTGGCGGGCTCGGCAAGGGGCATCTGGTGCGCGAGATCGATGCGCTCGACGGGGTGATGAGCCGCGCCGCCGACCGCGCCGGGATCCAGTTCCGCCTTCTCAACCGGCGCAAGGGGCCTGCGGTGCAGGGCCCGCGCGCGCAGGCGGACCGCAAGCTCTACCGCGAAGCGATGGCCGAGCTGACCGCGGCGCAGCCGAACCTCGCGGTGATCGAGGCGGAGGTGGTCGACCTGCGGCTTGAGGCGGGCCGGGTGGCGGGCGTGGTTCTGGCGGATGGGTCAGAGATTACGGCCAAGGCCGTGATCCTGACCGCGGGCACATTTTTGAACGGGGTCATGCATATTGGCGACCAGCGCGCAGCCGGGGGCAGGGTGGGCGATGCGCCCTCCGTGCGGCTGGCGCAAAGGCTGCGCGATCTCGAGCCGCGAATCGGGCGGTTGAAAACCGGCACCCCGCCGCGACTCGATGGCCGGACGATTGACTGGAGCATCCTCGAGATGCAGCCGGGCGACGATGATCCGGTGATGTTCAGTTTTCTGAACCGCAGGCCGTTCGTGCGGCAGATTGCTTGCGGCATCACCCATACCAACGAATCGACCCATGAGGTGATTCGCGCGAATCTGCAGCGCTCGGCGATGTATGGCGGCCATATCGAAGGGGTGGGGCCGCGCTACTGCCCCTCGATCGAGGACAAGGTGGTGCGCTTTGCCGACAAGAGCTCGCATCAGGTGTTTCTCGAACCCGAGGGGCTCGACGATCACACGGTCTATCCGAACGGCATTTCCACATCGCTGCCGCTTGAGGTGCAGGAGGCCTATGTGCGTTCGATCCGCGGGCTGGAGCAGGTGAAGATCCTGCAGGCGGGCTATGCGATCGAATATGATTTTGTGGACCCGCGCGCGCTCTCGAATCGTCTTGAGCTGCGCGACCTGCCGGGGCTGTTCCTCGCCGGGCAGATCAACGGGACAACCGGCTATGAGGAGGCGGCGGCCCAAGGTCTTGTGGCGGGCCTCAATGCCGCCAGCGACAGTTTGGGGCGCGCGCCGGTCACCTTCAGCCGAACAGAGAGCTACATCGGCGTGATGATCGACGATCTGGTGACCCGCGGCGTGAGCGAGCCTTACCGCATGTTCACCTCACGCGCAGAGTTCCGGCTCGCCTTGCGGGCAGATAACGCCGATCAACGGCTCACGCCGCTTGGCCTTGCGGCGGGCTGTGTGGGCGAAGAACGGCGCGGCGCGTTTGAGGAAAAGATGGCGCGGCTTGGGGCAGGGCGGGCGCTGCTCGAATCGCTCGTGCTCACACCGAAACAGGCGAATGAGCGCGGCTTGAGGGTGAACCAGGATGGCACGAAGCGCAGCGCTTTCGAGCTTCTGGCCTTCCCGGAAATCGACTTTGCTGCGGTGAGCACCGCGTTCCCGGAGCTTGCCGAGATGCCGGAGGATGTTTCCGAGCAACTCTCTCGCGAGGCGCTTTATGCCAATTACATCGAGCGGCAGAAGCTTGATGTTGAGGCGATGCGGCGCGACGAGCATTGGGAGATCCCGGAAAATTTTGATTACGAGGCGCTGCCGGGCCTTTCAAAAGAGCTGCGCGGCAAGTTTGGCCGGGCGCAACCGCGCACGCTCGCGCAAGCCGGCCGGGTGGATGGTGCAACCCCCGCGGCGCTCGCCTTGATCCTCGCGCATTTGCGGCAACGCAAACGGGCAGGGCAAGCATGAGCGCCGAGAGCTTCGCCGCCCGCGTGAATGTTTCACGTGAAACACTCGACCGGCTTTCGGCGCTTGAGGCGCTGCTGCAAAAGTGGAACCCCGCGATCAACCTCGTTTCTGCGGCAACGCTCACCGAGGTCTGGACCCGGCATTTTCTCGATTCGGCACAGCTTTTCGATTGCATCGCCGGAGAGGTCACGCATTGGGCGGATCTTGGCAGCGGCGGCGGCTTTCCGGGGCTTGTTGTCGGCATTCTGGCGCAAGAAAAACGCCCCGAGATGCACCTGACGCTGGTCGAGAGCGACAAGCGCAAATCCGCCTTTCTCCTCAACGCGGCGCGCGAACTCGGGCTGAAGGTGGTGGTGCGGGCGGAGCGGATCGAGAAAGTGCCACCGCTTGGCGCCGATGTGCTTTCGGCCCGCGCGCTGGCGCCTTTGCCCAAGCTTCTTGAATTTGCGGCGCTTCACCTGTCGCCCGGGGGCATCGCCCTCTTCCCCAAAGGGGAGCGCTGGAAAGAGGAGGTTGCGCTGGCGGAGGCTTCATGGTCCTTTACCTGCGAGCCGCGGGAAAGCCTGACCGATCCGCAGGCGGTTGTCTTGAAAATCAGGGGTTTGGAACGTGTCTGATCCGACGCGGCCCACGGGGCCGAGAATCATCGCGGTGGCGAACCAGAAGGGCGGCGTTGGCAAGACGACGACCTCGATCAACCTCGCAGCGGCGCTGGCCGAGCAGGGGCTCAAGATCCTGCTGGTCGATCTTGATCCGCAGGGCAATGCCTCGACCGGGGTCGGTGTTGAGACCTCTGCGCGCAACTACAGCACCTATGACCTCCTTCTCGGCGAGGCGCCGCTGACCGAGGTGATCCAGAAAACCGAGATCGACGGGCTCTGGATTTCGCCGGCAACGGTGGATCTGTCCTCCGCCGATATGGAGCTCGTTTCGGCAGAAAAGCGCAGCTATCTGCTGCATGATGCGCTGCGCCAGATCGATATGGACCAGTTTGCCTTCGATTACGTGCTGATCGACTGCCCGCCGTCGCTCAACCTGCTGACCGTCAATGCGATGGTGGCGGCGCAATCGGTGCTGGTGCCGCTGCAGGCAGAGTTTTTTGCGCTTGAGGGGCTGTCGCAGTTGATGCTGACAATCCGCGAAGTGCGCCAGAACGCCAACCGCGACCTGCGCATCGAGGGCATTGTGCTCACCATGTATGATGTGCGCAACAACCTCTCGCAGCAGGTGGAATCGGATGCGCGGGCGACGCTGGGCGAGCTTGTGTTCCGCACCATGATTCCGCGCAACGTGCGCATTTCGGAGGCGCCGTCTTTTGCGCTGCCGGTTCTGAGCTACGACAGCTCCTCGAAAGGGGCGGAGGCTTACCGCCATCTTGCGCGCGAGCTTCTGGCGCGCCATACCCCGGTGAAAACGAAGGTGGCAGGATGAGCATCAAAAAACCGGAACGGCGCGGCCTGGGGCGAGGGCTCTCGGCGCTGATGGCCGATGTGCAATCGGCGGTGGCCGAGGATGAGGAAACGCCACGGCGGCGCGACCAGATGGTGCCGATCGAACGGATCGTGCCAAACCCCGATCAGCCGCGGCGCACATTTTCAGAAGCCTCTCTGGAGGAGCTTCGGGCGTCGATCGCCGAGAAGGGCGTGATCCAGCCGCTGATCGTGCGCGCCCATCCGGGCCGGGACGGGCATTACGAGATTGTTGCGGGCGAGCGGCGTTGGCGCGCGGCGCAACTGGCGCAACTGCACGAATTGCCGGTGATCATCCGCGATTTCAGCGATACTGAAGTGCTGGAAGTCGCCATCATCGAGAACATTCAGCGGGCCGATCTGAACCCGCTTGAAGAGGCGATGGGCTACCGCCAGTTGATGGAACGGTTCGGCCATACACAAGAGAAAGTGGCAGAGGCGCTTTCCAAGAGCCGCAGCCATATTGCCAACCTGCTCCGCCTGCTGAGCCTGCCCGAAGAGATTCAGGGCTATCTGCGCGAGGGCAAGCTGACGGCGGGCCATGCACGGGCCCTGATCACGGCGGAAGATCCGGTGGGCCTGGCGCGTGAGGTGATCGCGCGGGGGCTTTCGGTGCGCGAAGTCGAGCGGCTTGTCAAAGGCGAGGGCAGCCCGGCGAAGCCCACGAGCCGGAAGCCGGGCTTTGCGGCGCCTGAAAAAGATGCCGATACGCGCGCGCTCGAGGGCGATCTTTCCGCCACGATTGGCATGACTGTCAGCATCGAGCACAGCGGCGCGGAAGGCGGGAAGCTGGTCATTTCCTATCGCTCGCTCGACGATCTCGACAGGCTTTGCCAAGCGCTGAACCATATGGGCTAACGCCATATATGGTGATTTTGGCCAACAGACCCGTCAGAGTTTGTTGGCCGCTTTCTTCAAGGCTTCCGTTTTCAGTGTCTCGGCGATCTTGCCAAGGTTCTCGTTCCGGCCAACGGCTTTGGCCGTTTTTGCGGTTTGAAACGCGATCGGCTCCTGCAACGCGGCGATCTGCTGGGTGAGTTGGGCCTGTTTTGCGAGGCTCCAGGCGGTGAACCGCTCTGCAGCGCCCGAAAGCAGCAGATCCTCCATCCCCTCGCGCCGCGCCGCACCCGCCTGCACGCCAACCTCGGCATGTTGTGCCTCAAGCTTCTGGCGCGCCGTGGTGAGCCGCGCGAGCTTGCCCATCTCGCGGTCCCGCACCATCGCGGCAAGCTCTTGCAACGCCTTGAGATCCTTTTGCCGCATCACCTTGCCCCCCGTTCGCGCGCCCGACGGCGCATTTTCTCGGCAAAGCGGATCGCCGCGGCCACTGCGCGGAAATGCTCGGGCCGGATCTCTTCGCCGATATCCACCGCGGCATGAAGCGCGCGGGCTGTGGGCGGGTCTGAATGGATCGGCACGGCGTTTTCGGAGGCCACCGCACGGATCCGCGCGGCGATCTCGTCCACCCCCTTGGCCACGCAAACCGGCGCCCGTTTTGCGCCGCGCTCCCATTTGAGCGCCACCGCATAGTGGGTCGGGTTGACGATCACCACATCGGCCTTTGCGACATCGGAGATCATCTGCCGCGTTGCGATTTCGATCGCCTTTTGCCGGCGCTGCGCCTTGATATGGGGATCACCTTCGGATTGTTTCATCTCGTCGGTGAGTTCCTTGCGGGTCATGCGGTTGCGGCGCATGAACTCGGCGCGTTGCCAAAGATAGTCGATGGCGCCGATCACCGCGGCAAGGAGCAGCATCAGCAGCAGAAATTCGACGATCATCTGCAGGAACTGGCCGGTGACCTGCGGCGCCTCAAGCTGCTGCGTCATCAAGATCACGGGCAATTCGCGCATGATGAAATTGCCAAGGATGACCGAGATCACCAGAAGCTTGACGAAGCTCTTGGCAAATTCAAACAGGCCAGAGCGGCCAAATTTCTGTTTGGCATTCGAAATCGGATCAATCCGGTTGAGCTTGAACATCAGCTTTTCGGGCGCAACCACGATGGCGCGTTGCGCCAGAAGCGCCAGAAGCACGGCCGCGGCGGGCAAAATCGCCCAAGGCGCCATCGCCATCGCCACCTGTGCAAAAAGCCCGCCCGACAGCGCCGTGCCGCCGCCGAGCATCTGCGCGGAGATCGTGTCGGCCTGATCAAGCATCACGCTTGCCCAGGTTCCGAAATGCGTGAGCGAATAGCCGCCAAAAGCAAAGGCGGCGAGCACGATGCCGCCGTACGTCGCGGCCACCGTCAGCTCTGCAGATTTGACGAGGTCACCCTTTCGTCGGGCCTCTTCCAGTTTCTGCGGAGTTGGGTCGAACTCCTTTGAGTCGTCGTCTTCCTCGCTCATGGGCGCAGCTCGAACGGGTTGGAAAGGAACGTTACAAACCCGTCATGCCAGATCATCAAGCCCGTCGGCAAGGCTATCGAAAGCAGCGCAAGCCCGCCCAAAGTGAGCGCAGGCGCGCCGACAAAGGAGACCATGAGCTGCGGCATCGCCCGGTTGATGGCGCCAAGCGCAATGTTGTAAACGAGCCCCGCAATCACGAAGGGCGCGGCAATCGAGAAGCCGAGCGCGAAAGCGTGGCTCACGCCCGAGAGCTCCCATTGCCGCATCAGATCGGCATCGGGGAAGGCGCCGGGGGGAAACACCTGATAGGAGCCAAGGAATATTTCGGTCACGCGCACATGCAGCCCCAGATGCACCGCGATGGCGAGCGCGGCCATCACCATAAGCTGCGAAACGGCCGGTTGCGGTTCGCCCGCCGTGCCGCCGAAAAGCTGCGAGAGCGAGATGGATTGCGCCGCCATCATGCCCGCGATCTGCAGCGCGATGATGAAAAACCGGATCGCCATGCCAATGGCGAGCCCGATCAACGTTTCGGCAAAAAGCCAGGCCGGGGCCGGATTTCCGGCCTCGGGGGCGCTGATATAGGGTTGGGCGCCGGGCATGACGATCACCGTGAACGCAAGCGCGAGCACCAGTTTCACCCGCGCAGGCACCAGCATTTCGCCGAAGGCCGGCAGCACCAGCATGGTGCCGCCCACGCGCAGAAACACCACAAACCCGATCCACAAAAAGCCCTGCAGCTGTGCGATGACCTCGGCATAAAGCGGGTTCATGCCGGGACCACTCCGACCATGGAGGGGCGGGCATCGAGCCCGATTTCCTCGAATGAGAGCACGGGCGCCGCAATGCCCTTGGCGCCAAGCACGGTTTTGAGGAAGCGGCGGCGCCGGGTCGAGGTGACAATCGCCGGGAAGATGCCGGATTCGCCCGCGCGCGCCACCCGCTCGGCCACATTGTTGGCGAGGCGGTTGAACTTGTCGGGCGGCAGCGCCACGTCGGTTTGGCCACGGTCGCCCGAGATCTGATAGGAGGAGAACGTGTCTTCCCATTCCGGCGCGAGTTGCAGCAGCGGCAGCGTGCCATCTTCGCGGCGGAATTCCGCAACAAGCTGGAAGCCGAGGCGCTGGCGCACATGTTCGCAAATGGCCTCGGGAGAGTTCATGCCCCGCACTTCCGCGATCGATTCCACGATCACGAGCAGGTTGCGGATCGACACGCGCTCTTCCAGCAGCAGCCGCAGCACGGCAAGCAGCAGATCGACGGGCACCTTGTCGGGGATCAGCTCGTCGAGAAGCCGCCGGTTGGCATCCGCCCGCACCGGGTCAGACAGGTTGCACACCTCTTCAAGCAGGCGGCGCAGCGCCCGCAGCGTCATCAATCGGCCAAAGTTGCGCTTGATCACCTCAAGCAGGTGGGTGGCAAGCACTTCGGTGGGCGAAACCACGGTGGAGCCCGCGAGTGCGGCATCTTCCTGTTGCGCGGCAGGCAGCCAGCGCGCCGGCGCACCATAAACCGGCTCGCGCACATCCTCGCCCTTGGGCAGAAAATCGCGGTTGTCGGTGATCAGCGCCAGAACCCGATCAGGGAAGAGACGGTCTTTCGCCTGTTCCACGCCTTGAATGCGAATCCGGTAGCAGCCCGGATCGAGCGTGGCATCATCCGTCAGCCGGATTTCGGGCAGGATCAGGCCAAAACTCGCGGCCACATGGTTGCGCATGTTGGAGATGCGCGCATCAAGCCCGGTTGCCGGATCAAGCGCCATGGCGACGAGGTCAGGCGAGAACTCGACGTGGATATCATCAATGTCGAGCACGTCGCCGATCGACTTTTTCTTTTTCTCGGCGGTCGGGGCGGGCATTTTCATCGCTTCGCGCGCGGCTTTTTGCGCGGCCTTGCGTTTCACCATCACGGCGGTGCCGATCAGCACTATCGCCCCCAGCATGAACGGCACGAAGGGCAGGCCGGGCACGAGCGCGAAGAGCGCCATCAGCACGCCCACCGTGATCAAGGCCGAGGGGTAGCGCGAGAGCTGCTCGAAAAGCGCCATATCGGCCGAGCCCTTGGCGCCGCCGCGCGAAAGCAGGATCGCGGAGCCGATGGAGATGATCACGGCCGGGATCTGGCTGGTCAGACCATCGCCCACGGTCAGGATCGCATAGGTCTCAAGCGCGCGGTCAAGCGGCATGCCATGCACCACGGTGCCGATGATCAGCCCCACGATCAGGTTGAGCATGGTGATCAAAAGGCCCGCGACCGCATCGCCCTTGACGAATTTCGAGGCACCGTCGAGCGAGCCGAAGAAGGTCGTTTCCGCCTGTTCGCGCTCGCGCCGGGTGCGCGCCTCGGCGTGGTCGATGGCGCCGGCGTTCATGTCGCTGTCGATCGCGAGCTGTTTGCCGGGCATCGCGTCGAGGGCGAAGCGGGCGCCCACTTCGGCCATCCGGCCCGCGCCCTTGGTGATGACGATGAAGTTGACGATCAAGATCACGGTGAACACGACAAGGCCGATCATCACCGACCCGCCCATGACGAAATTGGCGAAGCCCTGAATCACCTTGCCCGCCGCGCCGGTGCCGGTGTGGCCCTGGCCGACGATCAGCTTGGTCGAGCTGACGTTGAGCGACAGGCGCAGCATCAGCGAGGCCAGAAGCACGGTCGGGAAGGCCGAGAAATCAAGCGGGCGTTCGATGAAAAGCGTGACCGTGAAGATCAGGATCGCGAGCGCGAAGGAGATCGCAAGGCCAAGGTCCATCACCCAGGACGGCATCGGCAGGATCATCATCACGATCACCGCCATCAGCGCCAGCGCCAGAAGGATGGTGGGCTGGAAGATCGTCTGTAACGTCAGTTTCGGCATCAGTTGCTCCCGCCCTTGCTGAGAGACACGGCAAAAAGGCTCGCGCCCGGCGCTGCGCCAAGCGGCGGCGACACGGTGCCAGTGCGTTGCAGCAGCGGATAGGTGTTCACGCGCGGCGGGCGTTGCGGCGCAGCCTGCGCCTCCATCGCGGCGACGATATCGGGAATTTCCGGAATATCACCGGAGGAGGGCTGCATCGGTGCGCCGGTCATTGCCGAGAGCGGGGCGTTGTTCATCGCCATCTGCGCGTCGCTGCCATCGGCGCCCATGTAGCGCTGACGCAGTTCGGCAAAGCGGGCCGAATAGCGCTCGGCATATTCCTGTGTGCGCGAATGATAGGCCCCGGCAGCACCATTCCACGAGCCTTTCTCGTTATAGAGTTCGGTGAGGAATTTCGCGGCGTAAACGGCATTGGCGAGCGGATCGAACATCTGGTCGATCGAGGAGAAATGCTGGTTGTGCCATTTGTAGTTGATCTGGAAGCAGCCGACATCGAAGCTGCGCGCACCGCGCTTGAACTCCTGGAACACATAGGCGCGCGCCTCGTCGAGCGTGTCGAACCAGTGCCCGGCGCCCTCCATGTTGACGGTCCAGGGCCAGGGGCGCAGCTTGCCGTCGATGCGCTTGCCGGTTTCGGTAAGCGAAATCGCCTTGAGCACGGACACCGGAACGCCGGTGCGGCGCGAGGCTTCCTCCGCAACGCGTTCACAGGTGCTGGAAATCGTCGCCGCCGACTCGGAAGCGCTTGCCACGCTGCCATGCCATGTCAGGCAAAGCATTGAAAATGTTACTAAAAGCCAAGGCTTTCTCATGGGCTTCACCCTCTGGTCAGCAGTTCTTGCTGAGGGTGAAGCTAGGCAAATAAGGTTTATAACCGGTAAGGATTGGCCGGAATTTGCGGCTCAGGGGTGCAGCGCCGCGAGATATTGCGCATGCAGCGCGGGCGGCGCGACCAGAAGCCCGTCGCAGCGCGCGCCGGGGCCGTTGAAGATGATCTCATGGCCAAGCCGGTCTGTGGCCAGCGCGCCCGCGCGCGCGGCAATGAGGCTCGCGGCGGCCACGTCCCATTCCCACGCCTGCCGGAGCGAGAGGCTGGCATCAAAGCGGCCCTCGGCCACAAGGCAGAGCCGCCACGCGAGCGAGGGGCGGAAGCTGCGCATATAGGCCGGGCGGGGCCCGCGCCAATGCACCGCCTCATCGGTGGTGCGCGCGGTGAGCAAGCTCGAACCGGCGATGCAGCGGGTCTTTGCCGCGGCAATCGGCGCGCCGTTGAGTGTTGCAGGCCCGTCGCAGGTGGCGGCGTAGCTTTGCTGCAGCGCGGGCAGATGCACGACCCCCGCAAGCACCCGGCCGCGCTCGACCACGGCAATCGCATGGGCAAAGCCCGGTTCCTCGGCCAAAAAGGCACGGGTGCCGTCGATCGGATCAACGATGAAAATCCGCTCGGCGGCAAGCCGGGCCGGATCATCCTGACTTTCCTCGGAAAGCCAGCCGTAATCGGGGCGGGCCTCGCGCAGGATCTCGGCCAAAAGCGTATTCACCGCCAGATCGGCCTCGGACACAGGGCCCGCGCCGCCCTCTTTTTCCCACGCTTCGGGATGGCGTTTCCAGTAGCGCATCGCCAGCGCGCCCGCAGCCTGCGCGGCCTCTGTCAGCAGCGCGAGATCGCGGGTGGTGTCAGGCGCCTGCAAGGGTCAACCCCTCGATCCGAAGCGAGGGCACAACATGGCTCAGATGCGCGCGCGCGTCATTGGCGGGGGTGATCCGACGCAGCATCTCGCGCAGGTTGCCGGCAATGGTGCATTCGTTCACCGGCCAGGCAATCTCTCCGTTCTCCACCCAGAAACCATTGGCGCCGCGGGAATAATCACCCGTTGTCGGGTTGATCGTGGCGCCGATGAACGAGGTTATGAGAAGCCCGGTGCCCATCTCGGCCAAAAGCGCGTCGCGGCTGAGCGGACCCTGCGTCAGGGCGACATTGCCGGTGGTGGGCGAAGGCGGTGCGCCGGTTCCACGTGAAGCGCTCCCGGTGCTTTCCATGCCGAGCTTGCGCGCGGTGGCGAGATCGAGCGTCCAGCCGCTCAGCACGCCATTTTCGACAATCGCGCGGCGCCGCGTGGGCAGGCCTTCGGCATCGAAGGGGCGCGAGCCAGAAATGCGGGGGCGGAACGGATCTTCGATCAGGCTCATTCCGGCGGGCAAGACGTCCTCGCCCAGCGCATTGCGCAGCCAAGAGGCGCCGCGCGCGATTGCCATGCCGTTGATTGCCGAAAGCAGATGGCCAATCACGCTGGAGGCAACGCGTTCGTCGATCAGCACCGGATAGGCGCCGGTTTTGGGCGGGCGCGGGTTGGCGCGGGCGACGGCACGTTCACCCGCCCGGATACCGACTTCGGTGGCGGAGGGCAGATCGGCCTGAAATATCCGCGATTCCGCCGCCCAGTCGCGCTCCATTGCCGCGCCTTCGCCGGAAATGGCGACAGCAGAGACCGAGCGAGAGGTGCGGGCATAGCCCCCGGCAAAACCGTTTGTGGCCGCCATGAAAAGCGTGCGCCGCGACCAGGAGGCGGATGCCGATTGCACCTGCGCCACACCGGCAACGCCGAGCGCGGCCGCTTCGGCGGCCCGGGCATCTGCCTCAAGCGCCACCGCCTCGGGCTCCGGCGCCGGATCGGCCAATTCATAGGCCGCAATGTCCCACCCCCGCGCAAGCTGGTCAGGATCGGCAAGGCCGGCATAGGGATCTTCGGGCGCCTCGCGCGCCATCGCCACGGCGCGTTCTGCCATATCGGCCATGGTTCGCGCCGAAAGATCAGAGGCGGCAACGCAGGCTTGCCGCCCGCCGATCAGCACACGAAGCCCAATTTCCACCCCTTCGGAGCGCTCGGCTTGCTCCAGCGCGCCCCCGCGCACGTCAATCGAGACCGCGCGCCCCTCGACGGCCATCGCATCAGCGGCTTCTGCGCCAGCGGTTTTCGCGGCTTTCAGCAGCGCTTCAGTCAGTTCATTCAATTCCGGGGGCATTGGATCCTCAATCGAAAAGCCGCCCGGCGCCAGCCGGGCGGCCAAAATGTGCGCTCTTACTGCAGCGGCTGGCCATTGGCGAAGATCTTGCCGCCGTCCTTGAACTCGATCTTCGAGGTCAGCAGGTCTTCGCCCTTCGGCACCGCGTAAACAGCCATCATCATCTTGCCGAACATCACCTGATCTTGCGGCAGCAGCCCCATCGCGACGAGGCCATCCATCAGCTTGTTCGCGCCCGAAAGCTGAAGGTCAATGGCGCCAATCGGCACCGGCATGCCGCCGCTGTTGTCAAAGGTCAGCGCACCCGTGCCGCTCAGATCTGCGCCAGCGGCAGTAAGCTGGAGCTTGTTGATATCGACACTGTCAAGCTCCACCGGCGGCACCGAAGATTGGGCCGCCTCGGGCGAGAACAGATCGATGAGCGCCCGCGCCTTGCCCGAAAGGTCGATCACCAGCGTTGCCGGGCCATGGCCAAGATGACCTTGCGGGTCAACCATGGACCAAAGCTGTTCGGAAACGTTCAGCCCGTCGAGCACGAGCCGCGCCGTCATCGGCTGCGGCGTGGCGGAGGCGGCAAGCGGCATCGCAAGGTCGATCTCGCTGCGCTCGATTTGCGCGGACATCGGCACCGGCAGCTGCGCCGTCTGCACCGAGAGCGCGGTGCCCGTGCCACTGACCATGTAGCGGAAGGCCTCCTTGGCGAGGCTGATATGGGTCTGGCCCGCCTGCGCGGTGCCCGACACGTTCACCGGCCCCTCCTTGGTGGCGGCCTCCATCGCGAAGGTGGCGCCGCCAAAGCCCATCTTCATGTCGGAGCGCAGCCCCATGGTGAGCGCAGCGCCCAGATCGGAGCTGTCGGCGCCCGCGGGCATCACGTTTTCGCCGAGCACGGCAAGATCGCTGAAGCCGATATCGGCCTTGACCGCGCCACCGTCTTCCGGGTCGGCGCCTTCAAGATGCATCGACAGGCTCACGGCTTTCAGATCGGTGTGGATCTGCTGGCCTGCGGCATCTTCCCCAACTTGCTGCGTGCCGGAAAGCCCCGAGAGCACCATCGTCAGCGCACTGGGAATAGCATCCCCGCTGCCGCCCATTTGGGTGGAGGCAACATTGATCGAGATGGCGGGCGCATCCACAAGATAGGACATCGCCTCGGGCGTGCCCGAAACCACCGCAGTCGCGCTTGTCTTGTCGATATGGATCTGCGCGGTTTCCGGTGCGCCGGTGGCAGATGTCACCACATTGGACCCGTCGATCTCTCCGTCAACGGCGGCTTTGACCGTTCCATCCCCTTGATCTTGCAACAAAAGAGCCGGGACGGTGAGGGTCGTGGTCGAAGTTTGCGCCGCCGCGCCCTCGCCCACCGGCACCTTGGAGGTGAACACGACATCGCGGATTGCGAGCGTGTTGCCCTCACGCGCAACGCTGCCGGGCACCACCTCGAAGCCGAAGGCGGTATATTGTTTTTGCCAGCTTTCCCAGACTTGCTCCGGGGTAACATCGGCGCACAGCGCCGTCGTGCTCAGAAAAAGGGCGAAAACCGTGGTTGTGCCCGTCGAACGAAGCCGCGCCATCTAGGACCTCTCGTAAAGCGGTTTGCCGCATCCTCGGTTGCGCGTAGGCAATGGTCAAGGGGATAAGGGCTTGATAGGACGGGCTGCGGGACTCTGCGGAGGGCATTATGATCCATGTAAATGAAGACGCGGGCGTCTGGACCGTCACCATCGACCGGCCCGAAAAAGCGAATTCGCTGACCCGTGATATGTTGATGACGATTGTCGAGGCCGCCGAGGCCGCGGACCGGAGCGCAGCACATGCCTTTGTGCTGCGCGGCAAGGGCAAGGTCTTTTCGGCGGGCGCCGATCTCGACGAGGCCCGCGCGGGCCTTGCCACCGACTGGATCTGGGAGAAGCTCTCAGGCGCTGTGGCCTCGCTTCATTGCCTGACGATTGCCGCGCTCAACGGCACGCTGGCGGGCGGCGCGATTGGCATGGTCGCCGCCTGTGATCTGCGGATCTGCGTGCCGGAGGCGAAAGTGTTTTACCCGGTGATGCGGCTCGGCTTCATGCCGCAGCCCTCCGACCCGAAGCGGCTCGTCAACCTGATCGGCCCGGCGCGCACGAAAATGCTGTTGATGGCGGGCCAGAAGATCGGCGCCGAAGAAGCGCTGGCCTGGGGCCTTGTGGACCGAATCGTTGCGCCCGAAGCGATGGACGAGGCGCTTGAGGCGCTGCTGGCCGATGTGAAAGCGGCCGATCCGATCCATGTTGGCGCGATCAAGGGCCTGATCTGAGCCGGGCTCAGCCGTAGACCGCTTCCTTGTGGAAGTGGCGCACCAGCAAATAATACACCACCGCGCGGTATTTGTTGCGCTCGGACCGGCCATAGATCTCGATCACCGCGTCGATCGCATCATCGAGACCGGGCCCGTCTGGCAGGCCGAGTTTTTTGACGAGGAAATTCTTGCGCACCGTCGCCAGCTCCCCCGGCTGCGCGGCGGCCAGGGTTTCGGCATCGGCATCATAGATCGCCGGGCCGCAACCGATGGTCACCTTGGTCAGCAGATCCATATCCGGCGCAACGCCGCATTTGCTCCGCAGGTCTTCGGCATATCTGGCGATCCGTTCATCGCGCTTGCCCATGATCGCGTCCTCCCATGCGTGACACCGAGCCCCGAATGCTTCGGCGCCCGGAAAGCCTAAGCAATCCGGGCGCCGAAACAAAGAAAAACCGGTTTATCCCGCGCGCCGGGAAGATCAACCGCGGGCGAGCTGAATGAAATACTGGTTCGCGAGAAGCGTCAGTTTTGCCTTGTCGCCGAGTTTTGAGAGCACGATGGTTTCCACCGCCGTCTTCACCGGCGCGTTGAGCGCATCCGACATCCAGGCGTAATCGTCGCCAGAGATGATGCCGTTCGGTTTCACCTTGGTGAGGCTCATCTCAAGATCATGGTCGATGAAGGGGGCGTTGTGGTTGCCATCAAGGTAAACCCAGTCCAGGCTGCCATCGGGCAGCGCGGCGAGCATCTCGTCGGATTTGCCGCGATGGATCTTGACCCGGTCGTCGCCTTTGAATTTGTCCACGACCATCTGGTATTTTTCTTCCATCAGGTCTTCGTTTTTCTTTTTGCCAAAGCCGGTGTTGCTGAATTCCGGTTGATAGAGCCACGGGTCGATCAGATGCAGCTCCTTGGGCTCGCAGATCTCGAGAATCCGGCTCGAGAAATTCCCTTCCCAGACGCCCACCTCGGCGCAGACCGCTCCTTTGGGCATCATGCCCAGAAGTCTGCCCCGAACGCGATCCCGTCTCGTCATCTCTTCCATGTCATGCCTCTGCTGTGCTGGCCGTGCTGCGGCAGATCTTACGTCACATCAACAATTTGGCAAATGAAAGGCGGGGCCGCACCGGGCCCCGCCTCTCTGTCGCGTCACTGTGGCGCGGGGCCGCTCAGTAGCGGTAATGGTCCGCCTTGTAGGGGCCATCGACGGTCACACCGATGTAATCCGCTTGATCCGGGCGCAGCTCGGTCAGCTTCACGCCGATCTTTTTCAGATGCAGCCGGGCAACCTTTTCATCGAGCGCCTTGGGCAGGATGTAAACGCCGGGCTTGTAGTCCTCGCCCTTGGTGTAAAGCTCGATCTGCGCCAGCACCTGGTTGGTGAACGAGGCCGACATCACAAAGCTCGGGTGGCCGGTGGCGTTGCCGAGGTTCAGCAGACGGCCTTCGGACAGCAGGATGATCCGCGCGCCCGAGGGCATCTCGATCATGTCCACCTGGTCCTTGATATTGGTCCATTTGTGGTTCTTGAGCGCGGCGACCTGAATTTCGTTGTCGAAATGGCCGATGTTGCCAACAATCGCCATGTCCTTCATCTCGCGCATATGCTCGATGCGGATCACGTCCTTGTTGCCGGTGGTGGTGATGAAGATGTCGGCATCAGCAACCACATCCTCCAGCACCACAACCTCGAACCCGTCCATCGCCGCTTGCAGTGCGCAGATCGGGTCCACCTCGGTCACTTTCACGCGGGCGCCGGCACCACGAAGCGAGGCCGCCGAGCCCTTGCCCACGTCGCCATAGCCGCACACGACCGCGACCTTGCCGGCCATCATCACATCGGTGGCGCGGCGGATACCGTCCACGAGCGATTCCTTGCAGCCGTATTTGTTGTCGAATTTCGACTTGGTGACCGAGTCGTTGACGTTGATCGCCGGGAACGGCAGCAGCCCCTTTTTGTGCAGGTCATAAAGGCGGTGCACGCCGGTCGTGGTTTCCTCCGACACGCCCTTGATCGCCTCGCGCTGACGGGTGAACCAGCCGGGGGTTTCCACCATCCGTTTCTTGATCTGGGTGAAGAGGCAAACCTCTTCTTCCGAGCTCGGCGTGGCAATGAGATCGGTTTCCCCCGCCTCGACGCGCGCGCCCAGGAGGATGTAGAGCGTCGCATCGCCCCCGTCGTCGAGGATCATGTTGCAGGTGCCTTCCTCGAACTGGAAGATCTTGTCGGTATAGGACCAGTATTCCTCAAGCGTTTCGCCCTTGATCGCAAAGACCGGCGTGCCGCCCGCGGCAATGGCGGCGGCGGCGTGGTCTTGCGTCGAGAAGATGTTGCACGAGGCCCAGCGGACATCGGCGCCGAGCGCCTTGAGCGTTTCGATCAGCACCGCGGTCTGGATCGTCATGTGCAGCGAACCGGCGATGCGCGCCCCCTTGAGCGGTTGGCTCGGGCCGAATTCCTCGCGGCAGGCCATCAGGCCCGGCATCTCGGTTTCGGCAATATCGAGTTCTTTGCGGCCGAAGTCAGCCAGCTTGATATCCTTGACGATGTAATCGGCCATTACGGATCCTTTCGAATTTCGCTTGGCGCTTCCTATCATCGTCGTGGGTTTGCAGCAATGTAACTGTGGTCGCGGGGTTTATCCGGCGTTTAGAAGTCCTTCCGATTTCAAAAGCGCGACCGGATTGGTGCTGCTCTGCCAGCCGATGCCGGAGGAGACAACGCAGGCAACGCCATCGGCGCGGGTGTAAAGCGCGGTCCATGTGCCCATCTCGTCCGAGGCCCAGAGCGCGATCGAGCGATTGCCCGGCAGCGGGCTCTTGACGCGCGCGTTTTCGCCAAAGTCTTCCGACAGCCGCGTGCCGAGCGCGGCGTGATGGTCACAATAGGGCTGATCATAGCCCTGATCCGGGCCGATCTCTGAGATCGCGTCAAAAACCGAAAGATCACCGTAAGAGATGGCGGGGCCGTGATCATCCATCGGGCGGCCAAGCATTTCGGCGGTTTCGGCGCGCGGCGGGGCAAGCACGTCCGGCTGCTCGGGCTGGATGCTCGAAAACGCCACCCCGACCGTGCCCAGAACAGCCAGAGAAATCGCGGTTGCGCTGAGTGCGATGGTGCGATGGTTCATGGTCATGGCGGCCCTCTTTTCTCGATCTGTCAAAAGCCCAACGCGAGATGTGTCATTCCGGTTCCGCGCGCCGTTTACAGCGGCGGGCAGTTTGGCTAGCAGGGGGCAGATCACGGAGGGCAGGCAATGAAACGGGCGTGGCAGCGGATGCTTTCGGGGCGCAGGCTCGATCTGCTCGACCCAACGCCGGTCGATATCGAAATCGAAGATATTGCCCACGGGCTCGCTTTTGTCGCGCGCTGGAACGGCCAGACCCGGGGCGACTATGCCTATTCGGTGGCCGAGCATTCGATTTTGGTGGAAGCGCTCTTTGCCCGCATGAACCCCGGTATCGACCTGCGCTGGCGGCTCGCGGCGCTCTTGCATGATGCGCCCGAATATGTGCTGGGCGACATGATCTCGCCGGTGAAAGCGGCGATCGGTGCGGGCTATGGCGAGCTGGATGCGCGGCTCACCGCCGCTGTGCACATCCGCTTTGGCCTGCCCGCCGCGCTGCCCGCCCCGATCAAAAAGGCGATCAAGGCGGCAGACACGGTCTCAGCCCGGCTCGAGGCCGAACAGATTGCAGGGTTTTCGGAAGCAGAGGCGAACCGGATCTTTGGCAAGCTCGATCCCGTTCTGGTGCGGGGGATGGCGATCCGCCTGCGGCCCCCCGCCGAGGTGCGCGCGGAGTTTACCGCGCGGCACCAATCCCTTCTGTCCGCGCTCAGCGGTTAAATTTGTATTCGCCAGCGTGACGGGCGCGGGGTGCGTAGCCCCCCATCGCAAGCGACATCACTTCAGCAAGCATCCGGAACATTTCGGATCTCCTTTCACTCATCTGCCTCCGCTTTGCCTTGACCGCAGCGCCAAAGCGAGTCAGGAATTTTTCGTGATCTGTGAGCTGGGCTAACATATGAGTGAAATCGACTGGAAACGTATGCCGCCTCTCACGGCCCTGCGTGCCTTTGCCGCAACGGCGCGGGAGGGGGGGTTCAGTGCAGCCGCCCGTAAACTGAACGTTACCCATGCTGCCATAGCGCAGCAGGTTCGAGCGTTGGAGGCGGAGCTTGGCGTGCCGCTCGTGTGGCGCGACGGCAAGCATCTGCACCTCACGCCAGAAGGCGAAAGTTTCGCGCAGGCGCTCGGCGAGGGCTTCGCCACGATCCAGACGGCGGCGGAGGCGCTGCGCGCGCATGGGGCAGAAAAGCCGCTTGCGGTGACGGTGCCGCCCGCTTTCGCCTCGGAATGGTTGATGCCGCGGCTCGCGCGGTTCTGGAAAAAGCACCCCGATATTGCGCTTTCGCTTTTGCCCGATCCAAGGTTGGTGGAATTGCGCGAGGTCGGGGCCAATCTCGGCATCCGCTTTGGCGTTGGCAAATGGCGCGGTGTCGTTTCCGAATTTCTCACCGCCGCGCCGCAGGTGGTGGTGGCGGCGCCCGAATTGCTGGGCGGGCGCACAAAACTCTCGCTGCGGGAAATGTCTGTCCTGCCCTGGATTCGGGAGGGGGACTGGCCCGAGCAGATGCAATTGCTCGAGAGCATCGGGCTTATCCCTGCAGCGCTGAAATTCGTCGACTTCCCGAACGAGGAATTGGCGCTTTCCGCCGCCCGCGAGGGGATCGGGCTGCATCTGGAAACCGAGGCGTTGATCGTGGAAGACCTCAAGCTCGGATGGTTGGTGAAAATTCACGAACTCACCGAGGAAAGCCTTGGCTATTACATTGTGCGGCCGCCGGGTCCGATAAACCCGACGGCGCGCATATTCATCGACTGGCTGAAAACGGAAGCCTGAGGCTCAGATCGTCAGATCTTCGAGCGTTTTACCCGCGGCAAGGGCGGCCTCGACCCATTTCGGCTTGCGGCCGCGCCCGGTCCAGGTTTCGTCCGCGTTGTCCGGGTTGGCATATTTCGGCGCTACGGTCTTGCGCGGCTTCTTTTCCGTCAGCGCGGTCAGTTCGGCGAGCGTATACCCCATTTTCCGGGCGGTTTCTTCGATTTCGGCCAGCGCTTCCTTTTTTTTGCGCTCTTCGAAGGTCACGATCGCACGGTCCACTTTCGCACGCAGGGCCTTGAGCTCGGTCAGCGAAAGGTCATCAATATCCATTCCATCCTCCTTGGGGTTTGGATGGATATTGACCATTATAAAAGAATAATCAAGCTGTCCTTACGTTAGGCGCAAGTCAGCGTGGGCTGCGCTTGGCAAGAATGCGCTGAAGCGTGCGCCGGTGCATATTCAAACGGCGTGCGGTTTCAGAAACATTTCGGTCGCAAAGCTCGTAAACGCGCTGAATATGTTCCCACCGCACCCGGTCGGCGCTCATCGGGTTTTCCGGCGGGGGCGGCAGCATTTCGCCCTTGGCAAGAAGGGCATTCGAAATGTCATTCGCATCGGCGGGCTTGGAAAGATAATCGGTGGCGCCCATTTTTACCGCCGCGACCGCAGTGGCAATGGCGCCATAGCCGGTGAGCACCACGATCCGCGCCTCGGGGCGGCGTTCGCGCAGCGCTTCAACCACCTCAAGCCCGTTGCCATCCTCCAGCCGCAGGTCGATCACGGCATAGGCCGGAGCGCGGTTTTGCACGATCGCCTTGCCGGCTGCGACGGTTTCGGCGATCTCCGGCTGGAAGCCGCGCTTCTCCATGGCGCGAGCAAGGCGGGTCAGGAAAGCATTGTCGTCATCGACCAAGAGAAGCGTGCGATCGCTGCCCAGTTCGGTGAATTCTTCTTCGGCCATTGTCTCTTCCTTCCACCCTTTGCTCACGTTTCTATGATGATCCGCGCCGCGGGTCAATTTGTCATACCGAAATGCGACTTATTTTGTGTTTGTTTTCAGCGCGTCGATGAAGCAGGCGACGCTTTCGGCCATGACTTCGGGCGAAACGTCCCGGTCATAGAAATCAAGATACCCCTGCGCGGGGTCCATCAGATAGGTCTGGGTGGAGTGGTCGATCAGCGTTTCGGGGTTGCCCGGCTCGGCCACGCGATAATAGGCGCGATAGGCCCGGATCACCGCATCAATCTGCTCTTGCGTGCCGGTCAGGCCGACCATCTTCGGGCTCATCAGATCGGTGAATTCCCGCAGGCTTTCGGGCGTATCGCGCGCCACATCGACGGAAATGAAAACCGGTGTCACCTGATAGCCGCGCGCCGCCAGAAGATCGGCTGCCGCGGCATTTCGGGTGCTGTCGATCGGGCAAACGTCGGGGCACCAAGTGTAGCCAAAATAGACGAGGCTCGGCCCGCTGATCACCTCTTTTTCGGTCACTGTCGCGCCGGTTTCAGAGGTGAGTGTGAAGGGACCGCCGATCCTGGTGGTGCCGGCAGTGGCCCCCACACGGCATTCCGCCAGCGGATCTTCGGGGCCTTTCCCGATCGTCAGATACCAACTCGCCCCCAGCAAAACAGCCAAGGTCAGCGCGCCGCCGACTGCGGCGGTCTTTGCAGAAACGGGCATCGGTTCTCCTTTTCGTGCGGCCATTGATTGCCCAGCGCATCGGGAATATCAAGGGCGGGGGATTTAGGGGAACGAGGATTACTGCATGGCCGACCTGTTGCGGGCGCCCGAACGGGTGGAACTCGATCTTTCGGCAACACAGGCGCATCAGGAATGGGTGCGCGTGCGGACCCTGATCTTGCTGCGCTGGGCGGCAATCTTCGGGCAGATTGCGGCGCTTGCCATTGCGGACCTCTATTTCCAGATCTCGCTCAATCTGCCGCTCTGTTTTGTCACCGTGGGGGCGGCGGTGGTTGCCAATATCGCGGCGATCAACCTTTACCCGGAATCGCGCCGCCTCTCGCAGGCAGAGGTCACGACGACGCTGCTGTTTGACACCGCGCAGCTTGCTGTGCTGCTGACGCTCACCGGCGGGCTCACCAACCCCTTCGCGCTTCTCATCCTTGTGCCAGTGACGATTGCCGCGACCGCGCTCAAGCTGCGCCCGACGCTGCTTTTGGGGGGCGCGACGATCTTCATGATTACCCTTGTCGCGCTCGTCGCCGCGCCGCTGATGACAAAGGCCGGCGAGCAGATCGACGTTCCCTCGCAGATCGCGTTTGGCACCTGGGTGGCGATCGTGATCGGGGTGGTGTTTCTGGGCGCCTACGCGCACCGGATCGCGCAGGAAATCCATTCGATGTCAGATGCGCTCTTTGCCACGCAGATGGCGCTGGCCCGGGAGCAGAAGCTGACGGATCTCGGCGGCGTTGTGGCCGCGGCGGCGCATGAGCTTGGCACGCCGCTCGCCACCATCAAGCTTGTGTCGAGCGAGCTTGCCGACGAGCTTTCGGATGACCCGGAGCTTTACGATGATGCGGTGCTGATCCGCGAACAGGCGGACCGATGCCGCGATATCCTGCGCTCGATGGGCCGCGCCGGAAAGGATGACCTGCATCTGCGCACCGCGCCGCTGCTGGCGGTTCTGCGCGAGGCGGCAGAGCCGCATATGGAGCGCGGCAAGAACATCGTTTTTGACTGTCGCCCGGGCGAGGGGGGGTCGGAACGGCAGCCGACGATCTACCGCTTCCCGGAGCTGGTGCACGCTTTGCGCAATCTTGTGCAGAATGCGGTCGATTTTGCACAGACAACGGTGTGGGTGGATGCGGAATGGACCGACCGCAGCATCATTGTTCGCGTTTGCGACGATGGCCGCGGCTATGCGCCCAGCGTGATCAACCGCATTGGCGACCCGTTCATCTCGTCGCGCAGCGGCGCCCGGTCGGAGCGGCCGGAATATGAGGGGATGGGGCTTGGCCTCTTCATCGCCAAGACGCTTCTGGAGCGGACGGGGGCAAAACTGCGATTCGGCAACGGCAGGGAACCCTATCAGAAAAACGCGCCGGTGCCGCGTCGCTCTGGTGCCGTGGTTGAATCGCGCTGGCATATCGGGCGCTTGCTCGCGCCGGAAACCGGGCCCTTGGGCGAAAATGTTCCAATTGCGAGCTGACCCTACCCAAAAGGTGAGCGAAGCTATCCCCCCTTAACGCCTCATTAACCTTTATTCATCAATCATGACTGCGGGACAGGCGAGAGGGCTGCAGTCATGCAGATGGATGTATTTCAGGCGATTGTCATCGCCGTGACTTCGGTTGGATCGGCGTTTCTGGCGCTTGTCCTGATCACTTTCCTGCTGGCTCGGCCGGGCAGGGCAGTGGCGAGCCCGGCCATTTATCCGGTGCTCGAACAGACAGTGTTTCTGTTCGATGATCAGGATCTGGTCGATGCCACGGCGCCGGCGCGCACGCTTCTGGAGGCCGCACCGATGGGCGTGAGCGACTGGGCGCGCCTTTGCGCTTTTGCCGCGCCGCGGTTCGAGGGGTTTGTCGCCACCATGGCGAAGCTGGCGGACCACGGCCATGTTGAGATGCGCGCGCGCCCCGAACCCGGACGGGCGCAGGGGCTCAAGCTCCTTGCCGAGGATGTCAACGGGCTCGCCCGGATCACCTTCATCGACCCGGAGGCGGAGGGCAAGGGCCTGCTCGTCGACGGGCTCTCGCAACGCGCGCTGGAAGATGAGCTGGAGGAGCTGCGCCAGACGCTTGACCGCGCCCCCGCGCTGGTCTGGCGCGAGGATGAGACCGGCGTTCTGACCTGGGCGAACCGCGCTTATGTGCTGCGGGCCGAAGTGTTCGACGCGGGCGAGGAGGCGCCGGTCTGGCCGCTGCCGAAGCTTTTTGACATTGATCCGCCCGGTCAGGTCACCGGCCCGCGCCGGCTCCGGCTTGAGGATACGTTGACCGGGGAGCAGAGCTGGTTTGAATGCCACTCCTATCCGCTCGAGCGCGGTGCCTTGCATTTCGCGCTGCCCGCCGATGCCACGATCCGGGCAGAAAAGGCCCTGCGCGACTTTGTTCAGACCCTGAGCAAGACCTTTGCAGATCTGCCGATCGGGCTGGCTGTCTTTGACCGTCAACGTCAGCTGCAAATCTTCAACCCGGCGCTGATCGACCTGACGCAACTCGGGGCGGAATTCCTCTCGCGGCGCCCAACGCTTTACGCCTTCCTGGATCGGCTGCGCGAGGCGCGGATGATGCCAGAGCCGAAGGATTACCGCAGCTGGCGGCTGAAAATGAGCGAGCTTGAGCAGGCCGCCGTTGCGGGCTTCCACTCGGAAACCTGGATGCTGCCCTCTGGCCAGACCTATCGTGTTACCGGTCGCCCGCATCCCGATGGCGCCGTGGCCTTCCTCTTTGAGGATATTTCCGCCGAAATCTCGCTTTCGCGGCGGTTCCGCGCGGAACTGGAGCAGGGTCAGGACGTGCTCGACATGATGAGCGAGGCGGTGGCGGTGTTCCAGCCCTCGGGGGAGATGACCATTTCCAACGCCGGCTATGAGCGGCTCTGGGGCGTTTCGAGTGCAAGCTCGCTTGGGGGCCAGAACATCCACGAAGCGGTCCGGCACTGGCAGGCGCAATGCGAGCCGAACGAGATCTGGGCGCGCGCGCGCGCCTTTTTCACCCGCACGGCAAGCAATGTGCCGTTCGAGGCCGAGGTGGTGCGCCGGATTGACGGCGAGCGGATTATCTGCCGCTTTGCGCCGATGGCCGGGGGGGCGATGCTTGCGAGCTTTACCCCGGGCAACAGAGCGCTTCTGGCACCGCGCCCGCTGGCGGAAGCCGAGGTCGAACTTGCGCTGAGTTGACGCCGGAGGGGGCTTGCCGGGGCGCGCCGGGCCGCTAGAGTGCGCCCATGGTCACGCTGCCCGAAATTCGCACCCTCGTGCTTGATGATGCCGATGCCACCGCCCGGCTTGGCCAGTGGTTTGCGCACCATCTGGGGCCGGGCGATGTGCTCCTTCTCGATGGCCCGATCGGCGCCGGAAAAACCCATTTTGCGCGCGCGCTGATCCGGGCGCGGGTGGGTGAAGGCGAGGATGTGCCCTCACCCACCTTTACGCTGGTGCAAAGCTACGGCGCCGATCCCGAGATCTGGCACGCCGATCTGTATCGGCTCACCCATCCTGACGAAGCAATCGAGCTGGGCCTCGAAGAGGCGTTCGAGACGGCGATCTGCCTGATCGAATGGCCCGAGCGGCTCGGCGCTCTGATGCCCGAAACGGCTCTGACCTTGCGGTTTTCGCTTACCGAAGGGGGGGCCGCGCGGTCTGTTGCGCTTTTCGCAAACGCCTCCTGGGCGGCGCGATTGGCCGATCTGGAGCGCGTCTAGATGGGGGCGCTTGAGCTCTTTCTGGCCGCAGAAGGTTGGGGCGATGCCGCGCGCGCCCCGCTTGCAGGGGATGCCTCTGCCCGCCGCTACGAGCGGCTCACCCGCGGCCGCGAGACAGCGGTTTTGATGATCGCCCCGCCGGGGGAGGAGTTTAAACGCTTTCTGCGCGTCGATGCCTGGCTTTTGGCGCAGGGCTTTTCCGCGCCGCAGGTCCTTGCCGCCGCGCCCGAGGCCGGGCTGATGCTGCTGGAAGATTTTGGCGATGCGGTTCTGGCGCGGCTCATGGCGCACCAGCCCGAAGATCAACCCGCCCTTTATGGGGCGATCACCGATTTTCTGATCGCGCTTCATGCCTGCCCGGCCCCCGATTTTGTTGCGCCGCTCAATGGCCCGGCGCTCGCGGATCTCGTCGGCCTCGTGCCGCAGTGGTATCCGTGCGCCGATCCCGCTGCCGCCGCCGATCTCGCCCCGCTCATTGCGGCACTTCATGCCAAAACAGAGCCGTTTTCGCCCGTGATGTGCCTGCGGGATTTTCACGCCGAGAACGTGATCTGGTTGCCAGACCGCGCGGGCCCCGCGCGCCTTGGCCTGCTGGATTTTCAAGATGCTGTCGCCGCCGATCCGGCCTATGATCTCGTATCCGCATTGCAAGATGCCCGCCGGGATGTGCCCGAAGCCATCGAACGGCAAGAGCGCGCCCGCTATGCGGCGCTGCGCGGCTTTGACCCGGAGGGTTTCGGGGCAAGCTACGCCCTTCTTGGTGCCCAGCGCGCGCTCCGCATCCTCGCCATTTTCGCGCGGCTCTGCCTGGCGGGCGGCAAGCCGCATTATCTTGCGCTGATGCCGCGGGTCTGGGGGTATCTGCAGCGCAATCTTGCGGCGCCATCGCTCGCCCCCCTGCGCCATGCGGTTGCGGCGGCCCTTGTGCCGCCGAGCCCCGAATTGCTTGCAAGGATGGAACGCGAATGCGGCCAACACCCGATGCGCTGATGCTTTTTGCCGCCGGGCGCGGCACGCGGATGGGGGCGCTGACGCAATCCCGCCCGAAGCCGCTTGTGGCGGTGGCCGGGCGCCCACTCCTTGAACATGCGCTCGATCTGGTGCGTGGCGCAGAGATCGGGCGGGTGGTTGCCAATGTGCACTATTTCGGGGATCAGGTCCGCAGCCATCTGGCGGGCAGCGGGGTCCAGATCTCCGATGAAAGCGATGCGCTCCTTGAAACCGGGGGGGGCCTGCGCAAGGCGCTGCCGCTCCTTGGCGCGGGGCCGGTCTTCACGCTCAACAGCGATGCCGTCTGGACCGGGCCGAACGTGCTTGCCACGCTGCGCGCGGGCTGGGATGGCGCGCGCATGTCCGCCTGCCTCGCGCTTGTTCCAAAGGCCGCGGCCACCGGGCACATTGGCGCGGGGGATTTTGACATGGACGAAAAGGGCCGCCTTCGCCGCGGCACGGGCTATGTTTACACGGGCGCGCAAATCCTCGATCCCGCCGGCATAGAGACGATTTCCGAGCCCGCCTTTTCGCTCAATCTGATGTGGAACCGGGCCATTGCCGAGGGGCGGGCTTATGGCGTCGTGCATCGGGGCGGATGGTGCGACGTGGGGCGGCCCGAGTGCATTCCACTGGCCGAGGAGATGCTGGGCCATGGTGGCTGAGCCGCATATCTTTGCCTTGCCGCCCGGCGTGAACTTCGCCCGTGCGTTGGTGCGCGGCCTTGTCGAGCGGCTGGCCGATGCCCCGCCCGAAGAGATGGCGCAAACCCGGCTGTATCTGAACTCCGGGCGCATGCAGCGCCGCGTGCGCGAAGAATTTGACCTTCTCGGGACAAGGCTTTTGCCACGCCTCGCGCTGGTGAGCGATCTTGGGCGCGCGCCGCTCTCCGGCCTTGCCCCGGCCACGCCGCCAATCCGCCGCAAGCTCGAACTGGCGCGCCTTGTCGATCAGCTCGCGCGCGGGCTTCCGGCTTTTGAGACCGGGGCGGGGCTCTTCAGCCTCACCGACAGTCTCGCCGCGCTGATGGCCGAGATGCAGGGAGAGGGCGTCACGCCAGACGCGTTCGAGCAGCTCGACATCCGCGAGAGCCATGCCGAGCATTGGCGCCAGAGCCTGCGCTTTCTGCAGATCGTTGCGCGCTATTTCGCGGCCGACACGGCGCCGGAACCCGAGCGGCGCCAACGCCTTGTAGCCGAAGGGCTCGCGCGCCAATGGGCCGAGGCGCCCCCGCCCGAGCGGATCATCATCGCGGGCTCCACCGGCTCGCGTGGCGCAACGCGGCTTTTCATGCAGGCGGTGGCCGCGCTCCCAAACGGCGCGATTGTGCTGCCGGGCTTTGATTTCGACATGCCCGAATTGGCCTGGACCAGTCTCTCTTCCGGGGCTTTTCCCATAGAGGATCATCCGCAATACCGCTTCCTCGCGCTGCTCGACGGGCTTGGTCTGGCGCCCGCGCAGGTCCGGCGCTGGAGCGAGGCTGCGCCCCCGGCGCCCGCGCGCAACGCGCTTGTCTCGCTTGCCCTGCGCCCCTCGCCCGTCACCGATCAATGGATGGCAGAGGGCAAGGCGCTCAGAGATCTGCCGCAGGTCTGTACGGGGCTGACGCTGATCGAGGCCGCCGATCCGCGGCAGGAGGCGCTCGCTTTGGCGCTTGTGCTGCGCGAGGCTGTCGAACGCGGAGAAAAGGCGGCGCTGATCACGCCGGACCGGATGCTGACCCGCCGCGTTGCCGCCGCGCTCGACCGATGGGGGATTGTGCCCGATGATTCAGCGGGCCAGCCGCTTTCCCAATCGCCGCCGGGGCGGTTGATCCGTCATCTTGCCCGGATGTTGGGGCGCCCGCTCACGCTTGAGGCCTTGCTTGTGGTGCTCAAGCATCCGCTCACCGCCACCGGCGCGGCCGAGCGCGGCAGCCACCTGCGGTTCACGCGCGAGCTGGAGTTGAAACTGCGCCGCGACGGCCCGGCCTTTCCCGAACCCGGGGCGATCCGCGCCTGGGCGGCGGCGGGGGCGCCCGACCGCGCGGCTTGGGGGAATTGGCTCGCGGGGGCAATGGCGCAGCTTTCCGCCCCGGTTGCGCAACCTGTGGCGGGCTGGCTCGCGCAGCATCTGACCTTGCTTGAGGCGCTTGCCAACGGGCCGGGCGGTGTGGCGGCGGCGAGCGAATTGTGGCTTGGCCCGGCGGGGGAGGCCTGCCGGCGGCTTCTCTCCGAACTTGGCGCCGAGGCCGAGGAGGCGCTGAGCCTGACCGGCGCGAATTACACCGATCTGATCGACTCTTTGATGGAGGGCGCGCAAACCCGCAACCCGCGTGCGGCGCACCCGTTGGTGAGCTTTCTCGGCACGCTTGAGGCGCGTGCGCAAGATGCCGATCTGGTGCTTCTGGCGGGGCTGAACGAGAAAAGCTGGCCCGAGGCTCCGGCGCCCGACCCCTGGCTGAGCCGCAAGATGCGGCTCGAGTCCGGCCTTTTGTTGCCCGAGCGGCAGATCGGTCTTGCTGCACATGATTTTCAGCAGGCGATCGCCGGGCCGCGGGTGGTGCTTTCGCGCGCGCGCCGGGATGCGGAGGCGGAAACCGTTCCGGCGCGCTGGCTCAACCGGCTGACCAACCTTTTGGGGGGGCTCGAGGCCGCCGGGGGGCCCGAGGCGCTCAGGCAAATGCGCGACCGGGGCGCGGATTGGCGCGCGCTTGCGGTGGCACTTGAGCGCCCGGAGGCGCCCGTGCCTGCGGCCCCGCGCCCGGCTCCGCGGCCGCCGGTGGAGGCCCGCCCGCGCCAGCTCTCTGTCACTGCAATCAAAACCCTGATCCGCGATCCCTATGCGATCTATGCCCGCCATGTGCTGCGCCTTTCGCCGCTTGATCCGCTGGCACCGGAGCCCGATCCGCGGCTGCGCGGCGAGGCGCTGCATCAGGTGGTGGAGCATTTCGTGGCGCGCTTCGACCCGGCGCAAGAGGACGAAGCCGCGATAGCGGATCTGCTTGTTCTGGCAGAACAGAGCCTGAAGGAGAGCGTTCCCTGGCCCTCGGCGCAACGGCTTTGGCTGGCGCGGATTGCGCGGATCGCCCCCGCCCTTGTGGCGCAGGAACGGGCGCGCCGCGCCGAAGGGGCACCGGCCCTGGTTGAGGAAAAGGGCAGGATCGACCTCAAAGCCCCCGCCTTCACCCTCACCGCGCGGCCCGACCGGATCGACCTTCTGCAAGATGGCACCGCGGTGGTTTATGACTACAAATCCGGGGCGCCGCCGAAAGACGATGAGGTGAGGTTTTTCGACAAGCAACTCCCCCTTGAGGCGGCGATGATCATGCGCGGTGCCTTTGCGGCGCTGGGCCCCCGAACGGTTTCGGCGATGCGTTACATCCAGCTTGGAGATACCGGGGCCTGCCGCCAACTTGGTCTGGGGCCCGAGGATGTGGCGCAAATCTGGGAGGGGCTGCATCGTTTGCTCGCGCGCTATCTTACGCCCGATCAGGGGTTTGCCGCCCGGCGGGCGCTGCAAAAAACGCGCGACAAGAGCGATTATGACCATCTCTCCCGCTTTGGCGAATGGGATGTCATCGATGTCTCGCAGCCGGAGGATGTCGGATGACGCGCCGCGATGATGCCACCGAACGGCAGGTTCAGGCCGCCGATCCCGCCCGCTCGACCTGGCTTTCCGCCAATGCCGGATCGGGCAAGACGCGGGTGCTGACAGACCGCGTGGCGCGGCTGCTTTTTGCCGGAACAGAGCCGCAAAAGGTGTTGTGCCTCACTTATACCAAGGCCGCTGCCGCGGAGATGCAAAACCGTTTGCTCAAGCGCCTTGGCGGCTGGGCGATGCTGGAAGATGCCGCGCTGACGGCCGAGCTTGCCGCGCTTGGTGTTGAGGGGCGGCTTGATGCCGAGGCCCTGGCGCGCGCGCGCCGGCTTTTTGCGCAGGCAATCGAAACGCCGGGCGGCCTGAAGATCCAGACGATCCATGCGTTCTGTGGCGCGCTTTTGCGCCGCTTTCCGCTTGAGGCGGGGGTGACGCATGGCTTTGCGGAGCTCGATGACCGCTCCGCCGCAAGGATGCGCGAGGAGCTTCTGGAAGATCTCGCCTCGGGCGATGCGCGCCCGGTGTTTGACCGGTTCCTGCGCCATTTCTCTGGTGCCAATCTTTCAGATATTTTGGCCGAAATCAGCCACAATAGAGACGCTTTTTTTGCCCCTCCAAGCGAGGCGGAGCTGCGCGGTTTGTTGGATCTTCCGGCAAATCTGCACGCCAAGGATCTGCCGGCGCGGGTGATCGGGCCCGAGATCCCGGGGATGATTGCTGCGATGATCCCGATCTTGCGGCAGCAATCGGCAAAGACGATGCTGGCGCTTGCCGACCGGCTCAGCGCGCTGGATCTGGAAACGCCCGGCACGGCGGACCTCGCCGCGCTGGCCGAGATCATGCTCGTGAAAGATGGCTCGCGGGTCACTTCCCGGCTTCTGACCAAGGGCGCCAGCGAGGCGCTGGGCGAGGGGCTTGCGGGCGATTTTCTGGCGTTTGCGGAGGCCGTTTGCGCCGCAAGGATGCAGGAACAGGCGTTGACCACGCTGGAGCGGACCTTGGCGTTGCAAGACTTCGCCGCCGTGTTCCTGCCCCGGCTTGCACACAAGAAGGCGCAGGGCGGCTGGCTCGATTTCGATGATCTGATCGAGCGGGCCGGGGCGCTCTTGTCTGATCCGGCAACGGCGCAATGGGTGCTGTTCCGGCTCGATGGTGGCATTGACCATATTCTCGTTGATGAGGCGCAAGACACCTCTCCCGGCCAGTGGCGCGTGATCGAGCGGCTTGCCGATGAGTTCACCGCCGGGGAGGGGGCGCGGCCCGAGGCGCGAACAATCTTCGTGGTGGGGGATCGCAAGCAGTCCATCTACTCGTTTCAGGGTGCGGATCTCGCTCATTTCGAGGCGGTTAAGAGCCGCTTTTCTGAAAGTTTTGCCGCGATCCAGCGGCCCTTGCAGGATGCGGCGCTGCTGCATTCCTTCCGCTCGTCGCTCGCAATCCTGCGCCTCGTCGACCTGACCTTTCAAGGTCCGGCAGCCGCCGGGCTCGGTGGCGCGCCCGAGCATCTGGCCTTTCACGCCGATCTGCCGGGGCGGGTGGATCTGTGGCCCGCGGTGCTGCCGCCCGAGGCCCCGAAGGAGGATGACTGGGAGAACCCGGTGGACCTGCCCGGCGCCGATACCGCCCCGGTTGTTCTGGCGCGGGCCGTGGCGGCAGAGATTGCCGCGATGATCGCCGCGGGCGTGCAGATCCCCGAGGGCTCGGGCGCGCGCCCGGTGCATGCGGGCGATTTTCTGGTTCTGGTGCAGCGCCGCTCGGATCTTTTTCACGAGATCATCCGCGCCTGCAAGGCGCGCGGGCTGGAGGTGGCCGGGGCCGACAGGCTCCGGCTCGGCGGTGAGCTTGCGGTGCGCGATATCGTCTCTGTTTTGGCCTTTTTGGCGACACCGGAGGATGATCTGGCCTTGGCAGAGGCGCTGCGGTCTCCGCTTTTCGGCCTCTCGGAGGATGCGCTGTTCCGCCTTGCCCATGGGCGGCCCGGGTTCCTGTGGCAGGCGCTGCGCGAGAGCGCGCATGAGCCCGTGCTCGACGTGCTTGGCGATTTGCGCGACCACGCCGATTTTCTGCGCCCGCATGATCTGATCGAGCGGCTCTTGATCCGCCATGACGGGCGACGACGGCTGGTGGCGCGGCTGGGCGCCGAGGCGGAAGACGGGATCGACGCGCTGATCGCGCAGGCGCTCGCCTATGAGCGCAGCGAAGTGCCCAGCCTGACAGGCTTTTTGGCGTGGCTCGGTGCCGATGAGATCCAGATCAAACGCCAGCAGGAAGGGGCAGGCCGCGCGCTTCGGGTGATGACGGTGCATGGCTCGAAAGGGCTTGAGGCGCCGATCGTGATCTTGCCCGATACCGGCCCACGCGCGGCCTCGCGGCGCGGCGAGATCCTGATCGCGGAGGAGGGCGTGGCGCTCTGGAAGGCTCCGGGCGGTCTGCACCCCGAGGCCCTTGGCGCGGCTTTGTCCGAGCGCACGGCAAACGAAGCTGCCGAACGGCTCCGGCTTCTTTATGTGGCGATGACGCGGGCCGAAAAATGGCTGATCGTGGCGCAGGCGGGCGCCCCCGACAAAACTGGCGAAAGCTGGTATGCGCTGACAGAAGCGGCCATGAGTTCTGCCGGAACAGAGACGGTTTTGGCGCTCTCTGACGAGGTTCAGGCGCTCGGGCCGGTGCGGCGATTCTCGCATGGGGTCTGGCCCGCCGCCGGCGCGCGCGAGCAAGCCACTGCCCCCGCGGCCGAAGTGATCTTGCCCGATTGGGTCGCGGCCCGCCCGGCGCCGCGCCCGGAGGCCGCGCCCGCGCTCTCGGCCTCCGATCTGGGGGGGGCGAAGGTGGTGCCGGGCGAGGGCCCGCCTGCAGGCGTTGAAGACGGTTTGCGCCATGGCCGCCAGCTTCACCTTTTGCTTGAACACCTTCCGCAATGGCCCGAGGCGCGCTGGGAAGAGATTGCCGCCGAGTTGCTCGCCTTTGGCGAAGATCAGGCAGATCAGGCCGAAACAGAGGCTGTTTTGGCGCAGGCCAGAAGCGTTTTGACCGCGGTGGAGCGCGCGGGGCTGCGCGAAGGGCTGGTGCTTGCCGAGGTCGCGCTGACGGCAGATTTACCCGAGCTTGAGGGGCGCAAGCTGCACGGGGTGATCGACCTGTTGCAGGTGCTGCCAGACCGGATCCGCGTGCTTGATTACAAATCAAACGCGGTCGTGCCCGAAACCGCCGCGCAGGTGCCGCTTGGCCTTGTGCGCCAGCTTGCGGCCTACCGCGGCGCACTGCGCCAGATCTACCCGGGGCGGCCGGTTGAATGCCTGCTGTTGTGGACGGCAACGGGTGCGCTCATGGCGATCTCTGACGCACAGATGGATGCCGCGCTTCGTCCTGCCACGAGTTCTTGACGATGGCGGGGCCGCGCCCTACCTTCCCGCCAACCCAATTGCAGGAGATGCGCCATGGCCACCGTCGCCGTTACCGATGCCACGTTCGATGCCGAAGTCCGGCAATCCGATATTCCGGTTGTCGTCGATTTCTGGGCCGAATGGTGTGGCCCGTGCCGGATGATTGGCCCGGCGCTGGAAGAGATCGCCACCGAGATGGCGGGCAAGATCAAGATCGTCAAAGTGAACGTGGACGAAAACCCCGATAGCCCCGCCGTTCTGGGCGTGCGCGGGATCCCGGCGCTGTTCCTGTTCAAGGATGGTCAGGTCGTGTCGAACAAGGTTGGCGCGGCCCCGAAAGCGGCGCTGCAATCGTGGATCGAATCCGCGATCTGATGCTTTGAACATGCAGCAAGCGGGCGCCTTCGGGCGCCCTTTTGCATGCGCGGTGCAAGGCCTGCCGCGCCGCTTCGGGCAATCGGTCACCTTGCAAGGGCCAGGACCGGCCCCAATATTCTGCGCAAACGGAGGATCTCATGACCGACGAAAAATTTCCTGGCTGGCACGGCACGACCATCATCGGCGTGCGCAAGGGCGGCCGCGTGGTGGTGGCGGGTGACGGGCAGGTGAGCCTTGGCCAGACCGTGATCAAGGGCACGGCGCGCAAGGTGCGCCGCCTCACCCCCGGGGGCCGCGAGGTGGTGGCGGGCTTTGCGGGCTCCACCGCAGATGCGTTCACATTGCTCGAACGGCTTGAGAAAAAGCTTGAGGCCGCGCCGGGGCAACTGGCCCGCGCCTGTGTCGAGCTTGCGAAAGATTGGCGGATGGACAAATACCTGCGCAATCTTGAGGCAATGCTGATCGTGACCGATGGCGCCGATCTTTATGTGCTCACCGGTGCGGGGGATGTGCTTGAGCCCGAGCATGACATCGCCGCAATCGGCTCCGGCGGCAATTATGCGCTCGCCGCCGCCCGCGCGCTCATGGACAGTGATCTCGATGCCGAGGCGATTGCCCGCAAGGCAATGGCGATTGCCGCCGAGATCTGCGTTTACACCAACGGCAACCTGACGGTGGAAAGCCTTTCCAAATGACCAATCTGACCCCCCGCGAGATCGTTTCCGAGCTTGACCGTTTCATCATCGGCCAATCCGATGCCAAGCGCGCCGTGGCCGTGGCGCTGCGCAACCGCTGGCGCCGCCAGCGCCTTTCGCCCGAGATGCGCGAAGAGGTTTACCCCAAGAACATCCTGATGATCGGGCCGACCGGCGTTGGCAAAACCGAGATCTCGCGCCGCCTTGCCAAACTGGCCAAGGCGCCGTTTCTGAAGGTCGAGGCGACGAAATTCACCGAGGTTGGCTATGTGGGCCGCGATGTTGAGCAGATCATCCGTGATCTTGTCGATGCCGCGATGGTGGAAACCCGCGAGCGGATGCGCGAGGAGGTCAAGGCCCGCGCTCACAAGGCCGCGGAAGAGCGGGTGGTCGAGGCTTTGGCGGGGACGGATGCCCGCGAGCAGACGCGCGAGATGTTCCGCCGCAAGCTGCGCGACGGCGAGCTTGATGACAAGCAGATCGAGCTTGAGGTCGCCGATACTGCCGGGCCGCAGATGATGCTGGGCGGCAATCCCGGCATGGAAATGCAGATGCAGGGGCTGCAAGATCTGTTCAAGGCGTTTGGCGGCGCCAAAAAGACCCGGCGCAAGATGACCGTGGCAGAGAGCTATGAGGTGCTGATCTCGGAAGAGGCCGACAAGCTTCTGGACGACGAGGCGGTGAAAACCGCGGCGCTGGAGGCGGTGAGCCAGTCTGGCATCGTGTTCCTTGACGAGATCGACAAGGTCGCGGCGCGGGCCGAGACCCGTGGCGCCGATGTCAGCCGCGAGGGCGTGCAGCGTGACCTGCTGCCGCTGATCGAGGGCACGACCGTTTCCACCAAATACGGGCCGGTGAAAACCGATCACATCCTCTTTATCGCCTCGGGCGCCTTCCACATCGCCAAGCCTTCGGATCTGCTGCCCGAACTGCAGGGGCGGCTGCCGATCCGCGTTGAGCTGCGCCCGCTGACCGAGGAAGATTTTGTCCGCATCCTGACCGAGACGGACAACGCCCTCACCCGGCAATATACCGCGCTGATGGGCACCGAGGAGGTTACCGTGAGCTTCACCGAGGATGGCATCGCCGCGCTTGCGCGCATTGCCGCAGAGGTCAACCGCTCGGTCGAGAACATTGGTGCGCGCCGGCTTTATACGGTGATGGAACGGGTGTTCGAGGAGCTGTCCTTCACCGCGCCGGACCGCTCTGGCGAGACAGTGACGGTCGATGCCGCCTTTGTCGAAAAGCATCTTGGCGCGCTGGCGCAATCCGCCGATCTGAGCCGCTACGTGCTCTGAAACCTCTGGCCGGGGGCAGGGGCCATGCTATCCTGCCTCCACCGAAGACGAGGCCGGAGGGGCTGATGCGCGGGCTCTTGCTCTGTGTCGTGATCATGCTGGTGGGCTGTGCGCCGCGCGGGGCGCTGGGGCCCATTGCGGAAGCGACACCGGGGCGCACGCTGCCGATTTTCGTGGGCTCCACCCGCGGCACCGACCCCGAGACCGGGGCCGACTTCGCCTATACCCGCAGTGAAAATCTCGAACTCGCCCGGTTTGATGTCTCGGTTCCGCCGGTGCGGGAAATCGGCGAGCTGCGCTTTCCGCGGCTGGGGCGGAAGGTGGACCCGACGCGCGATTTCATGCTGGCGGGCGAGACGGTCTTTGACGCGCCCGCGGCCTTCCGCGCCGATCTGCGCCGCGATCTGGCGCAACATGGCGGCGATGCAGTCGTTTTCGTGCACGGGTTCAACACCAACTTCGCCGAAGGTCTCTACCGGCTGGCGCAGATGGGCGAAGACTTCGCATTGCCCGGCACGCTGGTGACCTACGCCTGGCCCTCGCGCGGGCATGTGATGGGCTATGCCTATGACCGCGACTCGGCGCTTTTTGCGCGTGACGGGTTGCAAAAGCTGCTTGCCGAGCTGCGCGGGGCGGGGGCGCGGCATATCAGGCTTGTGGCGCATTCGATGGGCGCGGCGCTGACGATGGAAACCCTGCGCCAGATCGCGCTCTCGGGGGACCGGGCAACGCTCAGTGCACTGAACGGCGTGGTGCTGATTTCGCCCGATATTGATGTCGATCTGTTCCGGGAGCAGGCGCATACCGTGGGCCGGCTGCCCCAGCCCTTCCTGATTTTCACCTCCGAGAAGGACAAGGCGCTCAGCCTTTCGTCGCGGATCGCGGGCGAGGCCGCGCGTTTGGGCAATTTGCGGCAGGTGGAACGCGTGGCCGACCTGAAGGTGACGATGATCGACGTGGCCGCCTACAATACCCGCGACGGCCATTTCAACGTGGCCACGAACCCGGCCTTGATCAATATCTTGCGCGACACGAGCCAGATGGCGCAGATCCTTGAGGGCGAGCAAACGGGGCGGAGGAGCCTCGCCTCGGGCGTGATGATGACGGTGGAAAATGCGACCGAGGTGATATTGTCGCCGTTCACGGCGCTGGGGGGCGGTTAACGCATTCGGCGCAGGTAAACGTAATAGGCGCCTGCGCCGCCGTGCTTGAGATGCGCCTCGCTGACGTGCAACACCACCGGGCCAAGCGGGTTCAGGCGCAGCCAATGCGGCACCTGATGGCGCAACACGCCCTGGCGCTGCGGAATGGGCCCCTCGTCCCGGCCGCGCTTGCCCTTGCCGGTGATCACCAGAGCGAGCCGGTCGCCGCGGGCATGGGCGCGCAGGATGAAATGGATCAGCTCCGGGTGCGCCTCGGCAAGCGTCATGCCATGCAGGTCGATTTTCGCCTCGGGCTCAAGCTTGCCGCGCGTCATCTCCCGATGCGCCTTGCGGTCCATCTGCACCGGATGGGCTTTCAGCGCGTCTGAAAGCGCAGGCGCAAGATCGTGGTGACGGGCCGGGGACCGCACCGTCTCGCCCACACGAAACGCCGGGAGATCAAGCCGGGGCGGCGCGGGCGGGATCACATGGCGTTCGCTGCGGTCGGGCTCGGTCTTTGCCGAAATCGGCGCATGCGGATGCATCGCATGGGTGGATGCGGCGACCTTTTCCCAAAGCTCGCGCTCCTCCGGGGTCAGAAGACGGCGCCGTTTCATCGCCGCCCCCGCCGGTCACGCCATGCGCCTTGCACCGCTCAGCCGCCCGTGGCGACGAGTTGCCAGTTCGGATCGCTGCTGCCCATCTCCCGCGCAAAGCTCCAGCTGTCGCGCTGTTTGCGCGGCGCCTTCGGGTCGCCCTCGACCACGGCGCCGGTGGCATCACGCGCCACCGAAATCAGCTCGGCGCCAAAGCGCACGGTGATCTCTGCCTCGCGGGTGGCGGTGTCGAAGGTGGCTTCCGTCAGCACCAGTTCGCGCAGCCCGAGGAACTCGGCGTGCACGCTGAGCCCGCGTGCCTTGCGCTCCGCCACCGCGGCGCTGAACGCCTCATAGACTTCGGGTGCGAGAAATGGCCGCACCGGCTCCAGCTCGCCCTTCTCGAAGGCCATCAAAATCATTTCATAGGCCGCGCGCGACCCCTGCAGGAAGGATGCAACATTGAAGCCGGGCTCCACCCGCTTCATCTGCGCAAGCGCCACAGCGGCATCCGATCCCTCGGGCACGTGGTCCACGATGTCGCGGTCCGGTCCGCCCTCGATCACCTCGAACGCATCGCTCCCGGGCCGCTCCACGCGTTCCAGTGGTTTGATTTCGCTTTCAAATCCATCACGTGTGCCGAGCACATTGCGCAGCCGGAAGATCAGGAACAGCGCGATGGCCGCGAGCACGATCAGTTGGAACAGGGCAGAGCTCATGGGTTTTCCATCTTGGTGGTGGTATGGCGGCCTTCTGCACTTATGTAAGGGACGCGAACATTCAAGTCCACCAATGGGCTGCGCGTGATCGGAGGGAATATGTGGGTGATGCTGGCACTTATGGCCTGGCCGCTGATCGAGATCGGGCTTTTTGTCGAGATCGGCTCGGTCCTCGGGCTCTGGGGCACGCTGGGCGAGGTGGTGCTGACCATGGCGCTGGGCCTTGCGGTGCTGCGCTCTCAGGGCGAGCGGACACAGGCCAACCTGCGCGCGACGATGCAGGGGATCGGAACTCCCGGAGTGCCGCTTGCGCATGAGGCGCTCATCCTCTTCGCCGGGGTGTTGTTGATGCTGCCCGGGTTCCTCACCGATGCGCTCGGGCTTTTGCTGCTGGTGCCGCCGGTGCGCAGCCTCGCGATTGCCCGGCTCAAGACCCGGGTGGTGGTGCAGGGCTACAACATGCACCAGCCGCGCCGCGCAGATGAAGATGGCCCGGGCACGGTGATCGAGGGCGATTTTCTGGAAGTTGACCCGAACAGCCCGCCCCCGCGCGGCACCTCTGGCTGGACGAAGCCCTAAGCAAGCGCTTGCGTCGCTCGCGCCTTGAGACACTGGGGGCGGGATGCTAAAGAGGCGCAAACCATAGGGAGAGACCCATGACCGATGCCCCCAACGGCGCGCCGCAGCCGCAAAACCAACTCAAGATGAGCATCCTCGCGCAATTCGTGCGCGACATGTCCTTTGAGAATGCGGTGGCGCTCAAAGGTCTGCAAAGCGCTGAAGTGCAGCCCGAGATGCAGGTTCAGGTGAGCCTCGATGCGCGCAAGCGCCCGGCCGAACACCAGTTCGAGGTGATCACCAAGTTCAAGATCACCGCCACCAACAAGGCCACGAACACCGCGCTTTATCTGCTCGAAGTCGATTACGGCGGGATCTTCCATATCGAAGGCGTGCCGGATGACCAGATGCATCCGTTCCTCCTGATCGAATGCCCGCGCCAGCTCTTTCCCTTCGTGCGCCGGATCGTTTCGGATGTGACGCGTGACGGCGGCTTCCCGCCCTTCAACCTCGATCCGGTCGATTTCGTCGGTCTCTACCGCGCCGAGCTTGCGCGCCGCGCCGAAGCCGAGAAACCGGCCGATGTGCCGCTGTCGTAAGGCAGCAAGCCGTTCATAATTGGTTAACAAAACCGACCGCATCCCGCGTCAACCTGCCTCAGGGACAAGGTGACATGATGACAAGGACCGCCCTCGAGCGCATGCTTTGAGGGCGTTTCCATTGGGTCGGAACCGAAAAATGAGCGAGCATATTCCCGCCTGGGTCGGCGACACGCTGACTCCGGTGGAAAAAACGGAAGTGCATCGCAAGGGGCTTCGCCACAAGGCGGTGTCAATCTTCGTCATGGACGGGGAGCAGGTGCTTATTCAGCGTCGGGCTGAAGAGAAGTACCACTCTCCCGGTTTATGGGCGAACACTTGCTGCACGCACCCCGCTTGGGACGAACGTCCCGAGGTCTGCGCCGTCAGACGTTTGCGGGAAGAACTTGGCATCACGGGCCTTTATCCGGCCCATGCCGACAAACTCGAGTATCGCGCCGATGTCGGTGGCGGGATGGTCGAACACGAGGTGGTGGATATTTACCTCGCTTACGCGAAGCCGCAGATGCGGATCATGCCCGATCCGATGGAGGTGTCGGACCTTCGGTGGATCGGGCTTTACGATCTCGCGGCAGAGGTGAACCGCCACCCCGAGCGCTTCTCGAAGTGGTTGATCCTCTACATGTCGGGTCATCTCGACCGGATCTTCGGTTCGCTTCTGCGCGCCTGATATCGCATCGGTGAGATCGCGCCGATTCGCTGCGCAGCGGCGTTTTTTGCCGCTGCGCTCTGGCCTTTTGGATGCAAAACTGCATCTAATCGGGCAGGCGGATCGGGGGTCGGCAGATGAGAAGCAGTCTTTGGAGCATTGCGGTGCTTCTTGGCACGGCCTTGGCCGGGTCTGCCGTGGCACAGACCGCGTTCAACCTCGATACGCCCGGTGCGGACAAGGATCTGCGCAAGGCGATCGAGGCCGCGTCGCTCACCCGCAACTCCGCCGCCGCTGACGACAGCACAGCGCAAGATATTTTCACCGCCGCCCGCGCCGATTATGCCCGGCTTGTGGGCGCGCTTTATGATGCGGGCTATTACGGCGGCACGGTCTCGATCCGTATTGACGGGCGTGAGGCCTCTGGCATCGCGCCGATGGATGCGCCCTCCCGCATTGGCGCGGTGGAGATCAACGTCAGCCCCGGGCCGAGGTTCAAATTCTCCGAGGCGGTGGTGGCTCCGCTCGCGCGGGAAACCACGCTGCCCGAGGGCTTTGCGCCGGGCAAGACCGCGCGTTCGGGGTTGATTGCCGATGCCGCGCAGGCCGGTATTTCCGCCTGGCGCGAGGAAGGCCATGCCAAGGCCGAGATCGCCGATCAACGCATCATCGCCGATCACCGCGCCGAGACGCTTGCGGCCGATATTGCGCTGGCGCCCGGCCCGCGGGTCACCTTTGGCACGTTGCGCGCGCAGGGCAACGAACGGCTGCGGACAAAGCGGCTTTACGAGATCGCCGGGTTTCCGACCGGCAAGCGCTTCTCCCCCGAAGAGCTTGAGGAAGTGCGCGACCGGCTCCGCCGCACCGGGATCTTTTCCTCCGTGACGCTGAGCGAGGCAGAGCACCTGCGCGACGGCGCCCTGCTTGATGGCGATCTGACGGTGATCGAGGCCAAAACGCGCCGTCTCGGGCTGGGGGCAGAGCTTTCCAGCACCGATGGCGTCACGCTTTCGGGGTATTGGCTGCACCGCAACCTGTTTGGCGGGGGCGAACGGCTGCGCTTCGATGCCGAGGTGGCCGGGATTGGCGGCGCGACCGGCGGCACAGATTACAGCCTGGCGGCCCGGCTGGACCGGCCCGCCACCTTCAGCCCCGATACCGCCGCCTTTCTCGCCACGCAGGTGAGCCGCAGCGATGAGGAAGATTATACCGAGCAGGCTTTCGACATCAGCGTCGGTCTGAGCCATGTGTTCAACCCGCGGCTGACCGGCGAGGCGGGGATCGGCTATGGCTGGTCGCGGATCACCGATGAGACCGGCAACACCCTTTACCGCACCATCACCCTGCCAACGAGCCTGACCTGGGACAACCGCAATGATGCTGCCGATGCAACGCGGGGTTATTACGGCAAGCTTGAGCTGACGCCCTTTGCGGGGCTTTCGGGCACCGGCTCGGGCGCGCGGCTCGCCGCCGATTTCCGCGCCTATCGCGCGCTTGATGCGGGGGGCCGTTTCGTGCTGGCGGGGCGGGCGCAATTTGGCGGCGTGTTCGGCCCCGATCTGGAGGAAACCCCGCGCGATTACCTGTTTTATTCCGGCGGCGGCGGCACGGTGCGTGGCCAGCCCTATCAATCGCTTGGCGTGACGGCGTTGGAAGGGGGCACGCTGAAAACCGGGGGCAACCGTTTCATCGGCCTTTCCGGCGAATTGCGCGCCGGGATCACCTCTTCCATCGGCGTCGTTGCCTTTTACGATGCGGGCTTTGTCGGGCTCGACAGCTTTGGCGAGGGGGATGGCGACTGGCAATCGGGGGCCGGGCTGGGGCTGCGCTACAAAACGCCCATCGGCCCGATCCGGCTCGATGTCGCCGGCCCCGTCAGCGGCTCAACCGGCAACGGGGTGCAGATCTACCTTGGCATAGGGCAGGCTTTCTGATGCGTTTCGTGACCCGGGGATTGGCCGTTCTGCTCGTGGCGCTTTTGCCGTTTCAGGCCCTTGCGCAGGAGGCGAGTGACGAGAGCACCCGCGACCGCTCTTACCTGACCGGGCTGATCGAAGATAATCTCTCCAGCGCGGGGCGCGCGGTGCGGCTTGACGGGTTTGAGGGCGCGCTCTCGTCGCGCGCGACCTTCAAGACGCTCTCGATCGCCGATGACAAGGGCGTCTGGATCACCGTCAAGAACGGCGCGATGCAGTGGAACCGCGCAGCGCTTCTGCGCGGCGAGATCAAGATTGACGAGCTCTCCGCCGAAGAGATTGACCTGCCGCGGCTGCCGGAAAGCGAGGCTGCGCCGACCGCGCCCGAGGCCAAGCCCTTCGCGCTGCCCGATCTGCCCGTGGGCGTCGATATCGGCAAGGTGAAGGCGCAAAGAGTGGTTCTGGGTGAGCCGGTGCTGGGGCAGGCGGTGAGCCTGACGCTCGAAGGCTCGATGAAACTGGCGGGTGGCGCGGGCGAAACCAAGCTTGCGATTGCGCGCATCGACGGGCCCAAGGGCGAGGTTTCGCTCAATGCGAGCTACGCCAATGACACGCATCAGACGCTGATCGACCTTTTGCTGCGCGAGGGCGAGGGCGGGATCGCCGCGCGCCTGTTGCAACTCCCCGGTGCGCCCGCGCTCTCGCTCTCGCTGAGCGGGCTCGGACCGCTGTCCGATTTTCGGGCCGATGTCGCGCTCGGCACCGCCGGGCAGACCCGGCTCACGGGGCAGATCGCGCTGAAAAAGACCACCGGCACTGAGGCAGGCAGCGGCTTCGATGTGCATCTTTCAGGCGATGTCTCGCCGCTGCTTCCCGCCGAATATCAGGCGTTCTTCGGCACCAAGTCCGAACTGGCGGCGCGTGGTCAGCGCAGCGACACCGGCATGACGCGGCTTGAAAGCCTGACGCTTTCAGGCGCTGCGGTGCAGGTTTCGGGGGCGCTCGATCTGTTGCCGGGCGGTCTGCCCGAGCGCTTTGATCTTGAGGCAAAGATCGGGCTTGAAGACGGCACACCGGTGCTTTTGCCGATCTCGGGGCCGCAAACGCGGTTGCGCAACGGCACGCTGACGCTTGGCTATGATCGCAGCACGGGCGAGGGCTGGCGGCTTGCGGGGGCGCTTCAAGGGGTGACCCGGGGCGCAGATGCGTTCGACCGCCTCAACCTCAGCGGCTCTGGCCGGATCGGCCAGCCGGTCGAGGGGCGTGCCAGCGCGGGCGGCAGCCTGCGCTTTGCCGCCTCGGGCATCGCGCTGGCTGATCCGGGCATGGCCGCGGCGCTGGGCGAAACCGCCTCGGGCGGGCTGCGGTTTTTCTGGCAGGAGGGCAAGCCGCTCTCGGTGCCGCAACTGGGGATCTCCGCGCGCGATTTTGGCGCGACGGGGCGGCTGAGCATTGCCGAGGGCACGGTATCGGGGCAGATCCGCGCGGATCACCATGCGCTTTCCAGCCTTTCTACGCTGGCCGGCCGCAAGCTTTCGGGCGCGATTTCGGCTGAGCTGAGCGGGGCCTATACGCTCCTGTCAGGCGCTTTTGATGCCGAGGCGGCGGTGACCGGGCAGAATCTGACGCTGGATCAGCCGCAAGCCGATGCGTTGTTTTCGGGCACATCGACGATCACGGTTTCCGCGAAGCGTGACGAAACGGGGCTCGCGCTGCGCAGCCTGAGGGCAAAGGCCGATACGCTGACGCTGGCGGCATCGGGCAAGCTCACCAGCGCCGCGAATGATCTCACCGCAACGCTTGATCTGGCCGATCTTGCACGGCTCGGCGGCGGCTATGATGGTGCGGCCCATGCGCAGGCGCAGCTTTCCGGCGCGCTTGGCGCGCGCCAGCTCGTGCTTTCCGGCAATGCCCGCGATCTGGCGCTGGCGCAGGCCGCGTTGAACCGGATTTTGGCGGGCGAGAGCCGCTTTTCGGTGACGTTGAGCGAGACCAAGACGGGCTTTGGCCTTGCCGATCTCGCCCTCACCACGCCGCAGCTGACCGCAAGCGCGAAGGCGCGCGCAGGTGCGGCCAATCTGCTCGACATCGCCCTCAAGCTTGCCGATGCCCGCGTGCTGGCGCCGGGCTTTCCGGGGCCGGTCACGCTTTCGGGCACATTCGGGCAGGGCGCGACAAGCTTTGCGCTTGATCTTGCGGGCACCGGCCCCGGTGGCACCCGCGCCGCGCTCAAGGGCAGCATCGCGCGCGATTTCTCGGATGCCGACCTGACAATCAAAGGGCAAAGCGAATCGGCCCTCGTCAATGGCTTGATCGAGCCCTACACGGTGAGCGGGCCGCTCGCCTTTGACCTTGCGCTGCGGGGCGCGCCCGGCCTTTCGGCGCTTTCGGGCACGGTCAAAGGCACGGGGCTGCGCCTGTCGCTGCCAACCCTCGGGCAGGCGCTCGAGGCGATCTCGGCAACCGCCACGCTCGCCGGGGGCCGGGCGCAGGTTTCGGCCGAGGGGGCCTTTGTCGGGGGCGGCACGATCCGGGTGACCGGGCCGATCGGCCTTTCGTCCCCCTTCCCGTCGGATCTGGCGATCACGCTTGCGCGCGCGCATCTGCGCGACCCCGAGCTTTATGACACCCGTGTGTCCGGCCAGGTGGGCGTTGCGGGCGGGCTCACCGGCAATCTGCGCATCACAGGGGCGCTCAGCCTTGCCGAAACCGAGCTGCGCATCCCCTCCTCGGGGCTTGGTGGCGCGGCGGCAATCCCCGATATCACCCACCGGCATGAGCCTTCGGCGGTGCACACCACGCGCGCACGCGCCGGGTTGATCGAGACCGCAAGCGCCAGCGGTGGCGGATCGAGCCGGCGGATCGCGCTGGATCTCGCATTGTCCGCCCCGAACCAGATCTTTGTGCGGGGCCGTGGCCTCGATGCCGAACTGGGCGGGCAATTGCGCATCACCGGCACCACCGATGCGATTGTGCCGATCGGCCAGTTCAACCTGATCCGGGGCCGGCTTGACGTGCTCGGCAAGCGCTTCACGCTGGCCGAGGGGCAGGTGGCGCTTCAGGGCGCGTTGACGCCCTGGGTGCTGTTTCAGGCCACCACGAGCCAGGAAGATACCGCGATCACGCTCACGCTGCAGGGCGCGGCGGCAGAGCCGAGCCTTACCATCGCCTCCTCGCCCGAACTGCCGGAGGAAGAGGTGCTGGCGCGGCTTTTGTTCGACAAGGGGCTGACCACTCTCTCGCCCTTGCAGGCGGCGCAACTCGCCTCGGCGGTGGCAACGCTCGCGGGCAAGGGGGGCGAGGGGATCGTGGCCAAGCTGCGCAAGGGCTTTGGGCTCGACGACCTCGATGTGGGCACAGATGACAGCGGCAATGCCTCGGTGCGGGCGGGAAAATACCTCTCCGAGAACCTCTATTCCGACGTTTCGGTCGATGCCACCGGTCAGGCAGAGGTGACGCTGAACCTTGATATCACCAAACAACTCACCGCGCGCGGCACGGTGGGATCGGATGGTGACAGCGCGCTCGGCCTCTTTTTCGAGAAGGATTACTGAGCCGCCTCTGCCGCGGCACGGCCAATCCAGTCGCGAAAGGCGGCCAGCGCGGGCGAGGGTGTCAGCCCCGCAGGCCACACCAGATGGTAGGCGCCGACGCCGGAGACCACCTCCCCCGGCGCGGCAACCAGCCGCCCCTCGGCGATCTCCGGGCGGACGAGAAATTCGGGCAGGAGCGCAATGCCCAGACCGTGCACCGCCGCCTGCAGCATCGGCGCGAACTGATCAAACATCAGCCCGCCGCGGGCGGGGGCCGCAAGCCCGTGATGCGCACACCAGCTCGCCCAGGCGTTTGGGCGCGATTCCAGCTGTAACAGAGACTGTTTGAGCAGATCCTCGGGCCGCGCCAGCGCTTCGCGTTTCGCCAGGTCGGGCGCGCAAGCGGCAAGGATGCGCTCTTCAAACAGCATCAGATGCTCGGCCTCGGGCCAGGGCCGGATGCCGAAATGGATGGCTGCATCAAAGGTCTCGGTCGCAAAATCGAAGGGCCGCATCCGGGTGCTGAGGTTGAGCGTCACGCCCGGGTTTTCGGCCAGAAAGGCGGCGAGCCGCGGCGCGAGCCAGCGCGTGCCGAACGTGGGCAGGATCGCAAGGTTGAGCACCCCGCCGCCGGGGTTGGCGCGCAAGCCCAGCGAGGCGCGGCCAATGAGATCCAGCGCCTTGCGCACATCGCGCGCATAGGCAAGCGCGGCCTCTGTGGGGGCCAGCCGCCGCCCCTCGCGGCGAAAGAGCTGCACGCCAAGCTGCCCCTCAAGCGTTTGCACCAAACGGCTCACCGCGCCCTGGGTGAGGCTGAGCTCGCGCGCCGCCGCCGCGGTGGAGCCGGTCCGGCAGACCGCCTCGAAAGCGGAGAGGAGCGAGATCGAGGGCAGGTAGCGCCGCGGCAGGCTCATCTATGTGCTCCATGCATATGTTTGGGCCGGATTATCGCTGGATAGCGGCTTTCAACGCGCGCATAAAGCATGGAATGCATGGAGGACCGCATGGCGCTGAAACCCAAGGATGCCCCCGATCTGGCCCGGTTCGACTGGGAAGACCCGTTCCGGCTGGCGCGCCAGTTGAGCGAAGAGGAGCGGATGCTGCGCGATGCCGCCCGCGCCTATGCGCAGGAGAAATTGCAGCCCCGCGTGATCCGCGCTTTTGCGGAGGAAGAGACCGATCCGGCGATCTTCCGCGAAATGGGCGAAATGGGTCTTCTGGGCGTGACGATCCCCGAGGAATATGGCGGGCTTGGCGCCTCTTACGTGGCTTACGGGCTTGTGGCGCGGGAGATCGAGCGGGTCGACAGCGGCTACCGCTCGATGATGTCGGTGCAATCGAGCCTCGTGATGTATCCGATTTATGCATACGGCTCGGAGGCGCAGCGGCAGAAATATCTGCCCAAGCTTGCAAGCGGGGAGTGGATCGGCTGCTTTGGCCTTACAGAGCCCGATGCGGGCTCGGACCCGGCAAGCCTCAAGACCGTGGCAAAGAAAACCGCCAATGGCTATGTGCTCACCGGCACGAAGATGTGGATCTCGAACGCGCCGATTGCCGATGTGTTCGTCGTCTGGGCGAAGTCCGAGGCGCATGGCGGCAAGATTCGCGGTTTTGTGCTGGAAAAGGGTCTCAAGGGTCTTTCCGCGCCCAAGATCGCGGGCAAGCTTTCTTTGCGCGCCTCAATCACCGGCGAGATTGTGATGGAGGGCGTCGAGGTGGGCGAAGACGCGCTTTTGCCCGGCGTCGAGGGGTTGAAGGGGCCATTCGGTTGCCTCAACCGGGCGCGCTACGGCATCGCCTGGGGCGTGCTGGGGGCGGCGGAGTTTTGCTTCCATGCGGCGCGGAGCTACGGGCTTGAGCGCAAGCAGTTCAACAAACCGCTGGCACAGACCCAGCTTTTCCAACTCAAGCTTGCCAATATGCTCACCGACATCAGCCTTGGCCTGCAGGCCGCATTGCAGGTGGGGCGGTTGATGGATGAGGCCAATGCCGCACCAGAGATGATTTCGGTGATCAAGCGCAACAATTGCGGCAAGGCGCTCGAAATCGCGCGGCACGCCCGCGACATGCATGGCGGCAACGGCATCAGCGGCGATTTTCAGGTGATCCGCCACATGGTCAACCTTGAGACGGTGAACACCTATGAGGGTACGCATGATGTGCATGCGCTGATCCTTGGTCGGGCGATCACCGGCTTGCAGGCGTTTTTCTGAGCCTGCCGCTCAGGTCTCGGAGGGCTCTTCGGCCCGCACCGCATTGAGCGCGGCGCCGAAGAGCACCGAGAATGCGCCAAGATAGAGCCACATCAAAAGCGCGATCACCGCACCAAGCGAGCCATAGACCTTGTTGTAACTGCCAAAGTTCGCAAGGTAATAGGTGAGCCCGAGCGAGGCCGCACCCCACAAAAATGTGGCCACCACGGCGCCGAGCGAAAAGAACGGGTCGCGCTGCGCGGGCTCGTAGGGCGCGAAACGATACATCACGCCGAGCACCGAGAGCATCAGCCCAACCATCGCCAGCCACGGAAACCAGGTCAGCAGCCAGTTCAGAAGCGCATGAAACGGCAGGTAGTTCACGATCACCGGCACCGCGACGATGGTGGCCATGGCCAGAAGCATCACCCCCACAAGTGCCGCCGTCATCGCATAGCCAAAGGCGAAACTGAGGAAGGTGGCGCGCGCCCGGCTGCCGTGGATCAGGTTGAGCCCCTTGATCAGCGCATCCACCCCCGCGCGGGCGGACCAGAGCGCAAACAGGATCGAGACCAGCGTGCCCCAGCCCAGCGTGCCGCGCGGGCCGTTGACAAGCCCGCTCACCTGCGCATCGAGAATGGCATAGGCCTCGGGCGGGATGAAGTTCTCGGCCACTTCGAGATAGTCACGAATGACGATCGGATCGGCCACGGTGCTCCAGATCGAGATTGTTGCCGTCAGCCCCGGAAACACGGCCAGCATCGCGTAAAAGGCCACGCCTGCAGAGATCAGGAAGATGTTGGTCCGGCCCAGCCGGTCGTTCAGTCTGACCAGAAAGCGCATGAAACCTCCTTTCCTCGTCGTTCAAAAGTAGCGTTCCGAGCGCCTTGCGCAAGCCTTGGGGCTGTGATCTGCTTGCACAACTGGAGGACACAATGACCTATACTCCCGCCGCCAACCGCTATGAGCGGATGGTCTATCGCCGCTCGGGCCGCTCCGGGCTGAAGCTGCCGGCGATCTCGCTTGGCCTGTGGCACAATTTCGGACATGACACGGCCCATGCCACGAAACGCGCGATCTGCCGCAGGGCCTTCGATCTCGGCATCACCCATTTCGATCTGGCCAACAACTACGGCCCGCCACCCGGTTCGGCAGAGGAAGCCTTTGGCGAGATTCTGAAGACCGATTTTGCCGGCTACCGCGACGAGATGATCATCTCTTCGAAGGCGGGCTACAACATGTGGGCCGGCCCCTATGGCGAGTGGGGCAGCCGGAAATACCTGATCGCCTCGTGCGAGCAATCGCTGCGCCGGATGGGGCTTGATTACGTCGATATCTTCTATTCACACCGCTTCGACCCCGAGACACCGCTTGAGGAGACGATGGGGGCGCTGGAGCAGATCTGGCGCTCGGGCAAAGCGCTTTACATCGGGATCTCGTCTTACAATGCGGCGCGCAGCCGTGAGGCCGCGCAGATCCTGCGCGATCTTGGCGTGCCGCTGCTGATCCATCAGCCCAGTTACAACATGCTCAACCGCTGGATCGAGCGCGATGGGCTCCAGGACACGCTTGCCGATCTCGGGGTGGGGACGATCGCGTTCACGCCGCTTGCGCAGGGGCTGTTGAGCAACAAATACCTCAAGGGCATTCCCGAAGGGGCGCGGGCGGCGCAGGGCAAATCTCTGGCCCCCGAGACGCTGACACCGCAGGCGCTCGACAAGATCCGCGCACTCGATGCGATTGCGGCGCGGCGCGGGCAGTCGCTGGCGCAGATGGCGATTGCCTGGGTGCTGCGCGGCGGGGTCACCTCGGCGCTGATCGGTGCGTCCAAACCTGAACAGGTCTCCGATTGCGTCGGCGCGCTCGACAATCTGTCGTTCACGGCAGAAGAGCTGGCCGAGATCGACATCCACGCTCAGGACGAGGCCATCAACCTATGGGCAAGATCCTCGGAAGATCGCTGAAACAGGCTCTGATCGGGCTTTTTCTTGCCACTTCCGTGCAGGCAGAGGCCCTGCCGGAGCCGCTGACGGATGTGGATTTTGTCCCGCTCGACATGCAGCAGGTGCGGCTCGGTCAGCTTCTCTTTTATGATCCGATCCTCTCGGGCAACCGCAACATTTCCTGCGCGAGCTGCCACCATCCGCGCTTTGGCACCTCTGACGGGCTCAGCCTCGGGCTTGGCGAGGGGGCTCTGGGCCTTGGGGCAGAGCGCCATGTCACGGCGGAAAATACGCCCGAACAGCGCATTCCGCGCAACTCGCCCGCGCTCTTTAACCTTGGCGCGCGGGAGGTGACCCATCTCTTCCACGATGGCCGGATCGGGGTTGATCCGAGCCGCCCCTCGGGAATGCGCACACCGATGGATGAGGAGATGGTGACGGGCTTTGCCTCGGTCCTTTCGGCGCAGACGATGTTTCCGGTGCTTTCGCCTGATGAGATGGCGGGGCATTACAACGAAAACGAGGTGGCGAAGGCGGTGCGCTCGGGCTTCATCACCGGCGAGAATGGCGCCTGGAGCCGGATCTCGGCGCGGGTTGCGGCGGTCCCGGCTTACAGAGAGGCGTTCGCGCGGGCCTACCCGGAGATTGCGGCCGGCAGGGCCCTCGCCTTCACCGATATCTCAAACGCCATCGCCCAGTTCATTGCCTTTGAATGGCGCTCGGATCAGAGCCCCTTTGATGCGGTTTTGCGCGGCGAGGCGGCTTTTGCGCCCGAGGCGGCGCAGGGGGCAGATCTCTTTTACGGCGCCGCGGGGTGTTCAACGTGCCATTCCGGCCCGCTCTTGAGCGATCAGGGCTTTCATGCGATGGGGGCGCCGCAGCTTGGCCCCGGCAAGGCGGAGCGGTTCGAGCAGCACGCGCGTGACGAGGGGCGGTTTCGCGTGACCGGGCATGCGGAAGACATGTTTGCCTTCCGCACCCCGAGTCTGCGCAATGTGATGGAAACCGGCCCCTGGGGGCATGCGGGCAGCCACAGCGATCTGGCGCGCTTCATCGCCGATCACGCGCAGCGCGGCGCGGCTCTGGCGGGCTATGACCGGGCGCAGGCGGTGCTGCCCGATCTGACAAAGACAAAGCCCGATTGGGCCGAGATGGAGACACCCGAGGATCTGGCGGCGATCCGCGCTGCGGCGGGGCCGGGCCAAGTGCTGCGCGCCACAGATGTGGCGGCGCTGATGGCGTTTTTGGCAACGCTTTCGGACCCGGTCGCGCTCAAGGGGCGCCTTGGTGTCCCAGAGGCCGTGCCGAGCGGGCTGCCGGTGGAGCGTTAACGCGCGATCCGGGTGACCGTATCGAGCGGCACGGTCTGCCACGGCCCGGCGATGCCATCAGGCCAGATCACCCGCGCCTGTGCGGCTGTTGCGGTGCCAAGCCCAAAATGCAGGGGCCCTGCCATGCCGCCTGCATGCCCGCCGCCCACCGTGACCTCTTGCGCCTCGGAATGCGCGCCCGCGCGCAGCTCCACCCAGGCGCCGATGGCGCGGGTGTTTGGCGCCTTCTGAACAGGCTCTATTTCAGCCCAATGGCCGGTTTCTTCGGTTGCATTGCGCCAGATTTCCATCGGTGCGCGCCGGTTCATCACCACGAGATCGAGCCGCCCGTCTGCGTTGAGGTCAACGAGTGCCGCGCCGCGCGCGCGTGCGGTGCTGGCAACCCCGGCCTGCGCGGCCGTTTCATGGAAGGTGCCGTCCTCCCCCTGCATCAAGAGGTTGTTCGGATCATGCGAGGCATTCGAGGGCATCTGGTCGACATTGCCCTTGGCGATGAAGAGATCAACCCGCCCGTCATTATCCACATCGCCAAAGGCGGGATGCCAGCCGGTTGAGGGGCGGCCATCCTCGCCAGAAAAGGGCCGCTGCGCATAGGTGCCGAGGCTGTAAGGCGCATTCTCGAAATGATCGCCGCGGTTGATCTGCAAAAGCTGATCGCCCATCGAGGTCATCATCACCTCGGGGCGCCCGTCGCCGGTGAGATCGCGGCTCGCGATCCCCATGCCCCAAAGCGAGACATGTGGCCAGTCTTGGCGCTCGGCAAACGGGTTCAGGCGGAACATTTGTTCATAGCCGCCGCGCACGTAATAATGCCGGTCATTGGAGATCCGCAGGTCCGGCGTGCCGCTGCGCTGCCAGTCGCTGATCAGCGCCGAGAGCGCGCAATAGCCCGGCGAAATAGGCTCTATTGCGCCGTATTTCTGGCCTTCCGGGCGGAAGAGCGCGCTTTTATCGCAGGCTTCGAAAGGGCCATCGGCATCGCCGCGGTCCACGTAATTGCCAAAGAAGAGGGTGGGGAACTCCTGCCCCTTCTCCCATGTTGCGGTGAAGGCGGTGGTCCAGTCGTCGCGGGTGGGCAGGCCCCAGGCTTCGGTGGCCTCTTCGAACCGGCAATTGCCCAGACCGCGCCAAAGCTGGTTGGGCCCGGCGCGCAGCACGGCAAGATCGAGGGTTCCGTCGCTGTCGATATCGAGCGGATAGGCGCCGGTCACGGCCAAGACAGGCTCTATATCGCCTTGATCAAAGCGCAAGGCGCCGCCCGGTTCGGACCGGTTGATGAAGAGCGCCGCCGGGTTCGCGCCCCCCGCGGCAAAAAGATCGGGCCGCCCGTCCGCGTTGCAATCGAGCACCGCAACACCGCCGCCCACAAAATGCTCCCACCCGCCGGCATAGATTTGCGGCTGCGGCAGGCCCGCTGCGTCATCGACAAAAAGCGGCTCTGCACAGGCCGGAAACGCGATGAGGCAGAGCGCGAGCCGTTTCATTCTGCCGCCAGCTCCCGGCTTGGGCCAAGCAGGTGCTCGGTCAGCTCATGCAGCGCCAGCGCTGCCGCCCCATGTGCCCAAAGGAGATCGCCCCAAGCGTGGGTCTCGATCTGCGGCGCGTCGCGGCCGGTGTCGAGCATCATCGCATGCATCTCGGAGAGTGTTTCGGAGGCATAAAGGTAATCGTAGCGCATCCGCTCGCCCGAGAGGATGATCAGTTCCGGGTCGAACAGGTTGACGATATTGGAGAGCCCGACCGCCAGATACCGCCCGGCGCGCCGGAAGATCGAGCGCGCCGCGGCATTGCCGGCCTTGGCGTGATCGAACAGGCTCTCAAGCATCACCCCCACCGATTGCATCTCGCCCAGGGGCAGGTTCAGTGCCGTTTGCGCCTCGCGCACCAGCGCATAATCGGCCACGTAAGCCTCCAGGCAGCCGCGCTGGCCACAGCGGCACAGCGCACCATCAAGCTGCACCTTGGTGTGACCAAGCTCCATCCCCATGCCGCGCGAGCCACGATAGATGCGGTGGTTGATGACAAAGCCCATGCCCACGCCATGCTCGATGGTGACCACGGCAAAATCGGAGAGCCTGCGCCCGGCGCCAAACCAGAGCTCGGCCAAGGTCACGAGGTTGGCGTCATTATCCACAAAGACGGTCCGGCCAAGGCGGGCGCGCAAGGCCGCCTGCAAGGCCACGTGACGGTGCAAAAGCACCGGGGACCAATGCACCACGCCCGAGTCGCAATCGACAAACCCCGGCACGCCGAGCCCGACCGCCTCCACCGCCTCGCGCGCGACGCCCGCGCGGGTGCAAACGCGGTCCAGAAGCCGTTCGGCGGCATCCAGAATGGCGTCGAGCGCCATCGGCCCCGGATCGCGCGGGATTGCCTCGCCCGCGAGCATGGTGCCCGCAAAATCGACCAAAACGGCGGTATGCTCGCGGTCTGAAAGCTTGATGCCGACGACAAGGCGGGTGTTGGGCCGCACGCGCAGCGCCACGGCCGGGCGGCCGCGCCCGCCCTCGCCCTCACGCAGCGTCTCCACCGCTTCGAGCAGGCCGGCGTCGATCAGCTCGGAGGTGATCGTGGTGACGGAAGCGGGCGAAATGCAAAGCTCCTTGGCCAATTGCACCCGCGCCATCTGCCCCGCGGCGCGCACGCGCTCAAAAATTTGCTGGCGCAGCGGGCGGGCCGTATCGGTGAGCGGCTGGATCAGCGGCCCGCAGCCGACGGAAGCCCGTCCGATAGGTGCGATCTGTCTCATCCCGTCTCTTTCGTTCGTCGGCTTAACAAAAAAACGCATCCATACCGCAGCAAAGCGGAGAATTTCGCCGCATTGCGGCAAATCTGGCCAGTTCTCCACTCGCTTTCCATTGTTGCCGGTCAATTTTATTTTGACAACTAAAATTAACAGGCCCATCCTGCGCCCATTCCGACGAATCCGTCGGGGGCCTTCGGGCCAAACTCTGGGAGGAGCACATGTACAAGACCCTTCTGGCCGCCGTCGCGCTGACGGCAGGCCTGACCACCACGGCTTTTGCGGATATGACTGTCGGCGTGTCGTGGTCGAACTTCCAGGAAGAGCGCTGGAAAACCGATGAGGCGGCGATCAAGTCGGCGCTCGAAGCGGCGGGCGCCACCTATGTTTCCGCAGATGCGCAATCATCTTCGGCCAAGCAACTCTCCGATATCGAATCGCTGATGGCGCAGGGCGTCGATGCGCTGATCGTGCTGGCGCAGGACACCGCGGCGATTGGCCCGGCGGTGCAGGCGGCGGCGGATGAAGGCATTCCGGTCATCGCCTATGACCGTCTGATCGAAGACCCCCGCGCCTTTTATCTGACGTTTGACAACGTCGAGGTGGGGCGGATGCAGGCGCGCGCCGTTTATGCGCTGGCGCCGAAGGGCAATTACGTGATGATCAAGGGCTCGCCCACCGATCCGAACGCCGATTTCCTGCGCGGCGGCCAACAGGAAGTGCTGCAGGCGGCGATTGACGCGGGCGATATCAAGATCGTTGGCGAGGCCTATACCGATGGCTGGCTGCCTGCGAATGCGCAGCGCAACATGGAACAGATCCTGACCGCGAATGACAACCATGTCGATGCCGTGGTCGCCTCCAACGACGGCACCGCCGGTGGCGCCGTGGCGGCGCTGGCGGCGCAGGGCATGGTGGTGCCGGTTTCGGGGCAGGATGCCGATTTTGCCGCGCTCAACCGCGTTGCGCTGGGCACGCAGACGGTTTCGGTCTGGAAAGACTCGCGCGATCTGGGCAAGGCGGCGGCGGAAATCGCGCTCGCTCTGGCCGGGGGGGCGGATATGGCCTCGGTCGATGGTGCGGTGGAATGGACCTCGCCTGCGGGCACCAAGATGACGGCGAAGTTCCTCGCCCCGGTGCCGATCACCAAAGACAATCTGGGTGTGGTTGTCGATGCCGGCTGGATCCCGAAAGACACGCTTTGCCAAGGCGTGACGAACGGCCCGGCGCCCTGCAACTGAGATGAGATCCGGGCGGCCCCCAGCGTGGGCCGCCCTTTCGGCGGTGCCTGCGGGCGCCGCCGCTTGACCCGTTAAAGGATGCCCCCATGCACATCCCCGCTCCGCAGGAGGCGGCCCCGAAGCGCACGCTGATGCAATCGCTCGAGGTCGATACGCGCCTTTTGGGCATGATCGGCGCCTTCGTCGTGATCTGCCTCGTCTTCAACCTGATCACTGACGGGCGCTTTCTCACGGCCCGCAACATCTTCAACCTGACGATCCAGACCGTCTCCGTGGCGATCATGGCGACGGGGATGGTTTTCGTGATTGTCACCCGCCACATCGACCTTTCGGTGGGGGCGGTGCTGGCGATGTGTTCGGCGGTGATGGGCGTGCTTCAGGTGCAGCTTCTGCCCGCCTATCTTGGCCTTGGTCACCCCGCCATCATGCCGCTGACGGTGCTCGGCGGGCTGGTGACCGGCGCGGTGATCGGCGCGTTCAACGGCTGGCTGATCGGGTATCAGCGCATTCCGGCCTTCATCGTCACGCTGGGCGGCCTGCTGATCTGGCGCAACGTGGGCTGGTATCTGACCGACGGGCAGACGCTCGGCCCGCTGGATCAGACCTTCCGGCTGTTCGGGGGTGTCGAGGGCACGGTTGGCTCCGCAATCTCCTGGGCGCTGGGCGCGCTTTTCTCCGCGCTTGCCGTGTTTGCGCTCTGGCGCGGCCGTCAGGCAAAGATCCAGCACGAATTTCCGGTGAAGCCGCTTTGGGCCGAAGGTGTGATGATGGCGGTTGCTGTGGGCGCGATCATGGGCTTTGTCGGCATTCTCAACAGCTACGAAATTCCGATCGGGCGGCTCAAACGCCAGTTCCAGCAAGCGGGCGAGACCATGCCCGAGGGCTATGTGGATTACTACGGCCTGCCGATCTCGGTGTTGCTCCTGATCCTGATTGCCGTGGTGATGACCTTGCTCGCGCGGCGCACGCGCCTTGGGCGTTACATCTTTGCGGCGGGCGGCAACCCCGATGCGGCAGAGCTTTCGGGCATCAACACCCGCATGCTGACGGTGAAAATCTTCATGCTGATGGGCGTGCTCTGCGCGATCTCGGCGATTGTGGCGCAGGCGCGGCTTGCCAACCACACCAATGACATCGGCACGCTCGATGAGCTGCGCGTGATTGCGGCCGCCGTGATCGGCGGCACCGCGCTCGCCGGGGGCGTCGGCACGATCTATGGCGCGGTGCTGGGCGCGATCATCATGCAGTCACTGCAATCGGGCATGGCGATGGTGGGCGTGGATGCGCCGTTCCAGAACATCGTTGTGGGGGGCGTGCTTGTCCTCGCTGTCTGGATCGACATTCAGTACCGCAAGCGGACGGGAGAAAAGGTATGACGAGGCAAGGCAAACCGCTCGTCGAGCTGCGCGACATCTCGATCGCTTTCGGCGGGATCAAGGCGGTCGATCACGTCACGATCGACCTTCATCCGGGCGAGGTGGTCGGGCTTCTGGGCCACAATGGCGCGGGCAAATCCACGCTGATCAAATGCCTCTCGGGCGCCTATCAGATGGACAGCGGCGCGATCTACATCAACGGCGAAAAGGCCGAGATCCGCAATCCGCGCGATGCGCGCCGCTACAATATCGAGACGATCTACCAGACCCTTGCGCTGGCCGATAACCTCGACGCCGCCTCGAACCTGTTTTTGGGCCGCGAGCTCGTCACGCCCCTGGGCTTTGTGGACGATGCGCAGATGGAGGCCGAGACGCGCAAGATCATGGGCCGTCTCAACCCCAATTTCCGCAAGTTCAAAGAGCCGGTGAAGGCGCTTTCGGGCGGGCAGCGGCAATCGGTGGCGATTGCGCGGGCGGTCTATTTCAATGCCAAGATCCTGATCATGGATGAGCCGACTGCGGCGCTCGGCCCGCATGAAACGCAGATGGTCGCCGAGCTGATCGAAGAGCTGAAGGCGCAGGGCCTCGGCATCTTCCTGATCGAGCATGACATTCACAACGTCATGAAGCTGTGCGACCGCGCCTCGGTGATGAAGAACGGCCAGCTTGTCGGCACGGTCGATGTGAAACAGGTCACGGATGAAGACATCCTTGGCATGATCATTCTTGGCAAGACACCGGATCGGGGGATGGTCTGATGTTTCTTGGCCTCGATCTGGGCACCTCCGGCCTCAAGGGGATTTTGATCAATGAGGATCAGGAGGTGCTGGCCGAGGCCTCCGCGCCCCTTTCGGTTGCCCGCCCGCAGCAGGGGTGGTCGGAACAGGCCCCGGCCGACTGGATCGGCGCCGCCGAGAAGGTGCTGAGCCAGCTTGCGGGGGCCGGGCTTGGCGCGCTCAAGGGCATCGGGCTCTCGGGGCAGATGCACGGGGCGGTGTTGCTCGATGGCGCCGATGACGTGCTGCGCCCCTGTATCTTGTGGAACGACACGCGCGCGCATGCCGAGGCAGCAGAGCTGGATGCGATGCCCGGTGTGCGTGCGCTTTCGGGCAATATCGTGTTTCCGGGCTTTACCGCGCCCAAGCTCGTCTGGCTTGCGCGCCATGAGCCCGGCGTGTTTGCGCGCGTGGCGAAGGTGCTTTTGCCCAAGGATTATCTGCGGCTCTGGCTTACCGGCGAGCATGTGGCCGAGATGTCTGATGCCGCCGGAACAAGCTGGCTCGACACCGGCAAACGCGACTGGTCAGAGGCGCTGCTCACCGCCTCCGGCATGCAGCGCGCGCAGATGCCGCGGCTGGTGGAGGGCTCCGAGGTTTCGGGGCAGATCCGGCCCGAGCTTGCGCAGCGTTTTGGCATGCCGGCGGGGGTGGTGGTCGCGGGGGGCGGCGGTGACAATGCCGCCTCGGGTATCGGGGTTGGCGTGGTGAAGGCGGGGCAGGCCTTTGTCAGCCTTGGCACCTCGGGCGTGCTCTTTGCCGCCAACGATGGCTACCAGCCGGACCCGGAAACCGCCGTGCACACCTTTTGCCATGCGCTCCCCGGGCGCTGGCATCAGATGGGCGTGATCCTCGCCGCCACCGATGCGCTGAACTGGTTTGCCCGCCTGACGGGCGCCAGCGCGCGGGATCTGACGGCGGATCTGGGCCCGCTCAAAGGGCCGGAAAAGACCCTGTTTTTGCCCTATCTGGGGGGCGAGCGCACGCCGCTCAACGATGCCGCGATCCGCGGCGCCTTCATCGGGCTTGCGCATGCAACCGACCGCGCGGCAGCCACCCGCGCCGTGCTTGAGGGCGTTACCTTTGCCATTCGCGATTGCCGCGATGCGCTGGCCGCCACCGGCACCAGGATCGAGAGCCTGTTGGCCGTGGGCGGCGGCTCCAACTCGCGCCTTTGGTGCGCGATGATCGCCACCGCGCTCGGCACGCCCGTCTCTCTGCCCGTGGCGGGGGATTTTGGCGGCGCCTTCGGCGCGGCGCGGCTCGCCCTGATGGCCGCCACCGGGGCGGGAGAAGAGATCGCCCACCCGCCCGCAATTTCTGCCGTGATAGAGCCTGATCGGGCGCTTGAGGCGGCATTTGACGAAGGCCATGCCCGCTACCGTGCGGCGCAGGCCGCAATCCGAGGACTGACATGACCGATTTCTTCAAGGGTATCCCCCAGATCCGCTACGAGGGGCCGCAGACGACGAACGAGTTCGCCTTCCGCCACTACAACCCCGAAGAGGTCGTGGCGGGCAAGACGCTGGCAGAACATCTGCGCTTTGCGATTGCATGGTGGCACAGCTTTGCCTGGCCGGGGGGCGACCCGTTTGGCGGGCAGACCTTGCAGCGCCCGTGGTTTGGCGACACGCTCGATCTTGCGAAGCTCAAGGCCGATGTCGCGTTCGAGATGTTCGACATTCTGCAGGCGCCGTTCTTCTGCTTTCATGATGCCGACATCCGCCCCGAGGGGAAGGATTTCGCCGAAAACACCCGCAACCTGAAAGCCATCGTCGATTACATCGGCGAGAAGATGACGGGCTCGAACACGAAGCTTCTCTGGGGCACGGCGAACCTGTTCAGCCATCGCCGCTTCATGTCTGGCGCCGCGACCAACCCGGACCCGGAGGTGTTTGCCTGGTCGGCGGCAACGGTGAAAACCTGCATGGATGCGACGCTGCAGCTTGGCGGGCAGAACTATGTGCTCTGGGGCGGGCGCGAGGGCTATGAGACGCTGCTCAACACCGACCTGACGCAAGAGGCCGAACATGCCGGGCGGTTCTTGCAGATGGTGGTCGAGTACAAGCACAAGATCGGCTTCAAGGGCGCGATCCTGATCGAGCCGAAGCCGCAAGAGCCCTCGAAGCATCAATATGATTACGATGTGGCGACCGTTTACGGCTTCCTCAAGCGGTTCGGGCTTGAGGGCGAGGTGAAGGTGAATATCGAGCAGGGCCATGCGATTTTGGCCGGTCACAGCTTCGAGCATGAGCTGGCGCTGGCGGCCTCGCTTGGCATCTTCGGCTCGATCGACATGAACCGCAACGATTACCAATCCGGCTGGGATACCGACCAGTTCCCCGATTCCGTGCCGGAGATGGCGCGCGCCTATTACGAGGTGCTGCGTGCGGGGGGCTTCACCACCGGCGGCACGAACTTCGACGCGAAAATCCGCCGCCAGTCGCTTGACCCGGAAGACCTGATCCTCGCCCATGTGGGGGCGATGGATGTGTGTGCCCGCGCGCTCAAGGCTGCGGCGGCGGCCCTGGAAGACGGCGGGCTCGAGGCGCAGCGGCGCGCGCGTTATGCGGGCTGGGAGACGGAGGAGGCAAAAGCGATGCTCGGCTCCGATCTCGCCAGCATCGAGGCGATGGTGCGCGAGAAAGGGATCAACCCCGAGCCGCGCTCTGGCCGGCAGGAGCGGCTCGAAAACCTCTGGAACCGCTTCGTCTGAAGCAGGATCGGGCCGCCGCGAGGCGGCCCTTTCAATCGAGCGTCTGGCGGAACCGGCTCAGCGCCAGCGCCGAGAAGGCAAGCGCAAAGCCGGTCAGGATGATGAGCGGTTGCGCCACGTCCGTGACCCCCGCGCCTTTCAGCATCACCGCCCGCACGAGGCGCAAAAAATGCGTGAGCGGCAGTGCCTCGCCGATCCATTGCGCCCAGGTGGGCATGCCCCGAAACGGGAACATGAAGCCCGAAAGCATGATCGAGGGCAGGAAGAAAAAGAAGGTGAGCTGCATTGCCTGCATCTGCGTGCGCGCAAGCGTCGAGAACACATAGCCGAGCACAACGAGCGCCATCACGAAGATCAGCACGCCCAGGAGCAACAGCCCGAGGCTGCCCACGAAGGGCACGCCGAACAAGAGTTTGGCCGCAGTGAGCACAACGAGCACCTGCACCGCGCCCACGACGAAATAGGGCAGAACCTTGCCCAGCATCACCTCGATCGGCGTCACCGGCATGGAGAGCAGGTTTTCCATCGTGCCGCGCTCGGTCTCGCGGGTGAGCGCCATTGCCGTCATCATCACCATCGTCATCTGCAAGATCACGCCCAGAAGGCCGGGGACGATGTTGTATTGCGTGATGCCCTCCGGGTTGTAGCGGCGATGCACGATCACATCGACCTGACGGGCCTGTTGTGCTTGCGTTTCCGCCTCTGTGCCCGCCTCGCGGGTGAGGGCCTGCCGGGCGAGCGTGCCAAGGGTGGAAATCGCGCCCGAGGCAACGGCGGGGTCACTCGCATCCGCCTCGATCAGGATCTGCGGGCTGTCGCCGCGCAACACCTTGGCGCCGAAATCGGTGGGCAGGGTGACGACAAAGCTCACCGCGCCGCGCGTGATCAGCGCCTCTCCCTCGGCGGCGGAAACGTAGGGGTGGGTGAAGCGGTAATAGCCCGTCACCTCCAGCGCGCTCACCATGGCGCGGGCGAAGCGGTCTTCGGGCGTGGCGACAAGCGCGGCGGGCAAGCCCTTCGGGTCGCTGTTGATGGCAAAGCCGAACAGGAAAAGCTGCATCAGCGGCACGCCCAGCATCATTGCAAAGGTGATCCGGTCGCGGCGCATCTGCACCGCCTCCTTGGCGATGATGGTGAAAAGGCGGCGCAGTGACAAAAACCGGCTCATGACATGTTGTCCTGCGCGGCGCCCATGAGCTGAATGAACACATCCTCAAGCCCGGTCTCGGCGGGAATGAGCCGGGCGCCGGTTTCCGCCGCCACGGCTTCGGCCGCGCGCCGAAGCGCCGCGCCATCGGCGCCGATCACATGCAGATCGGTGCCATAGGGGGCCACCTGATCCACGCCGGGGTGGCCTTTGAGCCGCTTTTGCGCCGCCATGATGTTTCCGCCGCGCAAGATCACCGTGGTCAGCCCGGCATTCGCCACCACCTCGGCCACCGTGCCATGGCTGATCAGCCGCCCGTAGGAGATGTAGTTGATGCGGTGGCAGCGCTCGGCCTCATCCATGTAATGGGTGGAGACAAGCACGGTCAGCCCCGCTGCCGCGCGCTCGTGAATCTCGTCCCAGAAGTCGCGCCGTGCCTTCGGATCAACGCCGGCGGTGGGTTCGTCGAGCATCAAAAGCTTCGGGCGGTGCATGATGCAGGCGGCAAGGGCGAGGCGTTGCTTCCAGCCGCCCGAAAGTGCGCCCGCAAGCTGGCGTTTGCGCGTGGTCAGGCCAAGGTCGGCGAGCGCCTGCGCCACCGCGCCCTGTTCCAGCCCGTAAACCCCCGCGACAAAGCGCAGGTTCTCCTCGATTGTCAGGTCTTCGTAAAAGCTGAAGCGCTGGGTCATGTAACCCACCTCGCGCTTGATCGCGCGCTGGGCGCGCAAAATGTCATGGCCGAGCACTTTGCCGCTGCCGCCATCGGGGGTGAGCAGACCGCACATCATGCGGATTGTTGTCGTTTTGCCCGAGCCGTTCGGGCCGAGAAAGCCGACGATCTCGCCCGGCGCGACTTCCATCGAGACATGATCGACCACGGTGCGGCTGCCATAGACCTTCACCAGATCGGTGACGATGATCGCGGGCGCGGGGCTCACGGCGCCGCCTCGGCGCGGGTGACATCGACGATCTGGCCGGGCTTGAGGGGGCTCTCTCCAACCGGGCGCGCCTCCACCAGATAAACAAGCTTTTGCCGGTTCTGCAGCGAATAGATTACCGGCGGGGTGAATTCGGGCCCCTCGGCAATATAGCTTACCTCGGCGCGCAGCCCGGGTGCGCAGCCGTCGCAGGAGACGGCGAGGTCTGTGCCGGGCTGGAGTGAGGCGATGTTCGCCTCATCGACATAAAGGCGCAGCTTCACCCCGGTATCGGGCAAGAGCGTGAGCACCGGCGCGCCCGGCCCCGCCATTTCGCCCGGAAAAAGCAGCAGGTCGGAAATCACCCCCGCTTCGGGGGCGGTCAGGGTGCGCTTGTCGAGTGCCCATTGCGCCTTTGCCAGATCGGCGCGTGCGCCGCGCAAAGCCGCCTCTGCCGCAGCAATTGCCGCGGGGCGGGCGGGGAGGGCGGCCACGGCGAGATTCGCCTCCGCCTCGGCGAGCGCAGCGCGCGCGACGTTGAGCGCGGTTTCGGCATCGTCGCTGTCGGTGGTGGTGGCGGTGCCGCGCGCCGCGAGCGCCTTGGTGCGCGTGGCCGTGCGCGCGGCCTCGGCCAGTTTTGCCTGCGCCGAGTCGCGCGCGGCTTCGATCACCCGAATTTCTTGCGGGCGCTTGCCCTCCTTGAGATCGGCAAGCTGGCTTGCGGCCTTTGCGACTGCGGCGCGCGCCTGATCGACGGCGATCCGGGCATCGCGGTCCTCCTGCCGGGCCAGCACCGCGCCCGCCGCAACCCGCGCGCCTCGGGCCACGGCAAGGCTTTTGATCTCGGCAGTGGCCACCGGGGCCAAAGCGCGATGCTCTCCCTCGACATAGCCGGTGCCCAGCACGACGGGCGTGGCGCAGGCGGTGAAAAACGCAGCGATCAACGGCAGCGAACACAGGCTCATGCGTGCCTCCTTCGGTCCAGCGCAAGGAGCGCGGCGATGTTCGATTTCAGCGTGGCAACGATGGCCGCCGATTCCGCGGCCCCGATCTCTGTCCAGCCCATGCGGCGTTTGACGACCGGCGCGCCGATGCGGAAGTAAAGCACCTGACCGATGGCGCTGAAGATCATCAGCCGGGTTTCAGGCGCCTCGGCGGGGGCGCCGGTTGCGGTTTGCCAGATCCGGCAAAGCTGGCCATGGGTCGGGCCAACGAGACGATCATAAAAGATGTCGAGCCCGGCGCTGCCTTCGGCCACCTCGCGCAGCATGAAGGCAACGAGCGGCTGCATCGCATGATCGGCCACCATATGCGCGGCAAAGCGCTCGACAATGGTGAGGATGAGGGCCTCGGCCTCGGGGGCGGTTTCGGGCGTGGGGAGTGCTGCGAGATCGAGCAGCGTATCGACATGCAGGGCAAAAGCGCTTGCGCAAGCCTGCCGCAACCCCTCTTTCGAGCCGAAATGATAGGCGATGGAGGCCAGATTGGTGTGCGCTGCGGCGGCGATCTCGCGGGTTGAGGTCGCATCAAACCCCTTGCGACCAAAGATTTCGGCAGCCGCGCGGAGCAAGGCGCCAGCCGTGCCGGGGTCGGTGAGGGCGGTGGGGATGTCTTGCCGTGCCATGGCTCAAATTCAATCAGACGATTGATTGAGTCAACGGCGAAAATAAAACCGACCCGGCCGGAGCCGGGTCGGGCCGAGAAAAGGGCTCAGTTCACCACAAATTCGGCATGCAGCGCACCGGCGGCATTGATGCTCTTCAGGATGTCGATCATGTCGCGGGGGCTGACGCCAAGCGCGTTGAGACCGGCCACCACATCCGAAAGCGAGCTGGTTTCGGGCACTTCGGCCATTTTGATGCCGGGGCCTTGCTCGATCGAGGCCTGGGTGCGCGGCACCACCACGGTCTCGCCACGCGAGAACGGATTGGGCTGCACGACGAGGGGCGTTTCCTGCACCCGCAGCGTCAGGTTGCCTTGGCTGACGGCGACGCGCGAGATCCGCACATCTTCGCCCATGACAATCGTGCCGGAGCGCTGGTCCACGACCACGCGGGCGCGCTGTTCGGGTTCGACATCGAGGTTTTCGAGCCGGCCGAGCACATGGGCGGCCGAGCGCATGCCCGCCGCGCCGATGTTCACCGTCACCGTGCCGGAATCGTTCATCGAGGCGATGCGCTTGCCGAATTCGGAGTTGATCGCCCTTTCGATCCGCTCCGCAGTGGTGAAATCGGGCTCGCGCAGCGCCAGCCGGATCGAAGAGAGGCTGTTGAGCTCAAAGCCGATTTCGCGCTCGATATGCGCGCCCGACGGGATCATCCCCGAGGTCGGCACGCCTTGCACGACCGAAGCGGCCTGACCCTGCGCCGAGACGCCGCCGGCGATCACCGCGCCCTGCGCCACGGCGTAAATCTCGCCATCGGCGGCGTTGAGCGGGGTCATGATCAGCGTGCCGCCCAGAAGGCTCTTGGCATCGCCGATGGCCGAGACCGTCACGTCGATCTTGCCGCCCGCGCGGGCAAAGGCGGGAAGCGTGGCCGTGACCATGACGGCGGCAACGTTTTTCGGGCGGAATTGCTCTCCGTTAACGTTAACACCAAGCCGTTCGAGAATGTTTGCCATGATCTCTTCGGTGAAGGGCGCGTTGCGGATGCCGTCGCCCGTGCCGTTGAGGCCGACCACGAGGCCGTAGCCCACCAGATCGTTGCCCCGCACGCCGTCGAACTCGACCAGATCCTTGATGCGGATCGGGGCGGCGAGGCTCAGCGTCGGCACCATGAGGGCAAGGAGAAGAAGCAGAAGTCTGGTCAGCGATTTCATCTGATGTAATCCGTCAGCGACAGTTGCGACAGGCGCGAAGTCAGGGTGTAGAGCGTTTCGAGCTGCGACTGGACGGCCTCAAGCGCGGTGGCCGCATCATATTCGTCGACGCCGATCAAATCCTTTTGCGCCAGATTGAGCGCGGTTTTCTGGGTTTCATTGCGGGTCTGCGCCTCGCTGATCAGCGCTTCCATCGACCCCAGCCCGGCACGGGCCGTTGTCACCTCGTTCTCGGCGCTCAAGATCTGGTTTCCGGCAGAGAAAGAAAGCGCGGCTCGGGTTGCGGGCGACAGACTGGTATCCGTGGCAAGCGATGCGATGGCGAAGCCCTTGAGCATGTTGCGGATCGCCGGATCGGTGGCGGTCAGCGTCAGCTGCGCGGTTTCCGTTTCCGAGACCGGAATCGGCGCGGTCGCCTTGGTGGAGCCGAAATAGGCTTCGTCAATGAAGCCGCTGCCGCTGCCCTCAGGTTGATCGAACCAGGTGTTGACGGCAGTGATGATATCGGTGGAGCTGGTCATCCCGGCGGTCAAACTTTTCAGGCTCGTGAGAATATCATCGGAGGTGGCGACCGGGCGCGTATCGGTTGCCACCCCGGACATCACATAGCGGCCCGAGACAGAGACATTGAGCGAATCGACAATCGAGGAAAAGCGCAGCGCGGCATCCAGAAGGGTCGCGTCGACCGTGGAGGCCTCGCCGAGCGTGCCGGCGGAGATCAGGGCCGAGCTGACCTCCCGCGCATGGGACTGGAACGTTTCCAGCGAGGCTTGCTGCGTGCTGGCGTTGAGCGCGATCTCGGTTGCGGCCTGATTGTAGGAATTGGTTCGTTGCAGCGAGTGGGTAATTGCGGCGAGCGCGGTAAAATCGCCGCCGACAGCCGCGCCGACATCCTTCGCCAGCCCCGTCACCAGCTCGTCGGACAGCCGGGTCATCGTGGTTTTGAGCTGGGCTTGGTGGTTGCGCATCATGTAGGTCTGCGCCATGTCGCCAACGGAAATATACTTCATCTCACAGTTCCAGCAGTTGTTGCATCAGGGCGTCGATTGTCGCGATCACCTTGGCGTTTGCGGAATAGGCCTTCTCGATCACGAGCAGGTTCTGCATCTCGTAGTCCGTGTCGACCCCTTGGCCGAGCACCATATCGTTGAGCGATTGCTGCCGCGCGCTGGTGAAGCTCTGGGTCAGTTCCGCCGATTGCCGATCCGAGGAGACATTGGACAAAAGGCTCGCGGCGAGCCCGGCAAAGGAGCGTTGCGAGCTGCCCATGGCGCCGGAGGCAGGCACGGTTTCTGTGCTCAGCGCCGTCGCGAGGCTGCTGAGCAGGCTGGAATCACCGGCGGGGCCCTGGGTTGTCGCGGCGAGCCCGTCGCGCATGCGCCACACAGCGCTGCCGCTCTGGTCCGGGTCAACCGCCGCATTCAGGCGCAACCGCCCGGCGAGGCCGACTTCCTTGGTTGCGTCAAATGCACTGCCCGCATCGGTGAACAGCCCGGCGCCGGTGGCATCAACGTCGACGCTTTCGAGCCGCGTCATCAGATCGCGTGCCACCGCATCCAGATTGGCCTGAGCTTCCGGCCCAAGTTCGTCGCGGATCGCGAAATTGGCCGCAAGCGTGCCCCCGCCGAACATGCCGCTTTCAAGCGTGGAGACCGGCTGGCCGTTCAAGGTCAGCCCGGACAGCCCTGAGGACTGGCTCCAGGTCGCACTCATCGCACTGGCGGGCGAAAAGGCAAGCTCGTTGGGTTTCCCGTCGAGCAGGATCGCCCCGCTCTTGGTGAAGATCGAGATCTGGTTGTTGTCGCGGTCCACCACCTTGATCGGCACGATCTCGGAAATCTGGTCGAGCACCATCTGACGCTCGTCCATCAGCGCGCTGGCATCGCGCCCGGTGGAAAGCTGCGAGGTGATCGCGTGGTTCAGATCGTCGATCCGGGCGATCGATTCGTTGAGAATGTCGACTTGTTTGCCAATCGCATGGTCGGCATCGAGCCGGCTTTGCTGGATCTCGCTCGAAATCGCGTTGATCTTGGTGACAATCGTCTCTGCGGTGCTGACCGTCGCGGTCAGGCGCGCGGTGCTGTCGGGCATGCTCGCGGCACTGAGCAAGGCGTTTTCGAAGTTCGAAATGGATTCGCTGAGCGAGCCGGGCTCGCTCGGATTGCCGATCTCCGCCTCGATATTGGCGAAGAAATCCACTTTCACATCCACATTGGCCGCAGCGGCATCGGCCAATTGCTTGTCTTGCAGGAGGGCCTTGTCGACGATGCGGTTGACGCCAAGGATACGCACGCCGCCGTTGTCACCGCCGAGAGTTTCGGCGGAGATCGACAGTTCGCGGCGGGCGTAGCCCTCTGTCATCGCGTTGGCCACGTTGGCCGAGACGATCTCGGCCTTGCGTGAGGAAGCGGTCAGCCCGGAGACTGCGTTGTTGAAGGCGTTTGTGATGCCCATCGTTCAGCTCCTGTCGCTGGCCGCGCCGGCCTCAGCGTTTGATGTTGGTGGTCTCTTGCAGCATTTCGTCGACGGTCTGGATGACCTTGGCGTTCGACGAATAGGCGCGTTGCGTCTGGATCAGGTTGGTCAGTTCTTCCGCCACGTCGACGGCAGAGCCTTCGCGGGCATAGCCCTCGACCGACCCCGTCGGACCGTCGCCGGCATCCCACAGATAGAACGAACCCGAGGTCGAGGAGACCTGGAACGTCTGGTTGTCGAGCGCGTTCAGGCCGTTGGCATTCGACACATCGACCAGCGGGATCTGGTAGACAGTGCGGATGAAGCCCGTGTCATAGGTGGCGAGGATGAAGCCGTTCTCGTCGATCTCCACACCGGTGAGGCTGCCGACCGGCGAGCCGTCTTTGGTGATCGAGGTGGGCGCGAAATCGGTGGCAAGCTGGGTCAGGCCATTGGTGTCGCCGATCTTGCCGATCGTCATCTCGATGTTTTGCAGACCCTCGGCGACCGAGAAGTTGAGCTTGCCGGTTGTAACGTCATAGGTCGGGCTGGCGCCGGTGGGCACCACGGTCTTGAGCGTGCCACCGCTGGTCGACGTATTGTCGAAGGTCAGCGTGTAGGTGCCAAGGACGCCGGTGCCGAGGCCCAGCGGGTCGGTTGTGGTGGCGGTATCGACGATCGTCATCGTCCATTCGTTGGTGGCGGTGCTGCCCGGGGCCGGGACCGTCGGCGTGAAGGTCACTTCGAGCGTGTTCGAGGTGCCGAGGTTGCCGAAATACTCCACCGAGGAGGTCAAGCTCGCACCGCTGGCGCCCGCTTCGGTTTCGGTGGCGGGCAGGTTGATGCCGAGGTTCATCACCGTGGTCGGGTCGCCGGCGGTCTGGTTGGCGTTGATCACAACCGGCTCAAGCCCGGCGGTCGTATCGCGCGGCTGAGTCGGGATCGTGCCATCGGCATTCGCGGCCCAGCCCAGGAGCACGAGCCCCGAGTCGGTGCGCAGCACGCCATCGGCATCGGTGCGGAACGAGCCGGTGGTGGTCATCAGCAGCGGTTGCGACCCGAGCCCGTTGACAAGACCCGCGGTGGTGGCAACCGGCAGGAACCCACGCCCGGAAATCGCGAGGTCCATCGCGTTCGAGGTGGAAACGAGCGAGCCGCGCTCGTCAATCAGCCGCCCGGTCGAGGCGCGCACGCCACCCGCCGAATAAGTGCCCGAGCCGCCCGACTGGGCCAGCACCATGCTCTCGAAATCGGTCGTGGCGCGTTTGTAGCCATATGTGCCCGAGTTGGCGATGTTGTCAGAAATCGTCGCAAGACGCGTGGCATTGGCGGCAAGACCGGCAACACCGGCGTTGAGCGAGGAAGAGATAGACATGGGGGCGCCTTTCTGCTGCTTGTCCCTTGATCGAAGGACAGAGTGCAGCAGCGTCGTTAAGATCGGCCTAACACCTAAAATGCCGGGGAATTCTTTGTTGGTCCTGTCAGCCTTGCGCGCGCGCTGCGGCGGGGCGCCTTTGGCGTGCTTTGCCCCCGGTGGCCCTGCGGCGCCGGGGGCAATGCGCTATCTGCCATTGCGCAGCAAGATCAGCTCAAGCCGGTTGTTGCGCGGCGAAAGCGTTGCCTCCACCGCGGGCTTGCGATCGGCAAAACCCGAGACACGCTGGATCTTTGCGGGGTCAAGGCCGTCGTTTTCCAGCAATTGCCGCATTGCCTGCGCCCGTTCGCTGGAGAGATCCCAGACCGGGTTTTCGCGCAGCATCGACGGATAGGATCGCGTAAAGCCGTTGATCGCCACGCCATTCTTTGTCAGGCCGAAAACCCGCGCGAGCATCTTGGCGATTTCTCGCAAGAGCGGTTCGGGCGTCACGGTTTCGGGCGTGAAAAGCGGCTCGTTCTCCAGATCGAAGAACTCCACGATCAGCCCCTCATCGGTGATCTTGGTGACGATGTGGCGCGCCATCTGCTCGCTCACCATCGATTCGCCGCCCATCCCCTGCAGAGCCTTTTCGATTTCTTTCGCGATCCGCTCGAACTCGGCCTTGTCCTTTGCCGTATCGGCGCTGTCCATGCCGCTGTCGCCGCGGGCCTGATGCTCCTCGGTGGGGGTCTGCCCCGAAGCACCGGTGCCCGTCTGCGCGATCTGGTCTTCCGAAAACACCGAATCGCCACCGAAGGCGCCTTCACCGCCGCCCGAGACCCGGTTGATCGGGATTGTCGGATTGAAATAATCCGCAATCCCCTTGCGTTGTTTTTCCGTTGTTGCGTTCAGCAGCCACATCAGCAGAAAGAAGGCCATCATGGCGGTCACGAAGTCGGCATAGGCAACTTTCCACGCCCCACCGTGGTGCCCGCCGCCGCCGACGACCTTCTTACGTTTGATGATGACTGGTGCCGCGTTGTCACGCGCGCCCATTCCACCACCTCATATTCACCCGAAACAATGCGTATCATCCGGGGCTTAAGGGGCACTTAACGGATAAAATGCGCGCTGTTTCCGGCTTAGGCAGAGGGCGCGAAGCCGCCGAAGCGGCCGCCAAAGAAACAAAGCGGCGCGCCCTCTTGCGCGAGGGTGAAGCGGGCAACGCGACCGATGATGATGGTGTGGTCGCCGCCTTCATGCGTTGCCTCGGTCTCGCATTCGAACCGGGCGAGGCAGCCGGAGAGCAGCGGCACCGCCTGCGCATTCAGGCGGGTGTCGAGGCCCTCGAAACCGGGCCCGGAGGAAGAGGAGAACCGCTTTGCAAGATCTGCCTGATCGGCGCCGAGCACATGAATCGCAAAGGCGGGTGCGGTGGCAAAATGGCGATGCCGCAGCGAGGACCGTGCCGCCGACCAGAGCACCAGCGCCGGGTCGAGCGAGACGGAGGCGAAGGAATTCACCGTGATGCCGATCGGCGCGCCGGTTTCTTCTTCGCGTGCGGTGATCACCGTGACGCCGGTGGCAAAGCGCCCCAGCGCATCGCGCAACAGCCGCGGTGCCGCCGGGTCGGGCTGGTGCCCCTCCGCGGCCTCCTCGGCGCGTTCCACCGCCGCTTCGATCTTGTCGCTCTCGCTCATCCTGCCTCCCGGGGCAAACCCGTGTCAGAAATCGAGGTTTTCCACGCTGAGCGCGTTTTGCTGGATGAAATCGCGCCGCGGTTCCACCACATCGCCCATCAGTTTCGAGAAGATGTCTTCGGCCTCGGCCACGTCATCAACGCGCACCTGCAAAAGCGTGCGCGCCACCGGGTCGAGCGTGGTTTCCCAAAGCTGTTCGGGGTTCATTTCGCCAAGGCCCTTGTAGCGCTGCAGCGTCAGACCCTTTTCGCCTTCCTGCAAGATCGCGGTGAGCAGATCGAGCGGGCCAAAAATGAGCTGTTCACGATCCTTGCGGATGAGCCGGGCAGGGGTGGCATAGCTTTCTTGCAGGCTTTCGGTGAACTGGCCGAGCCGGCGCGCCTCGCCCGAACGCAGCACCGCGCCATCAAGCGTGCGCACCTCTTCCACGCCGCGCAGGATGCGTGCAAGCCGCAGGCCCTTGTCCTGCGTCGGGCGGCCAGACCAGCCGCGCTCATATTCGAGCGCGACAAGGTCGAGCCGGGCCGCAACGGCATTGGCGGCGCCCTGCGCATCGGCATCGACCCGGCCGGGCAGCAGCGCCCCGGCGATGGCGGTTTGCTCAAGGATGCGGTGCGGGTAATGGGTCGGGAAGGCATGGAGAATGCGGCGGATCTGCCGCGCCTCTTCCACCAGCCGCGCGAGATCTGCGCCGATGATGTCGCTGCCGTCGCCAAGCCGCAAGATCGCGCCCTCAACCCCTTGCGTGATCAGATATTCCTCAAGCGCGGCCTGATCCTTCAGATAGACCTCGGACTTGCCGCGGCTGACCTTGTAAAGCGGCGGCTGGGCAATGAAGAGATGGCCCGCGTCGATCAGCTCGGGCATCTGCCGGAAGAAGAAGGTGAGCAAAAGCGTGCGGATGTGGGCGCCATCGACATCCGCATCGGTCATGATGATGATCTTGTGATAGCGCAGCTTGGCAAGGTTGAACTCGTCGCGCCCGATGCCGGTGCCGAGTGCGGTGATCAGCGTGCCGATCATTTCGGAGCTCAGCATCCGGTCAAAGCGCGCACGCTCGACGTTGAGGATCTTGCCGCGAAGCGGCAGCACGGCCTGGTTCTTGCGCTCGCGCCCCTGCTTGGCGGAGCCGCCCGCCGAATCCCCTTCGACGATGAAAATCTCCGAAAGCGCGGGGTCTTTCTCCTGACAATCCGCGAGCTTGCCGGGCAGAGAGGCGACATCCATCGCGGTCTTGCGCCGGGTGAGTTCGCGCGCCTTGCGCGCCGCCTCGCGCGCCAGCGCCGCCTCGATGATCTTGCCAACGATGCCCTTGGCCTCGGCGGGATGCTCCTCGAACCATTCCGAGAGCTTCTCGTTCACGAGGTTCTCGACCGCGGGGCGCACCTCGGAGGAGACAAGCTTGTCTTTGGTTTGGCTGGAAAATTTCGGGTCCGGCACTTTCACCGACAAAACGCAGGTCAGCCCTTCGCGGGCATCGTCGCCGGTAAAGTCGATCTTTTCTTTCTTGGCGATGCCGCTGTCTTGCGCATATTTCGTGATCGTGCGGGTCAGCGCGCCGCGGAAGCCCGCAAGGTGGGTGCCTCCGTCGCGCTGGGGGATGTTGTTGGTGAAGGGCAGCACCGTCTCATGATAGCTGTCGTTCCACCACATCGCCACTTCAACACCAATGCCGCGCACCTCGCCGGTCATGTAGATCGGCTCGGGCATCACCGGGGTTTTTGACCGGTCGAGATATTTGACGAACTCGCGCACGCCGCCCTCGTAATGCAGCTCGCTGCGCAGGGGCTCGGCGGGGCGTTCGTCTTCAAGAATGATCCGCACGCCGGAATTGAGAAAGGCGAGTTCCCGCAACCGGGTCTCCAGCGTCTTGAAGCTGTATTCGAGGTCGGAGAAGGTGCCCTCCGGGTCATGCGTCTTTGCCGAGGCAAGGAAGCGCACCTCGGTGCCCTTGTCGCCCGGCGCATCGCCGATTTCATGCACATGATCAACGCATTCGCCCTTTTCGAACCGGGCGAAATAGACCTTGTCGTTGCGCCAGACCTTGAGCTCGAGCCAGTCTGAAAGCGCGTTCACCACCGAGACGCCCACACCATGCAGCCCGCCCGAGACTTTGTAGGCATTGCCGTCGTCGTCGGTGTTGTTGAATTTGCCGCCCGCGTGCAGCTGGGTCATGATGACCTCGGCCGCGGAGACGCCTTCTTCGTGGTGGATGTCGACCGGGATGCCGCGGCCATTGTCGCGCACCGAAACCGAATTGTCGGCGTGAATTTTTACGGCAACGTAATTGGCATGGCCCGCCAGCGCCTCGTCGATCCCGTTGTCGACGACCTCATAAACCATGTGGTGCAGGCCCGAGCCGTCGTCGGTGTCGCCGATATACATGCCGGGGCGCTTGCGCACCGCTTCCAGGCCCTTGAGAACCTTGATGGAATCCGCGCTGTATTCGGTCTTTTTCTGGGGGGTGTCGGTCATCCGCGCCTATCCTGCAAGTCGATGGCGATTTATAGGGTTTCGGCGCTGCCTTGTCACGCCTTCGCCACAATATTTAGCGGTTTTGAAAGGCAGTTTCCGCCAGTGCTGAGGTGCCGCGGCTCTCGGTCACTTCCCAATAGCGCGCCCGCGGCCCCAAGGCCTCGAAAAGCTCCGCCCCGGTGCCGGTCATCATCACCTGCGCAGGCAGCGCGCAGATCTCGTCATAAAGCGCGGCGCGGCGGGCCGCATCGAGATGGGCGGCCACCTCATCGAGCAAAAGCACCGTGGTTTCTCCTGCCAGCGCCCGGGCATTGGCCAGCAGAAGCGAAATCAGCAGCGCCTTTTGCTCGCCCGTGGAGCATTGATCGGCGGGGGCATCCTTCTCGGCGTAAACCGCGCTCAGGTCAGCCCGGTGCGGCCCGGTGAGCGTGCGCCCCGCCGCCATGTCCCGCCGCCGCCCCTCGGCGAGCGCCGCAGCGAGGTCTTCCGGCCCCTCGCCGGTGATCGCGAGCGTCGCCGCCGGAAAGGCGGTGGCGGCGCCGGCCTGCGCCGCGCCAAGCTTCGCCAGCGTCTCAGTTCGGTGGGCGCGGATCGCCGTGCCCGCCTCCGCCATCTGGCCTTCCAGCGCATGATACCAGGCGCCGTCCTGCACATCATCTTTCAGCAGTCGATTGCGCTCGCGCATCGCTTTTTCATAAGCCAGCACAGCCTCCGCATGAGCGGGAAAAAAGCTCAGCGCCATCCGGTCGAGAAAGCGGCGCCGCCCCTCGGCCCCCTCGATCCAGAGCCGGTCCATCGCCGGCACCAGCCAAAGCACGCGCATCAGCCGCCCGAGCGCGAGCTGAGAGGCGGCCTTGCCGTCGATGCGCACCTCCCGGCTTTGCCCCGGCAGGGCCGAGGTCTCGATCTCATAGTCGGAGAGGGTGGCTTTCAGCTTCCATCCCACGGCTTCCTGCCGCCGGATCAGCTCTTCCGCGCTCGCGCGGCGCAGCCCCCGGCCCGGGGAAAGGAGCGAGACCGCCTCCAGCACCGAGGTCTTGCCCGCGCCATTGGGCCCGAACAGCGCCACGGGCCGGGTGTCAAACGCAAGATCCGCCCGGCGATGCGAGCGGAACTGCAAAAGCGTCAGGCTGCGCAGGCTCACACGCGCATCGGCATCACGACATAGACCGCGGAGGTGTCATTGCCTTCGCGCATCAGCGTCGGATCGCCTGAGGAGTTGAACAGGAAGACGGCGTTTTCGCGGTCCACCTGGCTCGCGATTTCCAGCAGATATTTGGCGTTGAAGCCGATCTCGAGCCGTTCGTCGCCGTAAGCCACGGCCAGTTCCTCTTCGGCGGCACCCGCATCGGGGGCATTGACCGAAAGCACGAGCCGATCTTCATCAAGGCTCAGCTTCACCGCGCGCGAGCGCTCGGAAGAGACAGTGGCCACCCGGTCCACGGCTTTCGCAAATTCCTGCGCATCCACCTCAAGGCGCCGCGCATTCCCCATCGGGATGACGCGCGTGTAATCGGGGAAGGTGCCGTCGATCACTTTTGAGGTAAGCGTGATCTCGGGCGTGGCAAAGCGCACCTTGGTCTCGGAGACGGAAACGGCGATCTGCGCCTCGTCGTCATCCAGAAGCTTGCGCAGCTCGTTCACGGTTTTGCGCGGCACGATCACGCCGGGCATGCCCGCAGCACCCTCGGGCTGCGGCGCGTCGATCCGGGCGAGCCGGTGGCCATCGGTCGCCACGCAGCGCAGCACCGCGCCATCCTCGCCGGTCGCCAGATGCATGTAGACGCCGTTGAGGTAATAACGCGTCTCCTCTGTCGAGATGGCGAATTTCGACTTGTCGAACAGGCGCTTGAGCACGCCGGCCTTGGCGGCGAAATTGGCGCTGTATTCCGAGGAGGCCATCACCGGGAAATCTTCTTTCGGCAGCGTGGCGAGGTTGAAGCTCGAGCGCCCCGCCATCACCGAAAGCCGCCCCGCGGCCGGGTCGTCACTCAGCTGCACCAGTGCGCCATCGGGGAGCTTGCGCACGATCTCGTGCAGCATCACCGCCGAAACCGTGGTCGCCCCCGCCCGTTCGACCTGCGCAGGCGCCTTGTCGACCACCTCGATATCAAGGTCGGTGGCGCGGAAGGACACGGACGATCCTTCCGCCTCGATCAGCACATTCGCGAGGATCGGGATCGTGTTGCGCCGTTCGACAACCGATTGGGCCTGAGCCACCGCCTTCAGCAGGGCGGCGCGTTCGATGCTGATCTTCATATCCATTCCTCACCGGGGTCCGGGGTCGGCACGGTAACACGCCGTCACGCCGGAACAAGATTTTTCCGGACATTCCGTTGCTTTGGCCGGGGCGTCAAGGGTTCAGGATTCCATCAGCCGTCGCAGCAGGCCAATATCTTCGGCAAGTTGCGAATCGGTCGCCATCAATTCGTCGATCTTGCGGATTCCATGCATGATTGTGGTGTGATCGCGCCCGCCAAAGCGGCGCCCGATTTCGGGCAGGCTGCGCGTGGTGAGATGCTTGGAGAGATACATCGCCACCTGACGCGGCCGGGCAATGGTGCGCAGCCGCTTTGGCCCGATCATGTCCGAGAGGCGCACATTGTAATGCTCTGCCACCTTGCGCTGGATCTCTTCAATCGTGACGCGGCGATCCGAAGCGCGCAGAATATCGGCCAGACATTCCTGCGCCAGATCAAGCGTGATCTCGCGCCCGACCAGCGAGGCAAAGGCAAAGAGCCGCGTCAGCGCCCCTTCGAGCACGCGCACGTTGGTGGTGATGCGATGCGCGAGGAATTCAAGCACGCCATTGGCAAGCACGAGGCCCGGGTAGCTGGCGCGATAGGCTTCCGCCTTGGTTTGCAAGATGCCAAGGCGCAACTCGTAATCGGTCGGGTGCAGGTCCACCACGAGGCCGCATTGCAGCCGCGAGCGGATCCGCTCTTCCAGATCCTTGATCTCGCCCGGCGCGCGGTCGGCCGAAATCACGATCTGCTTGCCCTGATCGACGAGCGCATTGAAGGTGTGGAAGAATTCTTCCTGTGTGCTGTCCTTGCCGGCGATGAACTGCACGTCATCGACCATCAGCACGTCGACAGAGCGGAACAGCTCCTTGAAATCCATGATCTGGCGGTCGCGCAACGCCTGCACGAAGCGATACATGAATTGCTCCGCCGAGAGGTAAAGCACCCGCAATTCGCTGTGCTGGGCGGAGAGCTCATGGGCAATCGCGTGCATCAGGTGGGTTTTGCCGAGCCCGACGCCGCCATAAAGGAACAGCGGGTTGAACGTGACCGGCCCGCCCTCGGCCACGCGGCGCGCAGCGGCATGGGCGAGCTCGTTCGGTTTGCCAACGACGAAGCTGTCAAACGTGAAGCGCGCATCGAGCGGCGCGCCCGGCAGATCCTGATCTTCGGCGGGGCGATGCGCCTTGCGGGCCGGGGTCGCCGCCGGTTCCGCCACGGGCGCGCGGCCCGCGCCGAGCGAAATCGTGACGCGCTCGACCGGCGCACCGGCATTGCGCAGCGCCCGCAGAATCGGCTCGCCGTAATTGCGCGAGACCCAGTCGCACATGAATTTGGTCGGCGCTTCGAGCGCCGCGATCCCGTCGTTCAGCGCGACGATTTCGAGGGGAGCGATCCAGGTGGAGTGGTTCGTCTTGCCGACGGTCTTTCGCAATTCATCGCTTGCTTGCCCCCAGAGCTCTTTAGTCATGTTCTTGTCCATCAGCAGTCCTGCCCAGTCGCGGACCACGCCCTCAGGAGCCCCAACCGTCGCAGCGACGGCTGAAGTCAGACATGACGATGCTTCCGGCATGAATCCGGATACGGCATCACCTGCCGATGGAGCTTTCGCCCCTTTTTCGTCTGATCGCATCCGAGAGCCGAAGCAGAAGCTTCTTGGTATCGCGGCAGCTTTATCGAGCTTGCTTCGACTCTCACGAGGCGTCATGTCCCCCAAGGCGACGTGAATCGCCCCCTGACGCTAGCAAGCCGGACGGGGCGGCTGCAACCGAACTTCGCGCTTGACGCACAGTTTCGTGAAACGAATCTCCCACGCTGTTGCAAGGCTGGTATGAGTTCACTCAAGTCATTGAATATATAAAAGAAATCAGGCGCCCCGGAGCGGGACGCCTGAGAAATTGATGCCGGTTTCGGCGGCCGTTAAGGCTCAGTTCGACAGCGCTTTCACGCGGGCCGAAAGGCGCGAAATTTTGCGCGAAACGGTGTTTTTGTGCAGCACGCCCTTGGTCACGCCACGCGCCATTTCCGGCTCAGCCGCTTGCAGCGCGAGCTTGGCGGCATCGGCATTGCCCGAGGCGATCGCTTCTTCGACCTTGCGGATGAAGGTGCGGATGCGCGAGCGACGCGCCTTGTTGATGTCGTTGCGGCGCTCGGACTGGCGGGCGCGTTTCTTGGACTGGGGCGTATTGGCCATTCTCTGTTCCCGGACTTTTGCAATTCAAAAAGCGTAAAGCCCGGTCGTCCCAGCGAACCGGATGATTCTAGCCTGAGCGGGCTCCACGCGCATGTGAGGGCCGCCTATAGGCCAAAGACGCTCAAAAGAAAAGCCCCTTTCGGGGCCTCTCCCCCGGCATCACTTGTCGCGGAACTGCGGTTCGCGCTTTTCGAGGAAGGCCGACATGCCTTCCTTTTGGTCTTCCGTGGCAAAGAGGGCGTGGAACACGCGGCGCTCGAACAGCACGCCCTCGCGCAGGGTGGTTTCATAGGCGCGGTTGACGCATTCCTTGACCACCATCGTCGCCACCGCCGATTTGGAGGCGATCTTGCGCGCGGCGGCCAGCGCCTCGGGCACGAGTTGCGCCACCGGCACGACGCGGCTCACGAGCCCCGAGCGCTCGGCCTCGGCGGCATCCATGAAGCGGCCGGTCAGATGCATGTCCATCGACTTCGACTTGCCGACAAAGCGGGTGAGGCGCTGGGTGCCGCCAATGCCCGCGACCACGCCGAGGTTGATCTCGGGTTGGCCGAATTTGGCGTTGTCGGCGCAGATGATGAAATCGCACATCATCGCAAGCTCGCAGCCGCCGCCGAGCGCATAGCCCGCCACCGCGGCGATGATCGGCTTGCGGGTGCGCAGCAGGCTGTCGGCTTCCACCCCGAAGAAGTCGGCGGTGAACATCTCGACGAAGCTCTTTTCCGACATCTCCTTGATATCAGCGCCCGCGGCGAAGGCTTTTTCCGAGCCGGTCAGCACGATGCAGCGGACCTTGTCGTTCGCATCGAGTTGCTTGAGCGCATCGGCGAGCTCGCCCAGCAACGCAGAGTTGAGCGCGTTGAGGGCTTCGGGACGATTGAGGCGAATGAGCGCGACGCTGTCTTCGATTTCGACGATCAGGGTCTGGTAGGCCATTGCGGATGCCTTTCCTTGTTTTCGGGGAAGTCCTAACAGGTGGGACGCGAAACTCAAGACTTGTTGCGGGGCTGTAGCGCTGCGTTACCCGCGGCGCGGCGCAAATGCCTGCGCAGGCGACCTTATCGCTGACACTGCGGGCAGAAATAGCTCGACCGCCCCCCCTGCGCGATGCGGCGGATCGGGGTGCCGCAGCTGGGGCAGGGGGCATCCTCGCGGTCATAAACGCGGAAGGCATGCTGGAAATAGCCCAGTTCGCCATCGGCCTGACGATGATCGCGCAGGCTCGACCCGCCCGCTTCGATGGCCTCCAAGAGCACCTCGCGGATGATCGGCACCAGCGCGGCAACGCGCGCGACGGCGATGCGATTCGCCGCCCGGCGCGGGTCGATCCCGGCGCGGAAGAGCACCTCGCAAACGTAGATATTGCCAAGCCCCGCAAGCAGATGCTGATCCAGAAGCGCGGTCTTGATCGGGCTTTTGCGCGCCTTCAGCGCCTGCACGAGATAACCCTCGTTGAAGGCGTTGCCGAAGGGCTCGGGGCCAAGGCCCGCCAGCAGCCAATGGGCCGCCTCACGATCGGTGCGCACCAGATCCATTGCCCCGAACCGGCGCGCATCGTTGAAGGTGACGCGCGCGCCGCCCTCCATGTGCAGCACAACATGATCGTGCTTTTGCGGCGCCGGATGATCGAGATGAAACCGCCCCAGAGTGACCCCGGAAACCAGCAACCGCCCCGACATGCCAAGGTGAATGAGCAGACTTTCGCCGGTGTCGAGATCGGCAAGGATGTATTTCGAGCGCCGCCGCAGCAGGGTGACGCGCGCGCCGCTGAGCCGCTCTGCCAACCCTTCGGGGAGCGGCCAGCGCAGGTCGGGCCGGTTCACCTCGGCCCGCGCGATCCGTCGCCCCTCCATCGCCGGGATCAGCCCCCGACGCACCGTTTCCACCTCTGGCAGTTCGGGCATTTTCGCTCCTGTCGCATTGTCACGGCCGAAACCGACCCTATAAGAGGGGGGAGCTTTCAAGGATCGGCAAGAGCAGATGAGCACGGATCAGACGAGAACGACCCATTTCGGCTACCAGACCGTCGAGGAAGACGCGAAGGCCGGGATGGTGCACGGCGTGTTTTCGCGGGTGGCCTCGAAATACGACATCATGAACGACCTGATGAGCATGGGCATCCACCGGCTCTGGAAGGATGCGATGATGGACTGGCTCGCGCCGCGTCCGGGGCAAAAGCTGCTCGATGTGGCGGGCGGCACCGGCGACGTGGCCTTCCGCTTCCTCAAGCGCGCACCCGGCGCCACGGCCACCGTCTGCGACATGACGGAATCGATGCTGATCGAGGGGCAGAAACGCGCCGATGCGGCAAACATGGCGGACCGGCTCAATTGGGTTGTCGGCGATGCGATGAACCTGCCCTTCGAGAGCAACACCTTTGACGTCTACACGATCTCTTTCGGGATTCGGAACGTCACCCGGATTCAGGATGCGCTGAACGAGGCTTACCGCGTGCTGCGCCCCGGCGGGCGGCTGATGGTGCTTGAATTCAGCCAGATCCCGAATGATCTGATGCAGGCGGTCTATGACGCCTATTCCTTCAATGTGATCCCGGTGATGGGGCAGATCGTGGCGAATGACCGCGCCAGCTATCAATATCTGGTGGAATCGATCCGCAAATTCCCGAACCAGGAACTGTTCGCCTCGATGATCCGCGAAGCCGGGTTCGAGCAGGTGAAATACCGTAACCTTTCCATGGGCATCGCCGCGCTGCACTCGGGCTGGAAGGTCTGAAATGCGCGGCCCGCATAATATCTGGCGTCTGATCCGCACCGGGGCGACCTTCGAGCGCACCGGGGCGATGCGGGTCGCGCTGGAAGCGATGGAGGCACCGCCGCGGCTGCGCCTTGTGGCGCGCATCATGGGCTGGCCGTTCAAATGGCTGGGCTACAAGGGCGACCCGAGCCTGCCGCCGGTGACGCGCGCGATCACCGCGCTCGGCCCCTCCTACATCAAGTTCGGCCAGATCATGTCGACCCGCCCCGATGTGGTGGGGGCAGAGCTCGCCAACCAGCTGCGCATGCTGCAAGACCGGCTGCCGCCCTTTGATCAGCAGGTGGCGAAGGCGGTTCTGGCCGAAGAATTTGGCCGCCCGGTCGATGAGATCTTCACCGAGTTTTCCGAGCCCGTCGCCGCGGCCTCGATCGCGCAGGTCCATGCCGCGCGATTGGCCGAGACGGGGGAAAAGGTTGCGGTGAAGGTGCTGCGCCCCGGCATCGAGAAAGCCTTCCAGCGCGATATCGACGCCTTCCATTTCGCCGCCGAGATGATCGAGCGGCTCTCGCCCGCCTCGCGGCGGCTGCGCCCCACCGATGTGATCAAGCATTTCGAGGGCATCGTCACCGGCGAGCTTGATCTCAGGCTCGAAGCGGCATCGGCCTCGCAATTTGGCGCCAATACCGAGCGGGACGAAAAGTTCCGCGTGCCGCTGCCGGTCTGGTCGCTCTCAAGCCGGCGCGTGCTGGTGATGGACTGGGCCGAGGGGCTGCCGATGGGCGACCCGGAGACGCTGAAGGCCGCGGGCCATGACCTGACGGCAATCGGCACGCGGGTGCTGCAGCTGTTCCTGAGCCACGCCCTGCGCGACGGCTATTTCCATGGCGACATGCATCAGGGCAACCTGAAGGTGGCGGAGAACGGCGATATCATCGCCTTTGACTTCGGCATCATGGGCCAGATCGATGAATACACCCGCCACGTCTATGCCGAGATCCTGATGGGGTTCATCCAGCGCGATTACCGCCGCGTGGCCGAAGTCCATTTCGAGGCGGGCTATGTGCCCAAGGATCAGGATGTGACGCAATTCGCGCTGGCGCTTCGCGCCGTGGGCGAACCGATCTTTGGCATGAACGCGAAGCAGATCTCGATGGCGCGGCTTCTGGCCTACCTCTTCGAGGTGACGGAACGCTTTGGCATGGCCACGCGCACCGAGCTGATTTTGCTGCAACGCACCATGGTGGTGGTCGAGGGGGTGGCGCGCTCGCTCAACCCGGCAATCAACATGTGGGAAACGGCAAAGCCGGTGGTGGAGAGCTATATCCGCGAGAATGTCGGCCCGAAGGCGGCCTTGCGCAATCTTGGGCGCACCGCGCGGGTTCTGGGCCGGTTCGGCCCGCAACTGCCCGACATGCTCACCGCGGCGCTTGAAAACGCGACCCGCCCGCCCGAGCCCGCGCCCGAACCGCAACCGGTCCGGGGCGTGCATCTGGCGGGGGCTGCCGGGCTGGTGCTGCTCGGGATCGTGCTTGGGGTGCTGCTCTGATCAGGTCTCTTCGCGCAGCGCGGAGATCGCCCCGGTCTGGATCGTGGTGCCGCCCTCCAGCACAAGAACCGCGCCATCCGCGGAGCCCTGCGCCTCGATGATGCGGTTGTAGGTCTCGACCGGGTCGGTCGAAAGCAGGGTGCCGCTGTTGTAGCTCTCCAGCTCGAAGCTGTAGAGCCCCGGCGGCAGCAGATTGCCGCTGCTGTCCGTGCCGTCCCACTGGATCGAATCGGTCGATACCGGGATCGATCCGCGCGAAACTTCGTTGCCGGCGGAATCCGTGACCACGAGCACGGTTTCCGTCGATCCCTTCACCGGGTTGGGCGAGATCGTCACGGAGTTCATGCCGTCGAAATACGCGGGCGATTCGCTGCGCGCTTCCATGCCGACCCAGCCCGCATATTCGCTCATCCCCATCAGGCCGAGCTGCGTTGCCAGACCTTCAAGCAGGTCGTTGGTCTTGGTTTGCTGTTCCACCTGCGAGAAGGTGGCAAGCTGCACCGCATAATCGGCGCTGTCCATCGGCGAGGTCGGGTCCTGGTTGGTCATCTGCGTGGTGAGCAGCTTCAGGAAGGTTTCGTAATCCGTCGCTTTCGCGGAAGTGGAATTGCTGGCGCTGGAGCTGCTGCGCGCAGCGGAGCTTGCGGCGGCGTTGGTGGCGGTGACGCTGGTCATGGCATGTCCTCAGAAGCGAAGGTCGAGCCCGCCCGCCGCAGCGGTGCGGCGTTGCAGGGCAAGGCTGGTATCGTCGAAGCGGGGGGCGCGCTCATTGGCGGCAACGCGGGAGTTCTCGCTTGCCGGTTGGCCCGGCGCGGCGCGTGCGTCTTCCCCGCGGTCTTGCGCCATTTGTTGCCCGCCCGACTGGTTGGCAAAATCGAAGCTGATGTCGGAATAGCCCATGTCGCGGAAGTCTCGCGCGAGGCTGTCGATGTTGCGCCGCATCAGCTCCAGCGTTTCGGGGCGTTCGGCATGAACCGAGACGGTGATGCCGTTTTCGGAGCTGTGCAGCGTCATGCGCACCTTGCCCAGTTCCTCGGGCGAGAGCGAAATCTCGACCGGTTGATCGGGGGAGGAGGGCATCCCTTGCGCGAGCTGCCGCGCGATGTGATGCGCGCTGCTGCTCGTGTGGGGGCCGGAGGGCGCGGCCTGGCCCATCTCCGCCGCGCCGGAGCGCAAGCCGCGCTCAAGCCCGGTCACCGAGACAAAGCTGTCGCCGGACTCAATGGTTTCCGGGGGCACCGCCGCGCCTTGCGGTGCTTCCGCCGCGGGTGGCCGCCCGAGCATCATGCCTTGGCCCGCATCGCCATCGCGGGCAGCCGCGACGCGCGACGTATCGGCGCTGCGCCCGTCAAGGCGCCCATCAAGGCGGATGTCGCCGCGGCCCTCGGCGCGCTCAAGACGTTCTTCGCGCCGATCACGTTCGGCGCTCCGGGCGCTGTCGCGCAGGAACTCGGAGCCCGCTTGAGCGGGCGGCTGCGTGGCCGCGACGGAGGCCACGGTATTGGCGGCTTGAGCCACCGGGGAGGCGGCAGGCTGGCTGTCGCGGTCGGCAGACGCGGGCGCGACGGAGTCGGAACGCCTGGCTGCGGGCTCTCCCGAAGCGGCCACGGCCGCATCGAACCGGCTTTCGGCGAGAGAGCCCCGCATCACAGACCGCGGCGCCCGGCGCCCCGTCTCTGCCGCGTCCAGAGCCGCGGCGGTTTCCGTGCCTGTGCGCAACAGGGCATCCGTCACCTCGCCGGTCGCGGTGCTTTGCGCCACAGCTTCCGCGCCGCGGGGCGCGCGGATGTTGGCTGAGGCTGCCGGTTGCGTTTCCGGGGCACCTTCTGCCTCGGGGGACGCCTGATTGACGGGCTGCGCCTCGCTTGACGGGGTTTGTTCGGCACGCCCGGCGGCTGCGGAGGGGGGCGCTTGGCGCGATGCGTCCTGACGGGCGGCAAACTGCGCCGCAACCGCCGCTTCCGCCGATCCGGCAAGCGGGGCCTCTGCCGCTGCCGCGGCCTGCTGGGCGCGTGCGCCGGCATGGGTCGCCCCGGAGATATTGGCGGCCACCTTCTGCGCATCATTCGCGAGCGTCTGCACAGTCACCAGATCGGGCGAGGTGTTGGCGCTGTCGGAGCGTTGCGTGCCTGCCGTGGGCGCGTTCTCCGTGGCCCCCTTGGCGGAGAATTCCGCCGATCCGGCGTGCTGGGCGCGTGCGCCGGCATGGGTCGCCCCGGAGATATTGGCGGCCACCTTCTGCGCATCATTCGCGAGAGCCCGCACAGATACCAGATTGGGCGAGGCGTCGACGCTGTCGGAGCGTTGCGGGTCTGCCGTGGGGGTGGTCTCTGCGGCAGCCTTGCTGGAGACTTCAGCCGCGGCCTGCGCGGTGGCCTTGATCCGGGCGCTTGCCGCAGCGTCACTTGATGCGGTCGCCGGGGCGAAGCCGGTCGCCGGGGGGGCTTTTTGCATCTTCGATCCGGCCAGCGCCGCGGAATCGGCGTTGGACGCCGCAGCGCTTGCCGCGGCATCCGGTGCAAAACTCTGCGGGGAGAGCGTCCGGGCGGCAGAATCGCCGCGCAGGGTGTCGCTTTGGGTTTCGACACGTGTCCTTGTGGTTTTCGCGGTCACGTCAGATGCCGGGGCGCTGACCGTGGCGGCGGACGATTCATCCTCTGCCAGAGCGGGGGCGGCGCCCTGTGCAACCGCCGGCGCGGTCGCCGTCAGCGCCGCGGGCGTTGCGCCGGGCACGGCGGCGGCATCCGCGGAGGCTGCGGCGCCGGGAACGGTCGCCGTCGCTTCTGACGGGGCGGCTTCCGGCCCGGCAGCGGCTTGCGCCGACCAGAGGGCCTGCAAGGCCGCCGGGCTCGTCTGCGCGCCATAACCGGCGCCTGCCGCGGCACGGGCGGCGGGCTGTGCGCTCATCGCCAACGGCACCTGGACCGGCTCGGCCGCGACGGGCGCCGCAGCGGGGCCACCGGCGCTCGTCGGAGCGGCAAACACCGGCGCCGATTCGCTCGAAGCGGGATCGCCGGCGACGGGCGGGGGAGGCGCCGACGCAAGCGCCGGGCCGCCTGCAAGGCCTGCCATCCAGCTCGCGGCATCGCTGCCATCGGCCTCCGGCTTGGCGGGCTTTGCGCCTTTTTCTGTGAAGGATTCGGCAAACAGGGCGGAAAAGTCGGCCTGCTCGTCCTTGCCATCCATCTTGCCGATTTGTGCGCCGGGCACTTTCGCGCCCGATGTGGCGGTGCGCTCGCCAGCGGGGGCGACGGCAAAGAGCTGCATCTGATCCGAAACGGGAAGTGTATTCATGGCCTCACGACTTCTGCCTGTGACATGCGCCACTTTAGGCCGCAGGAGGTTACTGCTTCTTTACCTCGATCTGCGCAGACTGGGCGAAATCGGTTCAATTGGAGCGATTCCATGCAAGTCACCCCGGCCTCGGCCCTCCCCCTCTCCGACTCGTCCAGTGCGACCTCGGCCAAAGCAACAGGTTCGGGCGCCACGCGCCCGGATGACGCGCATCTGCGCGAGAAGGCAAAGGATCTTGAAGCCGCCTTTCTTGCGGAAATGCTCAAGCTCGCAGGCGTCGGCAAGATGCAGGAGAGCTTCAACGGCGGCGCGGGCGAGGAGCAGTTCTCCTCCTTCCTCGCCGACGAATATGCCCGAAACATGGTCGACAAGGGCGGGATCGGTCTCGCCGAGTCGATTTTTCAGTCGCTGCAGAAAGGAGCGCAGAATGCACAATGAGACCGAGGACCGCATCGCCAAGGTCATTGACCTGTTGCGGCTCGAAAAGGACGTGATCCGCAACGCCGAGTTTGCCGCGCTCCCCGATCTGGTGGCGCGCAAGGAGGCGGCTCTGGCAGATCTTGAGGGCACGCCCGCGCGGCTCCTGCTCGGCGTGCAGCAGATGGCGCTTGAAAACCAGCGCCTGCTTGATGCCGCGCTCAAGGGCGTGCAGGCGGTGCGCAAGCGCCTTGCCGAGATCCGTCAATCCGCGCGCAGCTACCAGAGCTATGACGCGCAGGGCCGCGCGCGCAAGATCGGCCCGGAGAGCGGTTCGGTGGAGCGCCGGGCGTAAACCATTCTTCTAAATTCCGAAGCATTCAAGGCCGCCCGACCGGGCGGCCTTAGTCTTTCGTTAGGGCTTCACATGCCAATGTTGCCCTGCATCCGAGAGGGTGGCGCGGCGAAGCGATGATGCTGCCGCATGGGTCAGAAAGCCGAAAGCGCCGTCCAATTGACGGCATGTGAAACCCGGCGCAAAGCGCCAAAGTCAAGGGGACAAACATGTCCAGCATCAATACCAACTCCAGCGCGATGGTCGCGCTTCAGACCCTCAAAGGCATCAACTCGAACCTGTCGAAAACCCAAAGCGAGATCTCGACCGGCAAGTCGGTCGCCTCGGCGAAAGACAACTCGGCGATCTGGGCCATCTCGAAAGTGATGGAATCGGACGTTGCGGGCTTCGAGACTGTTTCGACCAACCTCGCGACCGGCCAGTCGATGGTGTCGGTGGCGCGGACCGCTGCGGAATCGATCACCAAAGACCTGACCTCGATCAAGGAAAAGATCGTCGCTGGCCAGGACCCCTCGGCGGACAAGGGCAAGCTCGATAACGAGATCGCGGAGCTGGTCAACATGATCGACTCCAAGGTCAAGGGCGCGCAGTTCAACGGCGTGAACCTGATCAGCGCCGGCGCGACCGGCACCTCGGTTCTCGCCTCGATCGACCGCTCGGGTTCGACCGTGAGCACCAACTCGATCTCGATCGCTGCGCAAGATCTGAGCACCGCCGCCGCCGCCAGCGCCACGGGGCAAGTCGCCGCTGGCACCGCCGGCGGGAACCTGACGACCAGCGGCGGGAACGACGGCTCGGTGACGATTGGTGCCGGCACCACGGAGGCGATTGCGGTCTCTGCGCTTGCGGTGAATGAGAGCCTGGCGGTCACCGTTGGTGGCAAGACCTTCAGCTATACCGTCACCGCGGATGATGTCACCTCTGGCTCTGATCTGAACGATCTGGCGATGTCCAACATCGCTTCGCAGATCAACTCGGCGGGCATCACCGGTCTGACGGCGAACTACGACCCGGCCACTGCGGCGGGCGAGCTTGGCATCAACGCTGCTGCGGGCTCGACCTTCAACATGGCCGTGACCGTTCGCGGTGCGGGCACGGGCGCTCTCGCCGGTCTGGCGGGCTACAACTCCAGCAGCTCGATTGCCGGCATCGAAGCGATGATCAACGCATCGGTCGACGCGGCAGCGGCTTTCGGTGCGGCCGAATCGCGTATCGAGAGCCAAGCGTCCTTCGTCAGCGATCTGACCTCGGCCATGAAATCCGGTATCGGCTCGCTCGTCGATGCCGACATGGAAGAGGCCTCGGCCCGTCTGCAAGCGCTGCAAACCCAGCAGCAGCTCGGCATTCAGGCGCTGTCGATTGCCAACCAGCAACCGCAGTCGATCCTGTCGCTGTTCCGCTGATAACAGACTTCCGGGGGCGCCAGCACGGCGCCCCCGACTCCCCCCCTTCGCGGCAAAGCCGCGACTGACCCCTCTCGCCACTGGAAGGTATTCCCGTGAACGCCACGACTCTGGCCAAAACGGCCTACGCAAACCCCGGTCAGCCCACCCGCACCCTGCGCGGCACCGAATACGAGATCTTCGCGCGTGTGACGCATCGCCTGAAAATGGCGTCCGGCATGGCGAAGACCAATTTTCCCGCTCTTGTCGGCGCGCTCTACGACAACCGCAAGCTCTGGACCACGCTTGCCGTCGATGTCGCCCAGCCCGGCAACGAACTGCCCGACACGCTGCGGGCGCGGATCTTCTATCTCAACGAATTCACGCAACAGCACAGCGCCAAGGTGCTCAAGGGCACCGCGACGGCGGATGTGCTGATTGACATCAACACCGCCATCATGCGGGGCCTGCGCCGCGAAGGCGGTGAGGAATGAGTGGCCTCGTGCTCAAGCTTGCGCCCAAGGAACGGGTGCTGATCAATGGCGCGGTGATCGAGAACGGCGACCGTCGCTCCCGGCTCGCCATCATGACGCCGAATGCGCATATCCTGCGGCTGCGCGACGCGATCCACCCCGAGGAGGTCACCACCCCGGTGCGGCGCGTGTGCTACATTGCCCAGCTTGTGCTGTCGGGCGATGTGGACGCCGCCGAGGCGCGGATGCAGCTTCTGCGCGGCATCGAGCAACTGTCTCAGGTGCTGACCGACCACGACAGCCGCAGCCATCTCAACCTTGCCTCTTCGGCGGTGCTGGAAGAGCAATTCTATCAGGCGCTCAAATCGCTGCGCGCCCTGCTTCCGCGGGAGGAGCGGCTGCTCGCCGCCGGAAGCGCATGAGCTACACGCCGATCGTTCCCGCCTCCGGCTATGCCGGATGGAAAATCCTCTCACGCACGCTCGACACCCAGAAAACGGCTTTTGCCAATTCTGCCGATGTGAAGCGCGACGAGGAGTATTTCCGGGAAAAGATCGGCTCCGTGACCAGCGCCGAAGAGCTTGTCTCCGATCGCCGCCTTCTCAAGGTGGCGCTCGGGGCTTTCGGGCTTGAGAATGACATCAACAACAAGTTCTTCATCCGCAAGGTGCTGGAAGAGGGCACGCTCGACAGCAAGTCCTTTGCCAACAAGCTTGCCGACAAGACCTATCTGCGCCTCTCCGAGGCGTTCGGCTTTGGCGATTACACGACGCCGCTGAGCCAGCAAGAGGGTTTTGCCGACACGATTCTGGCGCAATACGAAAGCCGCAGCTTTGAGGCGGCGGTGGGCGATTCAGACGAGAACATGCGGCTTGCGCTCTCGATGCAGCGCGAGTTGCCCGAGTTGGCGGCGAAAAGCACCAGCAACGACGCCAAATGGTACACCGTGATCGGCAACAAGGCGCTTTCCACGGTGATGCGCTCGGCGCTGGCGCTGCCGAGCAGTGTTGGGGCGCTCGATGTTGACCGCCAGCTTGAGATCTACAAGGACAAGGCCGAGCGCGTGTTCGGCAGCTCTGATTTCAGCACCTTTTCCGATCCCGATCAGGTGGAAAAGGCCGTGCGCCTGTTCCTCGTGCGCTCGCAGCTCAATGAGGGCTCCTCGATGAACTCGCAAAGCGTGGCGCTGACGCTGCTGCAGTCGGGCCAGAGCAATCTCTTCCGCCGGGTCTGAGGGTGCTGCGGCGGGTTGCGCCGTGGACCTCGGGTTTTGACGTGTTAGACAGGGGCGTCCGGTTCCGCCGGGCGCCCCTTGCACGACCGGAAGCGTGAAATGACCCCCGAAGAGATCCGTATTGCCCGCGCCAAACGCCCGCGCGTTTTTGCCCGTGATTTTGCTGCCGAGATCGGCATCACCGAGGCGGAGCTTTGCGCCGCCTTCCTCGGGAGCCGCGCCACGAAGATCACGGCCGATGCCGCGCAGATCCTGCCACGGGTGTGCTGCCTCGGGGAGGTGATGGCGCTCACCCGCAACGAGTCTTGCGTGCTCGAAAAGGTGGGGCATTACGGCAATGTTGCGCAGACCGATGGGGTGATCACGGTCGAGAACGGCACGATCGCGTTGCGCCTTGATCCGGCGCAATGGGTCCATGCCTTTGCTTGGGACGAAGAGACGCCAAAGGGGCCAAAGCGCTCGGTGCAGATCTATGATGCGGCAGGCGCGGCGGTGCACAAGGTGCATCTGCGCGAGGCCTCCGACGAACAGGCCTGGGCGGCGCTGGTGGCCGAACTTGCGTTGGCCGACCCATCGGCGCCGCTCGATCTGGTGCCTCCGCCCGCCCCCGTTGCGGTGCCCCCGCGGGGCGCGCCGCTTGCCGGGGGCGCCATTGAAAAGCTGATGTATCGCGCCGGAGAGCTGGGCCTCTCGGTGCGCTTCACGGTGGAGAGCCACGGCTGTTGCGAGACCCATCGCGGGCCGATCCATCGCGTGTTGCCTGCCGGGCCCTGGATCAACGTGCTCGATCCGGGGCTGGAGCTGCATCTGCGTATGGATCACATGGCGCAGGTCTGGCGCGATGGCGACGTGGTCGAAGCCTTCGACGCTGCGGGCGGCCTGATCGTGCAGATGGCGGCGGGGGAGGAAGCGGCCGCCGCGACCTGGGGCGAGATGCTTGCCGCGCTGCCGCGCGCCTAGGGCATCAGCTCCCGGATCACCGCATTGAGCACCGCGCGCCCTTCCTTGGTGGCGCGGATGCGGCTCTCGCTGCGGGAGATCATGCCCCAGCTTTCGAGGTTGTTCAGAGCCTCATTCGGCAGGCTCTGGCCCGAGAGGGCGGCGTAGCGCGCAGGGTCGATCCCCTCGTCGAGCCGCAGCCCGAAAAGCAGGAACTCGGTCGCCTCTTCATCGCGCGACAAAACCTCGCGCGGCGCCTCGCCGGTGCCGGTTTCCTCGACGCGTTTGAGCCAGTCTCCGGGCGCTTTGGGCGCCACGGTGGCATGGCGGCGCCCGTCAAAGGTGAGCCGCCCATGCGCGCCGGGGCCGATGCCCGCATAATCGCCATAGCGCCAGTAAACGAGGTTGTGACGGCACTCTGCGCCGGGGCGCGCATGGTTTGAGACCTCATAGGCCGGAAGCCCTGCTGCCTCGCAAATCTCCTGCGTGCGCAAATACATGTCGGCGGCCAGCTCGTCTTCGGGCAACTCACGCAGCTTGCCGGCGGCAAAGAGCCGCCCAAAGGCCGTGCCGTCCTCGATCGTGAGCTGATAAAGCGAGAAATGATCCACCGCCATTGCGAGCGCCTCGCGCAATTCGCGCTCCCATGCCTCAAGGCTCTGGCCCTGGCGCGCATAGATCAGATCAAAGCTGACGCGGTCGAAATGCGCCCGCGCGATGTCAAAGGCCGCGCGCCCCTCGGCGGCGGTATGCATCCGGCCAAGGCGCCTGAGGCTCTCGTCCTCCATCGCCTGCATGCCCATCGAAAGCCGCGTCACGCCCGCCTCGGAAAAGGCTCTGAACCGGCCCGATTCGACACTTGTCGGGTTGGCTTCAAGCGTGATCTCAAGGTCATTGGCGCAGCGCCATGTGGCGCGGATGCGCGCGATCACCGCCTCCACCGTCTCGGGCGCCATCAGCGAGGGGGTGCCGCCACCAAAAAAGACGGTGTTGAGAATGCGGCCCTGCGTCTGAGCCCCGATCCGGTCGATTTCCGCAAGATAGGCCCTGCACCAGCGGGCCTGATCTATCTGGGCCGCGACATGGCTGTTGAAATCGCAATAAGGGCATTTGGCGGCGCAGAAGGGCCAGTGGAGATAGAGCCCAAAGCCCCCCTGCTGCCAGTCCGTCATCCCTTGAACGCCGTGACTTCGATCTCGATCTTCATCGCCGGGTTCACAAGGCCCGCAATGATCATCGTTGCCGCCGGGCGGATCTCGCCGAAGGTTTCCGACAGCGCCGGGATGATCTCTTCCATATAGGCGCCGTCGGTGATGATGTAATTCGCCCGCACCACATCGTTCAGGCCAAAGCCCGCGCCCTCAAGCACCGATTTGATCGTGGCAAGGGCATTTCGCGCCTGATCGAGCACCGAATCCGGGAAGGCTTTCGTTTCCGGGTCAACGCCGGTCGTGCCCGCAACGAAGCACCAGCCCCCCTGCACCACGGCGCGCGAATAGCCAAGCTTGGGCTCGTAGGGCGAGCCGCCGGAAATGTTCTGACGTATCATTCGGCCTCCATGACCTTGACGAATTTGCGGAACGCATCGGCGCGATGCGAGATCTCGTTCTTCTTCGCCGGGTCCATCTCGGCAAAGGTGATGGCATAGCCCTCGGGCTGGAACATCGGGTCATAGCCGTGCCCCTGCACACCGCGCATCGGCCATACCAACTGGCCCTCTGCGCTTCCCTCAAACACCTCGTCATGCCCGTCAGGCCAGGCGAGAACGAGGGTGGAGCGGAACCGCGCGGTGCGCGGCAGGGGGGCGTTGAGCTTTTCGCATTCCGCCCAGGTGCGCTCCATCGCCATGACAAAATCGCGCCCGTTCGGGGTTTCGGCCCAATCGGCGGTATAAACGCCGGGCGCGCCACCCAGCGCATCAACCTCGATGCCGCTGTCATCGGACAATGCGGGCAGCCCCGTTGCCTTTGCGGCCGCATGCGCCTTGATCCGGGCGTTGCCGACAAAGGTTGTCTCGGTCTCGGGGGGCTCGGGCAGGTTCATCTCGCCCGCCCCCACCACCTCGACCCCATAGGGGGCAAGCAGCGCGCGCATTTCCGCGAGCTTGCCCTTGTTATGGGTCGCGACCAGAAGCCGCTTTTCCGTGAAACGCCTCATGCCACCGCGGCCTTTTGCGCCGCAACGAGTTGGGCCACGCCCGCCTCGGCGAGATCGAGCAGTTGGTTCATCTGATCGCGCGAGAAGGTGGCCCCCTCCGCCGACATCTGCACCTCCACGAGCTTGCCCGCACCGGTCATGATGAAGTTGCCATCCACGCCCGCCTCGCTGTCTTCGGCGTAATCGAGGTCCGCCACCGGCTGGCCGGCGTAAATGCCGCAGGAGATCGCGGCGACGTGATCGAGGATCGGGTCAGAGGCGATGATCCCCGCTTTGAGGAGCTTGTTCACAGCCAGCCGCAGCGCCACCCAGCCGCCGGTGATCGAGGCGCAGCGGGTGCCGCCATCGGCCTGAAGCACGTCGCAGTCGACCACGATCTGACGTTCGCCAAGCGCCGAACGATCCACGCCCGCGCGCAGCGAGCGGCCAATAAGGCGTTGAATTTCCTGCGTGCGGCCCGATTGTTTGCCCGCCGCCGCCTCGCGGCGATTGCGCGAATTGGTGGCGCGCGGCAGCATGCCATATTCCGCCGTCACCCAGCCAAGGCCGGAGCCTTTGAGGAACGAGGGGGCCTTGTCCTCGATTGTTGCGGTGCACAGCACATGCGTGTCGCCCATCTTGATCAGGCAAGAGCCTTCTGCGTGTTTCGTCACAGCGGTTTCGATTGAAATTGCGCGAATATCACCAAGATTACGACCAGAGGGGCGCATGAATGTTCCTTTCCGTGGGTTCGGCTCCATTTGAGGCCGCGCGCGAAGCGATGCAAGCCCCTCGGCAAGATTGACGTCAAAGCGTCACCCGCTTTAATGCCAAAAGAGAACCATGATACAGCAAGACCAACTCTTCTCCGAACTGAACGACCGCTCGCGCGAGGTGTTTCGGCGGGTGGTCGAAGGCTATCTGGAATCCGGCGACCCGGTCGGCTCGCGCACGCTCACCCGGATGATGAGCGAAAAGCTCTCTGCCGCCACGATCCGCAACGTGATGCAAGATCTCGAATACCTTGGCCTCCTCGGCAGCCCGCATGTGTCTGCGGGGCGGGTGCCGACGCAGCTTGGCCTGCGCATGTTTGTCGATGGCTTCATGGAGGTGAGCGAGGTGCAGGCCTCTGACCGCGCCGCGCTCGAGGCAACGCTTGGCACCAACGAGCCCGGAGTCGGCACGCTTCTGGACCGGGTGGGCTCGGCGCTTTCGGGCCTGACGCATGGCGCAAGCCTTGTGCTTGCCCCCAAGACCGAGGCGCCGATCCGCCATATCGAATTTGTCTCGCTTGCGCCCGACCGGGCGCTTGTGGTGCTGGTGCTGGCCGATGGTCAGGTGGAAAACCGCGTTTTCACGCCGCCCGTCGGGCAAACGCCCTCCTCGATGCGGGAGGCCGCGAATTTTCTCAACGCGCTGGCCGAGGGGCGGACGCTGAGCGAGCTGCGCCGCGAGATGGCGGTGGAGATCACGCAGCGCCGGCAGGAACTGGATGCGCTCGCCGCCGAAATGGTGGAAAGCGGGCTCGCGCAATGGGCCGATCAGGGCGAGCCCTGGGAGCGGCTGATCGTGCGGGGCCGGGCGAACCTGCTTGACAGCGAAGACGACCTCGACCGGATTCGCACCCTCTTTGACGACCTCGAGCGCAAGCGCGACATCGCCGAATTCCTCGATCTGGCCGAAACCGGCGAGGGTGTGCGCATTTTTATCGGCTCCGAAAACAAACTCTTCTCACTTTCGGGTTCCTCTTTGGTGGTCTCTCCCTATATGAACGCGGATCGGAAGATCATCGGTGCGGTGGGCGTTATTGGCCCCACGCGGCTCAACTACGGGCGGATCGTGCCGATCGTGGATTATACGGCGCAGCTGGTCGGGCGAATGCTGTCGGGCCGGGGCAAAGGGTGAGGCGAATGACCGAGAAGAAAGACGAGATGGCAGAAGATCAGGCACAGCTCGACGAGGCGCTGGCCGCAGCGCTCGATGAAGATTTCGGCGAGCTTGAGGCCTTGCGTGCGGAGCGCGACGAGCTGCGGGACCGGTTCATGCGGGCGCTGGCCGATGCCGAGAACGCGCGCAAACGCGCCGACCGCGACCGCCGCGAGGCGGAAAACTACGGCGGCTCGAAGCTTGCCCGCGACATGCTGCCGGTGTTTGATGCGCTCAAGCGCGCGCTCGATGCGGCGGGGGACGAAGTTCGCGCCGCAGCACCTGCGCTGATCGAGGGCGTGGAGCTGACGCAACGCGAGCTTCTCAACGTGTTTGCGCGCCACGGCATTGTGGCGGTGGCGCCGAAAGTGGGCGACAAGTTCGACCCGCAGCACCATGAGGCGATGTTCGAGGCACCGTTGCCGGGCACGGTGGCCGGCGACATCATTCAGGTGATGGACCCGGGCTTTTTGCTGCATGACCGGCTTTTGCGCCCCGCGAAGGTGGGCGTGAGCTCGATGCCGAAGGCCTGAGGTCGGCCAAGGCCGGGGGCTCTGCCCCCGGACCCCCGGGATATTTGGACAAAGTCGAAGGCCATTGGGGCCAGAGACTATTGAGCGCGGCCGGGTTGGGCCGCGCTTTTTCATCCGTCTTTCAGGAGGGCGCGCAGCGCGTAGAGCGCGTCCATTGCCTCGCGCGGGGTCATTTCGTCTGGGTGGAGCGCGCGCAATTGCGCCTCAACTTCCGAGGCTTTCGGCGCGGGCGGAGGCGGAGGCGGTGCGCTGATGGCAAAGAGCGGCAGATCGTCGATCACCGCCTGTTTCTTGCCGCCCTCGCGCTCACCCTTTTCGAGCGCATCCAGCACCACGCGCGCCCGCGCCACGACCGATTCGGGCAGCCCTGCGAGGCGCGCCACCTGCACGCCGTAAGAGCGATCTGCCGCGCCCTTCTTCACCTCGTGCAGAAAGATCACCTCGCCGTCCCATTCCTTCACCGCAACGGTGGCGTTTTCCACGCCCTCAAGCTTGGCCGAAAGCGCCGTCATCTCGTGGTAATGGGTGGCGAAAAGCGCGCGGCAGCGGTTCACGCCATGCAGATGCTCCATCACCGCCCAGGCGATCGAGAGCCCGTCATAGGTTGCCGTGCCGCGGCCGATTTCATCGAGAATCACCAGTGCGCGGGCATCGGCCTGGTTCAAGATCGCGGCGGTCTCGACCATCTCCACCATGAAGGTGGAGCGACCGCGGGCAAGGTCGTCGGCGGCGCCGACGCGGCTGAAGATCTGGCTCACCAGCCCGATATGGGCGCGCCGTGCGGGCACAAAGCTGCCGGTCTGGGCCAGCAGTGCAATCAGCGCATTCTGGCGCAGGAAGGTCGATTTACCGGCCATGTTCGGCCCGGTGAGCAACCAGATTGCGGGGGTGGGGCCAGAGGTCAGCGCGCAGTCATTGGCGATGAAGGGCTCGCCCTGGCGCTTGAGCGCGGCCTCGACCACCGGATGCCGCCCGCCCGCGATTTCAAATGCGTGGCTCCCGTCCACTTGCGGTTCGACCCAATCCTCGGCGGCGGCCAGGTCGGCGAAAGCGGCGGCAAGGTCGATCTCTGCAAGCGCGCGCGAGGCCTCGGAAACGGGCCCGGCGGCGGCCAAAATCGCGCCTTTCAGGCTTTCATAGAGCCGCTTTTCGATTTCCAGCGCATGGTTGCCCGCGTTCAGGATGCGCGTTTCCAGTTCGCTCAGCTCAACCGTGGTGAAGCGCACCTGATTGGCCGTGGTCTGGCGGTGGATGAAGCGCGCCGACAAGGGCGGGGCGAGCATGCGCTCGGCATGGGTCGAGGTCGTTTCGATGAAATAGCCCAGCACGTTGTTGTGCTTGATCTTGAGCGAGGCAATCCCGGTTTCCTCGATGAACTCGGCCTGCATGCGGGCGATGACGCCGCGGCCCTCGTCGCGCAGGCTCCGGGTCTCATCCAGCTCCGCGTCGTAACCCGGCGCGATGAAGCCGCCATCGCGCGCCAAAAGCGGCGGCTCGGCCACCAGCGCGGCATCGAGCAGCGCGACAAGGTCTTCGTGCCCGGTGAGGCGTGCGGCGGCTTCGGCGAGCACCGCGGGCGCCTCGCTGGCGCCCAGCCGCTCGGCAATGCGCCCGGCTTGTTCAAGCCCGGCGCGGATCGCCGTCAGGTCACGCGGGCCGCCGCGGTCAAGCGCGAGCCGGCTCAGCGCCCGGTCGATATCGGGGCAACGCTTCAGATCGGCGCGCAGATCCTCTGAAAATCGACCCTGTTCCAGCAGAAAACGCACCGCATCGTGGCGCGCATGGATTTGCGCAAGGTCGCGCGAGGGGGCGGAAAGGCGGCGCTCCAGGAGCCGCGCGCCCCCCGCCGTCACGGTGCGGTCGATGCTGGCGAGAAGCGACCCCTCGCGCCCGCCCGAAAGCGCCTGCGTCAGTTCAAGGTTGCGCCTTGTGGCCGCGTCGATCTGCACGAGGCTTCCGGCCTCCTCGCGCAGGGGCCGCCGCAACAGGGGCAGCTTGCCGCGTTGGGTGAGGTCGAGATAATCGACCAAGGCGCCCATGGCGGAAATTTCTGCGCGCGAAAAAGCGCCAAAGGCATCGAGCGAGCCGACGGCGAACAGATCACAGAGCCGTTTTTCTGCCCCCTGGCTGTCAAAACTTGAGCGCGCCAAAGGCGTGAGGGCGGCGCGCAAATCAGAGACGATTTCGGCACAATCGGCCTCTTTGGTCTCGCTCACCAGCACCTCGCGGGGGGCGAGGCGCGCAAGCTCCGGCCCGAGCCGCGAAAGCGGGCAGGGCATCACCCGAAACTCGCCGGTCGAAATATCGACCCAGGCGAGCGCGCCGTCCTCACGCAGCTCCGCCCACGCGGCAAGGAAATTGTGGCGCCGCGCCTCCAGAAGGCTCTCCTCGGTCAGCGTGCCGGGCGTCACCAGCCGCACCACATCGCGCTTCACCACCGATTTGGCGCCGCGCTTTTTGGCCTCTGCCGGGTCTTCGAGCTGCTCGGCAATCGCCACGCGGAAGCCCTTGCGGATCAGCGTAAGCAAATAGCCCTCGGCGGCATGCACCGGCACGCCGCACATCGGGATTTCTTCGCCCAGATGCAGGCCGCGCTTGGTCAGCGCGATGTCGAGCGCGCTCGAGGCCGCCACGGCATCATCAAAGAACATCTCGTAGAAGTCGCCCATGCGGTAGAACAGGAGCGCACCCTTGTTCGCCTCCTTGATGGACAGATATTGCGCCATCATGGGCGTCACGGTTTCATTCGACATCAAATCCCCCTGCGGCGGGCACATTATAAAAGGCCGCACCCCCGTGCAAACCGATTGAGGCGACCCGGCGCAGGCGTTAAGAGGAACCGCCTGCTGGAGGAGTTTGGCCCATGACCACCAAGAACCGCGTTACGCCCGAAGAGGCGCTGGCCTATCACCTCGACCCCACGCCGGGGAAATACGAGATCGTCGCCTCAAAGCCGATGACCACGCAGCGGGATCTGAGCCTTGCTTATTCGCCCGGTGTTGCGGTGCCGGTGGAAGCCATCGCCGAGCGGCCCGAAACCGCCTACGATTACACCGTGAAAGGCAACATGGTCGCGGTGATCTCGAACGGCACGGCGATCCTGGGCCTTGGCAACCTTGGCGCGCTCGCCTCCAAGCCGGTGATGGAGGGCAAGGCCGTGCTTTTCAAGCGCTTTGCCGATGTGAACGCCATCGATATCGAGCTTGCGACCGAAGACCCGGAAGAGATCATCAAGGCGGTGAGCCTGATGGGGCCGACCTTTGGCGGCATCAACCTTGAAGACATCAAGGCGCCCGAATGTTTCATCATCGAGCAGCGGCTGAAAGAGATCATGGACATTCCGGTGTTCCATGACGACCAGCACGGCACCGCGGTGATCTGCGCGGCGGGGCTGCTCAATGCGCTCGAGATCTCGGGCAAGAAGATCGAAGATTGCAAGATCGTGCTCAATGGCGCGGGGGCGGCGGGGATCGCCTGCCTCGAACTCATCAAGACGATGGGCGCCAAACACGACAATTGCATCATGTGCGACACCAAGGGCGTGATCTGGCAAGGCCGCACCGAGGGCATGAACCAGTGGAAATCGGCGCATGCGGCAAAAACCGATGCGCGCACGCTCGAAGATGCAATGAAGGGCTGTGATGTGTTCCTTGGTGTTTCCGCCAAAGGGGCGCTGACGCCCGAGATGGTGGCCACCATGGCCGACAATCCGGTGATTTTCGCGATGGCGAACCCGGACCCGGAGATCACGCCCGAAGATGCGCAGGCGGTGCGCCCGGATGCGATCGTGGCGACGGGGCGCTCGGACTATCCGAACCAGGTGAACAACGTTCTGGGCTTTCCCTATCTCTTCCGCGGCGCGCTCGACATCCACGCCCGCGCGATCAATGACGAGATGAAGATTGCCTGTGCCAAGGCGCTGGCGGATCTTGCGCGCGAGGATGTGCCCGACGAGGTGGCGATGGCCTATGGCCGCAAGCTCACCTTCGGGCGTGATTACATCATCCCGACACCGTTTGACCCGCGGCTCATTCATGTGATCCCGCCCGCGGTGGCCAAGGCCGGGATGGAAACCGGCGTCGCGCGCCGCCCGATCATCGACATGGAAGGGTATGTCCAGAGCCTGAAGGCGCGGATGGACCCGACGGCGGCGATCTTGCAGGGCATCAATGCGCGCGCGCGGCAGGCGCAGGCGCGGATGATCTTTGCCGAGGGTGATGACCCGCGCGTGCTGCGCGCGGCCGTGGCCTATCAGCGTGGTGGCATGGGCACGGCGCTGGTGGTGGGGCGCGAGTCGCATGTGAAGGAACAGCTTGAGGCGGCAGGCATCGGCGATGCTTACCGCGAGCTGCAGATCGTCAATTCGACCAACTGCAAGCATATCGAGACCTACAAGGATTTCCTCTACCGTCGCCTGCAGCGGCAGGGGATGGACCGGGAAGATGCGCACAAGCTTGCCACCCGCGACCGGCATGTGTTTGCCGCGCTGATGCTGGTGCATGGGCATGGCGACGGCATGATCACCGGCGCCACGCGCAAATCTGCCCATGTGCTTGAACTGATCAACAAGGTGATCGACGCCAAGCCCTCCGATGGCGCGGTCGGCATCACGGCGCTCTTGCACAAGGGCAAGGTGGTGCTGATCGGCGATACGCTGGTGCATGAATGGCCCGACGAAAACGACCTTGCCGATATCGCCATGGCGGGGGCGCGGGTGGCGCGGGGCCTCGGCATCGAGCCGCGGGTGGCCTTTGCCTCGTTCTCGACCTTTGGCTACCCGGTCTCGGAACGCGCGATGAAGATGCATGTTGCGCCGCAGGTGCTCGATGAGCGCGGCGTCGATTTTGAGTATGATGGCGAGATGGCCGTCGATGTGGCGCTGAACCCGGAGATGATGAAGCATTACCCGTTCTGCCGCCTCACCGGGCCGGCAAACATCCTCGTGGTGCCGGCGCGGCACTCGGCCTCGATCTCGGTCAAGCTGATGCAGGAGATGGCGGGCGCCACTGTAATTGGCCCGATCCTGACCGGGATCCCCCATTCTGTGCAGATCTGCTCGAACCGGGCGACAGTGAACGACATCTTGCATATGGCCGCACTCTCGGCCAGTAAATTGGGCCAGACGCGCTGAAAGACCCATGCCGGGCCGGTTTCGGCCCGGTTTTGTGAGGATGTAGCATGACGATCTTCAACCTCGGCTCGATCAACGCCGATCATTTTTACCGGCTGCCCCATCTGCCCACGCCGGGCGAAACGCTTGCCGCCACCCGCTATGAGCGCGGGCCGGGCGGCAAGGGGGCAAACCAGTCGGTCGCGGCGGCGCGCGCGGGGGCGGATGTGCGCCATATCGGAGCGATCGGCTCGGATGGGCGCTGGATGCGCGACGAGCTGCGCGCCGACGGGGTCGATTGCACGCATGTCTCCGAAGTGGGCACCGCCTCGGGCCATGCGATCATCTATGTCGATGCCGAAGGCGAGAACACGATCATCCTGTTTCCCGGCGCAAACCGGGTGGTGCCGCGGGTTTCGCTTGAGACGGCGCTTTCGGATGCGGCGCCGGGCGATTACCTGCTGATGCAAAACGAAACCTCGCTGCAGCGCGAGGCGGTGGAACTCGCCCGCAAGAAAGGCGTCTTTATCGCCTATTCTGCGGCACCGTTCGAGGCTGAGGCGGTGCGTGCGGTGATTGAAGGGCTTGATCTGCTGCTTCTCAATGCGGTCGAGGCGGAACAGCTTTGCGAGGCGCTGGGCGTCGCGCTCGAAGCGCTGCCGGTCAAGGCCGTTTGCGTGACGCATGGCGCGAAAGGCGCGGTCTGGCACGATCTGGTCGCAAAGACCGAGCACCGCCAACCCGCCTTTGCGGTCGAGCCGGTCGATACCACAGGCGCGGGCGATACTTTCGCAGGCTATCTGGTGGCGGCGCTGTCTGAAGGGCTCGCGCCGCGCGCGGCGCTGCAACTCGCGGCGGCGGCCTCGGCGGTGAAAGTGACCCGTGCGGGCACCTCGGCCGCGGTGCCGAAGCGGGCCGAGGTGGACGCTTTTCTGAAATCGCGGCTCTGAGCCGGCTCAGCCGAGGCTGTAGCCGGTGCCGCGCACGGTGCGCACCGGATCGGTGCCACCGTTGACCATCAGCGCCTTGCGCAGCCGGCCCACATGCACGTCGATGGTGCGGGTGTCGACATAGATGTCGCGCCCCCAGACCCGGTCCAGAAGCTGGTCACGGGTCCAGACCCGGCCGGGCTTCTCCATCAGCGTGGAAAGGAGCCGGAACTCGGTCGGGCCAAGCTTGAGCGGCTGGCCGTCGCGGAACACGCGGTGCTCGCCCGCATCGAGGATGATGTCATCATAGCTGAGCCGCTCGCCCATCGTGGCGGGGCGGGTGCGGCGCAGCTGCGTGCGCAGCCGCGCCATCAGCTCCACCACCGAATAGGGTTTGACGACATAATCATCCGCGCCGGTCTCAAGGCCGCGCACCCGGTCCGCTTCTTCCGAGCGGGCCGAGAGCATGATGATCGGAATTGCCCGGCTGTCGGGGTTCGCCTTCACGCGCCGGCAGATCTCGATCCCCGAGACATTCGGCAGCATCCAGTCGAGCACGATCAGATCGGGCTTTTCCTCGCGCAGAAGCAACAAGGCCTCGTCACCGTTTACCGCCATCACCACGCGGAACCCCTCGGCTTCGAGGTTGTATTGCAGGACTTCGCGCTGGGCCGATTCATCCTCGACCACCAGAACGCAGGGCTGCCCGGTTCCGACCATCTCTTAGCCCTCCTGCGGCGTGAAGGGGGTCACGCTGTCGGATTTCGGGCGCGGTTCCTCGGGCATCTGGCCGGTGACGAGATAGGTCACCTGCTCGGCGATCGAGGTGCAAAGATCGCCCATCCGCTCGATGTTCTTGGCGATGAAATGCAGATGCATGCAGGGCGTGATGTTGCGCGGATCTTCCATCATGTAGGTGAGAAATTCGCGAAACAGCGCGTTATACATCTGGTCGATTTCCACGTCGCGGGCGCGCACATCGGCGGCGAGATTCGCATCGCGCTGGATGAAGCTGTCGATCGCGTCCTTCAGCATCCCCTCGACCGCCATCGCCATGCGCCGGATCGCGCCCGAAGAGCCGCTGATCGCGGGCATCGCCACGATCACCTGCGTGCGCTTGGCGATGTTCTTGGAGTAATCGCCGACGCGCTCGAGGTTCGAGGCAATCTTGAACACGGTGAGCGCGATGCGCAGGTCCGAAGCGGCAGGCGCGCGCAGCGCGATCAGCCGCGCCGCCTCGGTGTTGATCAGCTCTTCGAGTTCGTCGACCTGCTTGTCGCGCTTGCGCACCGCCTCGGCCAGTTCCTCATCACGGTCTTCGAGCGCCTGAGCGGCATCGAGCACCTGGCTTTCAACGAGCCCCCCCATCTTCACGACCATCGCCTGAACGGCCTCCAGGTCGCGGTCGAAGGACGAAACGATATGTTGGCTCATGGTATTCTTCCTCAACCGATACGGCCGGTGATGTAGCTTTCCGTGCGGGGGTCGCGCGGATTGGTGAAGATCTGGCCGGTCTCGCCGAATTCGACGAGATTGCCGAGGTGGAAGAAGGCGGTGCGCTGCGAAACCCGCGCCGCCTGCTGCATCGAGTGGGTGACGATCACGACCGAGAAGTTTTCGCGCAGCTCGTCGATGAGTTCTTCAACCTGTGCGGTGGCAATCGGGTCGAGCGCGGAGCAGGGTTCGTCCATCAAAAGCACCTCGGGCGAGGTGGCGACGGCGCGCGCGATGCACAGGCGTTGCTGTTGCCCGCCCGAGAGCCCGGTCCCCGGCGCATCGAGCCGGTCTTTCACCTCGTTCCAGAGCGCGGCCTTGCGCAGCGCGCTTTCCACCACCTCGTCCAGCTCGGCCTTGTTCTTCACGAGGCCGTGGATCTTCGGCCCGTAGGCGACGTTGTCGTAAATCGACTTCGGGAACGGGTTCGGCTTTTGGAACACCATGCCGACGCGGGCGCGCAGCTGCACCGGGTCGACTTTCTTGTCATAGATGTCCTCGCCATCGAGCAGGATGTCGCCCTCCACCCGGCAGATGCCGATCGTGTCGTTCATCCGGTTGATGCAGCGCAGGAAGGTCGACTTGCCGCAGCCCGAGGGGCCGATGAAGGCGGTGACCGTCTTGTCGAGAATGTCGACATCGACATCCTTGATCGCATGCGTGGTGCCGTAGAACACCTGCACCTTGCGCGCAGAGATCTTGATATCGGTGGCGTCCACGGTTCTCTCCGTCAATCTCATGTCGTTCATGGGTCGCATCCTTACCAGCGCCGTTCGAAGCGGCGACGCAGAAGCACCGCGAGGATATTCATCGTGAGCAGGAACACCAGCAGCACGATGATCGCCCCCGAAGCGCGCTCGATGAAGGCGGGGTCGGCACGTTGGGTGAAGTTGTAGACCTGAACCGGCAGCGCCGCAGCCGGGTCAAGGAAGCCCTCGGGGGGCGCGGCGGGGTAGTCTTTGACAAAGGCGACCATGCCGATGAGCAGAAGCGGCGCGG
>NZ_JBHUIX010000003.1:0-194913 GCF_042683065.1 Rhodobacter lacus | reverse complement strand
AGCGGCAACACATGGTGGAAGATCGTTTGCATCTTCGAGGCGCCGACGCCGAGCGCGGCATCCTTGATCGAGGGCGGCACGGCTTTCAGCGCGGCGCGGGTGGCGATGATGATCGTGGGCAGCGTCATCAGCGTGAGCACGAGCCCCCCCACCAGCGGCGAGCTTTGCGGCATGCCCGCGAAGTTGATGAAGACCGCAAGGCCGAGGATGCCGAACACGATCGAGGGCACCGCGGCGAGGTTGGCGATATTCACCTCGATGAGGTCGGTGAAGCGGTTTTGCGGCGCGAATTCCTCCAGATAGATCGAGGCGGCAACGCCGATCGGCAGCGAGAGCACCAGCACGATGACCATCATATAGGCCGAGCCGAGGATCGCCACGCCCAGCCCCGCCGATTCCGGGCGCAGCTCGGAGGCATCGGGGTTGGTGATGAAGGAGGGGTTCAGCGCGAGCTTGATCATGCCCGCGTCGCGCATCGCCTGCGCCAGTTCAAGCTGGGCGGGGGAGACGTTGCTGTCGAGCGCGGCGCTTTCCATCGTCACCCGGCCCTTGAAGAAGCCGTCGATCCGGCCCCCTGCCAGCGCCTCGAAGTCGATCGTGGTGCCGATCAGATCGGGGTTGGCGAGCACCTGATTGCGCAAGATCGCGGGCGCTTCCTTGGAGATCAGCGCGCCGATATCTTTCGTTTTCATGCCCTCGGGGGCGAGGCCCTTTTCTGTCACCGCTGCCTCAAGCGCCTGCGAGAGGAGCTTGCCATAGGTGATCGTGGTCGCCTTGGCGAGATCCGCCGGGTCGCGGTTGCCCTTCGGGTCGAGGAGCTTGGCGTCAAGCGTGACGGGCAGGCTCAGCATGGTCTGCCGGAACGCCCCAAGCCCGGAGCCGAGCACCGAGGAGAGCAGCACGATCAGCGCCAGAACGCCGATCCCGACGGCGACAATGCCATAGACGCGGAAGCGCTTTTCGGCGGCGTTGCGGGCCTTGGTGCGGGCGTCCTTGGTGTAGAGCGAGGGACGGTGTTGGGAGAAATCTGCCAGTGTCATTCGTATTGCTCGCGGTATTTGCGCACGATGATCAGCGCGATGATGTTGAGCACCAGCGTGAAGACGAAGAGCGTCAGGCCGAGCGCAAAGGCAACGAGGGTTTCGGGCGAGGCGAATTCGGTGTCACCGGTGAGCTGGGAGACGATCTTGACCGTCACCGTGGTCATCGCCTCGAACGGGTTGACCGAAAGCTTTGCCGCCGCGCCCGCGCCGAGCACCACGATCATCGTTTCGCCAATGGCGCGCGAGGCGGCGAGCAGGATCGCACCGACGATGCCGGGCAGTGCTGCGGGCATGATCACCTGCTTGATCGTTTCCGATTGCGTGGCGCCAAGGCCATAGGAGCCGTCGCGCAGGCTTTGCGGCACCGCGTTGATGATGTCATCCGAGAGCGAGGAGACGAAGGGGATGATCATGATCCCCATCACGAGGCCCGCGGTCATCACCGAGGAGGAGGAGGAGCCGATCCCGAGCGGCTGGGCAAAATAGTCGCGCAGCATCGGGCCGACCGTGATCAGCGCAAAGAGACCGTACACGATGGTCGGGATGCCGGCGAGCACCTCAAGCAGCGGCTTGGCAATCGCGCGCACCTTTTTGGAGGCATATTCGGCAAGGTAGATCGCGGCAAAAAGGCCGACCGGCACGGCGACGGCAAGCGCAATCAGCGAGACATAGAGCGTGCCCCAGATCAGCGGCCAGATGCCGAGATCGGAACCGCCGCCGAATTTCGGGTTCCATGTCAGCGAGAAGAAGAAATCCGCCGCCGGATAGAGCTGGAAGAAGTGCACCGTTTCAAACACGAGCGAGAGCACGATGCCGACAGTGGTGGCGATGGCGACAAGCGAGGCGCCAATCAGGAGCACCTTGACGAACGATTCCGAAACGTTGCGGGCGCGGAACTCGGGGCGGATGCGCAGCATTGCAAAGCCGAACCCGGCAAGCGCGATGGCGAGCACCGCAATCACCATGCCGGTATGGGCGAGGGTGTTGAGCGTGCGGTATTCCTTGGCGGCCTGAAACACGACCGGTTTGACATTCGAGCCAAGCGCCACGCCAACATCGGCCATGCGCGAGCGGATGTCGCTCAGATCGGCGCGCATGGTGGCGATGTCATCCTCGCTCAGGCGCCCCCGCGCGATCACGAGGTCCAGCCCCTCGGCGATCCGGCGCACGTCGCTCATGACAAGGCCGATATTGGCGCCCTCGGGCAGTTCGGAGGCGGGAAGCATCTGGGTGACGCGGGCTTCGATCAGCGCGGGTTGCGCGAGAAGCCAGAGCGCCATCAGCAGGAAGGCGGGCACGGCGGTGAACAACGCCACCGTCTGGCCGTAATATCCGGGGAGGGAATGAAGTTTGCGGAGGTCTCCCTTGGCCGACTTCAGCGCACGCATGCGCCCGAGGATGAAGCCGCCGATGGCGAGAACAAGCACGAGAGCCGCGAGAAGGCCGATGGTCATGGCAAGATCCGGTCAAGGGAAAGGTGGCGCCCGAAGGCGCCACCCGGGAAGGTTTGGCTCAGTTCAGCGGGCCCATCGGGGTGCCGGCGGCAACCATCGCCTGGGTCGCGGCCAGTTCCGGGTCCGACACGAGGCCATAGGCCGCGAGCGGGCCGTTCGGGCCGGCCATTTCGTCGGAGACGAAGAAGTCGATGTATTCCTGCAGGCCCGGGATCACGCCGAGATGCGCTTTCTTCACGTAGAAGTAGAGCGGACGCGAGACGGGGTAGGTGCCGTCGGCGATGGTTTCGGTCGAGGGAACGATGCCCGACATGGTGGCGACGCGCAGCTTGTCGGTGTTGTTTTGGTAGAACGACAGGCCGAACACGCCGATCGCGTTCTTGTTGGCGTCGAGGCGCGAGAGGGTCTCGGTGTAGTCGCCGTCGATGTCGACCGAGGTGCCGTCGGTGCGCAGCGCGAGGCAGGCTTTCTCGCCGTCTTTTTCGCCCATGGCGGCGACAAAGGCTTCTTCCGCGCCGGTGGCCTTGCAGCCCGCTTCCAGCACTTTGATGTCGAACACTTCACGGGTGCCGTGCTTGGTGCCCGGGATGAAGGCGAGGATGTCTTGCTCCGGCAGATCCGGGTTCACATCGTGCCAGGTTTTCGCGGTGTTCGGGACGAGCGCGCCGTCCTTCATCACCTGCGCGGCGAGGGCGTTGTACCAGTCGGCGGGGGTGAAGGCGAAGTCCACGCCGTTGATATCCGAGGCGAAGACGATGCCGTCATAGCCGATGCGGACTTCCATGATTTCGTCGACGCCATTGGCTTTGCAGGTGTCGATGTCGGATTGCTTGATGCGGCTCGACGAGTTCGCGATGTCGATGGTGTTTTCGCCCACGCCTTCGCAGAGCTTCTTGCGGCCCGCGCCCGAACCGCCGCCTTCCACGACCGGGGTCGGGAAGTCGAAGTTTTCGCCAAAGGCTTCGGCAACGATGGTGGCATAGGGCAGCACGGTCGAGGAACCGGCCGACTGGATCTGGTCGCGGGCAAGCGCACCAGCGGTGGAAGCGGCCAGGATGGCCAGCGCCGAGACGCCGATTTTCGCGGTGTTCATGGATCACTCCTGAATGTCATTGCGGGCCGATCTGGCCTCGGCGCTCGGCTTAGGCCCGCCCCATGACGCTAATGCAAAAAATACATGACAGTTATATGACAACCGGACGGATCAGCCGCGCGCCATTGCCGCGGCAATCAGGGCGGGCACGGCGGCATTCTCGCCGATTGCGGGCAGAAGCGGGCCGCGATGGCCCGCCTCGGCGAGCGATTTTGGAATGTCCTGAGCCACATGGCCTGCGCGCAGCGCGAAAAGCGGCAGGCAGAGCGCATCACGATGATGGCTCGCAACAAGGCGCAGATGCGGTTCCTCTTCAAGGAAGGCCAGCACAAGGTGGTGTTGCGGCAAAAGCTCGGCCAGGGCGCGCGCCAATGCCTCGGTGGTGTCGCGAGAGCTGCGCGCCGCCTGAGAGCCATGGGCGACCAGAATCACCACCCCACAACCTGTGGCAGAAATCGTCTCTGCGACAAGCTGTGGCAGGGCCGGGTCGCGGCCAAAGGGCGGCAGAATCGGCGCGGTATGGCCAAGCTCTGCGAGCCGCCGGGGCAGTTGCACCTTGGTGAACCAGCCCTCTGCCATGAAAAACGGGTAGATCGGGGCCTGCGGTTGCGCGGCAAGAGCCTCGCGAAGCGCGCCGGGCTGGGCAAGCGTGGCCGCGCCGATCTGCCAATCCGGCAGGGCCGCATTCACCCGCGCGGCGAGCGCCTTGAGCGCGCGGTCCGCGGGAAGCGGGTCCGAAGGAAAACCATGGGCAACGATCAGGGCGTTTTTCATGCGCAAAGCCTAACGCGACGCGACCGGACGGCAAGAGCGCGGTGTGAAAATTTGCCCTGTTTTCCGGGCGCTTGATCGCGTCACGCCGGTATTTTGGCTCCGGTTTGCGCGTAAGTGTTAACGAGCTGTAAGCGCAAGCCCTTGGAAATGCGTCACATTTTCAGAAGTAATCGGTTGCGGAGAATCGTGGCTTCCCCTAGAACAAACCTACCGGCCAGGACGGCCAGAACCCGAATTTACAGTTTCACGTGTGGTGCGTAGGGGACCGCGTGGGGTGAGGAGGGTCCTGGTAGGGGTGCCGGGGCCCTCCGCTTTTTTTCGGTTTCCCGTTTTTGCGCGCGGCGCTTGCCGTGGGCGGCTTGCCGCCTCTGCCCTCAGGGCGCGACGCCGCCGAGTTCGCAGACCATCTGCCATTCCTCTTCCGTCACCGGCTGCACCGAGAGCCGCATGCAGGTGACAAGCGCCATCTTGCTCAACCGCGGATCGGCCTTCACCTCTGCCAGCGTCACCGGGCGGGCGAGCGGACGGATCGCGCGGATATCGACACAATCCCAGCGCGGGTCATCGGTGGTGGAATCGGGGTGGGAAAGCGCGCAGACCTCGACAATGCCGACGATCTCCTTGCCGATGTTGGAATGATAAAAGAAGCCCTGATCGCCCAGCTGCATCGCACGCATGTTGTTGCGCGCCATGTAGTTGCGCACGCCGTGCCATTCCTCGCCCACGTCGCCCTTGGCCACCTGCATGTCCCAGGACCAGACGTTCGGCTCCGATTTGAAGAGCCATTTCGCCATCAGCCGATCACCTTTTTCCATTCCTGCACGCTCACGCTCTCAAAGAGCCCGGCCGCGGCATAGGGATCGCCCGCCGCCCAGGCTTGCGCAGCGTCAAGGCTGTCACATTCGACAATCACAAGCGAGCCGCACATCTGCCCCGCGCTCAGGAACGGCCCCGCCATCTTCACGACCCCGGTTTTCTCGATATAGGCGAGATGCGCGGCGCGGGTGTCGAGCCGGGTTTGCAGCGCCCCTTCCTTGTCACGGCAGATCACGGCGTAAAGCATGTCATTCCTCCTTGAGCGGACGAGAGAGCAACGCCGAGACGGCGTCGGAAACAGAAAGTTCGCGGCCCACGAGCGCGGCGATCATCGCGGTGATCGGCATCTCGATGCCGTGGCGCAGGCCCAGCTCCATCGCGGCGCGCGCGGTGGCGGCGCCCTCGACAGTGATGGCCGCATCAAAAGCCGCGCCCGAGCCCAGCGCCTGACCAAAGCGGAAGTTGCGAGATTGCGCCGAGGTGCAGGTAAGCACCAGATCGCCAAAGCCCGAGAGCCCGGCGAGCGTTTCGGGGCGGGCGCCGAGTTTGAGCGCGAGCCGGCTCATTTCGGCAAAGCCGCGGGTCATCAGCGCGGCGCGGGCAGAATCGCCAAGCTTCGCGCCGATCACCACACCGGCGGCGATGGCGATGACGTTTTTCAGCGCGCCGCCGAGTTCGGCCCCCACGGTATCGGTGGTGCGATAGAGCCGCAGCGTGGGGGTGGACAGGCGCGCCTGAAGGTCTGGCGCATCGGCACGGGTGGCGAGCGTCAGTGCCGTGGGCAGGCCGCGGGCGATGTCGGCGGCAAAGCTCGGGCCCGTCAGCACTGCGGCGCGTGCGCCGGGGCAGGCGGCCTCGATCAGCGCGATCGGGCCCTGCCCGGTCGCAAGGTCGATCCCCTTCGAGCAGGAAACGAGGATTTTGCCGTCAAGGCGTGTGCTGTGGGCGGCAAGGAAGCCCCCCATCTGCTGCATCGGCATGGCGAGCAGCAGCACCTCCGCCGCGCTGGCGCGGGCGAGGTCGGCGCTGATGTTCAACGCTTCGGGCAGGGGGGCGCCGGGCAGGCGGCGGGCATTTTCGCGGCGCGCGGCCATTTCGGCGGCATGAGAGGCCTCACGTGCCCAAAGCGCGACCGGCCCCGTTTGCGACAGCGAGATTGCCAAAGCCGTGCCAAAAGCGCCCGCGCCCAGAACCGCAACCTTCATGCCTTCGCCCCCTTTTTGCCCGCGCCCAGCATCGCGGGTGCGGTCTGATCAAGGGGCCAACGCGGGCGGGCGACAAGGTCTGCCGCTGTCGCAGTGCCGGCGCGGAACCGTTCGATGCCCGCAAAAGCGATCATCGCGGCATTGTCGGTGCAGAGCTTCAAAGGCGGTGCGGTGAAGCGCACGCCCGTCTCGGCGCAAACGGCCTCAAGGCTTGAGCGGATCTGCCGGTTCGCGGCCACGCCGCCCGCCACCGCGAGGGCGGGCCCCTCGGGCGCCTCCGCCAGATAGGCTTTCAGCGCGCGGCGGGTCTTATCGGCCAGCACGTCGGCAACGGCTTGCTGGAACGCGGCACAAAGATCGGCACGGGTCTGGCGGTAAAGCCCGCCATGCGCCGCCACCTCGGCATCGCGGGCACGCAAAAGGGCTGTCTTCAGCCCGGAAAAGGACATGTCGCAGCCGGGCCGATCCAAGAGCGGGCGCGGGAAGGGGAAGGCTTTCGGGTTGCCCGTCAACGCCTCTGCCTCGACCGAGGGGCCGCCCGGTTGGGCCAGGCCCAGAAGCTTCGCCGTCTTGTCAAAGGCCTCGCCCGGCGCATCGTCGATCGTGCCGCCGAGGCGCTGAAAACTCTCCGGCCCGCGCGCGATCAGGAACTGGCAATGCCCCCCCGAGACGAGAAGGATCAGATAGGGGAAGGCGAGCGCATCGGTGAGCCGGGGCGTGAGCGCATGGCCTGCGAGATGGTTCACCCCCACAAGCGGCAACCCCGAGCCCGCCGCAAGGCCCCGCGCGCACATCACCCCCGACATCACCCCGCCGATGAGCCCCGGCCCCGCCGTGACCGCGATGCCATCGAGATCGGCCAGCGTGTGCCCGGCCTCGGCCAGTGCCGCCTCGACGCAGGTATCGAGTTTTTCGGCATGCGCCCGTGCCGCGATCTCGGGCACCACGCCGCCATAGGGCGCGTGCAGCGCCACCTGCCCCGCAACCACCGAGGCCAGCACCTCGGCGCGGTCCGGCCAGGCCCGCACGACGGCGGCGGCGGTATCGTCGCAGCTTGATTCAATGCCGAGAAAGGTGAGCGCTTCGGTCATGTGGTTTTGCCGCAGGGGCTTTCGGGGGGCTTTGTTGCAAGGGCGTCTCATCGCAGGTAACACCGAGGCAGGCATCGCACAACCCGAGGCCCTCATGCGTGAAGATCCCGCCTTTCGCCCGCCCCTGTTGCTGACCCGCCCGCGCGCGGGGTCTGCGCGCTTTGCGCGGCAGTTCCGGGCGCGGCTGGGGGATGAAAGCTGGCCGGTGACGATTGCGCCCTTGATGGAGATCGAGCCCACCGGGGCAGATCTGCCTGCGACAAATGCGCTCATCATTACCTCTGAATCCGCCGTGGCGCCGGTGGCTGCGGCGCCTGCTCTGGCGGGCAAGCCGGTCTATTGCGTGGGCGAGCGCACGGCGCAGGCGCTCACCCGGGCGGGCTTTGAGGTCGCTCTTGTTGCCCCCGATGCCAAGACGCTTTTGCCGATGATCCTAACAGCGCCCGATCCGGGCGCGCTGCTCCATGCGCGTGGCTCGGACACCGCCTTTCCGCTTGCCGAACGTCTCACGCAGGCAGGGCGCGTGGTGCGCGAGGCCGTGGTTTATGCACAAATGCCGCAGCCGCCCGCGCCCGAACTCTTGGCGCTGCTGGCCAGGCCAGAGCCGGTTCTGGTGCCGGTTTTCTCGCCCAACAGCGGGCGGCTTCTGGCCGAGGTGGGGGCCGAGGCGCGGGCAAAACTGAGGTTGGCGGCGATTTCGCCCGCGGCCGCCGAGGCCTGTGCCGGACTTCCGCGCACAGAGATGCGCGTGGCGGCGAAACCTTCGGCAGAAGCGCTTCTCGACATTCTTGTCGCACTGATGCGAGACAGTTCCGGTTGAGCCTCGCCGGTGCGACCAATAGACTGCCCGCGATCGAAGATGTGACGCGCTTTTGCGCGGACAGGAGGAATGGCCATGGCGAAACCGGAAACGGACGAGACGGAAACCACCGCAGCCACCTCTGCTCAAGACCCTGAAATCCCTTCCAAAGAAGAAGAGACGCCAGCGGAAGCGGCGGGGGCGGCAGAGGATGCGGGCATCGAAGAGGCGATTGTCGTCGACGAGAGCGCCGCTGCGGCGGAGGCGGGCGAATCACGGCCCGAGATGACGCTGGTGCAAGATCCCTCGGCCCCCGAACCGGAAACCGCCGCAGAAGAAGCCCCGGCCCCCGTGGCACCGAAAAAGCCCGAGCCGCCGCCAAAACGGCGGGGCCTTTCGGTCGTTTTGGGCGGTGTGATTGCCGCCGTGATCGGCGCGGGCGTGACCCTTGGCGCGCTGCCGAACATGCCTGCCGATCTGCGGGAGAAAATTTTGCCCGCGGGGGGTGGCGCGCGCGCGCTTGAAGAGGCGATTGCCGCGCAGGACAAAAAAATCACCGCGCTTGAGGCGAAGCTCGCGCAGGCGCCTGAGGCCGGGCCCGATGTGGCCGCGCTTGAGGCGCAGGTGGCCGACCTTTCCGCCAAGCTTTCCGCAGTGGAAAGCGCGGGCAACGAGACGGCTCAGGCAGAGATCGACGCGCTGAAAGCGGAACTCGTGCAGATGCGCGAAGACATGAAGAAATCGCCCATGTATGCGACGCAGCAGCAGCTTGATGCCGCGACCACCGAGGCGAAGGCGCGGATCGCCGAGGCCGAGGCCGAAGCGGCGAAGATGCGTGCCGAGACCGAAGCCGCCGCGCAACGCGCGATCAAACAGGCGGCGGTGTCGCGGGTTGCTGCCGCGTTTGACACCGGCGCCCCGCTCGCGCGCCCCGTGGCCGAGGTTGAGGCGGCGGGCATGACCGTGCCTGCGGCGCTGAAATCCGAGGTGCCTTCGGCGGCGATGCTGCAAGAAACCTTCCCCGATGCGGCCCGGGCCGCCCTGGCGGTGGCGCGCAAGGTCGATGCCGGTGACAGCGTGATGGGCAAGCTTGGCACCTTCCTTCTGGCGCAGACGGGCGCGCGCTCGCTCACCGCGCGGGAGGGCAATTCGCCCGATGCCGTGCTCTCGCGGGCGCAAGCCGCGGTCGATGATTCCAAATTCGAGACGGCCGTGGCCGAACTCGCGGCCCTGCCCGAACAGGCGCAGGCTGAAATGACGTCCTGGAAAGCGATGGTGGAGGCCCGCATGACGGCCCAGGCCGCCATCTCCGAACTGGCCCAATCCGTGCAATGAGGTGATGGCGATGATCTGGTCTTTTGTCAAAATCGCGCTGTTTCTGCTCATCGTCGCCGGGTTGGCGATGGGCGCTGCGGCGCTCTCCGATTCGGGTGAGGCGATCCGCATCGTCGCGCTTGGGCAGGAGTTCAACTTCGGCGCGCTGCAGGCGGTGATCTTGCTTCTGATCGTTGTTGCGGTGCTTTGGGTCGTGTTCAAGGTGGTTGGCTTCATCGTTGCCTTCCTGCGCTTTGTGACCGGCGATGAAACCGCGATCAGCCGCTATTTCGACCGCAACCGCGAGCGCAAGGGCTATCAGGCGCTGGCCGAGGGGATGCTGGCGATTGCCTCGGGGGAGGCGCGGCTGGCGATGTCCAAGGCGGCAAAGGCGGAACGCTATCTGCGCCGGCCCGACCTGACGAACCTGCTCACCGCGCAGGCGGCCGAGATGAACGGCGACCAGCGCCGGGCGGAAACGGTGTACCGCCGCATGCTCTCGGACCCGCGCACGCGCTTTGTGGGTATTCGCGGCCTGCTGACGCAAAAGCTCACCGATGGCGATACCGATACCGCGCTGAAACTGGCACAAAAGGCCTTTGCGCTGAACCCCAAACACCCCGAAGTGCAGAATACGCTGTTCAAGCTGCAAACCGAATCGGGCGACTGGAAAGGCGCGCGCGACGTGCTCTTGGCCAAGATGCGGCAGGGCGAGATCCCGAAAGATGTGCACAAGCGCCGCGATGCGGTGCTCGCGCTGCAGGAAGCCCGCGTCGTGCTCGACAAGGATTCCTCGCTCGAGGCACGCGAGGCGGCGATTGCGGCGAACAAGTCGTCGCCCGATCTCATCCCTGCTGCGGCGATGGCCGCCAAGGCCTATGCCGATCAGGGCAACACCAAGGCGGCAACGCGGGTGCTGCTGAAGGCCTGGGAGGCGCAGCCGCACCCCGATCTGGCCTCGGTCTATGCCGCGCTCGAACCCTCTGAATCGGCCTCCGAGCGGCTCGCCCGTTTCGAGAAATTGCTCTCGCTGCGGCCCGACCACGAGGAAACGAAGCTTCTGCGCGCCGAACTCAGCATCGCCGCGGAAGATTTCCCGGCGGCGCGCCGGGCGCTCGGCACCCTTGCCGAAACGCATCCGACCACCCGCACGCTCACCCTGATGGCCGCGATCGAGCGCGGCGAGGGCGAAGATGAGGCGGTGGTGCGCGGCTGGCTGACGCGCGCGGTGACGGCGCCGCGCGGCAAGCAATGGTGCTGCGACAAATGCCAGAACATTCAGGCGGAATGGGCTCCGGTCTGCGACAATTGCGGCGGCTTTGATACGCTGAGCTGGCGCGAACCGACGAGCGGTGGCGTGCCGCTGCCCAATGGCGCGGAAATGCTGCCCCTGATCGTGGGGGCGGGCAAGCCGAAGGCCGAGGCCGCTTTCGACATCACCCCCCCGGATGCCGAAGAAGCCGCGGAAAAAGGCGAAAAATAGGGCTACACATCCCTGCGATGGCGTGCTAGTTGCCCGCCATCACGCCGGTGTAGCTCAGCTGGTAGAGCACGTCATTCGTAATGATGGGGTCGGGGGTTCGAGTCCCTTCACCGGCACCAGATTAAAAAACGGCCGGACCTTCGGGTCCGGCCGTTTCATTTTGGCTCCCGCTTGGCGGGGGGCTAGATCTGGGAATCCTGCCGCGCGATATCCGAGATCAGCACTGTCAGCGCCATGTCGCCGAGGATCGTGCGCACCGCCTCAAGCATGGTGCGGCGCAGCTCGGCCATGGTGGCCGTGTCGGTGAAGGCACCGTCGAAGCCACCGGCATTCGCGTGGTCAAAGAGCACCTGCAACAGCGTGTCGCGGATCTTCGGCTCGGCGGCATAGACCTTCTCGGTGCCGCCGAGCGTGACCTCGATGCTGAGCGACAGCACGACCAGCGAGGCGACCTTGCCGCCCCGCACCACCGGCACAACGAACTGGTTGTTGAGCTTGACGAACTCGGTCGTGGGCAGGGCTCCTTCTCCCTCGCCTTCGCCGTGCCCGCCGCTTTCGCCATGCCCCGCGGCGGGGGCGCCATGTTCGGCGGGGGCCGCGTGGCCCTCGGCGGGGGCGCTATGGCCGCCTTCCGCCGGAGCCGCGCCTTCGGCGGCGACCTCGGGTTCGGGCGGTGGCGGGCGCAGGAAATACCCCGCTGCCCCGCCTCCGGCGAGACCGATCAATGCGAGCAGGATCGGAAGGATTTTTCTCAGCATGGCAAGTCCTCAGAACGGCAGCAAGATATCGGCAACCTGCTGGCCGATGCGCGGCTGCTGCACATCGGTGATCTGACCGCGGCCACCGTAGGAAATGCGCGCGCCGGCGATCTTGTCATAGGTGATCTCGTTTTGCCGGCTCACATCCTCGGGGCGCACAAAGCCGGTCACGACAAGCTCGCGCACCTCGAAGTTTACCCGCACCTCCTGGTTGCCCTGAATGCGCAACACGCCATTGGGCAGCCGGTCGAGCACGGTGGCGGCAACACGCAGCGTCAGCTTTTCCTTGCGGGCGACGGAGCCATCTCCGGCATAGGAGGAGTCGGAGGTGGTCTCATAGGCGTTCGCCATCGAGGCGCCCGTGGGCTGGTGCCGGTCGAGCCGTTGCGGGATGCCGAACATCTGCGGAATGCCCATCGTATCCGAGCTGGAGCGCGAGCGGTCGGTGCTGTTGGAGATTTCCGCCTTGTCGTCGATCTCGATCACGACGGTGAGAATGTCTCCGCGCGTCGCCGCGCGCCGGTCGCCCAGAAGCGAGCCGCGGTTGCCCGACCAGAGCGAGGCTTCCTGCGCGGCGGTGCGACGGCCTGCCTCTTCCGGCATCGGCTGCGCGCTCATGGCGTAAAATTCATTGCTGCTTTCGACCGGGGTGAAATCGGGGGCGCGGCCAACCTGCTCGAGGCGGCCGCAGCTCGCGACGGACAGGGCGACAAGGGCGATCAGGGCAGGACGCATGAAAACTTCTCTCAAGGTTGGACATGGCCGGCGCCATCGGCACCGATCGTGGCAAAGACAATGGTCTTGGAACTCAGGTTCATCACCCGGATCGAATCGCCGATTGCGCCACGGTCGAGCGCGCGGCCTTCGGTCTGGATGCTCAGCGTGCCGCGGTTATAGGTGAGCGGCAGGGTCTGGTTTCGATCGACGATTGCGGGCGGGGCCAGATCGCCCGCATAGATCGGCCGGCCGGGATAGAGGATCGAGCGGGTCTCAAGCCCGATCACCTGCCCGACATCGGCAAGCGCACCGGGCACATCCTCTTCGGAGAGGATCACATCTTCGGGGCCGATCACGCTTTGCGCGCGCAGCGTGCGCAGCGTCACCACCGAGCCCGCCTCCGCCACAGAGATGAAGGCGAAGCTGGCGCAAAGGCCGCCAAAGAGGGCAAGCGCGAGCGGTTTCATCAGCGCACCTGCGTGGTGGCCGAGAGCATTTCATCGGCGGCGGTGATGACCTTGGCGTTCATCTCGTAGCCGCGCTGCGCCTTGATCAGCTCGGTGATCTCGCGCACCGCATCGACCGAGCTCTCTTCCAGATAGCCCTGACGCAGCGTGCCGAGCCCATCGACGCCGGGGGTGGAGACCGCGGGCGGCCCGGAGGCTTCGGTTTCGAGAAAGTTGTTCGAGCCGATCGCCTCAAGACCCTTTTCGTTGGTGAAGCCCGCCAGCGTGATCGAGCCGATCTGGGTCGGCTGCACCTGATTGGTGAAATAGGCATAGACGTCGCCATTGGCGTTGATGGCGATGGTCTTGGCATCGGGGGGGATGGTGATGCCGGGAACAAGCGGATAGCCATCCGAGGTGACGACGTCGCCATCGGCAGAGCGCTTGAAGCCGCCGTCACGGGTGTAGGCGGAGGCGCCAGAGGGGAGCGTCACCTCAAAGTAGCCCGGCCCGTCGATCGCGATGTCGAGATCGCCGCCGGTCGCGCTGAGCGAGCCCTGCGCAAGCGTGACGCTCACGGCCGTCGGGCGCACGCCAAGGCCGAGCTGCACACCGGCGGGCACGATCGTGCCGTCGTTGGCGGTCACGGTGCCGGGGCGGGTGGCCTGTTGATACATCAGATCGGCAAATTCGGCGCGGCGGGCGTTGTAGCCCGTGGTCGACATGTTGGCGAGGTTGTTCGAGATGACCTCGACCCGCATTTGCTGGGCGCTCATCCCGGTGGCGGCGATTTGCAGGGCGCGCATGGCTCTCTCCTGTTACTTGCTGAGCGTCGAGATGACGCCACGGATGCGTTGGTCTTCGCGGTCAAGGAAGTTCTGGCCCAACTCATAGGCCCGCTGCACCTCGATCATCCGCGAGATTTCCGACACCGGATCGACGTTCGACTGTTCCACGAACCCCTGCATCACCCGCGCCGTTTCGGCGGGCCGGGTGCCATCGGGCACGGTAAAGCGGGTGCCGGCCTGCAGGCTGACATTGTTCGCGTTCTCGGGCAGGTAGAGCCCGATCTGCGCGAGCGGCGCCCCGTTGATCGAGAGTGTCCCGTCTTCGGACATCGCGATCTCGCCTTGATCGGCGGGCACGAAGATCGCGGTGCCGCCGGTGTCGAGCACGCGAAAGCCATCCGGCGTGACCAGCTCGCCATCGGGCGAGCGCAGGAAGCTGCCTGCCCGCGTGAGCTGGTTGCCCTCGGGCGTCTCGATCATGAAATAGCCGTCGCCCTCGATTGCGAAATCGAGCGCATTGCCGGTATTGGCGAGCGGCCCTTGCGCAAAATCGACGATCCGTCCGTTGGCATAGGCCATTGACAGCGAGGGTTGCTCACCGTCGAGCGAATCGACGTATTCGGAGAACAGCACGCCTTCGCGGCGGAACCCGGTGGTGGAGATGTTGGCCATGTTGTTGGCCACCACCTGCATTTCCCGCATCAGTCCCGACTGGCGCGACAGGGCGGCATAGATGGAATTGTCCATGGGCTCAGAGTCCGATGATCAGCGGGATGATTCGAGCGGTGTAGAAGTTGACGAGCGTTTCCGACATGAACGACATCGACACCCAGAACACGACGAGCATGGCCCCCACCTTCGGCACGAAGGTCAGAGTCATTTCCTGCACCGAGGTCAGGGCCTGAAACAGGCCGATGGTGACCCCGGCGATGAGCGCGACGACCAGCATCGGCGCGGAGATCATCACCGCGATCCACAGGCCCTCGCGCATCGTGTCGAAGAAGACGATGTCTTCCATGTCACACCGGCATCCGCAGGATTTCCTGATAGGCCTCGACGACCTTGTTGCGCACGGTGACGGCGGTCTCGACCGCAAGCTCGGTCTGGGCGAGCGCCTGCACCAGCGCATGCGGATCGGCATTGCCGAGCATCGCGGATTTGGCGGTTTCCTCGCTCTGATTCATCGTGTCGAGGAAGCTCGTGGCAAGATTGCCCAGCGCGCTTTGGTCGGAAGAGCCGGAGCCCGCTTGCGGCGCAGCGGCGGAACGCGCCTGGGTATAGCCCAGGGCGGCAGTCGAAGATTTGATGTCCATTCTGGACCTCCTTCAGGTTTTAACGACGCAGCAGATCGAGCAGCGCGGCAGACATCTGCCGGGTCTGATCGAACATCTTGAGGTTCGCCTCGTAACTGCGTTGCGCTTCACGCGCGTCTGCGATTTCGACCACCAGATCGACGTTCGAGCCGTCGTAGTAGCCATTGTCATCGGCCAGCGGGCTGTTGGGATCGTAGATCCGCGCCAGATCCTTCTGGTCGAGTTGCACGGGGCCGAGTTGCACCTCGGTCGCTCCGTTCTCTTGCGACACCACTTCCTCGAAGCTGGTCACCTTGCGGTGGTAGCCGGGGGTGTCGACGTTCGCGATGTTTTCCGACACATGGCGCAGGCGCATCGACTGCGCCTTCAGCCCGGAAGCGGAAACCGAAAGAGTATTGGTAAAATCGCCCATCTGCCTCAGCTCCGGCCAAGGCTGGAGCGCAGCACGCCCAGCGAGGATTTGTAGATTGCGAGCGCAAGATCATGCTGGCGCTTGGTGTTCGCCGCGGCCACCATCTCGTCTTCGATCGAGACGTTGTTGCCATCGGGCGAGGCCGCACCGGTCTGCTCGCTCTCGGTGACTTCGACGCTGTAATGCCCGTCGGCGCCCAGATGGCCCGACCGGGTCGCACGCATGGCTTCGCCATGATCGCTGCGATACGTTTCTTCAAACGATGCAACCTCGCGCGAGCGATACCCGGGGGTATCGGCATTGGCGATATTCGTCGCGATCGCACTTTCGCGCAGGGCGGCTGTTTGCGCCATGGACTGCGCCATCTGGAAGACTTCGAGTTTTTCGAACATCGGGGTTTCTCCTCCGAGCTATCAACCAAGGATTAAGGGAGAATCGTTTAAAAACAGTTTCGAGAAGACGGGCATGGAGAGATGTCCGAAACCATAAGCTTGGGAGGCCAGAATGGCGCTTGGCGGTTTGGAGATGTTGCAGGCGGAAATCGCCGAGGTGGGCGCTGTCCATCCGGTTGGCCGCGTGTTCGAGGTCGGGCAGGGCACGATCCTGGTCAGCGGGTTGACCACGCGCGCAACATTGGGGGACCGCGCGCAGATCCACACGCGCGCGAGCGGGCATTTTGATGCCGAAGTGATTGCGCTGAGCCGCGGGGGCGTCACGCTTCTGGCCGATGGCGCGGTGGAAGGCATCGCCATCGGGGACCGGGTGGAAATTCTCGGTCAGGCCGGGATCGCGCCGGATGATTCCTGGGTCGGGCGCATCGTCGATCCGTTTGGCCGCCCGCTCGATGGCCGCCCGCTTCTGCGCGGCCCGGTCGAGCGCAATGTCCGCTCTGCCCCGCCCGCCGCCGCCACCCGTGGCCGACTCGGCGGTCGGGTCGAAACCGGGCTCGATGTTTTCAACACTCTCCTTCCCTTGGTGCAGGGCCAGCGGATCGGCCTTTTTGCGGGGTCGGGTGTCGGCAAATCCTCGCTTCTGGCCAAATTCGCAAAGGGCGTGCAGGCCGATGTGGTGGTGATTGCGCTCATTGGCGAACGGGGCCGCGAGCTGCGCGAATTCGTCGAGAAGACGATGGGCCCGGAGGGGATGGCGCGCGCGGTGATCGTGGCCGCCACCTCCGACCAGTCGCCGCTGGTGCGCCGCCGTTGCGGTTGGGCCGCGATGTCGGTGGCCGAGCATTTCCGCGATCAGGGCAAACATGTGCTGTTTCTGGCCGACAGTGTCACCCGCTTTGCCGAGGCGCACCGGGAAGTGGCACTGGCGGGCGGCGAACCGCCGAGCCTGCGCGGCTATCCGCCCTCGACCGCGCACCAGATCATGTCGCTTGCCGAGCGTTCCGGCCCCGGTCCCGAGGGCACGGGGGCGATCACGGCGGTCTTTTCGGTGCTGGTTGCGGGCTCGGATATGGAAGAGCCGGTGGCCGACATCCTGCGCGGCACGCTCGACGGCCACGTGGTGCTGGACCGCTCGATTGCCGAGCGCGGGCGCTTTCCGGCGATTGATCTTTTGCGCTCGGTCTCGCGCTCGCTTCCCGATGCGGCGAACCCGGCCGAGAATGCGCTCATTGCCAAGGCGCGCAAGCTTCTGGGCGCCTATGACCGTGCCGAGATGATGATTCAGGCGGGGCTTTATGCGACGGGCAGCGACCCGGTGGTTGATGCGGCGATCCGGGTCTGGCCCGCGCTCGACGCCTTCATCGCACAAGATGCACCCGACCGTGTCGCGGCCAGCTTCTCGCGGCTTGCACGGGCGCTTGCCGCAGCCGGATGAGCTGGTGCGAAACATCCGTGACGAAGACCAAAAGGCCCGGCACAAGCGCCGGGCCTTTTCACTTTAATGCCTGGCGGGGCATCACTTGTCGCGCAGATCTTCCATCAGCTTGGCAAAAGCGGCCCGTTCGGCCTCGCTCCGGGCGAGCAGATCATTCGCTTCGGCGATCGGGCCGGCGGTTGCGCCCCCTGTGGCACCTGCCGTGGCGGCCTGATCCTCAAACAGGGCCAGAAACTTCTTTTGCGTCTCCGAGCCCGAATCGGCGATATGGTTCCAATCGCCCGCGCGCCAGGCTGCCTCGGTCTGGGCGGCGGTATCCCCCGCCTCGGCATAAGCCTGTTCGGCGCTGTCGTGGCGGCCAAGAAGGCTGAGGGCCTCGCCGCGCAAAAGCGCCGCATCCTCGCCCTCAAGGCCGAGCAGGTGGGAATAGGCGGCGGCGGCATCATGGCCGGAAAGGGCCGCGCGGGCGAGCGCCATCCGCCCGGGAGGCGTGCCGCGGGTTTCGGGTGCGATCACCGTGCGCGCCGAGATCCAGAACCCGATCCGCGCGAGCCGGTCCGCCAGCGCGACCTGCACCGCCGGGTCAAGCTGCTCGGGGCTCCACTCGTTGCGATGGCGGAAAAAGGTCTCAATGAAGAGCTTGTCATCGGGAAGCTTTGCCTGCATCGCCACCAGATCGTTGCGGGTCCGGTCGCGAAGTTTGCTATCTTGAGACGCATCCCAATTGTTCAGCGCGCGGAAGGCATCCTTGAATTTTGCCGTCGAGCCCTCGCCCAGAATCGTGGCGCGGGTGAGCTGATCGCCAAGCGGGCTGCCGCGCAGTTGCAGGCTCAAGGCGCTCGCATTGTCCACATCGGCTTCGGTAATCGCGGCGCCCTCGGCGAGCTTCGTTTCGATCGAGAGCGCGAGTGCCTCGGCGGCGGTCTCGCTGCCGGATTTTGCCACCCGGTCGAGCCGTTCGGTCGCGGCTGCGGTCTTGCCTTCCGAAAGGTCGATATGCGCGTCGATCACGTCAAGCGCGGTGGCGTTGTCCACCGGCGCACGGGCCAGCATCGAGCGCACCGTTTCCGCCACATCGGGCGCGCCCACCTCGATCAGCCGGGCGCTGAGTTGCGGGCCGATCAGGTTGCGGATGTCGCCGGGCAGCGCGGCATAGGCGCGCACCACAGCCCCGAAGTTGACCATCGCTTTCGCGGGCGCTTCGGGCATGGCGAGCAGGGACCAGAGCGCAACCTTGCCGTTGCAGGAGATTTGCGCCGCGAATTCGGGCCGCGGTTTTGGCTGGCGTCCATCGACCAGATCGGCCAGTGCCTCGATCCGTGCCGGGATCTCCAGGCCGAAGGACGGATAAATCATGCGCGCCTCGGCCCCGAAGCCGAGCGCGATATAGACTTGTGCGAGATGGTCGAGCGCTTCCGCGCGCGGCTTGTCGAATTCTTCGAGCAGATCGCGGCGTGCTTCGGAGATCTGTTGCACCGGGGGCGCATCGCTCAACCAGGATTGAAGGTCGTAGCTCCGGTCCGGCGGGCAGCTGTTGCCAAGTTCGGTGAGCCGGTCGGCATCGAAAAGCGCGGCCATGTCGCGGTCGATCACGGTTTCGGATTGCAGCGCAAGCGCCTCTTCCGAGGTCGCGGGCGCGGTGCTGTGTTCGGCGTCGGGCGCGGGTGCATGGTCCGGGGTCGAGGGCTCGGCGGCGGCGTGTTCGGGGGGCTCGTGCGCCTGTGTCTCCCCATGCGGTTCCGCCTGCCCGTTTTCAGGCCGGGCGGCGGGCATCTGCATGGTGATCAACCCCTGCGAGGCGGCCCGGCCAAGCTGGTCGATGAGGGCGAGTTCGGCGGCGTCGATGCGTGCATCAGGCCGATTGAGCCGCGTGGGCTCGGGCTCGGACGCGGGCGCGGTTCTGGGCGTGGTCGGGATCACCTGCGCCGCAGAAACTTCCGGCGCGGGTTGCGGGCCGGGTTGCGGCGCGGCCTCCCGGCCAGCCCAATAAAGATCCAGATAGCCCTGATTGGGCGTTGGCAGGTAAGAGCGCGCCTGCGGCACCGGGCCGGGCTGCATCCCGGCGGCGGCAACTGGCGTCGTATCGGCACCGTCGGCAATGTCGATCACGACCGCACCGATCGGCAACTGGAACGATTCAAGATGCACGTCCGGGCCGGTCTCGATAAAGACCGAGCGCGCGTTGACATCGGCAGTCACGGCGCGGATCCGGTTTTTCGGGATCAGCCGAAACACATTGGTCAGATCAAAACGCCGCGGCGTCTCGGTTTCCAGCCGATACCCGCCCTCGACACGTTCCGTGCTCCAGCCGGTGCCGGGAGGGAACATGAACACGAGCCGCGAGAAGCCGTCATGCTCGCCCGAACGCACGTCGATCTGCTGGGCGGCGCCCGGGCTGGCCAATGCCAGAAGCCCGGCCAGAAAAAGGGCGAGAAACCTCATGCCGCCTCCGATTTGACCGCCTTGAGCGCCTCTTCAAGATCCGAGAAGCTCGGGCGGATGTGATGGGGCGTGTTCTGGCGCCCCACTTCGATACAGATATTGGTGGCGTGGTTGTGCAGGTTGGCCACCAGCACTTCGCGGATCAGCTTGTAAAAATGCGAATCCTCCGTCACCACGCCGCCGATGCGCGAGGCGAAGGGGGCCACAAAACCATAGGCGAGGAACACGCCAAGGAACGTTCCGACGAGCGCGTGGCCGATCATCGCGCCAAGGATCTCCGGCGGCTGGTCGATCGAGCCCATGGTCTTGATCACGCCGAGCACGGCGGCCACGATGCCCAGTGCGGGGAGCGCGTCGGCGACGGTCTGGATTGCGTGGCTTGAGTGCATCGCGTGATGAAAGTTTGCCTCAAGCTGCTTTTCGAGCACCTCTTCGACCTGATGGGGGTCGTCGTAGTTCATCGAAGCCGAGCGCATCGTGTCGCAGATCATTTCCACCGCCTCATGATCCGAGACGATTTTCGGGTATTTGCCGAAGATGCTCGAATTGTGCGGATCTTCGATATGTTCTTCGATCGCCACCGGGTTTTGTCGTGCAAGCCGGATCAGCTCGAACATCAGGCACAACAGGTCGCGGTAATCGGCGGGCTTCCATTTGGCGCCCTTGAATACCTTTCCGACATCTTTGACCGTGTGCTTGATTGAGGGCAGGTCATTGGCGAGCACGAAGGAGCCAAGCGCGGCCCCACCGATGGTGATCATCTCGAAGGGCAGAGCCTCGATCACCGGGCCCATCTCGCCGCCGCCACCAATATAGCCGCCAAACACCATCCCGAAGATGATCACGATGCCAACAATGCCGATCATTTCCGTTCTCCATTGATCCGGAGCAACTCTCTCAGAGTTGGATTAACAAAGTTTCTGCGACTCACTTCTGAGGCGCGCCGGCATTGCGGCCGGCCATGATCACCGAGATCGAATATGCGACCTGCGGATCGAGTGCGGCCATCACCGCGGCAGAGGCATCCGGGCGCATGCGCGTCAGGAACCCGGCCGCAAAGTCGGGCGCCATCGCCGAGAAGAGCGGTGCGGCTTCCTTCGGTTTCATGTTTTCATAAACGGTCACGAGCCGCGCCACATCCTGATCGGCGGCCTCGTCGGCAATCGTCACGGTCTTGGAGAGGTTCTGTTCCGCCTCGACAAGCGAGGCGAGGCGTTGTTCGATTCGCTTTTCCGCCATGCCGATCGCCTGCGAGCGGTCGGTGAGAAGCTTTTCGCGCTCGGCCAGTTTCTTTTCGCGCGCCTGCACTTCCTGCAGCATCATCAGCACGCCCGGCTCGGTGACGCATTCGGCCCCGGCCGCGGGAGGGGCGGCCTCTTGGGACGATTCGGACCCGGTGGCGAAGGCTTCCGCGATGCCGGAGCCAAAGCGGATCATGCCTGACGTGGCAAAGAGCGTGGCAATCAGCACCAGGCTGCCGCGGCCAAGACGGCGGCGGATCTTGCGCGCTGCGGCCTTGGCGGGTGGTTTGGGCGCCGGGCTGGCCGGCGCGGCCTTGGCGGGTTTCATTCCGCGGCCTCCAGATCCGAGGTGCGGCTGCGGCGGCGCAGCACGCGGGCGCGGCGCGGATCGGGCTCAACGGCGACCGGCGCCACCGGCGCCACAGGGGCGACCGGAGCGGGCGCGGGCGCGGCCGGGCGTTCCTGCATTGTCGCCATCAGCAATTCGAGCCGTTGCGCGGCCTGCTCGGCGCGCTCGGTCAGCCCCTTGAGCTGATCGGCAGAGTTTGCAGAGGCATTTTGCGCACGGTTGAGGGCCTTGGTCATGTCGTCAACCTGCGCGGAGAGCACGGCAATCGCCCCGCCCATGCCGTTTTCAAGCTGGTTGAACCGCTTCAGGCGGCGCCCCAGAATCATGCAATAGATGGTGGCGCCCAGCGCCCCCAGCCCCATCAGGATATCGGCAATATACTGCATCTCCCACTCCCTCAGTTCATCACGAATTCAATAATCAGCAGGTCATTGACGCGGTTTTCACCGACAACCACCTGCACCCGGCGCAGCATTTGCGCGCGCAGCCGCATCAACGCGGACGGATCTTCGAGCTCGCGCAGTTCCACCGCGCGCAGAAAGCCGTTGAGCACATCCATCACCCGCGGTTTGAGCAGCTCCACCTCGCCCTGGTAGGCGATCGGCACTTCGAGCTGCGCGGCAAAGCGCAGATGCCGGGCATTGCCCGCCGCGAGCGACATCACCATCGGGTCGAGCGCCACAAAAGCAACCTGCGGCATCGGCGGTGCTTCGGGCACGGCTTCATGCGCGGCAGCTTCGCCTTCCGCCGGAGGCGGGGCGAGGATCAAGCCGGAATAGAGAGCGTAAAATGCCCCGCCCCCGAACAGGAGCATCAGCACCAGCCCGATGATCAGGGGCAGTTTCGATTTCTTCTTTGGCGCTTCTTCGCCTGCAGCATCTGTGTCAGCCATGGCGGTTCCCGATTTCTTCGTTCTTCCCCCCTATAGCCCCTCACCCACTAACCGATTGTTAAGGGCGATCGGGGAAAGATGCTTTCGACGACGGGGCAGAAAGCCCGCTCGATGGAGGTGCGTCTTGCAACAGCTCTTGGCCCTTTGGCAGGGATTGGACACGCTCAAGCGTGCGGTCGTGATCGGCGCGACAGTTCTTATGTTTGCCGCCGTTTTGGCGCTTTCCAGCTTCGCGTCGCGCCCGGATATGGCGCTTCTATATGCAGGCCTCGAAGGGGCACGCTCTGGCGAGGTGATTTCGGCGCTCGAAGCGCGCGGGGTGCCCTATGAGGTGCGCGGCGACGCGATTTATGTAGAGGCGGCGCGGCGCGACGAGCTGCGCATGTCGCTCGCGAGCGAAGGGCTGCCCGCCACCGGCGGCGCCGGCTATGAACTTCTTGATTCGCTCTCGGGCTTCGGCACCACCTCGCAAATGTTCGATGCCGCCTACTGGCGTGCAAAAGAAGGCGAGCTGGCCCGGACCATCGTGTCGAACCCGATGATCCGTCAGGCGCGGGTGCATATCGCGGCGCCTGCGGCAACATCGTTCCGGCGCGACAGCCGTCCGAGTGCCTCCGTGACTGTGGTAACGGCCTCGGGCGGGCTCTCGCCCACCCATGCCAAAGCGCTGAAATTCCTTGTGTCTTCCGCCATTCAGGGGATGACCCCGGATGAGGTTTCGATCATCGACAGCGTCTCCGGGCTGGTCTCGACGGGCGATGATTCGATGAGCCCGGCGGCCAGTGACCGCGCCGACGAGCTGCGCAAGAATGTCGAGCGCCTGCTTGAGGCGCGCGTGGGCTACGGCAATGCCGTGGTCGAGGTTTCGGTGCAGACCGTGACCGAGCGCGAGGCGATTACCGAACGCCTGATCGACCCGAACAGCCGCGTGCCGATTTCGACCGATGTCGAATCGAGCTCGAAAAAGGCCGATGACACCAAGCCGGGTGCCGTCACCGTGGCCTCCAACCTGCCTTCGGGCGATGCGGCCAATGGCGGCAAGTCGCAAAGCCAGGCCGCTGATTCTCGCGAGCGCACCAATTACGAAGTCTCGGAAACCACCCGTGAAGTGGTCCGCGCGCCGGGGGACATCAAGCGGCTGACCGTTGCCGTGCTGGTGGATGGGGTCGAGGGCACCGACGCCAATGGCGTTGCCAGCACCGTGCCGCGCTCGGATGAAGAACTGGCGGCGCTCAAGGAGCTGGTGTCTTCGGCGGTGGGCTTTGACGAATCGCGCGGCGACGTGATCACGATCCGTTCGATGGCCTTCGAACCGATCGCCGACATGGGCACGAGTGCCGAGGCGAGCCTCTTCGCGTCATCGCCGCTGGATGCCATGCAGCTGATCAAGCTCGGGGTCTTCGCGCTTGTGGTTCTGGTTCTGGGCCTGTTCGTGATGCGCCCGCTGCTCGCTCAACGGGCGGCCGCCCGCGAAGCCGAACTGGGCGAGTTGCCCTCTGGCCTGATCGGTGCCGAGGGGATCCCCTCCTCCGACGGAACGCCCGCCCTCAATGGCGAGATCTCCGATGGCGATTTGCCGCTTGGCCAGATGTCTGTGGTCTCCGACTTTGACCTTGGCGACATGCCGATGGGGATGGGTATGGGCAACTATGGCATAGAAGAGCAAGGAGACGAGGATCCGGTGAAACGCCTCAAGCGCCTCATCGAGGAACGTCAGGCCGAATCGGTCGAGATCCTGCGCTCGTGGATGGATGAGACGGAGGAAAGCGTATGAGCTTGCGCAGCATTCAGCTCGAATCCTTCGAACCGGAACTGGCGCCGCCGCAGCCCCAGATAGAGATTGCCCCGCAGGCTTTCGAGGAAGAGCGGCTCGCCGCCTTCGAGAAGGGCTATACGGCAGGCTGGGACGATGCGGTGGCGGCGCAGGAACGCGAAGGCACGAAGCTGCGCACCGAACTTGCGCAGAACCTGCAGGAGCTTTCCTTCACCTATCACGAGGCCCGTCAGCAGGTTCTGGGGGCATTGCGCCCGCTGCTGGTCGACATCGCGGCGAAGCTCTTGCCGGCCATGGCGCGCGAAACACTCGCGCATATGGTGGCCGAACAGCTCGAACCGCTGGCGGATCGCGCCACTTCGGTGCCGATCGCGGTGGTCGCCCATCCGGCCAGCCTGCCCTACATCGAGTCGGTGATGACCGACCGCGCCAGCTTGCCGCTGGTGTTTCAGGCCGAACCTTCGCTGGGCGAGGGGCAGGTCTATCTCAAGTTCGCCGATACCGAGACGCGGATCGACCTCGATGGGGTGATCGGAGCAATCGGTGCCGCCATCAACACCTATTTCAGCGCCAACCAGGACCAGGAGGAGGCAGCTCATGGATGACATGCCCCAGACCGCGAACCCGTTTTCGCAAGTGCCGATCGAGATCACCATTTCCGTTGGCAAGGCGCGTCCGCTCGTGCGCGACCTGTTGCGGATGAAACGCGATTCGATCCTGCCGCTGGACCGCAAGGTGGAAGACCCGGTCGAGCTTTATGTCGGCGACAAGCTGATCGCGCGCGGCGAACTGACCGAGATGGAAGGCGATTCGGGCCAGCTCGCGGTGCGCCTCACCGAAGTCGTCGATCTGCAGAACGGGCTGTGAAAATGGCCCGTCACTACCAATTGTTAGGGTTAATCGTTGGTGTTCTTGCCCTGACCGCGGTTCCCGCCGGGGCGCAGGCCATCAATATCGACCTTGGCGGCAATGGCTCTTTGACCAATTCCTCGGTGCTGCTGATCGCCGGGATCACGCTTTTGAGCCTCGCGCCCGGCATTGCGATCATGGTGACGTGCTTTCCGTTCATCGTCACCGTGCTCTCGATTTTGCGTCAGGCGATGGGCTTGCAGCAATCGCCGCCGAACATGCTGATCGTCTCGCTCGCGCTCTTCCTCACATGGTTCATCATGGAGCCGACCTTCATGGCGAGCTATCAGGCCGGGATCGAGCCGCTGGTGGCGGGCTCGATCGATATCATGACGGCATTTGAGCGTGGCGTGGAGCCGTTTCGCATTTTCATGGCGGGGCGCACCGATCCCGAGACCTTCAGCCAGCTTTCCGCTCTGCGAGACGGCACTGCCTTCGCGGGCGAGCTGCGCACCGCGCCGCTTTCAATGCTGGTGCCCTCCTTCATGCTGTCGGAGATTACCCGCGCCTTCGAGATCGGCTTTCTCGTCTTCCTGCCCTTCCTGATCATCGACCTCGTGGTCTCGGCGATCCTGATGTCGATGGGCATGATGATGGTGCCGCCCGCGGTGGTGGCGTTGCCCTTCAAGCTCGCCTTCTTCGTGGTGGCGAATGGTTGGGTGCTGCTTTCGGGCGCGCTGGTGCGGTCCTATTCCTGACGCTTCGGCAAAACCCAGTCGGGGCGAATGCGGTGGCAGGTGTAGCCGTTCGGAATGCGCTCCAGATAATCCTGATGCTCCGGCTCGGCCTCCCAGAATGGCCCGGCCGGGGCCACCTCCGTCACCACCTTGCCCGGCCAGAGGCCCGAGGCATCGACATCGGCAATCGTCTCTTGGGCGCAGTGGCGCTGGGCCTCGTCGAGATAAAAGATTGCTGAGCGGTAAGACGGGCCGCGGTCATTGCCCTGCCGGTTTGGCGTGGTCGGGTCATGGATCTGGAAGAAGAATTCCAGAAGCCGCCGGTAGCTGATCCGCTCCGGGTCGAACAGGATCTCGATCGCCTCGGCGTGATTGCCGTGGTTGCGATAGGTGGCGTTTTCCACCTCGCCCCCGGTATAGCCCACACGCGTTGCCGCAACGCCCGGCAGCTTGCGGATCAGATCCTGCATGCCCCAGAAGCAGCCGCCTGCAAGAATTGCTTTTTCCATTCAGTCCTCCAGCATCGCCAGATAATCGCCGTAGCCCTCTTCCGCCATCCGCTCCTTGGGGATGAAGCGCAGGCTCGCGGAATTGATGCAGTAACGCAGGCCGCCGCGCTCGCGCGGGCCATCGGGGAAAACATGGCCCAGATGGCTGTCGCCATGGGCGGAGCGCACCTCGACCCGGCGCATGCCATGCGAAAGATCATGATGCTCGGTCACATGCGCAGGCTCAACGGGATGGGTGAACGAGGGCCAGCCGCACCCCGCATCGAACTTGTCGCGCGAGGAAAAGAGCGGCTCGCCCGAAACCACATCGACATAAAGCCCGGGCGCCGTCGTCTCCCAATAGGCGCCGGTAAAGGGGCGTTCGGTGCCGCTTTGCTGCGTCACGCGGAATTCTTCCGGGCTGAGGCGCGCAAGGGCCTCCTCGGTCTTTTGATAGCGGGTCATCATCGGGCCTCCCAGTGTGAGACCCTTGAAATGGGGTGGGCGGGCAAAAAGTCCAGCCCGCCCCGGTGGCGTTCAGAGGGCCGCCACCGCCGCAAGGATCGCATCGGTGATGCGCTGCCGCTCCGCGCGGATCGCCCCGGTGTTGCCACAGAGCATCTTGAGCCGCCGCGCAGTATCGAGCCATGCCTCGGCGGTCACAAGATCGGGCTCAAAATCGCGCACCCGCGCGGCCGCCGCAGTGGCCGTCAGCCCGAAGGTGTTGATCATGCTGGCTTCCGGCACAAGCTGATGAATCGCGTGATGAGGGTTTGCATAATAGGTCGGCATCCCCCCGACCACGAACGCATCGAAGATCTTTTCGGAGATGTAGTGCCTTTGATGCGTGTTCTCGTAGCTCGACATCACGCGCACCCGCGCATCCAGCTTGGCGAGCTTGTCGAGATGCCAGTCCGGCAGATCTTGCCGCCGCGCTTCGTTGAACCAGCCCTTGCCCTCGATATGAACGCCGGGATGCTTTGCCAGATGCGCCGCCACTTCGGAGCGGTAGGTGCTCAGCCCCCAGACCTCCTGATCGGGGAAGGCGAGCGCGTATTTCTCGCCCTCGCGCTTCTCGGCCACGAACGCGGCAGGCACCGGGGCCTTGCGCCAGCGGCTGAGCAGATCTTGCGGCGTCAGCGTCAGGTTTCGGGCAATCAGCGTGGTGAAGCGCGTCAGCAGATCGTCCGAGGTCAGCAGAAAATAGGGGATCTGCGCAAAGGCGAAGATCGTCGAATTGGTGTGGTTGAGGAACGTGTAGGGAACTTCGGTCGCGCCGCAGACGGCCTTGCGCGCGGTCTCGGTGAAGCCGTCAGACCAGGTCGAATCCCACAACGGCTCTTCCGAGATCACCATGATCTTCGCGCCCGGATTTGCCTTGGTGATCGCTTCGAACCGCGCGGCATCGTTGCGCAGATCGAGATTGAAGCCGGTCATCACCACATCGGCCTGTGCCGGCTCCTCGACCACGGTGATGCGCTCGCGCGCCGTGGCGCGGAATGCCGGATAGCTCAGCGGCGTGCGGTGAGAATGCTGCCCGACAAAACAAATCCTCAGAGCCGAGGCCGGGCGGGCCGCGGGCGCAACGGCAGGGCTGGCAAGCGCGGGCAGGGCTGGCCGCGCAGGCGCGCAGGGCGCCAGCTCCAGATGCGCGAGCACCTGCTCGAAATGCGTCCGCGCCGCATCGGCAGGCGGCAGAGCGTCTTGGGCCCGTTGCACGGTCTGGCCGAGCGGGGTGCTTGCCGCGTTGAAAAGCGGCATCAGCGCGTTGCCCGCAACGAGCAATGCGCTTGCCGCGGCGCGCAGCAGGCTTCTTGCCTCGTCTGGATCGAGCGTTTTCTTGTGGTGCAAACGCGCGGCCAACAATTCGCAAAGCGCAGCCGGCCCCTGCGGCTCCGATGCCGTGGTGGAGTGCCCCGCCGGGTGCGGCGTGAGCGCGGGGGCCCCGGCCTGACCACCCTGACCAAGCTCCAGCATCAACTTTTGCACATCATAAACGAAGCTCTGCGGACCGTAGAGCAGCCAAAGCTGCGCCCCCGCGCGCTGCATGGCGCGCAACCGCTCTGGGTCTGCCGCGATCTCTTCAAGCCGTGCGGGCAGTGCGGCGATTGCCTCGCGGGTCTCCTCGCAAAACACGGCCGCCGCCTGCCAGAGCGCGGGGTCTCCGGGCGGGGCATAGGTCTCGGCGAGGATCACCGGGATCGACCCGGCCCCAAGGCTTTCCCACAGCCGGATCGAGTTCGGCCCCGAGCCGGAGGGGCAGAGCGAGAACACGCTTTGCGCCAGCGAGAGGCGGAACTGTTCGGAATGTGATTTGTTCACCAGATCTTCGACCGCGGCGGATTTCGCGCCGGGGCGGATCTGCAGCTCGTACACCACCTTGTTATAGTGCCAGTCGTCGCGCCCGATGATCAGCCCGCGCGGATGATCCTGGAGCAGTTCGAGAATATGCGTGCGCGACTCGGTCAGGTAATACTGGTTCGCCCGCGCCCCGATGAACGAAAACAGGAACGGCCGCGCGGCGATTTCGATGCATTCCGAGGGATCGGGGATCTGCACCGGAAACAGCGGGAAAGGGTGGATCGACAGCGCGTCGCGATCCGCAAGCGCGGCGTTGTTTGCAAGATCTTCTTGCGTGGCATGGCTCCAGAACACATGCGAGATCCCGGCGGTTTCGAACAGATCCAGAAACTCCTTCATCTTGATCTGCTGGCACACGGTCACGAGTGTGGTGTTCTGGGGAAGCTGTTCGCAAAATTCAAAAAACTGCGAAAGATGAATATGGGCATCAGAAGATTTGGTCTGAAGCTTGTCGATCAGGTTCGCCCAAGGATAGGCGACATAGGTCACGCCCTCGGGCACGCAGCCGCAATCGCGCAGCCGATGGAACGCCTGCTTTTCGGTGATGGCGGGAAATTGCCAGTCGCGATCATGGGCGAGAATGTTGTTCTGAAAAGAGATATGGTGTCCAGGCGCGGCTTCCGGGGCGGGGGCCGTGCCTTCGTAAACCACCTTGACCTGCCCACCGTTGGAGGGGATCGCGGCGCTTCTCTCGGCGCCGAAGGTCTTTTCAACATTCACCCGCAGCGTGCCGTTGCAGCCTTCGTCGAGAACCGTGAGCGCCGCATCGGCATAATGCACCTTGAGGCTGCGGCGGGAGATATCAGCCTGCTGCGCCAAGGTTTCGAGGGCGGCGCGGCGCTCGGCGGCAGGGATGATCGCCTCGATCTCGGCCATGTATTTCTCGCGCTGGCGCGCGGAGAGCTGATCATCCGTGATGCGGAAGGTTGCCAGCGCGACCTTGGTTTGCGCGAGCGATGCTTTCCCGGAGAACAGCCGCCACAGGTTCCAGTCGCCCGCAAGGCGCATCGGCGCAATCGTTTCCTCGGGAGAAACGGCACTCCAGAGCCATTTGCGGAAATAAGTGCCTTCCTGTTGCAAAAAGTTCCAGTGCTGCCCCTCGCACAGGCCCAGTTGCAGGGCTGCCCGCGGGATCGGATTGTCGAAATGGAGCATGGGCCGGTTGCCCCGAAACACCGAAGTGGCCCCGCCCACCCAGGAGACCTGCTCCTTGGTGAATTGCGCGGCCACATTCTCGATGAACGCGCAAGACCCCTGCGTGAGAATGTCGTCGCCGTTGATCCATGTCATGAAGGCATCGGGCGGGATCTGCATCTGGGCAAAGCCCTTGCAGAGCGCGTCATACATGCCGGTATCGGGTTCCGAACTATAAGAGAAATCGACCCCGAGGCAGTTTTTGACAAAGGCCTTGCTGCGCATGTGATCTTGCCACCAGTCGAGCCGCGCAAGCGTGCCATCCTCCGAGCCGCCGTCCTGAATGTGGTAGCGCAGGAAGAAATCGCCGGCCTGGTTAAGAACGCTCTGGATCGTGCGGTCGATGGTTCTTGCCATATTGAGGCAAGGGGTCGTGATGAAAATCGTTTTCGACATCGTTCGATCCTGAAAATCAGTTGTGACGGGCATCTTTCGAGGGGCTGTTTGGGCAAGACCCTAGACAGAGGACCGCCAAACAACAACCGCCCTGCGCCGTCTTCTTGCCAATTAGCCGCTGCGGTCTGCGGCGGACGGATGGGGGGCCGGGCCGGCACAGCTCACAAAACGCCGGTCGGATCGCGCAAGACAGGGCCTTCTCGCAGCAGCCGCTGATGCAGGAGGGCATCCTCATGGGCGCGCTCGCCCAGAAGGGCGCGGGCCGTCTCCAGCAACCGGGCATCGCGCGGCGGACCGGCAAAGATATGGGGCAACACGGCATCCGGCGCGACCAGATCCCAGCGCCGCAACGCCTCGAAACCTTCTGCAAGCTGTTCCATGGTAGAGACAAAGCGAAAGCGCCGGTCGATCACGCGCAGGGCGCCCTCGGCGGTTGGCGGTTCCTCGCCCCAGACGATGCCGCGGCATTGGCTCGATTGCGCATAGCTTGAGCTTTCCGCGATCAGGAGCGCGAGCCCCTCCTCCAGACCCAGCGGTTTGAGCCGGTCATGCACGCCCCCGAGTGCAGGCACCGCGCGGGCATAATGCAGGAAGGAGACGAGCCGCTCGGCCGGGTCGCGCACCACCGTCATCCAGCACGGCAATTGCAGCAAAGGCGCGGCAAGGGTGCCATGCAAGGCCTGAAAATTGCCCGTGAACACGGCCCAGTCGTCGCGCTCCAGCATGTCGCGCACGCTTTGCGGCGCTTGGGGCTGATAGATTTCGAGCCGGCCCGGCGCGAGATGCGCGGCCATTGCCTGCCGCAGAGAGCGCCCGGCGGTGCGCGGCTGGTGCAGATGGATCAGCCGCGCCGCGCGTGCCCGCCTGCTCAGGGCGGGGAGCGGGGGCGTCGGGGCGCCGGGCGGCGTCTGGGCAGGGGCGCGCTGCGGTGCCATCTGGAGCCCTTCGCCATCGGGGGCGAGGGTCAGGATCGCGCCAATATGCCCGACACGCGGGCCGAGATCCTTTTCGCCCTTGAACAGCGCGATCTCGGGGATTTCGGGCTCCTGCCGGATCGTGATTTCCGAGACCGTCTGCGGCTCAAACTGGGTCACGGCCAGACGTTCATAATAGCACCGGTTGTCATAGCCGTCGTTGCGGTCGGTGAAGGTGCCTGCGGTGAGTGTGAGCGCCCCCGTGGTTGGCCCGCGCAGCATCGAATAGCCCACCACCTGCATCGGCCTTGGAAACACGAAGCGTTGCTCCGTGCCGCCCGGAATGCTCACCAGCGTCTGACGAAACCCGCCGCGGCCATAGGCTTTCGTTTCTGGCGCGCCGCTTGCGCAGGCGGCGGCGGACATGCTCCCCCAAGGCGCAGGATAGCTCCGCAGCGTTTCGCGCGCTAAGGCCGGGATCTCGGGCGTCTCAAGCAGCGTCATGAAGGCGTCAGTATAGATCTGCTTGCCCGCCTCGGTCGGGTGAACGTCGTCGGTGAGCATGTCCTTTGCGAGCGAGACCGAGGCATAGCCAAGCCCGTGGTCGGCGGCGAAGCTGCGGTGCATTTGCCAAAGCCAGTCTCGGGCCTCGACCACGTCGATCCGCGGCAGATCCAGGAACGAGATCCGCGTCGCCCCATGCGCCACCGCCGCGGCACAAAGGGCGCGGAGCGTGGCCAGATGATCTTCTCGCGGGCGGTTCATGCCGCGCAACTGGGAGGTGGCGATCTCGAAAACGAGATGGTTGGCCCCTTTGTGCAGGGCGAGGATCTGCCCCATCACATGGCGCAGTTGGAACGGGGTCCAGGCGCCGATGCCAACCTTGTCGAAGCGGATCTTGTCGCGCCCGGCACGGGCACAGCGGTGCCGGGCAAATTCGACAAAGGAATTTTGATCGGTGACGCTGAAGCCCACGGTCAGCACATGCTGCCGATCGGCCGGCACCGGGGCAGGCGCGAGAGCCGCGACGGGCTGTGCGGGGGCGGGCGCGGCGCGTGTCGGGGCGGGCACCGTGTCTCCCGCGATGAAGATGCTGCACAGATGGCCCATCCGGGGGCCGGTGTCGGGCGTGCCCTTGAGCAGCTCGACGCGCGGCAGTGCCGGATCCTGGCGGATATCCAGCCCGCGGCAGGATTGCTCCAGAAAGAACGTCGCGCCGATCCGCTCGTAATAGCAAAACGGGTCATAGCCGCCTGCGCGATGCGAAAAATCGCCGGTGCTCAGGTCGAGCGCACCGCTCCGCGGCCCCATGATCATGGAATAGCCAAGCACCCGCACCGGCGCCGGGCCAAAGTCGAAATGCACGGTCTCCCCGGCGGGAATGCACACGGCGGTCACATCATATCCGCCGCGGGCATACTCACGCAGCCCCGCGCTGCCGCAGCCGTAACGGTGGGCCGGGATGCTGCGGAAGGGGTTGCGCAAAACGCTGAGCCGCGCGCGCGCCTCGGCGGAGAGCTCTGGCGTGGTTTCGATCAGCGCCCTCAACGCATCTGCAAATGTCGCCACGCCCTTTGCGGTGGGGTGCACGACATCGCGCAGCACCCCCTCGGCAAGCGGCACGGCGCGATAGCCAAGCGCATAGTCTTCGCAAAAGGCGCGATGCATGGCCCATTGCCAATCCGTCGCCTCGTCCACATCGCTGCGGGGCAGGTCGAGAAACGAGATCCGGCCAACGCCGTGCTTGACCGCCGAGGCCACGAGGCACCGCAAGCTTTCAAGATGATCTTCGTGGCTGCGGCTCTGGCTGCGCAGGCTCGGCGTGGCGATCTCGAACACCACATGGTCCGGGCGGTAACGGGCGAGGATCTCGTCGATCACATGCCGCAGCAGGAAGGGGAACCAGCCACCGATCCCGGCCTTGGAGAGCCGGATTCCGGTTTGCCCGGCCAATTGTTCCTGACACCGCTCAACAAAGGATTTTTCCGCGGTAACGCTGAATCCAACGACTAAAACGTGCATAGTGGTTCCCCCGGTGCGACCCGTGGCCCTGACGGCCCGTTGCCGATGCTGCCTGTGGGCCCCGGCCCCGCAGGTCAGGGTTTGATCAACTGGAAACTGCTGATGTATTGACCGTGCACGAGCTTTTCGGGCTCCGGCCCGAGGTGGTGCACCATCTTGCAGTGAATGATGTGGATGTCATCCCAGCGGCCCTGTTTGTGCAGTTCGAACAGGATCTTGCACTGCGCATTCCAGATCGTGTTGGAAAGCACCTTGCGGGGAATATCCGTCAGCCGGTTCATCGTCTTGTTCAGCGCGGTCTGATCGCACAGGCGCGCCCAGTTGCTGGTCGCCGGGGCCTGCGACTGGGCCAGAAACTGCTCGACCCAGCCGGTGCCCGCACCATAATCACGGATCGTGTCGCGGAAGGCGAAGACGCCAGAGTTGAAATACTTCGGGTTTGAAAGCGCCATCAGGCCTTGCGCATTCGGGCGGTCGCCATCGGCGATGCCCTTCTCGTATTGCTCCTTCGGGTAATAGGCGATCGGCTCATTGGTGAGCACGATCTGCGTATCGCCCTCGCGCAGCGCGTCAAACATCGGCACGAGGGTCTTGCGCACATAGGTGTCCGTGTCGAGAAACAGCGTGAAGCGATAGGGCGAGACATTGATCGTGTTGATCTTGACGCCGCGGCTGCGCTCCATGCCGTCATTCATCTTCAGCCCGGAGGCCCGCACCGTTTCCGTGAGATCGAGAAACTCGATATGCGGAATCCCGGCCAGAAGCTCGCGTGCAAGCGCCCCTTCCCAGGAATAGGCGACGGTGATCGGCAACTCCGGGTGCACCGCACGGATCGACCGGATCGAGGTCCGCATCTCCTTGAAATAGGGCTCCCCCGTCACGGCATAGATCACGCCACAGTCCTGAAGCGTTCCCAACGTGCTGTTGGCCATCTTTACGGTCTCTTTCTTTCAACAACGGACGATCTATCCTATCGTTATCCGCTGGCAGAGAAAAGTTCGCCCGATCTCAGACGGTCAGGCGCAAAAGGATCAGGCGCGGATCTGCGCGGTTTCGCAAAACCAGCGGTAGGTTTCCGCGACGCCGTCCTCCAGCCCGATCCGCGCGGTCCAGCCCATCTGCGTCAGGCGGCTGACATCCATCAGCTTCTTCATCGTGCCATCGGGCTTCGTGGGGTCGTTCGTGATCCGGCCCTGATAGCCTGTCACGCGGGCCACGAGCCTGGCCAGATCCATGATCGAGATATCGGTGCCGCTGCCCACGTTGATATGGCTGAGCATGGGCTGGGTATTGGCCTCATAGGTGGCCTTGTCGAGGTCGAGCACGAACAGCGAGGCCTCTGCCATGTCATCGACATGCAGGAATTCGCGCATCGGCGTGCCGGACCCCCAGATCACCACCTCCTCGGTGCCCGCCTGAGCCGCCTCGTGAAAGCGCCGGATCAGGGCTGGCAGCACATGCGAGTTCTCGGGGTGGAAATTGTCGCCCGGGCCATAGAGGTTGGTGGGCATCACCGAGCGGTAATCGACACCATATTGCCGGTTGTAGCTCTCACAAAGCTTGATCCCGGCGATCTTGGCGACGGCATAGGGCTCGTTCGTGGGTTCAAGCGTGCCGGTGAGCAGCGCATTCTCCGCCATCGGCTGCGGCACGGCTTTCGGGTAGATGCAGGACGAGCCAAGCTGGAGCAGCCGTTGCACCCCGGCGGCAAAGGCCTGATGGATCACGTTGCATTCGATCATCAGGTTTTCGTAGATGAACTCAGCCGGATAGGTGTTGTTGGCATGGATGCCGCCCACCTTCGCCGCGGCGAGGATCACCACATCGGGCTTTTCGGTCTGCATGAAATCACGCACCGCCTGCTGGCTCGTCAAATCGAGCTCGGCATGGGTGCGCGTGATGAGTTCGAGCGCGGCACCGGCACTCTTGCGCGCCTGGAGCTTGCGCAGGATAGCGCCTCCGACCATGCCGCGATGGCCTGCGATGTAGATCTTCATGATAGTCTCTCTATTATCGATCCGTTGCATGTGCGAGAGGGTGCCGAACAGGAAGCCAAGAAGCAATCTTTCGCTGAATTTTCAGGTCACACGATAGCACATGTCGATCTACATTGCTCAACGCAGAATTGCTGAATTATAGCTTTGTTCGTCTGATGTTTTCAATGTCGGCGCGCCTCGTGCCAGCCTCAGGGCGCAAGCAAAAATGCATGCGCCATATTTATTTTCATGATGCCTCGACCGCAAGCTGGGCGCGGATGGGTCAGAATTTATAACCCATCGCCTCGCTTTCTGCGCCGCGGTATTTCACGAAGAGATCAATCTGTTCCTGCGACAGGTAATTCAGATAATTTTTTTCCTGCTGTTTCCAGAAAAACTTTCCATCCGGCTTGGTTACGGCCGCTGCCTCTTCGACAGCAGATGCAATAAGCGCGTCGTCGATCCCCAGAAGCTGTTTGACAGGCTCAAGCGTTGCAATAGGATCGCTCACGAGATCTTCATATTTCAGCAAGATCGCAGGAACTTCAGTCTGGTTCATCCAGAACGTGTTGTTCTGAAAATAACTGCCCGTCACATCCGCAAATCCGGCAGACACATGGCCTGTCGTAATGAATGTGCTGAAGTACAAATCAAAAAGATCCGTTCCGCGAATGTCATCGACGGAACTGAACTTGATTGGGGCTTTTCCGGTCACATTGTCAGAGAGAAAATTCAGATAGGATACAAATACATCCAGCGGGTTTCTTCGAATATGGATCACATTGGTGGTATCGAGCTTCTGCCCATTCCAGGATTTGTAGTTCCTGCCGCCGTGATGCTTGAAAAACCTCAATCCGTTGAATTCTTGGGCGTTAGACAAAGGAGAAATATGAAGGTCAGGAACCTGTTCGAAATCCTGGTTCATGATCCGGCCAATAATCACGCGAATCCAGGTATTCCCAGACTTTGGAAAGGAATAAATTCCGACTAGTCCCATATCTTTTCCTCATCTGACGCCTGCGATTATTCTCTTCGCAGCATCTGTTGGCCCGCCTTCAATATCTTCTGAAAGCCATCCCGCAGCACGTCGAACACCATCGGTGTCATGCGTCGGTCGTGCAGGCGCGGCCTTAATCCGAGCTCTTGTTTCGCGAAGCCGAGCCAGCAGAAGGCATACTTCGCCCGACTCCGGCAAATTAGACCAAGCTGATTCGGTGAGCAAGCGCGAAGGCTAGGTTCTCAAGGCGCAATCCCCGCGAGATCTTTAAGTCACCCGGTCACTGCGTGCGCTCAGGAAAGGCGCCCCTGAAAAATCGGATGGATGCGCGCCGCGCCCACTTTTTCGGCACTGGTCGCGGTGTCAGGCGGGGCGCGCGCGGCGCAGCGTGGCAGGCCTGCCTGAGCCGGGCGAAGCGCGTGCCCGCGCGCGCGACAAAGCCCCCCGTTTTCCCTCGTCTTCAAACGTCGCGCGCAACCAATCTGTGCGCTGCGATCTTGCCCGGGCCGGGGGCAACACGGCGCTCAACCGCCTCGGATGCGGGGGCGCGTTGGCCAAATGCGAAAGGCCCGACTGGCGGGCCTTTCGCAATTCTGTTGGCAGGTGGATCAGATCGCGCGGTCTGCGCCGGTGGGATCAATCACCCGGCTTGGCAGGCCCATCTCTCCCAGAAGCTCAAGGAAGGGCCGCGGCGGAAGCTCTTCCACGTTCACCATCGTGCCCACATCCCACACGCCTTTGGCGATCAGGAGTGCGGCGGCAACCGGCGGCACGCCCGCGGTGTAGGAAATGCCCTGGCTTCCTACTTCCTCATAAGCTTCCTTGTGATCGGCGACGTTGTAGATGAAAACTTCGGCCGGTTTGCCGTTCTTCGTGCCCTTGATCACATCGCCGATGCAGGTCTTGCCCTCGTAATCCGGCGCGAGGCTTGCCGGGTCGGGCAGCACTGCCTTCACCACCTTGAGCGGGATCACCTCCTGCCCTTCGGCGGTTTTCACCGGCTGTTCCGAGAGCAGGCCGAGGTTTTTCAGCACCGTGAAAACGTTGATGTAATGATCGCCAAAGCCCATCCAGAACCGCACATCGGCCTGGCTGTAGCGCGCCGAGAGCGAATGCACCTCGTCATGCCCGGTCATATAGGCCTTTTGCTTGCCCACAACCGGCAGATCCCATTCCTTGCCCACCTCGAACATTGTGTTCGATTGCCAGGCGCCCTGTTGCCACGAATAGACCGTGCCGGTGAATTCGCGGAAGTTGATCTCCGGGTCGAAGTTGGTGGCAAACCAGCGCCCGTGGGAGCCGGCATTGATGTCGACGATGTCGATGCTTTCGATCGTGTCGAGGAACTCGTCCTCGGCGAGCCGCGCATAGGCATTGACCACACCCGGATCAAAGCCGACGCCAAGAATCGCGGTGACCCCCGCCGCCTTGCAGGCCGCGCGCCGTTTCCACTCATAATTGCCATACCACGGCGGCGCTTCGCAGATCTTTTCCGGGTCTTCGTGGATCGCCGTGTCCATATAGGCCGCGCCGGTCTCGATGCAGGCGGCCAGCACCGTCATGTTGACGAAGGACGAGCCGACGTTGATGACGATCTGCGCGCCGGTCTTGCGGATCAGATCCGCCACCGCCGCCGTATCCATCGCATCCACCGCATGCGCCTCGAACGTGCCTTGCACCTTCATCGCGCCTTTCTCATGGACCGAGGCGATGATGGCGTCGCATTTCGCGCGTGTGCGCGATGCGATGTGCAGGTCACCCAGAATGTCGTTGTGTTGCGCGCATTTGTGGGCAACCACCTGCGCGACGCCACCGGCACCGATGATAAGCACGTTCTTCTTCACTTCTTCTGGCTCCTTTCATGAGGCAGGGAAGGGGGGCGATCAGCCCCTCAGGACAGGGATGAGAGGTAATCCTCGTAGGTAAAGTCTCGGATCCGCTCGACAGTGCCATCCTCGCGGCGAATGGCGATCGACGGCATGTTGACGCCGTTGAACCAGTTTTTCTTCACCATCGTGTAGCCCGCCGCATCGGCCACCGAGATCCGGTCGCCCACCTTCAGGGGCGCGGGGAAGCGGGCCTCGCCAAAGATATCCCCCGCAAGGCAGGATTTGCCGCAGATCTGATAGGCGTGATCGCCCTGTTGCGGCAGCTTCGCGCTTTCGCGGTAGATCAGCAGATCAAGCATATGGGCCTCGATCGAGCTGTCGACGATGGCGAGGGTCTTGCCGTTTTCGAGCAGGTCGAGCACGCTCACCTCAAGCGAGGTCGATTGCGTGATCGAGGCCTCGCCGGGCTCAAGATAGACCTGCACCCCGAAGCGCTCGGAAAAGGCCTTGAGCCGCGCGGCAAGCGCGTCGAGCGGGTAGCCCTCGCCGGTGAAATGGATGCCGCCCCCCAGGCTCACCCAGTCGAGCTTTTCCAGCAGCGGCGCGAAGTCGCGCTCGATCCGGCCAAGCTGGTCGTCAAACAGCGCGAAATCGCGGTTCTCGCAATTGTAGTGGATCATCACGCCCGAAATCAGCTCGGCCACGCCAAGCAGTTTCGCCAGATCCCATTCGCCCAGCCGCGAGAACGGGCGCGCCGGGTCCGCAAGGTCGAAGCCGGAGGTGGAGAACCGGGGATTGAGCCGCAGCCCGCGCTTGATCCCGGCCGATTGCGCCTCAAACCGGGTGAGCTGGCCCACCGAGTTGAAAATGATCTTGTCGGCATAGCTGCAGGCTTCGTCGATCTCCCGGTCTGACCAGGCAACGGAATAGGCATGCGTTTCCTTGCCGAACTTCTCGTGCCCCAGCCGCAGCTCATAAAGCGAGCTGGAGGTGGTGCCATCCATGTAAGGGCGCATGATGTCGAAGGCGGACCATGTGGCGAAGCATTTGAGCGCCAGAAGCGCCTTTGCCCCGGAGGCCGCGCGCAAAGCGTCGATCTTGCGCATGTTGACCAGAAGCCGGGCTTCGTCGATCAGGTAGAAGGGTGTCGGGATCATGGGCGCCCCCCCGCGAAAAAGTGAAGCCGCGATATAGGACCCCCGCCCCCCATAAGCAACAGGAATCGGGGTCAGTCGACGCGCAGACGCTCCCTTGCTACGGCGAGCGTGTAACCCTTGCGTGAAATGTTGCGCACCAAAAGCTCGCTGACGAGAGCATTGCCCAGTGCATCACGCAGCCGCTTGATGCGGGTGGCGCCCGCGGCCTCGTCGCAATCTGCCTCGGGTTTGCCCGAGATCATCGCCTCGATCTGCGCGCCGGTGACGAAATCATCGTCCATCCGCGCCTCGGCCAGCACCGCGAGGGTTTCGATGGCGGCGGGGGTGAGGGTGAAGGCCATGTCGTTCAGCATCACCGCGTTTTCTGCCCGCAGGATGCGCAGGCTCTGCACCTCGATGCCAGAGCGCTGAATCGCGCTCATGCGCCGGTTCAGCCCGATGATGGTGAGCAAGAGCCCGAGCGCCGCCACCATCAGCACCGCGGCGAAAACGAGCAGGATGAAGATGATCAGGCGATAGGAGGAAAGCACCTCGGCAAAAGAGGTGCCCGATTGCGCCAGAACCTCAAGCAGCCGCAATTGCGTCGGGTTGGTGAGGGCATCGTTTTGCACGAAGATCTGCTCGACCCGCGCATTGAAGGCATTGGCATCGGGAAGCGAGAGGAACAGGAGCGCCGCCGCTGCCCCGAGCGCAACGGCGATGGCAATGACGCCCCAAAGCACCGCGCGCGAGCCCGCCTTCAGCCCCTCAGTAACGGAGGAAATAGGCACCGGCACTGGCCTTCTTGGCTTGGAGCCCCTCGGGCCCGAAAACGGAAACGATATTGAGCAGGGTCCAGCCCCCGGCCGCAAGCCGGGGCGCGAGGGCCGCGGATGCCGCCCCCTTGGAGCAGGCGCCGTCCGGCACCTGCGCCACGCCGTAATGGAGGCGCAGAGGATTGTCCTGCTTGGCCTTGTAATCGGCATAGCAGTCGGCCTGCGCGGGCGCGGCCAGAGCGAGCAAGATCAGGGCAAAGAGCGCATGTTTCATCATGTGCCAAGGCTGCGCCGCCGGGCCGCGTTATGCAATAGCCAAAGGGGTTTGGCGGGCATGCTATCGGATAACAGGGGGCTGATATTGCCTGTCCGGGGCGCTTGGCCCGAGGCTCATCGCATCGAAACCGCGGCACTGCCGCATCCGACAGGAGACCTGCCATGATCCGCTTTTTCTCGCCCCGCCTGACCGCCGCCGTCACCGCTCTGGCGATCGGCCTGACCTCCGTCACCGCCACCCCCGCCGCCGCGATGAGCGAGAAAGACCGCAATGCGCTGGCACTGCTCATCGGCATCGGCGCGATTGCCGCGCTGGTTGATCAAAATGACAAGCCGCGCGCCGCTCCGCACCGGGCCCCGCCGCCCCCGGCCTGGGGCTATTATGATCGCGGCCGCGATCATGGGCGTGATCATGGCCGTGATCATGGCTGGGACAGTCGGCGTGATGATCACCGCCGTGCCGATGCCTGCGTGATCCGCATTGAGCGCGACCGCCATGGCCGCCGCATCGAGGTGCAATCGCCCGGTTGCCGTGACACCGGGCGGCGCGACTGGAGCCACCGCCGCTGACGGCACCGGGAAGGCGCGAGGGGGGCTCTCCCTCGCGCCTTTTTCGTTGCGCCTGCGCGCCGGGCGCGTCATGCGAGGGCATGGCTCAAAAACCCGATTATTCCTTTGAAGACCTTGCCCGCGCGCGCGGGCTTTTGCGCGTGGCCGGGGTGGACGAAGTGGGCCGCGGCCCGCTGTGCGGCCCGGTCACGGCCGCCGCTGTGGTGCTCGACCCCGCGCATATCCCCGCCGGGCTCGATGATTCGAAAAAGCTCTCGGCGAAGCGCCGCGCCGCGCTTGTGGCCGAAATCACCGCCCATGCGGAATGGTGCGTGGCCCATGCGAGCGTTGAAGAGATCGACGCGCTCAATATCTTGCAGGCGAGCCACCTTGCGATGATGCGCGCACTGGCCGGGCTTTGCCGGCCGCCCGATCATGTGCTTGTCGATGGCAACCGGCTCCCGAAGGCGCTCACCCTCTCTGCCGAGGCCGTGGTGAAGGGCGATGCGCGGTCTGTTTCCATCGCCGCCGCCTCGATCCTCGCCAAAGAGGCACGTGACGCGCTGATGGTGGATTTGGCGCAACAATACCCCGGCTATGGTTGGGAGAGGAACGCAGGCTACCCGACAAAGGACCACGTGCAGGCGCTCCTAGATCTGGGGGTTACGCCCGTTCATAGGCGTTCGTTCAAGCCTGTGCACAATATCTTGTGCCAAGCGAAAACAGTAAGTACCTGATTCAAAAAAGAATTTGACGGCGAATCAGCTTTGACTCATCTTTAGGCCCATAGACCGGCACAAGCTGGCGACCCCTGGGCAAGACCCGCACGGGCACAATGAGGCAGAGATGACCAAGACCGATCCGCGGAAGGCGCCACTCGCGCTTCCGCTCAACCAGATCATTGCAGGCGACTGCATCGAAGAGATGAACCGCCTTCCCGAGGCGAGCATCGACCTGATTTTTGCGGACCCCCCCTACAACCTGCAGCTGCGCGGCGAACTGCACCGGCCGGACAATTCGCGCGTTGATGCGGTGGATGATGCCTGGGACCAGTTTGGCTCCTTTGGCCATTATGACAGCTTCACCCACGACTGGCTGGCGGCGGCGCGCCGCATCCTCAAGCCCAATGGCGCGATCTGGGTGATCGGCTCCTACCACAATGTGTTCCGTCTTGGCGCCGAGCTGCAAAATCAGGGCTATTGGATCCTCAACGATGTGGTTTGGCGCAAATCGAACCCGATGCCGAACTTCCGCGGCAAGCGGCTCACCAATGCACATGAAACGCTGATCTGGGCCTCGAAATCCGAAGGTGCGAAATACACCTTCAACTATGAGGCGCTGAAAGCGCTCAACGAAGGCGTGCAGATGCGCTCGGACTGGGTGCTGCCGATCTGCACCGGCGGCGAGCGGCTGAAGGACGAGGCGGGCGACAAGGCGCACCCGACGCAAAAGCCCGAGGCGCTGCTGCACCGCATCATCCTTGGCACCACCAATCCCGGCGATGTCGTGCTCGATCCGTTCTTCGGCACCGGCACGACCGGCGCCGTCGCCAAGATGCTCGGGCGCGACTACATCGGCATCGAGCGCGAGGAAGCCTATCGCGAGGCCGCCAGCAAGCGGCTTGAGAAGGTGCGCAAATTTGACCGCGAGGCGCTCGAGATCACGGGCTCGAAACGCGCCGAACCGCGCGTTCCCTTTGGCCAGCTTGTCGAGCGCGGCATGCTGCGTCCGGGCGAAGAGCTCTATTCGGTCGGCAACCGCTTCAAGGCCAAGGTGCGCGCCGATGGCACGCTTGTGGGCAATGATGTGAAGGGCTCGATCCATCAGGTCGGCGCCCATCTCGAAGGCGCGCCAAGCTGCAACGGCTGGACCTACTGGCACTTCAAGCGCGACGGCAAAATGGTGCCGATCGACCTCTTGCGCCAGCAGATCCGCGCCGAGATGCACTGACTTTACAGATCAAAAAGTTACCGCCAGTGCTCCGGCATGCCCGGGCACGACCTTACCCCGCCGTTCGCTCGGCGGGGTCTTTTCGCTTTCAGGGCAGCCCAAGGGGGGGGCCGCGCTTCGCCCCGGTCAGCTGTCTTCAAGCTGGGCGCGCAACTCGCGCAACACCGGCAGCGCGGCGCGCACTTTTTCCGGCCCGATCGCCCGCACGACCTCGGTGATGCGCGGCATCAAGGCGGCGAGGGCGGCATCGCGCGCCTGCCGCCCCGCGGGGGAGATCGCCACGAATTTGCGCCGCGCATCGTCCCAGTCCGGGCGGATGTGGACATGCCCCGCCCAAGCGAGCTTGGAGAGCGTGTTTGTCATCGCGCCGCGGGTGACGTGAAAGCTTGCGGCAAGCTGCGCGGGGGTGCGCTCCTCGCCGATATGCGCAAGGTGGTTGAGCACGGAAAAATGCGAGATCTCCATGCCCTTCGGCAGCGCCCGGCTGACCACGTTGCGCGCCAGCTGATCGGCCATGAAGACCTCGGAAAAGAGCGCGGCGGCCAGCGGGTCAGACATGTCAGGGCCCCTCGAAAGCGCGGTCATGGCGGATCGAGGGCACGCGACCGCGCGCCGCACTCACCCGGGTGAGGTCCAGATCCACAAGCGTCACGCCGGGCAAGGTGCCGCCATCGGCCAGAACCTCTCCCCAAGGGGCGACGGCAAGGCTGTGGCCATAGGTGCGCCGCGGCGTGTCGCCATGCGCGGCATGGGCGCCGCATTGCGCGGGCGCGAGCACGAAACAGCCGGTTTCGATCGCACGGGCGCGAATCAGGGTTTCCCAATGCGCGGCGCCGGTGGTGTCGTTGAAGGCGGCGGGCAGTGTCAGGATCTCGGCGCCCGCTTGCGCGAGGCGGCGGAACAGATGCGCAAAGCGCAGGTCATAACAGATCGCCATGCCGATCTTCGCAAAGGCCGCCTCGGCCAGCACCGCGCGGGTGCCGGGCCGGTAGCCCTCCGATTCGCGGTAGCGCTCCGTTGCGCTCACATCGACGTCGAACATATGGATCTTGTCGTAACGCGCCACGATCTGCCCCTCGGGACCGATCAGAAAAGAGCGGTTGGCAAAGCGGCCATCGGCATCGTGGGTTTTTACCCCGAGCGAGCCGATCAGCAGCCAGATGCCCAGCCGCGCCGCCTCGGCACGCAGGCTTTCCAGCGTGCCATCCTCTTCCTCGTGGCGCAGCACCGCTTGTTGATGGGCGCGGTCGGAGGAGAGCATGTTCGTGCATTCGGGTGTGAGCACAAAGCCCGCCCCGGCTGCCGCGGCCTCCCGGATGAAATCGCGTGTCACCGGCAGGTTTGCTGCCGGATCGTCGCCCACCGAAAGCTGGATCAACCCCGCGCGCATCAGTTGGCCAAAAGCGCGTCGAGCCGGCCCGCCGCCTCAAGCGCATGCAGGTCGTCACAGCCGCCGACATGCGTGCCGCCGATAAAGATCTGCGGCACGGTGTAGCCGCCGTTCGCGCGCTCGGTCATTTTCTGGCGCAGCGCAGGATCGGCGCCCACGTCGGTCTCTTCATAAGCGACGCCCTTGGCGGTCAGCAGCTCCTTGGCGGCGATGCAATAGGGGCAGCTTCGGGTGGTGTAGATTTCAACGCGTTTCATGAGGGCTCCTTGTTGCCCTCAAACTAAGGTGTTCATCCGTCCTTCGCAACGCGGGCCAGCACGGCAACCGAAACCTGCGATGCGCCGGCAGCAAGCGCGGCCTCGGCACAGGCGGCAAGCGTCGCGCCGGAGGTCATCACATCATCAATGATGAGCAGCGGGCGCCCGCGGATCTTTGCGGCATATTTCGGCCGCAGCCGGATCGCACCGGCGAGGTTTGCCTCTCGCGCGGCGCGGCTGAGCCCCTCCTGGCTCAGTGTGGCGCGCTTGCGTTCGAACAGATCAGGCAGGCAGGGAAGCCGCAGCCGTCGCGCGGTGTTCTGTGCCAGAAGGGCGGATTGATTATACATCCGCTTGACGAGCCGGAGCCGGTGCAGCGGCACCGGCGCCACCACCATGCCGGGCGCAATCAACGGGGCGGCGGTGCGGGCGAGCATGTCGCCCAAAGGCTGCACGAGGTCGAGCCGATCCGCATATTTGAAGGCGAGCACGAGCTGGCGCCCGGTGCCGGCATATAAAAAGGCGGCGCGTCCGCGCACCCATGGCCGCGGCGCGGTCAGGCATTCGTCGCACAGCACCACTTCGCCGTCGGTGCCGGGCAGGGGCGCCCCGCAGGCATCGCAGGCGCAACCGGTGATGAAATGCGCCTCGCGCCAGCACGGGCCGCACAGGCCGAAATCTGAGCTGACGGCCTCGCCGCAACAGATACATCGGGGCGGAAAGACGGTGTGCAGCACCGCTTCGAGCGAGCGGCGCAAGCCGTCTGGCATCCGGGCGCGAAGCGCCTTATCGTCTGTCTCAACCATGAATACCTCGCACAAACTCACAGATCGCGACGCGCTCCTGCGCAACCGGGCCCGGGCCAGACGGCGCGAGCCGGCGCTGTTCCTCCATGAGGACGCCGCCGAAGAGCTTCATGAGAGGCTGAACGAGGTTAATAAAGCGTTTACGTCGCCCGCGCTTGTAACCGCTTTTCCCGAGCCTTGGGCCGCTGTTGTGCCCGGCGCGAAGGTTGTGGCCGATACCGAGGTGCTCGACCTCGCGCCCGGCGCGCATGATCTCGTCGTGCATGCGATGTGCCTGCATTGGGCCGAAGACCCGGTGGGCCAGATCGTGCAGGCGGCCCGCGCGCTGGCGCCCGATGGCCTGTTCATTGCGGTGCTGTTCGGTGGCCAGACGCTGTCGGAGCTGCGCGCGGCCCTCGCCGAGGCCGAGGTGGCCGTGACCGGCGGGCTCTCGCCGCGGGTGCTGCCGATGGGCGAGATCCGCGATCTGGGCGGGCTTCTGAGCCGTGCAGGGCTCGCGCTGCCCGTGGCTGACAGCGTGTTGCGCAAGGTCACCTATGCCGATCCGCTGCGGCTTCTGGCCGATTTGCGCGCGATGGGAGAGGCGAATGCGCTCTCCGACCGGCTGCGCCATTTCACCCGCCGCAGCGTGATGGCCGAGGCGCTCAGCCATTACATTGCGCATTTCTCCGAGCCCGATGGTCGGGTGCGGGCAAGCTTCGACATGGTCTGGCTCACCGGCTGGAAGCCGCATGAAAGCCAGCAAAAACCGCTGCGCCCCGGCTCCGCACAGGCGCGGCTGGCCGAGGCGCTGGGCAGTTGCGAGATCCCGGCCGGCGAGAAGCCGTAACTAGCCGAGTTCGCGCAGGAAATTCTCCGACCACCAACGCACGTCTTGCGTCAGCAACACCTCGATCAGGGCTTGATACCGCTCCCGCCGCTCGGATTGAGACATCGCGAGCGCGGTCAGGATCGCCGTGGCCATCTGTTCGGTGTCATGCGGATTGACGATCAGCGCCTGCCCCATCTGCTCTGCCGCGCCCGCAAATTGTGACAGCACCAGAACGCCCGGGTCTTCGGGGTTTTGCGCGGCGATGAACTCTTTCGCCACGAGGTTCATCCCGTCCATGAGCGGCGTCACCAGCCCGACATGGGCGGCACGGTAAAGCCCCGCCAGCACCTCGCGCGGGATCGCGCGGTTGATGAACCGGATTGGCGCCCATTGAATGTCGGCAAAGGTGCCGTTGATCTGGCCCGAAAGGTGCTCCGTCTCCTCGCGGATCTGGTCATAGGCCTGCACCCCCTCGCGGGTGGGCGGGGAGATCTGCAACAGCGAAACATGCCGGTGCCATTCCTCGTGGCGCGAGAGAAACTCGCCAAAGGCGCGGAAGCGCTGCGGCACGCCCTTGGAATAATCGAGCCGGTCGACGCCGATCATCAGGCGTCGCCGCGTCTTGACGATGCCTTCGGGGAGTTTCTGGAACTGCTCCTCGGCAAGGTCCATGAATTCGCGCGCATTGATCGCGATCGGGAAGGCGGCGACCCGGCTTTGCCGTTGCCCGAGGTGCAGATAGCCCGAGCCAAGGTCGATCGCCTCGCCGATCTCGACCATCGAGGCGAGGCAGGCGCGCACATCGCGCTCGGCCTGAAGGCCGATCAGGTCGAATCCGGCGAGCCACTGGCAAATTTCGCGGCCATTGGGCAGGGCCTGCATTGCGAGCGGCCCCGGAAAGGGCGTGTGCAGGAAAAAGCCGATCCGGTTCGTGACACCCATCACGCGCAGTTCATAGGCCAGCGCGAGCAGGTGGAAGTCATGCACCCAGATCCGGTCTTCTGGCTCAAGCATCGGCACCAGCATCCGCGCCAACCGCCGGTTCACCCGCTTGTAGGCGGCAAGATATTCCTGATGGATGTCCATCAGATCGGTGCGGCCATGAAACAGCGGCCAAAGCACCGAATTGGCATAGCCCGCGTAATAGTTTTGCTGCTCTTCCTCGGTCAGATCGAAGCAGAGCCGCCGAAATGGGCCGCCCTCGATCTCGCGCAGCGCATCGGAGGGCGCGTCGCAAAGCTCCCCCGAGGTGCCGATCCAGATGCCGCCGGCCTGCTCCAGCGCATCGCCAAGCGCCACGACCAGCCCGCCCGAAGGGCTCGCCCCGGTCGGGATCCGGTTTGAAAGACAGATCAAACGTCCCATGCATCCTCCCCGAGCGGGCGCGCAAGCCAGGCGCGCACCTGATCTGGTGCGCCAAGGCGGTAGCTGGCGGCGGTGTCGCCCGGGCCCACCTTCACGCCGTAGCCCCCATGCGCCTCGGCCCAGGCGAGGGCGGGCTCGTCGGTCACATCGTCGCCCGCATAAACCGGGCGGCGCCCGGCAAACGGGGCGCGGCGGGTGAGCCGGGCCAGCGCGCCATCCTTGGAGGCGCCGCGCGGGCGCAGCTCTACCGCCATCTTGGCAAGCTGCACCTCAAACCCCGGAAAGCGCAGCGCCGCGCGTGCCGCAAAAGCCTCGGTTTCCGCCTGAAGCTCGGGCCGGGCGCGGAAGTGCAGCCCCGCCCCAAGAGATTTGGGCTCATAAAGCAGCCCCTTTTGTGCGGCAAATTCCGCAAGCTCGGCTTGCAGCGCCAACAGGCCCTCGGGGCGCAGCGGGGCCTCTCCAAGCCCGCGCGATTCGGCGCCATGGCTGCCCACCATCGGCCCGTCGAACCCGGCGAGATAATGTTCAAGCTCGCGCAGGGACCGGCCCGAAACGATTGCCAGCGCGCCATCGAGCCTTGCGGCCAGAGCGGCCAGCCCCAGGCCAAGCCGGTCGGGAACGCAGATCGCATCCGGTCGGGGCGCGATCTCGACCAGACAGCCGTCAAAATCCAGAAACAGCGCATCTTGCGCAGTATCGAGGGCGGGCGGAGCTTCCGTAGCTCCGAACGGGTCTCTCATCGGCATGCTCCGAGCTTAGGCGAGGCGCGACACATTTGAAAGGCGGCATTGACCTGAGCCATAAACCCATTAAGTCCGGGTCTGGTTTCATCGGAGTGACGACAGGAAGTGAGATGACAGAAGAGCGGCCCGCGCGCCTTGCCCATGCTCCCGCCGATCACCCCGCGGTGCCCGCGGCGCGGATCGGCGTGCTGTTTGCCAACCTCGGCACCCCCGACGCGACCGATTACTGGTCGATGCGGCGGTATCTGAACGAATTCCTCTCGGATGCGCGGGTGATCGACATTCCGCAATGGAAGTGGCAGCCGCTGCTGCAACTGATCATCCTGTCAAAGCGCCCCTTCACCTCGGGCGAGAATTACCGCACGATCTGGAACGAGGAGCTTGACGAGAGCCCCTTGATGACGATCACCCGCCAGCAGGTGACAAAGCTGCGCGCCGCGGTGGATCAACGCTATGGCGCGGGCAACGTGATCGTTGATTTTTGCATGCGCTACGGCAACCCCTCGACCCATGATGTCGTCAACGAGATGGTGGCGCAGGGGTGTGAGCGAATCTTGTTCTTCCCGCTCTATCCGCAATATGCGGGCGCCACCTCGGCCACGGCGAATGACCAGTTCTTCCGTGCGCTGATGAGCCTCAAACGCCAGCCTGCCGCGCGCACCGCCCCCGAATATTTCGCCAAACCCTCTTATATTGATGCTTTGGCGCAATCGGTGGAGCGGGTCTATGCCACGCTCGAGACACGCCCCGATGTGCTTGTCGCCTCCTATCACGGCATGCCGAGCCGCTACCATCGCGAGGGCGACCCCTACCATTGCCAGTGCCAGAAAACCTCGCGGCTTTTGCGTGAGCGGCTGGGCTGGGACAAGGATGCGATCGACACCACCTTCCAGTCGGTGTTCGGGCGTGAGGAATGGTTGCGGCCCTACACGGTCGAGCATGTGGTGAAGCTGGCCGAGGCTGGCAAAAAGAACATCGCCGTCATTTCTCCCGCCTTCTCGGCGGATTGCATCGAGACGCTCGAAGAGATCAACGGCGAGATCCGCGAGGCGTTTGAACATGCGGGGGGCGAGCATTTCACCTATGTGCCCTGCCTCAACGATGACGACGCCCATATCACCGCGCTGATGGAAGTGGTGGCAGAAAACCTCTGCGGCTGGATCTGCTGACACCGGCCCTCCTCTCCGGTCGCGGCTTTGGCGCTTGCTTAATCGCCCCCCTCGGCTAGGCTTCCGCCACGGAAAGCGGCAGCAGGGGAGAAAAGGTGCGACAGGCGCTCTCATCCGGGCTGCGGCATGTTGCCGCGCACGCCACCGCCGGGGCAATCTCGGTCCTTGTGCGGTTTCTCACCGCGCCGCAGGCGCTTTACGCGGTCGAACTGCCGCCGGGGCCGCAACGGGTCTATTTTGCCAACCATTGTTCCAATGCCGATGCGGTGCTGATCTGGGCGGTGCTGCCGCCCGAGATCCGCGCCCGCACCCGGCCCGTGGCGGCTGCCGATTACTGGTTGAAGAACCGGCTGCGCCGTTTCATGGGGCGCGATGTGTTTCGGGTGCTTTTGATCGAGCGGCTGCGCGCGCACCGCACGCAAAACCCGGTCGAGCAGATGATGGCGGCGGTCGACGCGGGCGCTTCGCTGATCATTTTCCCCGAGGGGCGGCGCAATGAGAGCGCGGAGCTGTTGCTGGACATGCGGCCCGGCATCTTCCACCTCGGGCAGGCGCGCCCCGAACTGGAGCTGGTGCCGGTCTGGATCCATAACCTCAACGCCGTGCTGCCGCGCGGCGCGCTCATTCCCGTGCCGATCCTCTGTACCGTTGGCTTTGGTGCGCCGATGCGGCCCGCCCCCGAGGAGCCGAAAGAGGCGTTCATGGCGCGCGCCCGGGCGGCGCTTCTGGCGCTGGCGCCCAAGGAGGCCGCATGAGCCCGGAAACCTCGCTCAACCTCATCGCCATTTTTGCGGCGCTCTTCGCGCTTCTGGCGCTGGCCTCCGCCGTGGGGCAGGGGCTGCGCGCGCGGTTTGACCCGGAGGGGCGCAACCCGGTCATTGCCACGCTCAACGCCCGGATCGACGGCTGGTGGCTGATGATCATCGTGCTCTCGCTCGCCTTCCTGATCGGGCGCGGCGCGGTGTTTTTGCTGTTTGTCTTCGCCTCTTTCAGCGCGTTGCGCGAATTTCTCACCCTCACGCATCGCGCGCGCGCCGATCACGCCGCGCTTGCCGCCGCGTTCTTCCTCGTGCTGCCGGTGCAATATCTTGCGCTCTGGGCGGGCTGGACGGGCGTCTTTGCGCTCTTCATTCCGGTCTATGCCTTCCTCGGCCTGCCGATCCTGACGGTGTTGCGCGCCGAAACGGCGCAATTCCTCAGCCGCGTGGCGGAAACGCAATGGGCATTGATGGTTGCCGTTTACTGCGTGAGCCATGTTCCCGCGCTGCTGACGCTCACGATCCCGGGCTACGGCGGCGACACGGTGCTCCTGATCATCTTCTTGCTGATTGTCGTGCAATCGGGCGATGTGCTGCGCTATTTCGCCGACAAGATGTTCGGCCGCCACCAGGTTGCGCCACGGGTCTCGCACACAAAAACATGGGAGGGCTTTGGCTTTGGCGTGCTCGCCGCCTCGGCCATCGGCATGGCGCTCGCCTGGCTCACCCCGTTCCGCCCGCTTGAGGCCCTTGCGATGGCCGCGCTGATCTCGGCGCTCGGCTTTTTCGGCGGGCTGGTGATGGGGGCGATCAAGCGCGACCGTGGCGTGCGCGAATGGGGCCATGTGATCGAGGGGCACGGCGGCTTCCTCGACCGGCTCGACTCGGTGGTTTTTGCCGCGCCGGTGTTCTTTCACCTGACGCGGCTCTTTTGGCAGGGTTAGATCAACACCACCTGCGTGCCGACCTTGGCCAGCTCGAACAGCTCTTCGATATGCTGGTTGAAAAGCCCGATGCAGCCGTTCGATGACTTGCGCCCGATCTTGCGCGTGTCATGGGTGCCGTGGATGCGGTAATACTGCCAGCTCAGATAAAGCGCGCGGGTGCCGAGCGGGTTGTCCGGCCCGGCGGCCACGAAATCGGGCCAGTCGGGGTTGCGTTGCTTCATCGAGGGCGTGGGCGACCAGGTCGGGTTCTTGACCTTGCGGATCACCTCGGTGCGGCCGCGGCGGGTGAGCTCGTCGGAGACCGGGACGGAGGTCGGGTAAAGCCGGTAGATCGACTGATCCTCGGACCAGTAATGCAGCGCGCGCGAAATCGTGTCGACGAGAATCGCGCCGTTTGTCGTGTTCGAAAAATAGGGCTTCCAGTCGAGCTCGCGGAAGCTCGAGATATTGCGCCGCATGTTGGTGTTTGCGGTCTCTTCCTGCTGCGTCATCCCGGCATCGGGGGTCTGCGCAAACACCGCCGGCGCTGCCAGCGAAACGCCCGCGAGCGCGGCAGATCCAAGAAACGAGCGGCGGTCGAGCATCTTGCGCGCATCCGTCATGAGAAAACTCCGTTCGTGCCGGTGGCCCTGAAGGTGAGGGGCGTTACGCCCGACCACCCGTAAACCGGCTGTCAGCCCGTTCCCATATTGCGACTGAGCCGCAGGTGCAAATCAAACCGGCGTCATTGCTCGCTTTCACGCAACTGTGGGTTTGCGCGGCAGGCGGGCGCAGTGTATGGCGCCCGGATGGGGTGCCCGTTGCCGGCGCTCCGCGACCGCGACGCCCGGGGGACAATGATGATCCGCGCCAAATTCCTGCTGCTGGCCCTGGGCCTGACGCTTTCCGCCTGTGTGTCGGGCACCGATCCGCAAATCGGCCCGGATGGCCAGCCCTTGCCGCAGCTTTACAAGATTTCTGGCCGTGATGCGCAGGAGATCCCGGTTCGGGTTCTCGAAGCGGTCAATGCGCTGCGCGGCGCGCGCGGCACGGCGCCGGTGGTGCTCAGCCCCGCGCTCAATGCCGCGGCAGAACGCCATTCGCGCGACATGGCGGCGCAGAACCGGCCCTGGCACTGGGGTTCGGACGGCTCTTCCCCCGTTGATCGCGCGCGTCAGGCCGGGTTCACCGGCAAGTTCCTCGGCGAGAACATCTCCGAGACCTACGAGACCGAAACCGAAACCCTCTCGGCGTGGATGGCACTTGCCGATACCCGCGATGTGATCCTCAACCCCTCGGCCACGCAAATGGGCTTTGGCTGGTTCCAGGAACCCTCGGGCAAGATCTGGTGGACGATGGTCTCCGGGGAATAACCCCGCACCAGGCCTAAGATACACAAAGGCCCCGGCATTGACCGGGGCCTTTTGCTGTCAGGGGAAGATGTAGATCGGCGTGCCGAGCGTGATCATGGAATAGATTTCCTCGATCTCGCTGTCCTTGACCGCGATGCAGCCTGCGGTCCAGTCGCGCTTCTTCGGGTCGTTCTTGCCGGCGCGACCGTGAATCATGATGTCGCCGCCGGGGGGGTGCCCCTGCGCCTTCGCAAAGGCGATATCCTCGGCGTTCGGGTAGGAGACCCCGAGCGAGAGGTGATAGGCCGACTTCGGGTTGCGCCGGTTGATGTAGTAAAGCCCTTCCGGGGTCTTGCCATCGCCCTCGAAATGCTTGGCGCCGACCGGGTTGCCGCCAAGGCCGATCTTGTAGCGTTTGATCACCTTGTTGCCGGAAAACAGGAACATCCGGCGTTTCGCCTTGAACACCTGAATCTGCGTGACGCGCGGCCCGCTATAGAGGCGAAACTTGCCGGAATCGCCGCCGCAGGCGGCCAGAAGGGCGAGGCTCGAGAGCCCCAGAAAGACGGTACGACGCTGCATGATCTGCCTGTATTCGTTTTTTGTCAGCCTAGCAGAGGAGCTGCCGGCAGCGAAGCTCTAAGCGCGCACGAATCGTGCCGCAAGCTCGATATGTGCAGACCAGCGGAACTGATCGACGACGATCAGCTCTTCGAGCACAAAACCGGCGCCGATCAGCCTCTCGGCATCCCGTGCGAAGGTGACGGGGTTGCACGAAACATAGGCAAGGCGCGTCAGTTTTGAGGCGGCGATCTCGGCCACCTGCGCTTCGGCGCCCGCGCGCGGCGGGTCGAGCACCAGCGCGTCGAATCGGTCGATCTCGTCGGGCAGGAGCGGGCGGCGAAACAGGTCGCGCGCTGCGTGGGTGACCTTTTTCAAGCCCGGAGCCCCCCGCCAGCCGCGGTCGAGCGCGGCCAGCATCTCCGCCTCTCCCTCAACCGCGTGCACCTCTGCACCGCGCGCAAGCGGCAGCGAAAAGGTGCCGCATCCGGCGAAAAGATCGGCAATCCGGGCGGCCCCTTCCGTTGCGCGGAGCACAAATGCGACGAGCGCCGCCTCGCCCTCGGCGGTGGCCTGCAAGAACGCGCCCGGCGGTGGCGTGACCTGGGCCGGGCCGAAGCTCTGCAGGGCCGGGCGGCGGGCGGCGATGGTCTCGCCGTTCCAGCTCAGCCGGGCAAGGTCATGCGCCTGCGCCAGCGCGGCCAAGCTTTGAAAAAGCGCCGGCTCCATCTCCTTGCCGCCTGTTGCGGCAACCTCCACCCCGGCCTCGGAGAGTGTCAGCGCAAAAGCGATCTCGCCCTTGCGGGAGGCTCCGAGCAAGGTCGCTTCGGTCACGGCGGGCAGCGCGGCGATCAGGGCAGGGCGCAAAACCCGGCAGCCCGGCACTTCGACCACCGTATCGGAGGCGCGCGCATGAAAGCCGACGAGCGCGCCCTTTTTCGTGCGCCGCCCCGAAAGGCCCGCGCGACGGCGCGAGAAGGCGGGCGAGGTCTCGACGCGGCAGACCGTTGCCGCGATGCCGCGCGCGGCGAGTGCGTTTTCCACAACCTCGGCCTTCCAGCGTTCCACGAAGCCGTCCGAGGCATGTTGCAGCACACAGCCGCCGCAGGCGCGGTAATGCGGGCAGGGCGCTTTTACCCGCTCGGGCGCGGGGCTCAGGATGCGCGGCGCCGCGATCCGGCCCGCCTCGATCTCGCCCTCCACCGTTTCTCCCGGCAGCGCCATGGCCACATGAAGCCGGCCCGTGGGCGTTTCGGCAATGCCATCGGCGAGAATGGACAGACGGTCGATGGTGATCGGCATGGGGCCTCCGTTTCGGCCCCCTTACCGCAAGCTCTGCCCTGCGCCAAGCCTATTGCGCGGCCTCGGTTGTCTCGGCCTCTTCGCCGCCGCCCTCGTCTTCATCGGTGCCGATGAAGCCACCCGACTGCCGGTTCCAGTAGCGCGCGTAAAGGCCCTGCGCCGCCAGAAGCTCGGCATGCGAGCCCTCTTCGACGATCCGCCCGCTGTCGAGCACAACGATCCGGTCCATCTCGGCAATGGTGGAGAGCCGGTGCGCGATGGCAAGCACGGTCTTGCCCTCCATCACGCGCCGCAGCGCGGCCTGAATTTGCGCCTCGACCTCGCTGTCGAGCGCCGAGGTGGCCTCGTCGAGCACCAGAATGGGCGCGTTCTTCAGGAACGCCCGCGCCAGCGCGATCCGCTGCCGCTGCCCGCCAGAGAGCTTCACGCCGCGCTCGCCCAGAGCCGCATCATAGCCGCGCCGGCCCTTGTGATCGCTCAGCCCGAGGATGAACTCATGCGCCTCTGCCGCCTTCGCCGCGGCGATCATCTCTTCCTCGGTCGCATCCGGGCGGCCATAAAGGATGTTCTCGCGTGCCGAGCGGTTGAACATCGCGGTTTCCTGCGTGACCATGCCGATCTGGCGGCGCAGGCTCTCCTGCGTGACCGCGCGCAGGTCGGTGCCATCAAGCCGGACCGCGCCCTTTTCGGTGTCATAGAGCCGCAACAGAAGCGCCACGAGGGTCGATTTGCCCGCGCCCGAGGCGCCGACGATGCCGATCCGCTCGCCCGGTGCGATCTTCAGGTCGATCGCTTCGATGCCGCCGCGCCCGCGGCCATAGGCAAAGCTCACATGGTCGAAATGGATTGCGCCCTTGATCCGCTCAAGCGTGCGCGCGCCGGGGGCGTCGGTGATCTCATGCGCGGGGGTGAGCGTGCGCATCCCGTCTTCGACCTCGCCGATGTTCGACCAGAGTGCCATCAGCGCCTGCGAGACCCAGCCCGACATTTGCGTGATGCGCATCGCCACCGCGCCCGCGGCGGCGATGTCGCCTGCCGTGGCCTCGCCGCGCCGCCACATCAAGATTGCGCCGCCGACCAGCAAGATCGGCAAAAGCCCGGAAAAGGTGATCTGGCTCGCCCGATACCAGGTTGTTGTTACCCCAAAGTTCTGGGTTGCCGTGCGGAAGCCCTGCATCGCGCCCAGCGCCGCCTGATCTTCGTGGCTCGCATGGGCAAAAAGCTTCACCGTCTTGATGTTGGTGATGGTGTCGACAACCTGACCTGTCACCATTGCGCGGGCAGAGGCGCGCGCCTTGGAGCGGCCGCGCACATAGGGCAGGAACGAGCGGATCAGGAGCAGATAGAGCACCAGCCAGACGCCAAGCGCCAGCGCGCCGAAAATGTCGATCCCGGCCAGGAGGAAGACCGAGCCGATGATCGAGGCAAGCGCGAAGAACACCGTGCTGATGACCTCTGTCACCACATCGGTGACGGCGCGCGCGGTCTGCATCTGCTTTTGCGCGATCCGGCCCGCGAAATCATTGTCAAAAAAGGTGACCGCATGCCCCATTGTCCAGCGGTGCAGCCGCGAGAGCACCTGCGGCATCAGGTTTGGCGCCACCAGCATGTTTGATGACCATGTCGAGGCCGCAAAGGAGGCCGGGCGGATCACCAGATAAAAGACCACAAAGGCCAAAAGCAGCCACAGATGCTGGCTGACGAAGGTGGTGGGATCTGCGCCGACGATCGAGTCGATGACAAGGCCCAGAAGCCAGGCCGCGCCCACCTCCATCGTGCCGGCAAGGGCCGAAAAGACACCGGCAATGGCCACGGCGGGCCAGGCGCCGCGCAGGCACCAGCGCAGGAAGGCAAGAAGGCGCTGGGGCGGCGGCCCCTCGGCGGGGGTGAAGGCGTTGATCATCGGGATTCCTTTCGCCGCCACCATATAGGCGCGCGCCGGGAAAGGGAAAGCGCACGCCCCGTCTCACCCCCCGCCTCACGCCCCGTCGCGGAGAAGCGCGTCCCGCGTGAGCGTGAACCCGGAGGCGATCCAGCGCGCCTCAAGTTCTTTGAGCCGCGCGCCGAGGGCCGGGCCCTCAAGGCCGGGCATCAGGTCCGCCGCGGTGATGGGGAAGCGTTGCGCCGCGCCGAACAAGACCCTGTTCAGGCCCGATGAGGGTCGTTCTTCTCCAAGCATCGCGGCGCGGATCAGCAGCGCATCGCGCGCGCCCTCTGCGCCGTAGCGATAGCCGAGTTCGGCGGCTTCCATCGTTTCGCCCAGCGCTGCGCGGATCGCGGTGAGCCGTTTTGTCTCGGGTTTGGAGAGCCGCAACCGTTCCGCCACCTCCGTGCCGCCGAGGCAGGCCAGACGGCGGATCGGCTCGGGGGCGAGCCCGGCTTCAAGATGAACGAGGGGGGCAAGCGCCGTTGCCTCGGCGCCGGGGATGACCTGCGCCAGCACGCCGCTCGCGGCCATCGCGGCCACCGCAGGGGCCGGGTCTGGCGCGGCGAGAAGCTTGCGCATCTCATGGCCGATCCGTTCGCGCGAAAGCGTCTCTATTTGGGCGGAATGGGCCGCGCAGGCGGCCAGCCCCTCGGCATCCATGCCAAGGTTCGGGTCGCCATACCATGCGGTGAAGCGGAAGAACCGCAAGATGCGCAGATAGTCTTCGGTGATGCGTGCCTCAGGCGCGCCCACAAAGCGCAGATGACGGGCGTGAAGGTCGGCCAGCCCTTCGCCAAGCGGGTCAAGCACGGTGCCATCGGCGCTGGCATAAAGCGCATTCATGGTGAAATCGCGCCGCGCCGCATCTTCTGCAAGATCGGTGGAAAAGGCGACCGTGGCGCGCCGCCCGAAGGTTTCGACATCGCGGCGGAAAGTGGTGACCTCATGGGGCCGATGGTCGACCACGAGCGTCACCGTGCCATGCTCAATACCGGTGGGCACGGCCTTCACGCCGGCGGCTTTCGCCAGCGCCAGCACCCGCTCGGGGCGGGCATCGGTGGCAATGTCGATATCGGAAACAGGCTGCAACAGAGCCGCATTGCGCACGCAGCCCCCCACCAGAAGCGCCTGATGCCCCCCCGTTTCCAGAAGCGCCAGCACCCGCTGGACATGATCTGCGTAGAGCCACTCGGCGGAAAGCTTCATGGGCCGAGCCGATCGGTGAGCCCGCGCAATATCCGCGCGGTGGCGCCCCAGATGTAATAGGGACCATAGGGCGCGACGTAATAAGAGCGCATGCCCCCGCGCCAGCGCCGCGCCTCGACGCGGAAGCTTGCGGGGGTGAGGTGTGAAAACGGCACGGTGAAGATTTCGTCCACCTCGCCCGCCTCGGGGCGCGGGGTGAACGAGGCCGTGAGCCGCGCGATGACCGGTGTGACCATGAAGCCTGTCACCGTCTCGTGCGGCTCGACTGTGCCGAGAACCTGCACGGCGGTGCGCGGCAGGCCGATCTCTTCCTCCGCCTCGCGCAAAGCCGCGGCGACGGGGCCGGCGTCACCCGGATCGACCTTGCCGCCCGGAAAGGCGATCTGCCCCGGATGATGGCGCAGATGCGAGGCGCGCTTGGTCAGGTAAAGCCGGAGCCCCGCCTCGGTCTCCTCAAAGGCAACGAGCACGCCCGCGGGCCGCAGCACCCGATTTTCCGGCAGCACCGTGCCGGGATTGAGGTCGTAATCTGACGAGGGCCGCCCCGGCCTTGCAAGCGCGGCAAGGAGCGGGGCGAAGGCCTCAGGCATCACCCGCCTCTTTCGGCGTGCCGTCCGGGTTTTTCACCGCCTCGAAGCCAAGCGAGAGCGGGTCGAACACGTAATGCGCCCCGCAGAACTGGCAATCGGCAGTCACCGTGCCCTCGGGCGTGGTCATGTGCTTGATGTCTTTTGCCGAGTAGATCGACAGGCTGGTGCGCACGCGCTCTTCCGAACAGGTGCAGCCGAACTGAACCTTCTGCGGGTCGAAGACGCGGGGCACTTCCTCGTTGAAGAGCCGCACGAGCAGGTTTGTCAGCCCGACCGAGGGGCCGGTGAGTTCCATCTCTTCGACCGTGTCCAGCAGCACATTGGCGCGGGACCAGTTTTCGTCCGCCTCGCCCGCGAGAATGTCGGAGTGGCGCAAAAGCCCACCGGCGCCCGATCCCTCGCGCGCGGCCACCGGGCTTGCGGGCATCATCTGCAGCATCACGCCGCCCGCGCGCCAGCGCTCCGCCTGCCCCGGCTCGGTCGAGCGGCCAAAGGCGAGCTGGAACCGGGTCGGCAATTGCTCGGATTGCGCAAAATAGGTTTCGGCGCAGCGTGCGAGCGCGCCGCCATCGAGCGGGGTCAACCCCTGATAGGGCAGCGTGCCCTCGCCCTGATCGATCAGCACGGCAAAATAGCCCTCGCCGATTTCAGCGAAAGGGTCTGCGGCGGCCTCATCGAGCCGCTCGGCGTCATAACTCGCCCAGGCACGAATGCGGGCGGGCGCCCCCTCCGCGGCGGGGGCATAGTAATCGGTGGCAAGGATGCGGATCGGCCCCTTGCCGCGCACCTGAAGCGAGAGCTTCCAGCGCAGTTTCATGGTTTGCCCGATCAGCGCGGTCAGGATCGCGATTTCCGCGACCAGACCCTCGACGATGGCGGGGTAGTCGTGCTGGCGCAGCACGTCTTCGAGCACGCCATCGAGCCGCGCGATGCGGCCGCGCACGTCGGAGCGGTCAAGCTGGAACGGCAGGACGGTGTCGTCCCAGGTGATATCGGTAAGCTTGGTCATAAGAATCCTGGGGGTTTTCGCGCAGCCCTCGGGCTGCCATACCGTGCCAATATGGTGGGGGCAACCGTTCCCCCAAGGGGTCGGAGGTCGAAAATGCGGCGGTTTGGGGAAAGACTGGTGCCGGGGCAGCGCTACAAGGCGCGTCCGGGGGCCTATGCGGTGCTGGTGCGGGGCGACCGGTTTCTGCTCACGCATCAATCCGAACCTCGGCCCGAATACCAGTTGCCGGGGGGCGGCATCGATCCCGGAGAGGGCCCGCTCGCCGCGCTTTACCGTGAAGTGGTCGAGGAAACCGGCTGGCGGATCACCAATCCGCGGCGGCTCGGGGCCTATCGCCGCTTCACCTACATGCCCGACTATGACCTTTGGGCAGAGAAAATCTGCCATATCTACCTTGCCCGTCCGGTGCTTCGGCTCGGAGAGCCGACCGAGCCGGGCCACGTAGCCCATTGGTTGAGTGGGCCAGAGTCTATCGAAAGGTTAGCGAACCTAGGCGATAGATTTTTTATGGCGCAAGTGATGCGCCGAATCGTTGCTTGACACAGGCAAAATCCACACAGTTTTGCTGTTGCAAGCTCACATTGAGGGTGTTTTACAACTTACAGCTAGTTTCCGCTTACAACTTGAGCTAATTATTAACAAAGCAGCATATCTGGCCGCAAGAGCCAGGAAATTTCGAGGCGGAGTAGTATCATGGTGAAGTCTGTTGACTTTGCCGTCCGTGATTTTACGGGCGGTGTGACGCGTGGTGTTGTGGCCGGAGACGGCGCAAGCGATTTCATTCAAGTTGGCGCGGGAGACGATATCTCCCTCAATCTGAGACGGACCAGCATCCTCAAATATCTGCGCGATGGCGACGATCTTCAGATCGTTCTTGTCGATGGGCGCACGATCACCCTTTCGGGATACTACGAGGCCGGAGGCCATCTCTATATTTCGTCGGATGGCGAATTGACGCCGGTGGTTCTGGAGAATGGCGGCAACGGCGTTCTCTATGCCGATTATGGCAATGTGGAAGTGATCGGCAAATGGAGCCCGAACGACCAGCTGGCGTTCCTTCAGGGCGAAGACATCTTGTCGCCGGGTGGGGACGACACCACGGGCATGGCCATGTTTGCGCCGTTGGCGGGTCTTGGGCCGCTCGGCTTGGCGGCTGGTCTGGTCGGCGTTGGTCTCGTCGGCGGTGGCGACGGCGATGGTGGCAGCGACACAGACACCGGCGGCGGCGGTGATGACACGGGCGGCGGTGGCGATGATACCGGCGGCGGTGGCGATGACACGGGCGGCGGCGGTGATGACACCGGCGGCGGTGGCGATGACACGGGCGGCGGCGGTGATGACACCGGCGGCGGTGGTGATGATACCGGCGGCGGTGGTGATGACACTGGCGGCGGCGGCGATGACACGGGCGGCGGCGGCGATGATACCGGCGGCGGTGGCGACGATACCGGCGGCGGCGGCGATGACACGGGCGGCGGCGGCGATGACACCGGCGGCGGCGGCGATGATACCGGCGGCGGCGGCGATGATACCGGCGGCGGCGGCGATGATACCGGCGGCGGTGGCGATGACACCGGCGGCGGCGGTGATGACACGGGCGGCGGCGGCGATGATACCGGCGGCGGCGGTGATGATACCGGCGGCGGCGGCGATGACACCGGCGGCGGTGGCGATGATACCGGCGGCGGCGGCGATGACACCGGCGGCGGCGGCGATGACACCGGCGGCGGCGGCGATGATACCGGCGGCGGTGGCGATGACACCGGCGGCGGTGGCGATGACACCGGCGGTGGCGGTGGTGGCCAGACGATCGTGCCGACCGTCGATCATCCCGATGCGCTTTACACTCTGACCACGAACACCGTTGACCCCTCGGCGACCGTTTCCGGCACCGGCGAAACCGGCTCCAAGGTGACGGTGACGCTTGGCGACAAGACGCTCGAAACCACTGTTGGTACTGACGGGCTGTGGTCGGTCACGTTTGAAGGGGCGAATTTCCCCTCTGACGGCAACATGAGCTCGACGGTCAATGTGGCCGCGCCCGATGGCACGCCCTATGAACTCGACGGCCCCGATTTCATCATCGACATGACGCCGCCCGAGGTGGACATCACCGCCGGTGCGGAATCGACCGGCGATGTTGAGAACCTTGCGGAATATCAAGACGGGATCAGCGTCAGCGGCACGGGGGAGGCTGGTGCGTCAATCACCGTTGAGGTGGCGGGCGAGACGCAATCCACCACGGTGGACGCGAACGGAAACTGGAGCGTGACGTTCACGACCGACCAGCTTCCGCCCGGCCAGTATAGCGAAGAGATGACGGTCACGGCGACCGATCCGCTCGGCAACGTTACCACGATCACCGATAAGTTGGTGGTCGATACCGAGGCGTCGGTGGCCTTTGACGGCGCCGCAGTCACAAGTGATGACGTGGTCAGTGCGGCTGAGGCGAAGGCGGGCTTTGTGCTGTCGGGGACTTCCGAGCCGGGCACGACCTCCGTGGTGCTGGAGCTTGGCGGGGTGAATTACAACGCCACGCCCGATGCCGATGGCAACTGGAGCGTGACGCTCACGGATGTGGCGCTCACCACCGGCACGCATACGGCGACGGTCACCGCGACCGATGCCGCCGGAAACACGGCCACGGCCACGGAAGATGTCACCTTTGACACCGAAACCGCGGTGGCCTTTGATGACCCGGAAGTCGGCAATGACGTGATCAACGCCGCCGAGCGCAATGCCGGCGTGGTGCTGACCGGCACCGCCGAAGCGGGCGCGACGGTCGTGGTCGACTTCGAGGGCGGCTCCGATACCGTGACAGCGGCTGCGGATGGCACCTGGACGGCGAGCTTTGCCACAAGCGAGATCGGCACCGGAACCCGGCTGTCCACCGCGACGGCAACGACGACCGATATTTACGGCAACACCGCCACGGCGACCGATGCGGTGCTGATCGACACCGAGGTGCAAAACCTCACCCACACCACACCGACGCCGAATGCGCTGGTGGCGGATGATGTGGTCAGCTCGCTCGAAGGCAATGCGGGGCTGCTTGTCACCGGCACGGTGGAACCGGGCTCGACGGTGATGGTGCAACTGGCCTCGGGGGCGGCGATCGCTGCCACCGTGGCAGGGGACGGAACCTGGAGCGCGACGATCCCGGCCGCGCAACTGCCCTCGGTCGAGACGGATAACGTCAAGCTGAAGGTGACGGCCACCGATGCCTATGGCAACACGGCGACGCAGACGAGCACGGTCGATTTCGACCCTGTGGTGACGAATTTCGTGCCGGCCACCTCGGTCACGCCCGACAACATCGTCAACGGCCAGGAAGCCGAAAACGGGTTCACCATCAACGGCACTGTCGAGCCGGGGGCAACCGTCACGGTGGCGCTGGCAAGCGGCGCGGTGGCAGCGGTCACCGCCGGGGCGAGCGGGCTTTGGTCTGTCACCTTCGACACCAGTGACCTTGTCGGCACCTCTGGGAAGATGGATTACGACATCACCGCGGTCGATCAGGCGGGCAACAGCGATACCGCCTCCGGCAGCTTCGCCTATGACCTGCAGGCGCCCGACAGCCCTGATATCACCGCCTTCACCCGGGATGCGGGGGCGCTTTTGGGGATCCGCACCGATGTGGGGGAAAGCATCTACGATATCTCGGCGGTCAATGCCGCGGGGGCTGTCTCCCAGATCGACAATGATGTCGCGATCAACAGCAAGGTCGGATACGCCACCTATGATTTCTACGAGACGGTGCCGAACGGCTCCTATCTGGTGGTGACCGATCATGATGTCGCGGGCAACGAAACCTCGACGCTGCTGGTGGTGGACAACACCGCGGCGCCGGTTGTGGACCTGTCTCGCGCCGGGCTGAGCGAGTTCGACTTCGGCTCGATCGACCTGAACTTCGCGCCGCAGGCTCAGCTCACGATCACCGAGACGCAGTTGATGCAGCTTACCGGCGCCGATCATAGCCTCGTGGTTTCGGGCGACTCGCAAGACCATGTCACGGCGCTTGGCGCCCATGACAGCGGCATGGATACCGTGATCGGTGGCGAGAGCTACAGCATCTACACGCTGGGCACCGAGGGCGCGACGCTGATCCTCGACAACGACATCACGAACCTGACGATCTGAAGGGGCTGACATGACCTTCAGGGGCAAGCTGACAGGGCTCCGGGCGCGGCACTGCGCCCGGATGGCGGTGGCCGCCTCGGTTCTGGCGGGGCTGGGCGGCTGCATGCAGGGAACGCCCTTTCCCGCCGGTCGCTCCTCCTTTTCGCCGACAGCGATGAATCTGGTGGCGGGGCACCCCGGCACCACGGTGCAAAGCTCGGTGATCATCGCCGATCTGGCCGCTCGGCCAACGGCGCTGCAGGGCGCGGGCCCCTATGCCCGGGTCGCGCAAGCGGTTCTTGGCGATGCCAAAGGCACCGCCAAGGCCGAGCTGCGGATGAAGCGGCTCACCGCAACGGCGCAGTCGAAGAACTGGCTGCCGGAGATCGGCCCGAGCCTGAGCCTGACCCGGCTCGGAGATCTGGCGACGCAGATCCTCGTGGAACAGGTGCTGTGGGACAATGGCGCCAAGCGGGCAGAGCGCGATTACAGCGCTGCCGATGTCGAGGTGGCCGCCGTCAGCCTGTCGAGCGAGATGAACGATACCGTTGCCGACGGGTTGAAGGCCTATATCACGGCGCTCAAGTCGCGCGAGCAGGCGGCGGTTGCGGCCCGGTCCGCGGCCAAGATCGGCGATTACAATCACATCATGCGCCAGCGTGTTGAGGGCGGGCTTTCGGATCAGTCCGAGGCGCGGATCTTGGCGCAGAAACTTACAGAGATGCAGGCCGTGGCGCAGGCTGACCGTGACAGCGAGCAGACGGCGCTGGCGCAACTGCGCTCGATGACCGGCCAGAACCTTGAGGATCTTGCCGCGCTGGGCAGCTTTGCCCTGCCCGACCCGCTGCCAGAGGCCTTGAGCGTGGTGGAGGCGCGGGCCGAGGCCGGGCGCGCCACGGCTGAGGCCGAGATGGCGCGCGCGGGCTACCTGCCCTCGCTTTCGGCACAGGCGAGCACAAGCGGCGGCAGGCCTGATTTCGGTTTTTCTGCCGGACTCGATCAAATGCTCGGTTTTGGCACCGCCGATGCGATGGCGGCGCTTGAGGCAAGCAAAGAGGCCGCCGCGGCGCGGGTGGAAAAAGCGCGTCAGGACGATGCGCAACAGATCATTTCGCTGCAGGCCAAGCTCGTTGCGCTCAAGGCGAAGGCGGCGCGCGACGGCGCGGTGGTCGAGCAAACCGGCGCCGGGCTCGACATGTTCACCGAGCAATACCGGATGGGGCGCCGCACCCTGATGGAACTCGTCAATATGTATGAGAGCTATGCCGATATGGCACATGCGCAGGCGGGGCTGAAATACGACATTGCGCTGATTGAACTGGAAATCGCGCGGCAACACGGGATATTGGTTGAAGGCCGCAGTATTTAACAAGGTGTAGGGGGTTTTGGCTGACCGTGTGATAGCGTTCGACATCAACGCGGCCCGTGTCAGCGGGGCGGCGGATGGCGCCTTGCCAAAACAGAAGCTCCCCCCCTCCGGCACGGATACCCCCCGCACCCCGCCGCGCGCCCGCGCCCGCGCCGAGCTTGCCGCTGCCTATGCCGGGCTTCTGGGCGCGCAGGTGCCCGCCGCCGATATTCTCGAACAGATGCTGCTTGCCGTGGGCGAGGCCACCGCCGCCGTGACCGGTGCGCCCGCCGCCGATGTGCAGCCCGATCATGTTGCGGCGGTTCTCCGTGTCGCCGGAATGACCGCCGGGGTCGAAGAGATTGACCGGCTCAGCCCCGGGCAATGGCCCGCGCTGGCGCAGATGACCTCGGGCCAGCTTGTTTTGGTGCTTGGCCAAGAGGGCGGCACGCTCTTCATTTATGACACCACTTGCGCCGATCGCCGCGCCGAGGTGCCACTCGAAGATTTCGCGCCGTTCTTTTCCGGGCGGATCATCCGGGCGCGCACCTCCTTGCGCCAGCTTGAAGCGCGCCACGCCCCCGAGACCGCGCCCGAGCACTGGTTCTGGAGCGCGTTCCGGGCGCAGCGCATGGCCTTTGTCGAGGTTGCGGTGGGATCGCTCTTTGCCAATATCCTTGCCGTTTCCGTGGCGATGTTTTCGATGCAGGTCTATGACCGCGTGATCCCGCATAAATCGGAATCAACGCTCTGGGTGCTGGCCCTCGGTGCGATACTGGCGCTGGCGCTGGAGATGGCGCTCAAGCTCGCGCGGTCCGGGCTCATGGATCTTGCGGGGCGCAAGATCGAGCTGACGGTGCAAAGCCTGCTGATGGACCGGCTCCTTGGCATGAAGGCGGCGCCGGGGCGGCGCTCGCCGAGCCAGCTCTTTTCCGCGATGCGGGAATTTTCCTCCGTGCGGGAGTTCTTCACCGCCTCCACGATCGGCACGATTGCCGATATTCCCTTTATTTTCATATTCCTCGCCCTTGTCGCCTCGATCGGCGGCAATCTGGTCTGGGTGCTGGCGCTTGGCGCGGTGCTGATGGTCGTGCCCGGCTTCCTGATGCAGGGCAAGATGATGAAGATCACCAAATCCACCCAGGGCGCCTCGGCGCGGGCGGCAAAACTCCTGCATGAAGCGATTTACGAGCATGAAACGGTTGCCACCCAGCGCGGCGCCGACCGGTTCAAGCGGGTCTGGGAAGAGCTGACCACGCTCTCGGCGGTCAAATCCTCCGAGAGCCGCAAGCTCTCCTCGGCGCTCACCTACTGGGCGCAGATGGTGCAGCAGGCGACCTATGTTTCGGCTGTGGTGGTGGGCACCTATATGGTGTTTGAGGGCGAGTTTACCGTGGGGGCGATCATCGCCATCGGTATTCTCACTTCGCGCACGCTGGCGCCGCTCACGCAGCTTGCCGGCACGCTTGCCCGCTGGGCCAATGTGAAGGCCGCGCTCGACGGGCTGGATCAGATCGCGGGCGCGGATCAGGTGCATGCGGGCGGGCGCAGCTACCTGCGCGCGGAGGCGATCGAGGGCGAATATGAGCTGCGCGGGCTCGATTTCAAATATGACCCGGAGGGCGCGCGCACGGTCGACATTGCCGCGCTGCGCATTCCCTCGGGGCAGCGCGTTGCCGTGCTGGGCGCGAACGGCTCGGGCAAGTCGACGCTCCTGAAACTGCTCGCCGGGATCTATGAGCCCAGCGCCGGGCGGATTTTGCTCGACGGGGTCGACATCGGCCAGCTGCACCCGCGCGATCTGCGCCGCGCCGTTGGCTACCTGAGCCAGGATGTGCGGCTCTTTTCCGGCACCCTGCGCGACAACCTCAACCTCACCCAGCTCGAACGCGACGAGGAGCGGCTTTACAAGGCGCTTGATTTTGCCGGTCTCGGGCCGTTTTTGCGCGCCCATCCGCGCGGGCTCGACCTTGAGATCCGCGACGGCGGCGAGGGGCTCTCGGTGGGGCAGCGCCAGTCGATCGGCTGGGCGCGGCTTTGGTTGCAAGACCCCTCGGTGGTGATCCTTGATGAGCCGACGGCGGCGCTTGATACCACGCTTGAGACCACATTGGTGAGCCGGCTTGAAACATGGCTCGACGGGCGCACGGCGGTGATCGCCACGCACCGGGTGCCGATCCTTGCGCTGACCGCGCGCACGCTGATCTTGCAAAACGGGCGCATGGCGGTGGATGGCCCGCGCGATGCGGTGCTCGCGCATCTGAACAAGGCCAAATCCGGTGCGGCGCCATGACCACGGTTGACCCCGCCTCGGTGCATACCGCCGCGCGCCGCATGAGCCTGACGATCTGGCTGGTTGCCGCGACGATCCTGATCTTCATCGGCTGGGCGGCAATTGCCTCGGTTGATCAGATCGTGCGCGGCCCGGGCGAGATTGTCTCCTCTTCGAAGCCGCAGATCATCCAGAACCTTGAGGGCGGCATCCTTGCCGAGCTCAACGTTTCGGAGGGCGACGAGGTGGCCCCCGGTCAGGTGCTCGGCCGGCTTCACGACACCTCCTACAAGACGCAGGCCGATGACCTTGAGGCGCAGATCGCCGCGCTTGAAATCCGCCAGCTTCGGCTGGAGGCCGAGATGGAGGGGCTCGACCAGTTCGAACCGAGCGAGGCGCAGGCAAAGCTTGTCCCCGAGATCGTGAAATCGGAAAGCGCCCTTTTGACCGCGCGGCTGAGCGATTTCACCTCTCGCAAGGCGGGCGCGGCGGCGGTGCTCAAACAGGCCAAGGCCGAGCGCGACCTGCTCGAAAACATGTATGAAAAAGAGATCGCGCCGCTGATCGACGTGACCAAGGCGCGCAAGGCCTATTCCGATGCCAAGGCGCAACTCGACGACATCATCACCAAGACCGAGCTTGAGCGCGCGGGCGAGTATTCCGATACGCTGGAAAAGCTCGGCACGCTGCGCCAGCAGCTGAAACTGGCACAAGACCAGCTTGGCCGCACCACGCTGATCGCGCCCATGCGCGGCGTGGTCAACAAGCTCTCGGTGACGACGATCGGCGGCGTGGTGCGCCCGGGCGAGGAGATCATGCAGATCATTCCGCTTGATGACGAGCTTTTCATTGATGCGCGCATCGCGCCCAAGGACATCGCCAATGTGAAGCTGGGGCAGGAGGCAACGATCAAGCTTTCCGCCTATGATTACACGATCTACGGCAGCCTTGAGGGGAAGGTGCATTTTGTCTCGGCCGATACCTTCAAGGACGAGCGCCAGCCCGATGCAGAGCCTTGGTACAAGGTGACGCTGCGGGTCGATCTGGCGCATCTGAGCGAGCGTCAGCGCGGGCTCGAAATTCGCCCCGGCATGCAGGCCACGGTCGAGCTGCACACCGGCGAAAAGACGATTTTGCACTATCTGATGAAGCCGCTCTACAAGTCGCGGGAGGCGTTGCGGGAGCCCTGAGGCTCAGCCGTCGTTTGCCTTTGCGCCATCAAATTCGAACAGCACGGCAGAGACATCATCATCGAGCGCCGTGCCCGAGAGTTGGTGCAGCTTCCAGTAAAGCGCGTCGAGAAGGACCGATCCGCGCAGCCCCCGCAACGAAATCAGCAGGTCTGAGAGCCCGGTTTCAGAGAGCAGCTTGCCGTCTGGCTGCATGACCTCGGTGATGCCGTCCGAGCCGAGAAACAGCCGGTCGCCGGGGGCGAGCCGGGTCGTCACTGTCTCGTAGCTCGCACCCTCGAAAAGCCCCACCGGCATGCCGCCCCGACCGAGAAATTCCACCTCGCCCGCGGCGCGCAACACCGCAGGATAGGGATGGCCCGCCTGCACCAGCGCCACATCCCCCGAAATCAGGTCCACATCCGCATAGATCAGCGTGAAATAACTGTCGGTCCGCATCTCTTCGAGCACAAGCGCATTGAGATAGGCGGCAAGCTCGGCCGGGTCGCGCGCATCGTAAATGCCGTATTCGGTCTGGATCAGCGCGATATTCTGTTCGGGCGAGGAGCCCGAGAGATAGCCCGCAAGCCGCGCCGTCATCAGCGCCGAGGTGATGCCATGGCCGGATACGTCGATCCCGTAAAGCGCAACGCGCCGCGCATTGATCGGGAAAAAGCCGACAAGGTCGCCGCCGACATGGCCCGAAGGGCGCAACGTCAGCGAGACCTGCGCATTGCCGAAGCTGCGGAACCTTTCTTTGACGAGACTTTGCTGCAATTTGCGCGCTTCCATCAGGTCGCGGTCAATCACATCGTAAAGGGCGCGTAACTCGCCGAGCGCCGAGGAGAGAAGCCGGTTCTTCTCCTTCATCTCGTGTTCCATCTTGAGGATGCGCTCGCCCGCGGTGAGTCGCGCGCGCAATTCCTCGCCATTCACCGGCTTGGCGAGAAAGTCATCGGCGCCGCTTTCGAGCCCCTCGGCCACGTCGTTTTTGTCGGATTTCGAGGTGAGCAGGATGAAATAGCCGTAGCCCTTCCGCTCCATCTCCCGGAATCGCTTGCAAAAGTCGATCCCGGTCATGCCTTCCATCATCCAGTCGGACAGCACGAAATCGGGCTCGATTCGGGCGCAGATTTCAAGCGCGCTCTCGCCGCTTTCAGCCTCCAGCACCTCATAGCCTGAACGGGCAAGCTGCGCCGAAAGAATGCGGCGCTGCATCCGGCTGTCGTCGACCACAAGCACGCGCCGCGGCTGTGCCGTTACGGCGCCACGGTTCAAGGGTCGCTCATCTATCAACGGTTGGGACACGCGGCTCACCGGCTACACTGCTTCGCGCCAAATTGCGGGATCAGGTTTAAGAAGCGGTAAACGCGATTTGCTGCAGTGCCGCTTAAAGCTTCGGCAATATTTCCCCCGTAGCGTGGGAGGTGGTGAAGGAAATTGGGGTCCGTGGAGGGCATGATGATTGATTGGGAACGGGTCGCCGAGTTGCGATCCGAAATCGGCGCCGAAGGGTTTGCCGAAGTTCTGGAGCTTTTTCTCGATGAAGTCGAAGCGGTGGTGATGAACCTCGGCCGCAAACCCGGCAAGCTGGGCGACGAATTGCACTTTCTGAAAGGCTCGGCCTGGAATCTCGGGTTCCGCGCGTTCGGGGCGATGTGTCAGTATGGTGAGCGCCGCTGCGCGGCCGGAGAGGCCGAGAGCGTCGATATTGCGGCGGTGCTCGACTGCTATGGCATCTCCAAGGCGGAGTTCATGGGCCGCGTCGACGAATTCCTCTCGGCGGCCTGAGGCGGTCAGATCAGGAATTCGGCAAGCGCCGAATCATCCGTGATGTCGCGGTAGTCAAAACCTGCCGCATCAAGCTTTTGGGCCAGCGCGGCAAAGGCGCTGGCCTCTTTCGTCTCGATGCCGATCAGCACCGAACCGAAGTTGCGTGCCGATTTCTTCAGGTATTCGAACCGGGCGATGTCATCGGACGGGCCGAGCATTTCGAGGAACTCGCGAAGCGCACCGGGGCGCTGCGGCATCCGCAGGATGAAATATTTCTTCAGCCCCGAGAAGCGCTGCGCGCGCTCCTTGACCTCGGGGAGCCGTTCAAAATCGAAATTGCCGCCCGAGGTCAGGCAGACCACCGTTTTGCCGCGAATCTGCTCTGCAAGTTCGGGCAGCACGTCGAGCGACAGCGCGCCCGCGGGTTCGAGCACGATGCCTTCGTGATTGAGCATCTCGAGCATGGAGATGCAGATCCGGTCTTCGGGGGACAGCAGGACATGCTCGGGGGCGATCCAGTCCAGCCGCGAAAACGGCAAGGCGCCGATCCGCGCCACTGCCGCGCCGTCAACGAAACTGTTGACTTGCTTGAGGGTGACGGGCCCGCCCGCAGCCAAAGCGGCGGTGAGGCTCGCGCCGCCCAGCGGCTCGACAAAGCGGTATTCGGTCTGCGGCGCGGTGGCGCGCAGATAGCCTGTAACACCCGCGGCAAGGCCGCCGCCTCCGACCGGCAAGATCACCAGATCGGGCGCGCCGCCGAGCTGGTCAAGGATTTCCACCCCGACCGAGGCCTGCCCCTCGATCACATCCGCATCGTCGAAAGGCGAGAGAAAATGCGCCCCGGCCTCTTCGCAAAAGGCTTGGCTGGCGGCGAGGGTCTGGTCGAAATAATCGCCCGTCAGCACAATCTCGACCGCATCGCCGCCGAACACGCGGGTCTTGTCGATCTTTTGCTGCGGTGTTGTGACCGGCATGAAGATCGTGCCCTTCACGCCAAAATGACGGCAGGCAAAGGCCATGCCCTGCGCGTGATTGCCCGCCGAGGCGGCGACGAAATGGGTCGCCGCCGGGTCGATTGCGCGGCGTTTGGGCATCGCGGTAAACGCGCCGCGCAGCTTGTAGGAGCGCACCGGCGTCAGGTCTTCACGCTTGAGCCAGATCTCCGCGCCATAGCGCTTGGAGAGCATGGCATTGCGCTGCAACGGCGTCGGCTCGAAGAGCGCGCGCAGCGCACGGGTGGCGGCAAGGGCGGCGAGGGCAAACTGGGTCATCGCCGAGATGTGGCGCCAAGCCGCGCTTTGCGCAAGCCCAAAGGCAGAGGCGCCATTGTGCGGGGCACAATTGTGGCACTCCAAACCCCGCCGCGGCCCTTGAGAAGTGGGTAAAAACCCACTATGCCGCGCGAAACGCAGCTTCGGAGGCTATCCATGTCCGCTCCCAAGAAAGTCGTGCTTGCCTATTCGGGCGGCCTCGACACCTCGATCATCCTGAAATGGCTGCAGACCGAATACGGCTGCGAGGTGATCACCTATACCGCCGACCTCGGTCAGGGCGAGGAGCTGGAGCCGGCACGCGCCAAGGCCGAGCTGCTGGGCATCAAGCCGGAGAACATCAACATCGTCGATGTGCGCGAGGAATTCGTGCGCGACTTCGTGTTCCCGATGTTCCGGGCCAACGCGCTTTATGAGGGGCTCTACCTGCTCGGCACCTCGATTGCGCGGCCGCTGATCTCCAAGCATCTCGTTGAGCTGGCGCAACAGCACGGCGCCGATGCGATTGCCCATGGTGCCACCGGCAAGGGCAATGATCAGGTGCGCTTCGAGCTTTCCGCCGCCGCGCTTGACCCCGCGATCAAGGTGATCGCGCCCTGGCGGCTGTGGGATCTGACCTCGCGCACCAAGCTGCTGGAATTTGCCGAGGCGAACCAGATCCCGATCGCGAAAGACAAGCGCGGCGAGGCGCCGTTCTCGGTCGATGCGAACCTCTTGCACACCTCGTCGGAGGGGCGCGTGCTGGAAGACCCGGCGGTCGAATTCCCCGATTACGTGCTGCAACGCACCGTGCCGGTGGAACAGGCCCCCGATCAGGCCGAGATGGTCGAGATCACGTTCGAGAAGGGCGATGCGGTGGCGATCAACGGCGTGGCGATGTCGCCCGCGACGATCCTTGCCACGCTCAACGAGATCGGCGGCAAGCATGGCATCGGCGTGCTTGATCTGGTGGAAAACCGCTTTGTCGGCATGAAGTCGCGCGGTGTCTATGAAACCCCCGGCGGAACGATCCTTCTCGAGGCGCACCGCGGCATCGAGCAGATCACGCTCGACGCGGGGGCGGGGCACCTGAAAGACAGCATCATGCCGCGCTATGCCGAGCTGATTTACAACGGCTTCTGGTTCAGCCCCGAACGCGAGGCGCTGCAGGCGCTGATCGACAAGACGCAAGAGCATGTCTCGGGCACGGTGCGGCTCAAGCTTTACAAGGGCAAGGCCTCGACCGTGGCGCGCTGGTCGGAAGAGAGCCTCTATTCCGAGAAGCACGTCACCTTTGAGGAAGATGCGGGCGCCTACGATCAAAAAGACGCGGCGGGCTTCATCCACCTCAACGCGCTGCGGCTGCGCCTTATCGCCACCCGCAACGCGCGTGTGGCGAAGAAATGAGCGCCAAGGTCGCCATTGTCACCGTTTCCGACCGCGCCTCGCGCGGGGAATACGAGGACAAGGGCGGGCCGGGCTGCGAGAACTGGGTTCGGGGCGTCGTGACGACGCCCCTCTCCATTTCCCGCGTGATCATTCCCGACGGGCGCGACAGTGTGGCCGCCTGTCTGCGCGGGCTGGTGGCAGAGGGCGCGGATCTGATCCTTGTGACCGGCGGCACCGGCCCCGCGCCGCGCGATCAAACGCCCGAAGGGGCGGGCGCGGTGATCGAGAAGGAACTTGTGGGTTTTGGCGAGGAGATGCGGCGGGCCTCGCTCAGGGAAGTGCCGACGGCGATCCTCTCGCGCCAGACCGCAGGCATCGCAGGCAAGAGCCTGATCATCACGCTGCCCGGCAGCCCGCGCGCGATCGGCACTTGCCTGAATGCGGTTTTTGCCGCCGTGCCCTATTGCCTCGATCTGATCGGCGCGGCCCATATCGAGACCGATCCGACGAAGATTGCCGCGTTCCGCCCGAAGGCGACGTAGCAGGGGGGCGCTGCCCCCCTCGCCCCCCGGGATATTTGCGCAAAGTCGAAGGTGAAAAGTCTCGCCTTCGACTTTGTTCAAATATCCCACGGGGGTGCGGGGGTGTGAAACCCCCGCTCTTACCGTTTCACCGCCGCGGCGGCGTAATTCACGCTCAGATCGCGCGACGAGAGCGACCAGCTCCAGCCGAGCGGGTTGAACACCATCCCCTTGCGGTCGATCGGGTCGAGGCTCGCGCCGCGCATCAGGCCGTAAAGCTCGTCCGGCGTGATGAATTTCGACCAGTCATGCGTGCCCACCGGCAGCCAGCGCATCACCCGCTCCGCGCCGAAAATTGCCATCATGTAGCTTTTCGGATTGCGGTTGAGGGTCGACATCACCATCAGCCCGCCCGGGGTCATCAGGGACGCGCAGGTGTTGGTGAACCCCTGCGTATCGGCGACATGCTCGATGATCTCCATCGCCAGCACCACATCGAACCGCTCGCCCGCGGCGGCAAGGTCTTCGGCGGCGCAATTGCGGTAGTCGATGGTGAGCCCCGATTGTTCGGCATGAAGCTTTGCCACGGGGATGTTCTTGGGCGCCGCATCCGCGCCGACGACAGTGGCGCCAAGCCGCGCCATCGGTTCGGCAAGCAGCCCGCCGCCGCAGCCGATGTCGAGAAGGCGCAGCCCCTCGAACGGGCGCGGCGCCTTCAGGTCGCGGCCAAACTGGGTGGCGATCTGGGTGGTGATATAGTCGAGCCGGCAGGGGTTGAGCATGTGCAAGGGCTTGAACTTGCCGTTCGGATCCCACCATTCAGCGGCCATTGCCTCGAATTTCGCCACCTCGGCGGGGTCGATCGTCTTTGTCGCAGCTTCCATGCCACCCTCCGGCTGAATTTTTCCCTCCGCCCCGTGGCGGGCGGGTTGCCCGCGTTATATAGTGCAACGATGGACAAGAACGCAGGGCAAAAGCGCACGGCCAGCGCCTTTCTTTATCCGCCGATCGAGCCCTTCGATCAGCGGCTTCTGGACGTGGGCTTTGGCCATCAGATCTATTTCGAGCAATCGGGCAACCCGCAGGGGCGCCCCGTTGTGGTGTGCCATGGCGGCCCCGGCGGCGGCTCAAGCCCCGCAATGCGGCGCTATTTTGACCCTGCGCATTACCGGATCGTGCTCTTTGACCAACGCGGCTGCGGGCTCTCCAAACCGCATGCCTCGGTCAATCACAACACCACCTGGGATCTGATCTCCGACATGGAGCGGATCCGCGCCGCGCTTGGCATCGAGAGCTGGGTCGTGTTTGGCGGCAGTTGGGGGGCGACGCTTTCGCTCCTTTATGCGCAGACCTACCCTGACCGCGTCGATGCGCTGGTGCTGCGCGGCGTGTTCCTTGCACAGCGCTCCGAGCTTGAGTGGTTTTACGGCGGCGGGGCGGGGCAGTTCTTCCCGGATCTGTGGACGCAATTCATTGCGCCAATCCCGGACGAGGAACGCCACGACATGATCACCGCCTATAACCGGCGGCTCTTTTCGGGCGATTACCTGCAAGAGGCGCGGTTTGCGCGGCATTGGGCGATGTGGGAAAACGCGCTTGCCTCGGTCGATTACGACGGCTTTCCCGGCGAGGCGCCGCCCGATTATGCCCATGCCTTCGCGCGGATCGAAAACCATTACTTCATGAACCATGCGTTTTTGGAAGAAGACGGCCAGATCCTGCGGGACCGGCACCGGATCGAGCATATCCCGGCCACCATCGTGCAGGGCCGGATGGATATGATCTGCCCGCCGATCTCGGCCTGGCGGCTCGCGCGCGGCTGGAAGCGATGCGACCTGCGCCTGGTGCCCGCGGCGGGCCATGCGCTGAGCGAGCCGGGCATCACCGCGGCGCTGGTCGCCGCCATGGACCGGATGCGCAGCTGAGCCCGTTTTGCAGGCCTTTTACAGAACGCTTGCAACGCAGAGCGCTTTCGCCTATATCGCTCTCAACAGCGGCGTATCGAGGTCCAAACTCGATACCCACCGAAGCTATGTCGCGGGCCGCTTAGGCCCGCTTTTTGTTTTCAGGGATCGGACATGACCGACCTTATCGCCAAAACCGCCATCGACCGGCGTCTGGCTGAAATTGTCGGCCCCACCATCGAGGGGCTCGGCTTCGAACTCGTGCGCATCCGCCTGCAAGGCGGCAAGCACCCGCTTTTGCAGATCATGGCGGACCGCCCCGAGGGCGGCATCGACGTGGATGATTGCGCGGTGATCTCTACCGCGATCTCGGCCGTGCTCGACGTGGAAGACCCGATCGAGGAAAAATACACGCTCGAGATCTCTTCGCCCGGCATCGACCGGCCGCTGACCCGGCTGAAGGATTTTGACGCTTGGGAAGGCTATGAGGCGCGGCTTGAGACCTCTGAGCAGATCGACGGGCGCAAGCGCTTCAAGGGCCTGCTGCGCGGCACCGAAAATGACGAGGTGCTGATCGAGATCGAGGAGCAGGGCGAGCAGGTCACCATCGGGCTGCAGTTCGACTGGCTCGCTGATGCGAAACTGATCCTGACCGATGAGCTGATTGCCGAGATGCTGCGCCAGCGCAAAGCCGCGGGCATCATCGACGAGACGAAATTCGACGATATCGAAGACGACGACACGAACTCCAACGACCAAGATCCCGACGAGGAGACCTGAGAGATGGCAATCACCTCTGCCAACCAGCTCGAACTTCTGCAAACGGCCGAAGCCGTCGCCCGCGAGAAGATGATCGACCCGGATCTGGTGATCCAGGCGATGGAAGACAGCCTCGCGCGGGCCGCGAAGTCGCGCTATGGCGCCGAGATGGACATCCGCGTGGCCATCGACCGCAAGACCGGTCGCGCCACCTTTACCCGTGTGCGCACCGTGGTCGAGGAAGATGCGGTCGAGAATTATCAGGCCGAAGTGACCGTGGCGCAGGCCAAGCAATATCTCTCCGACCCGAAGGTGGGCGACGAGATCGTGGACGAGGTGCCCCCGGTGGACCTTGGCCGGATCGCCGCGCAATCGGCCAAGCAGGTGATCTTGCAAAAGGTCCGTGAGGCCGAGCGTGACCGCCAGTTCGAGGAATTCAAGGACCGCAAGGGCACGATCATCAACGGCGTGGTCAAGCGCGAGGAATACGGCAATATCATCGTCGATATTGGCCGCGGCGAGGCGATCTTGCGCCGCAACGAGAAGATTGGCCGTGAGAGCTACCGCCCGAACGACCGCATCCGCGCCTATGTGAAGGATGTGCGCCGCGAGACCCGCGGGCCGCAAGTGTTCCTGAGCCGCACCGATCCGCAGTTCATGGCCGAACTCTTCAAGATGGAAGTGCCGGAGATCTATGACGGCATCATCGAGATCCGGGCCGTGGCCCGCGATCCGGGCTCGCGCGCAAAGATCGCCGTGATCTCGAACGACAATTCGATCGACCCGGTCGGTGCCTGCGTCGGGATGCGCGGCTCGCGCGTTCAGGCTGTGGTGGGCGAGCTGCAGGGCGAGAAGATCGACATCATCCCGTGGAACCCCGATCAGGCGACCTTCCTTGTGAACGCGCTGCAACCGGCGGAAGTGGCGAAGGTGGTGATCGACGAGGAAGCGGGCAAGATCGAGGTCGTGGTGCCCGACGAGCAGCTTTCGCTGGCGATCGGTCGGCGTGGCCAGAACGTGCGGCTGGCGAGCCAGCTCACCGGGCTCGACATCGACATCCTGACCGAGGCCGAGGAATCGAGCCGTCGTCAGGCGGAATTCGCCGAGCGCACCAAGCTCTTTGTCGATGCGCTTGATCTCGACGAATTCTTCGCCCAGCTTCTGGTGGCCGAAGGCTTCACCAACCTCGAAGAGGTGGCCTACGTCGATCTGGACGAGCTTCTGGCGATTGAAGGCGTGGATGAGGGCACGGCGGAAGAGCTGCAAGCCCGTGCGCGCGACTATATCGAAGAGCAGAACCGCAAGGCGACCGAAGCCGCGAAAGCGATGGGGGTCGAGGAGTCGCTGTTTGACTTCGAGGGCCTGACGCCCCAGATGATCGAGGCGCTGGCGAAGGATGGCGTGAAGACGCTGGAAGATTTCGCCACCTGTGCGGACTGGGAACTGGCCGGTGGCTGGACCACGGTCGATGGCTCGCGCGTCAAGGATGACGGCATCCTCGAGAAGTTCGGCATGTCGCTTGAAGATGCGCAGACGCTGATCATGACGGCGCGGATCCAGCTTGGCTGGGTCGATCCCTCGGAAGTTGAAACGGCCGAGGAAGAAGAAACCGAGGAAGAAGAAACTGAGGAATAAGATGAGCCGCGGGGGCCGGGAAAAGGAACGTGAAGAGGCGGAGCGGCGCTGCATCGTGACCCACGATGTTGCGCCGAAGGCTGGCCTGTTGCGTTTCGTGCTTGGCCCCGACGGCATGATCTACCCGGATCTGGCCGAAAAGCTTCCCGGTCGGGGGATCTGGGTCACCTCGGAGCGCGATGTGCTGGAAAAGGCGGTCTCGAAGGGGCTCTTTTCCCGCGCTGCAAGGTCGCAGGCAAAGCTGCCTGAAGACCTCGTCGGGCTCGTCGATGCGGGCCTTGCGCATCGCGTGGTGGAGCTGATTTCGCTCTCCCGAAAGGCGGGGGATGCGGTCTGCGGCTTCGAAAAGGTCAAGGGCTGGCTGGCGGATGGGCGCGCGAAGGTGCTTTTCCAGGCGTCGGACGGTTCGGACCGTGGCAAGGGCAAACTCTGGACGCCCCCCGGCGGGCGCTGGTTCGGCTGCCTGACCTCCTCGGAATTGGGTTTGGCTTTTGGCCGCGACCGTGCGATACACGGCGCGCTTGCGGCTGGAGGACTCACCCCTCGTGTGATTAGAGAAGCGGCAAGGCTTGCGGGATTGCGCAGGCAGGACGGCGGCCAGACCGCCATGAAGGATACGAAGACGGCATGAGCGATACGGACGGCAAGAAACCCCTTGGTCTTGGTGGCGGCGCGCGCCCCGGTTCGGTGAAGCAGAGCTTCAGCCACGGGCGTACGAAGAACGTCGTGGTCGAAACCAAGCGCAAGAAGGTCATGGTGCCCAAGCCCGGTGCCGGCGGTGCGAAACCGTCTGGCAACCCCGCGCTCGGTGATCCGTCGCGCCGCCCGGCCGGCATCTCCGATGCCGAGATGGAACGCCGTCTGAAGGCGCTGCAGGCCGCCAAGGCCCGCGAAGTCGAGGAAGCCGCGCAACGCGTCGCCGAGGAAAAGGCACGCGAGGAAGAGCGTGAGCGCCGTCGCGCCGAGGCCGAGGCCAAGGAACGCGAGGAGCGCGAGCGCGAAGAGGCGCTCAAGCTCAAGCAGGAAGAAGAGGAGCGCAAGGCCCGCGAGGCGGAGCTGCGCGCCCAACGCAAGGAAGAGGTGCGCGCCAAGCCCGCGCCGAAGCCCGCCACCCCCGCCGATCCGGCGGCGGCGGAAGCGGCTGCGGCCCGTGCGGCAACCAAGGGCGTGTCTGCCACGGGGCCGCGCAAGACCGACCGCGACCGCGACGACCGCGGCAATGTGCAGGCCGACCGCACTTCGAAGGGCAAGGGCGACGAAGGCCGCCGCGCCGGCAAGCTGAGCCTCTCGGATATCGAGGGCGAGGGCGGCCGTCAGCGTTCGCTTGCCGCGATGAAGCGCAAGCAGGAAAAAGCACGGCAAAAGGCGATGGGCTTCGGCCAGAAAGCCGAGAAGATGGTGCGCGATGTGCAGCTCCCTGAGACCATCGTGGTCTCGGAGCTTGCCAACCGCATGGCCGAACGCGCCGCAGATGTCGTCAAGGCGCTCATGAAAATGGGCATGATGGTGACGGCGAACCAGACGCTCGATGCCGATACGGCCGAACTGATCATCGAGGAATTTGGTCACCGTGCCGTGCGCGTTTCGGATGCGGACGTGGAACAGGTGATCGACACGGTCAAGGACAAGGACGAAGATCTCGTCTCGCGTCCGCCGATCATCACGATCATGGGGCACGTCGACCACGGCAAGACCTCGCTGCTGGACGCGATCCGCCACGCCAACGTGGTTTCGGGCGAGGCGGGCGGCATCACCCAGCATATCGGCGCCTATCAGGTGACGACCGAATCGGGTGCGGTGCTGACCTTCCTCGACACCCCCGGCCACGCCGCCTTCACCTCGATGCGGGCGCGCGGGGCGCAGGTCACCGATATCGTTGTGCTGGTGGTGGCCGCGGATGACGCGGTGATGCCGCAGACGGTCGAGGCGATCAACCACGCCAAGGCCGCCAACGTGCCGATGATCGTGGCGATCAACAAGATCGACAAGCCCTCTGCCAATGCCCAGAAGGTCCGCACGGACCTGCTGCAACACGAAGTCGTTGTCGAAGAGATGGGCGGCGATGTGCAGACGGTTGAGGTTTCGGCCAAGACCGGCAAGGGGCTCGACACGCTGCTTGAGGCGATTGCGCTGCAGGCCGAAATTCTCGAACTGCGCGCCAACCCCGAGCGCGCCGCGCAAGGCGCGGTGATCGAGGCCAAGCTCGATGTTGGCCGCGGCCCGGTGGCCACGGTTCTGGTGCAGCACGGCACGCTCAAGCGCGGCGACATCTTTGTGGTCGGCGAGCAATGGGGCAAGGTGCGCGCGCTGATCAACGACAAGGGCGAGCGCGTGGACGAGGCTGGCCCCTCGGTTCCGGTCGAGGTGCTCGGCCTCAACGGCACGCCCGAGGCGGGCGACGTGCTCAACGTCGTCGAGACCGAGGCGCAGGCCCGCGAGATTGCCGATTACCGGATCCAGGCCGCGAAGGACAAACGCGCCGCTGCCGGGGCCGCGACCACGCTCGAACAGCTTATGGCGAAGGCCAAGGCCGACGAGAACGTGGCCGAGCTTTCGGTTGTGGTGAAGGCCGACGTCCAGGGCTCCACCGAAGCGATCGTGCAGGCGCTTGAAAAGATCGGCAATGACGAGGTGCGGGTGCGCGTCATCCACTCCGGCGTCGGCGCCATCACGGAAAGCGATATCGGCCTTGCCGAAGCGTCGCTGGCGCCGGTGATCGGCTTCAACGTCCGGGCCAATGCGCCCGCGCGTGCCGCCGCGAACCAGAAGGGTGTGGAGATCCGCTACTACTCGATCATTTATGATCTGGTGGATGACATCAAGGCGGCGGCCTCGGGTCTGCTCAAGGCCGAAGTGCGCGAAACCTTCATCGGCTATGCCTCGATCAAGGAGGTCTTCAAGGTCTCCGGCGTCGGCAAGGTGGCGGGCTGCCTTGTCACCGAGGGCGTGGCGCGCCGCTCGGCGGGCGTGCGGCTTCTGCGCGACAACGTGGTGATCCACGAAGGCACGCTGAAAACGCTCAAGCGCTTCAAGGACGAGGTCAAGGAAGTGCAGTCCGGTCAGGAATGCGGCATGGCCTTCGAGAACTACGACGATATCCGTCAGGGCGATGTGATCGAGATCTTCGAACGCGAAGAGGTCGAGCGCAAGCTCTGAGGCTTTCCCTCCCGCGGCGCAGGCTGCGGGGGGCCGTCTGCCAAAATGAATCAGGGGGGCCGTGGCCCCCCTTTTGCGTTTCCGGCATATCCGTTGCGGTCAGGCGGTTTTCTTCACCACCGGCTTGCCGGTGAAAAGACCGTCCCCGACGCGCACCACGATCTTGCCATTGTCGAGTTGGCTTTCAAATGTTCCCTGAACGGAAACACAGCTGCCCACGATGATGGTGCGAAGCATCAGGCTCTCTCCCATGAGACATTTCATAAGTGAGCTTAGTCACAATAGCTTTACGAAATGCAAATGCAAAAGCGCCGCAGCGGGCAAATTTTTGAACTTTTCTTGCGTGATGTGGCATTCTGGCGCAGGATAATTGCTGCGATGCAGTGATTATTTCTGCATCCGCAACAGTCAGAGCCAGTCTTGCAGCACTGCAATCAGCGGTTCATCAGCGGGGGGCATCGGGTAGTTGCGCAGATCCGCGGGCTTCACCCAGGCGAGTTTTTGCCCCTCGCGCGGCTGCACTGTGCCCTCCCAGCGGCGGCAGGCAAAGACCGGCATCAGGAGATGAAAATCGGCATAGGCATGCGAGGCAAAGGTGAGCGGCGCGAGGCAGGAGTGCCAGGTGTCGATGCCAAGCTCTTCGTGCAGCTCGCGCACAAGCGCCGTCTCCGGGCTCTCGCCCGGCTCGACCTTGCCGCCCGGAAACTCCCAGAGCCCGGCAAGCGACTTGCCCTCCGGGCGCTGGGCGAGCAATACCCGCCCATCTATGTCGATCAGCGCCACGGCGCTCACCAGCACCACCCGCGCAGGCGCGGGCGGGGCGGGCAAGCCGGGGCCGCAGCCGCCCCCGCTCACGAGCGGTAATCCGCGTTGATGTCGATGTAGCGATGCGTGAGATCGCAGGTGAAGACCGATTTCGCCGCATCGCCGAGGCCCAGATCGACGCCGATCACAAGCTCCTGGCCCTTCATGTAGGCGCTCGCGGCCTCTTCCGAGTAATCGGGCACACGCGCGCCGTTCTCGGCCAGAACCATGTCCCCAAAAGAGATCCGCAGCCGGTCCCGATCCGCTTTCGCGCCGGATTTGCCAACGGCGGCCACCACCCGGCCCCAATTCGCATCCTCGCCCGCGAGCGCGGTTTTCACGAGCGGCGAATTGGCCACCGCCATCGCCACTTTATGCGCATCGGCAACCGTCTCGGCGCCGCTCACGCGCACTTCGACGAATTTCGTGGCGCCCTCGCCGTCCCGCACCACCTGATGCGCGAGATCCATCATCACGCTGCGCAGCGCAGCCTCGAAATCCTTCGCCGCCTTGGAGCGCAGATCGGTGATTTCGGCCGCCGGGCTCTTGCCCGTGGCGGCGAGGATCAGCGCATCGGAGGTGGAGGTGTCGCTGTCCACCGTGATCGCGTTGAACGTGTCATCCACCTGCCGCGAGAGCATCTTTTGCAAGAGCTTGGCAGAGATCTTCGCATCGGTGAAAATATAGACCAGCATCGTTGCCATGTTCGGCGCGATCATCCCGGAGCCCTTGGCGATGCCGGCGATGTGGATCGCGCCGCCCTCGGCGGCGATCTCGGCGGAGGCGCCTTTGGGGAAGGTGTCCGTCGTCATGATCGCGCGCGCCGCCGCCTCCATGCCTTCGGCATCCAGCGCCGTCACAAGCTTGGACACAGCCTCGACGATGCGCTCATGCGGCAGGGGCTCGCCAATCACGCCGGTGGAGGAGGAGAAAACGCGGTGGGCCGGAAGGCCGAGCGCATCGGCCACGGCGGTCGTCACGGCATCGACCGAGGCCTGACCGGCGGCGCCGGTGAACGCATTGGCATTGCCAGAGTTGACGATGATCGCGGCGCCCGCCGCCTCGTCCACCGTGCCCGCAAGCTTGGCCTGACAGTCAAGCACGCAGGCGGCGCGGGTGGCGGAGGTGGTGAACACCCCGGCAATGGTGGCGCCGGGGGCGATGCGCGCGAGCATCACATCGGTGCGGCCCGCGTAGCGCACGCCCGCGGCGGTGGCGGAAAACGCCACCCCCTCGATCACCGGCAACGCCGGGAAGGCCGCCGGGGCGAGCGGCGAGACCGGGTTTTTTGCCTTGGTCGCGGGCGCAGCGGCAGCCGCGCCGTCCCCCAGCTTTCCTTTCAGCGCGCGCACTTTTGCCTTCAAACGATCAATGCGTGCTTCAAGCTCTTTTTTCTTGCCCATGATCTCTCCTCGCCCCGATCCGGGCTTATTCCGCGCCCGTCAGCTTCGGGTCCTTGAGAACCGAAGGGTCGATGCCATCCACGAATTTTTCCACCTTTGCCTTGGCAACGGTCTCATTCACCCGATCTTCGACCGCTTTTTGCCGCAGATCGCCGGAAAGATCCGCCGTTGCTTCTTCCAGCGTCGGCGCGGCCGCAAGGCGGCTCTCGATCAGTTTGACCACGTGCCAGCCGTATTCGGTCTGGATCGGGCCCTTGACCTCGCCATCTTTCATTCCGGCAACGGCCTCGGCGAAGGGCTGCACCATCGCATCAAGGCCGAACCAGCCCAGATCGCCGCCATTCGCGGCCGCGCCATCTTGCGATTTTTCCTTTGCCTCGGTGGCGAAATCGGCGCCGCCCTGAATATCGGCCAAGACGGCCTTCGCCTCGTCTTCGGTCGGCACGATGATATGCGCGGCGTGATATTCCCGGCTCGGCTCGGCATGCGCGTATTTCGTGTCATAGGCCTCTTTGAGGGCCTCGGGCGTCACCGCGCGCTTGGCGGTAAAGTCGAGCAGCATGCCCGCCAGATAGGCGCGCCGGTCCACCTCAAGCGCGATCTCGTCACGATGGGTCATCATGCCCTCGCCGATCTCGGAAAGCGCGGTCTGCTGGATCAACTGATCGAGCACGCCGCCAAACAGGATCTCGTCGGGCAGTTGCTTGTATTCGGCGGGCAGCGCATTGCGCACCGCAACCATCATGCCGAGCGTGATTTCCTTGCCATTGACCTTGGCCACCACGGTGTCGGGGTCGAGATCCTTGGGCGCGGTTTCCGCAAAAGCGCCCCCGGCGAGGCAAGCCAGAACCGCGGCAGTGCCCAGAAATTTCGTGAAATTCGGCATGAAAGCCTCTCCGCAAGGGCCGCGGCACCCCGCGGCGTTGACACTCGGACGGCGCCCCCTTACATCGCCAAGGGTCCTGTGAAGGCGCTCCGCCCTTATTCGCTTGCCGTTCTACGGGCGTCCAGAGGGTGCGGCAAGGCCGCATTTCACACGATTAGGTCAGTCGAACCCGCGGAGACAAAATGCTGGGCATCGGATTCATTGCAAGAAAGATTTTCGGAACGCCGAATGACCGCAAAGTGAAGCGGACGCGCCCGATCATCGCGAAGATCAACTCGCTCGAGCCCGAGTTCGAAAAGCTGACCGACGAAGGCATCATCGCCAAGACCCGCGAATTGCAAAAGCGCGCGCAATCGGGCGAAAGCCTTGATGATCTGCTGCCCGAAGCCTTTGCCAACTGCCGTGAGGCGGCGCGCCGGGCGCTTGGGCTGCGTGCCTTTGATGTGCAGCTTGCCGGGGGCATTTTCCTGCATCAGGGCAATATCGCCGAGATGAAAACGGGCGAGGGCAAGACCCTTGTGGCCACCTTCCCGGCTTACCTCAACGCGCTTGCGGGCAAGGGCGTGCATGTCGTGACCGTGAACGACTACCTTGCCAAACGCGACTCGGAATGGATGGGCAAGGTCTATGGCCAGCTCGGCCTGACCTGCGGCGTTGTTTACCCGTTTCAGGGCGATGGTGAGAAACGCGCGGCCTATGCGGCCGACATCACCTACGCCACGAACAACGAGCTTGGCTTCGATTATCTGCGCGACAACATGAAGGCCTCGGTGCCGGAAATGTATCAGCGCGGTCATTTCTTCGCGATCGTCGACGAGGTGGACAGCATCCTGATCGACGAGGCGCGCACGCCGCTGATCATCTCTGGCCCCTCGCAGGACCGCTCCGAGCTTTACCGCACGCTCGATGCCTATATTCCGCTGCTGGAGCCCGAGCATTACACGCTCGATGAAAAGTTCCGCCGCGTGACCTTCACCGAAGAGGGCAACGAATTCGTCGAGAACAAGCTCCACGAAAGCGGGCTTCTGCCCGAGGGGCAATCGCTCTACGACCCGGAAAGCACGACGATTGTGCACCACATCACGCAGGCGCTTTCGGCCCACAAGCTGTTCCACAAGGATCAGAACTATGTGGTGGCGAATGACGAGGTGGTGCTGATCGACGAATTCACCGGCCGGATGATGAAGGGGCGGCGGCTTTCCGACGGCCTGCATCAGGCGATCGAGGCGAAAGAGGGCGTGACGATCCAGCCCGAGAACGTCACTCTCGCCTCGGTGACCTTCCAGAACTACTTCCGCCTCTATTCCAAGCTCGCGGGCATGACCGGCACCGCAGTGACCGAGGCGGAAGAATTTGCCGACATCTACAGCCTTGGCGTTGTCGAAGTGCCGACCAACCGCCCGATTGCGCGGAAAGACGAGCATGACCGCGTGTATCGGACGGCGCGCGAGAAATATGCGGCCGTGATCGAGGCGATCAAGGAAGCCAATGCCAAGGGCCAGCCGACGCTTGTGGGCACCACCTCGATCGAGAAATCGGAGATGCTCTCCGAGATGCTCACAACGGCGGGCATCGCGCATAACGTGCTCAACGCCCGCCAGCACGAGAAGGAAGCGCTGATCGTGGCCGAGGCAGGCCGGCTTGGCGCGGTGACCATCGCCACCAACATGGCGGGCCGCGGCACCGACATCCAGCTTGGCGGCAATGTCGAGATGCAGGTGCTGCAAGAGCTTGCGGCAAACCCGGGCGCGAACCCGGATGATGTGCGCGCGCGGCTGGAGGCCGAACACGCGAGCGAGAAGGAAAAGGTTCTCGCGGCGGGCGGGCTTTTCGTGCTGGGCACCGAGCGGCACGAGAGCCGCCGCATCGACAACCAGCTGCGCGGCCGCTCTGGCCGTCAGGGCGACCCGGGGCGCTCGCTGTTCTTCCTCTCGCTCGAAGACGATCTGATGCGGATCTTCGGTTCCGACAAGCTTGAGGGCGTGCTCTCGAAACTTGGCATGAAGGAAGGCGAGGCGATCATCCACCCCTGGGTGAACAAGTCGCTCGAACGCGCGCAGGCGAAGGTCGAGGGCCGCAACTTCGACATGCGCAAGCAGCTTCTGAAGTTTGATGACGTGATGAACGACCAGCGCAAGGCGATCTTCAGCCAGCGCCGTGACATCATGGAAACCGACGAGATCGGCGAGATCGCGCGCGATATGCGCCTGCAGGTGATCGAAGACCTGATCGACGATTACGCCCCGCCGAAATCCTATGTTGATCAGTGGGATGTCGAAGGCCTTCGGGCGGCGCTTCTGGAACAGGTGAGCCTTGATCTGCCGGTTGCGCACTGGGCGGCGGAAGAGGGCGTGGACCAGGACGTTCTGGCCGAGCGCATCATCGCCGCGACCGACACGTTCATGGAAGAAAAGACCGAGGGCTTCGGCGCCGAGACGATGCGGCTGATCGAGAAACAGGTTCTGCTGCAGACGATCGACGCGAAATGGCGCGAGCATCTGGTGACGCTCGAACATCTGCGCTCGGTGGTGGGCTTCCGCGGCTATGCGCAGCGCGACCCGCTCTCCGAATACAAGACCGAGGCGTTCCAGCTTTTCGAGGCGATGCTTGACAGCCTGCGGTTCGAAGTGACGAAGCGCCTTGGCCAGATCCGCCCGATCAGCGAGGAAGAGCGTCAGGTGCTGCTTGCCGAGCAGGCGCGGCAGATGATGGTGCAGGCCGAGGCGGAAGCGGTGGACGCGGCGCCGGTCGAAGAGCCCGCCGCGCCGCAACCGCAAGCCCTTGCGGCGGCGGCTCCGGGCTTTGACGAGGCCGATCCGAGCACTTGGGGCAACCCGGCGCGCAATGACCTTTGCCCCTGCGGCTCGGGCGAGAAGTTCAAACATTGCCACGGGCGTCTGGCCTGAGCCGGGCTGACAGGGGATGACCGTTGAACGGCGCGGAGCATTCCGCGCCGTTTTCATTTTGGCCGGAATGGTTAAGCATTTACGAATGTGGCACGAATGGGGAAACAATACCCCCGTTCGGCCCAACCCTCGCCCTGATCGCCTGAGATTTTGGGGCAACGGAAAGGGGAATCGGCCATGAAAGCGCTTCACAAAATCCTCATTGTCGGCACCACCTTCGTGCTGGCCGCGACGACCGGCCACGTGATGCAGAACTCGGCCCTCTACGGTCTCGACCCTGCGGCGCAGCCCTCCTTTGATCCCGGCGCGGCCAAGGCGCCCGATGTCGCCGAAGCGGCGGGGGGGCCGGGGGCGGTCTTCCCCGGGTCCGAGGCGGGGGAGCGCCTCCCCGATTTGCCGATGCCTGCGGCGGGGCCGCGGCTTGGCGCTTCGCCCGATCTGGCGCAGGCGCTGCCGCCCGCGGAGGAACCGGCGAGCCCCGGCTTTGATCTTGACGCGCGCCCGCCAAGCTGCGCCGCGCCCACGTTGCGGGCCGCGCCCGCGGCGTCGGCCAGTGTGCATCTGACAGTGCATGCCCCCTGCGCCCCCGGCGCGCTGGTGAAGATCCGCCACGAGGGGTTGCGCCTGCCGGTCCGGCTGTCTGAAACCGGTGACTGGAGCGGCATCGTGCCCGCAATGGCGAGTGATGCGCGGTTCTCGCTCGAGATGCCCGGCACGAACGGGCCCGAGGTCACGCTTGCTGTCCCCGATCTGGCAGAGGTGAACCGGGTGGCGATCCTGTCTGGCTCTGCCGATGGCATGGCCCTGCACGGGTATGAATACGGCGCCTTGCCGGGGGGAGTGGGGGATGTGTCGGCGCAGGCGCCGCGCGCGCCCGAGACCGCCTACGGCGGCTGGATGGCGGTTTTTGCGGACCCGGAGGCGGCGATGCGCACCGAGATCTACACCGCGCCCGCGACGATGACGGATATCCGCATGACGCTTGAAACCGAGGTCACGCCGGGCAATTGCGGCCGTGATCTGGCGGGGGCAGGGGCGCGGGTGCTTCGCGGCACGGGCGAGGCGGAATCCTGGATTGATCTCTCGATGCCCGATTGCGCCGATGCCAGCGGGCTTGTGGTGATGCCACTTCCTGATTTTCCGCTCAACGTGGCGGCGCGCTGAGGCTCAAAGCAAGCCCTCGGCGCGGAAGCTCAGCTCGCGCCCCTTGCCGATCACCAGATGGTCGTGAAGGGTGAGGCCAAGCGCCCGCGCCGCGGCCTCCACCTGCGCGGTCATCGCAATATCGGCGCTTGACGGGGTCGGGTCGCCCGAGGGGTGATTGTGCACCAAAATGAGCGCGGAGGCGTCAAGCTCAAGCGCGCGCTTCACCACCTCGCGCGGGTAGACCGGCACATGATCGACCGTGCCCTTCGCCTGCTCCTCGTCCGCCACAAGCACATTCTTGCGGTCCAGATACAGCACCCGAAACTGCTCGGTGGTGCGATGCGCCATCGCGGTGTGGCAATAGTCGATCAACGCCTGCCATGACGACAGCACCGGGCGCTGCATCACCCGTGATTTGGCCAGCCGCTGTGCCGCGGCCTCGACGATCTTCAGCTCTTGCACCACCGCATCTCCGACGCCGGAAACCTCTGTCAGCCGGGCGGCGGGGGCGGAGAGCACCTGCCCGAAAGTGCCGAACACATCGAGCAGGCGGCGGGCGAGCGGTTTGACATCTTGCCGGGGCAGGGCGCGAAACAGGATCAGTTCCAAAAGTTCATAATCGGGCATCGCCGTGGCGCCGCCCTCCATGAAGCGCGCGCGCAGCCGTTTGCGATGATCGGCGATATAGGAGGGAAGTTTTTCCGGGCCAAGCGCCGCCACCGGCGCCTCGTCGAGGTCGCCGAAGAGCGGCAGCGACCGCTCGTCAGGGCTGGGGCCGCGCGGTTTCATCCGCGCAGTCTGCGCGCGCATGGTAAATGAAAAGTTAACGGTGCTTGCAACCGGTAACGAAAGGGCGCCCGAAGGCGCCCTGTCATCCTTTCATCCCGTCCCAGAAGCCCTTGACCTTCTTGAAGAAGGAGGCCCCTTCGGGATTGTTTTCGGCCTGAATGCGCTCGAATTCGGCGAGCAGTTCCTTTTGCCGGACGGTGAGGTTGACCGGCGTTTCGACCGCAAGCTCGATCACCATGTCGCCTTGCGCGCCGCCGCGCAAAGCGGGCATGCCCTTGCCGCGCAGGCGCATTTGCCGCCCCGACTGGCTGCCCACCGGGATCTTCACCTTCGAGCGTCCGCCGTCGATCGTTGGCACCTCGACCTCGCCACCGAGCGCAGCAAGCACCATGCTCACCGGCACGCGGCAAAAGAGGTTCACGCCCTCGCGCTGGAAGAGCGCATGCTCGCGCACCTCGATGAAGATATAAAGATCCCCCGCCGGGCCGCCGCGCAGCCCCGCTTCGCCCTCGCCCGCAAGCCGGATCCGGGTGCCGGTTTCCACCCCCGCGGGGATGTTGACCGAAAGCGTGCGTTCCTTTTCGATCCGGCCCGCGCCATGGCAGACCTTGCAGGGGTTTTTGACCACCTGACCTTGGCCGCCACAGGTGGGGCAGGTGCGTTCCACGGTGAAAAAGCCGTTTTGCGCGCGCACCTTGCCCAGCCCCGAACAGGTCGGGCAGGTTTGCGGTTCGGCCCCGCCCTCGGCGCCGGTGCCATTGCACGAGGTGCAGGGCGCCGAGCCCGGAACGGTGATCGTTTTCTGCGCGCCCTTGTAGGCCTCTTCAAGCGTCACACGCATGTTGTAGCGCAGATCCGAGCCACGGGTCGCGCGCGAACGCCCGCCGCCGCCCGGGCCGCCACGCCCGCCCATGAAATCGCCGAACAGGTCTTCGAACACATCCGAGAAGGCCGAGGCGAAATCGCCCTGACCGCCCGCCCCATAGGGCCCCCGCGGACCGCCGCCCATGCCGCCCTCAAAGGCCGCATGGCCAAAACGGTCATAGGCCGCCTTCTTGTCGGCGTCCTTCAGCACGTCATAGGCTTCGTTCGCTTCCTTGAACTGGGCCTCGGCGTTCGGGTTGTCCTTGTTGCGGTCGGGGTGAAGTTCTTTCGCCTTGGTGCGATAGGCCTTCTTGATCTCCTCGGCCGAGGCGCCCTTGGCGACGCCCAGAACCTCGTAGAAATCACGTTTTGCCATTGCAGAACCCCGCTGTGAGAACATCAAAGCGAGCCCCGCAAGGGGGCCCGCTTCTCAGGTTCTGGCGCTTACTTGCGCTTGTCTTCGCCCATGTCCTCGAAATCGGCGTCGACGATGTCGTCATCCACCGACCGCGGGCCGTCTTCGTCTTCGGCTTCCGCGTTGTTCTCGGTCGCGGCCTGCGCCTTGTAGATCGCCTCGCCGAGCTTCATCGCGGCATCGGTCAGGTTCTGCACCGCGCCCTTGATCTTGCCGGGCTCGTCGGTTTTCAGCGCCTCTTCAAGCGCATTGCAGGCCAGTTCGATCATCTCGACGGTCGAACTGTCGACCTTGTCGCCATGCTCTTCGAGCGACTTGCGGGTCGAGTGCAGCAGGCTTTCGCCCTGGTTGCGGGTTTCCACCAGCTCCTTGCGGGTCTTGTCGGCTTCGGCATTCGCCTCGGCGTCCTTGATCATTTTCTCGATGTCGTCATCCGAGAGACCGCCCGAGGCCTGAATGGTGATCTGCTGCGATTTGCCGGTGCCCTTGTCCTTCGCCGAAACGGAGACGATGCCGTTCGCGTCGATGTCGAAGGTCACTTCAATCTGCGGCACGCCGCGCGGCGCCGGCGGAATGTTCTCAAGGTTGAACATGCCGAGCATCTTGTTGTCCGCGGCCATCTCGCGCTCGCCCTGGAACACCCGGATCGTCACCGCGTTCTGGTTGTCTTCGGCGGTCGAGAAGACTTGGCTTTTCTTCGTCGGGATCGTCGTGTTGCGGTCAATCAGCCGGGTGAACACACCGCCCAGCGTCTCGATGCCGAGGCTGAGGGGGGTGACGTCGAGCAGCACCACGTCTTTCACGTCGCCTTGCAGCACGCCCGCCTGAATGGCAGCGCCAAGTGCCACGACCTCATCCGGGTTCACGCCCTTGTGCGGCTCCTTGCCGAAGAACTTGGTCACTTCCTCGACCACGCGCGGCATCCGGGTCATCCCGCCCACGAGCACGACCTCGTCGATCTCGTCTTTCGAGACACCGGCGTCTTTCAGCGCGGCGGCGCAGGGTTTGAGCGAGGCCTTGATCAGGTCTTCCACGAGGCTTTCGAGCTTCGCACGGGTGAGTTTCATCACCATGTGCAGCGGCGTGCCCGATTTCGCATCCATCGAGATGAAGGGCTGGTTGATCTCGGTCTGGCTCGAGGACGACAGCTCGATCTTCGCCTTTTCAGCGGCTTCCTTCAGCCGTTGCAGCGCCATCTTGTCTTTCGTGAGATCGACGCCGTGCTCTTTTTTGAACTCGTCGGCGAGGTAATGGACGATGCGCATGTCGAAGTCTTCCCCGCCGAGGAAGGTATCCCCGTTGGTGGATTTCACTTCAAACAGGCCATCGTCGATCTCGAGGATCGTGATGTCGAAGGTGCCGCCGCCGAGGTCATAAACGGCGATGGTCTTGGTGTCTTTCTTGTCGAGCCCATAGGCCAGCGCGGCGGCGGTCGGCTCGTTGATGATGCGCAGCACTTCAAGGCCGGCGATCTTGCCCGCATCTTTGGTGGCCTGGCGTTGCGCGTCGTTGAAATAGGCGGGGACGGTGATCACGGCCTGCGTGACGGTCTCGCCCAGATAGCTCTCGGCGGTTTCCTTCATCTTTTGCAGGATCACGGCCGAAACTTGCGAGGGCGAATATTTCTCGCCATGCACTTCGACCCAAGCGTCGCCATTGCCACCGTCAACGATGGAATAGGGGACGAGTTTCTTGTCTTTTTGCACTTCCGCATCGGTGGTGCGGCGGCCGATCAGCCGTTTGACGGCGAAGATCGTGTTGGTCGGGTTGGTCACGGCCTGGCGTTTGGCGGGCTGGCCCACCAGACGTTCGCTGTCCGTATAAGCGACGATCGAGGGCGTCGTGCGCGCCCCTTCGGAGTTCTCGATCACGCGGGGCTGCGAGCCGTCCATGATGGCAACGCAGGAGTTCGTGGTCCCGAGGTCGATCCCGATGACTTTGGCCATTTCAATACCTCTTCTTTCGGCGACAGGTGAGGGCGGGTCCCATCAGGCCCCCGGCCCCAATCCCAAGGTTTCAGTTTGGCCCGGCCCGGGTGGCCCGTTCCGGCTTCAGGCGTATATAAGGAGGGGAAAATAGCCCTGCAAGAACCCTCGCTACGGGAGTTTGCGACAAATGACACAAATCGGCTGTGCATCTGCCGCTCCTGTTCCACAACGCCCGGAGCCGCAACAGATCCGCGGTTTTCGGTATTATCCGGGCTGGCTCACCCCCGCCGAACAGGCGGGGCTGGTGGCGGATCTGCGCGCGGTGGTGGCCGCGGCGCCGCTCTTTTCGCCGATGACCCCCACCGGGAAGCCGATGTCGGTGCAGATGACCTCTGCGGGGCGGTTCGGCTGGGTCTCCGACCGGCGCGGCTACCGCTACAGCGAGACCCATCCGGGCGGCAGGGGCTGGCCCGCGATCCCCGAGAGCGTGCTGGCGATCTGGCGCGCCGTCTCCGGCTTTGCGCGTGAACCCGAGTGCTGCCTGATCAACCATTACCGCGCGGGCGCGCGGATGGGCCTGCATCAGGACCGCGACGAGGCGGATTTTGCCGCGCCGGTGGTGTCGATCTCGCTGGGCGATGACGGGCTTTTCCGCATCGGCAATGAGACGCGGGGCGGCAAGACGCAAAGCCTGTGGCTGCGCTCGGGTGATGTGCTCGTCATGGGGGGAGCGGCGCGGCTTCTGTATCACGGGATCGACCGGATCGCGCCGGATACCTCGCCGCTGCTGGCCCAGGGCGGGCGCCTCAATGTGACGTTGCGAGTGGTCACCTGAACGGGGCTTGCAACCCTTGCGGGTAAAATAATGGGCCCAAAACCCCTGATTGCAGGGGGATTGTGAACTCAATGCTTTCCAAAAGCCCTGTTTTCCTGTATTCGCGCCCCCATCTGCGACGTGAGGCCCAAACCCCCGGGCACATGCGAAGGATAGGGGGCGGCGGCAATGGGGCCGCCATATGCCGGGAGACATGGGACGGGCCCATGCGTGCTCCCAGACAGGATACGCGATGTTCAACATTACGAAAAAATCCATCCAGTGGGGCGACGAAACGCTCACGCTGGAAACGGGCAAGGTTGCCCGTCAGGCCGATGGCTCGGTGATCGCCACTCTGGGCGAAACCTCGGTCATGGCCAACGTCACTTTCGCGAAAGAAGCGAAGCCGGGGCAGGACTTCTTCCCGCTGACCGTGCACTATCAGGAAAAATACTACGCCGCCGGCAAGATCCCCGGCGGGTTCTTCAAACGTGAAGCCCGTCCCTCGGAAAAGGAAACGCTGGTTTCGCGTCTGATCGACCGTCCCTGCCGCCCGCTCTTTGTGCCGGGCTTCAAAAACGAAGTGCTCGTCATGGCGACGGTGCTCTCGTGTGACCTCGTCAACGACCCTGACATCGTCGCGATGATCGCCGCCTCGGCGGCGCTGACGATCTCGGGCGTGCCCTTCATGGGCCCGATCGGCGCGGCGCGTGTGGGCTTTGTTGATGGCGCCTATGTGCTGAACCCGGCCATGGACGACATGACCAAGCTGCGCGACAACCCCGAGCAGCGCCTCGACCTCGTCATCGCCGGCACGAAAGACGCCGTGATGATGGTGGAATCGGAAGCCTATGAGCTTTCTGAAGAAGAGATGCTCGGCGCCGTCAAATTCGGCCATGAGCAGATGCAGCCGGTGATCGACCTGATCATCTCGCTCGCCGAAGACGCGGCGAAAGAGCCCTTCGACTTCAGCCCACCCGATTACTCGGAACTTTACGCCAAGGTGAAAGCCGCGGGCGAGACCGAGATGCGCGCGGCCTTCGCGATCAAGGACAAGCAAGAGCGCACCAATGCCATTGCGGCGACGGTCGAGCTGATCAAGTCCAAGATGACCGAGGAAGACCTGGCCGACATCAACTTCGGCTCGGCGATCAAAAAGCTCGAATCGGGCATCCTGCGCGGCGACATCATCAGCGGCGGCGCCCGGATCGACGGTCGCGACACCCGCACCGTGCGCCCGATCGTTTCGGAAGTGGGGATTTTGCCGCGCACGCATGGCTCGGCGCTGTTCACCCGCGGCGAAACGCAGGGCCTTGTGGTGACCACGCTCGGCACCGGCGATGATGAACAGATCATCGACGCGCTGAACGGCAACTTCCGCTCGAACTTCCTTCTGCACTACAACTTCCCGCCCTATTCGGTTGGCGAAGTGGGGCGCGTGGGCTCGCCCGGCCGTCGTGAAATCGGCCACGGCAAGCTTGCCTGGCGCGCGCTGCAAGCGGTTCTGCCCGCGGCGACCGACTTCCCCTACACGATCCGCGTTGTCTCCGAGATCACCGAGTCGAACGGGTCGTCCTCGATGGCGACGGTCTGCGGGTCGTCGCTCTCGATGATGGATGCGGGCGTGCCGCTGAAAGCCCCGGTGGCTGGCGTGGCGATGGGCCTGATCCTCGAAGACGATGGCAAATGGGCCGTGCTGACCGACATCCTTGGCGACGAGGATCACCTCGGCGACATGGACTTCAAGGTCGCGGGCACCGAGAACGGCATCACCTCGCTGCAGATGGACATCAAGGTCGCGGGCATCACCCCGGCGATCATGGAGCAGGCGCTGGCGCAGGCGAAAGATGGCCGGATGCACATCCTCGGTGAAATGGCGAAAGCCCTTTCGGCGGGCCGGACCGAGTTCTCGGCCCATGCCCCGCGCATCGAGACGATGCAGATCCCGACCGACAAGATCCGCGAAGTGATCGGCTCGGGCGGCAAGGTGATCCGCGAGATCGTCGAGGTTTCGGGCGCCAAGGTCGACATCAACGACGATGGCATCATCAAGATCGCCTCGGCCAATGGCGATGCCATCAAGAAGGCCTATGACATGATCTATTCGATCGTGGCAGAGCCGGAAGAAGGCAAGGTCTACCGCGGCAAGGTCGTGAAGCTCGTCGATTTCGGCGCCTTCGTGAACTTCTTCGGCAAGCGCGACGGGCTGGTGCACGTGAGCCAGATCGCGGGCAAGCGCCTCAACCATCCGAACGAGGCGCTGAAAGAAGGTCAGGAAGTCTGGGTGAAACTGCTCGGCTTCGACGATCGCGGCAAGGTCCGGCTCGGCATGAAGATGGTCGATCAGGAAACCGGCGCCGAGATCGCGGCCGAGAAGAAAGAAGAGCAAGCCGAGGGCTGATCCTACGGGTCTCTTCCAAATGATCCGCAGCCCCCGCCCGTGCGGGGGCTGTTGCGTTACGGCTCAGCGGCCGTAGATGGTTTGCCGCGCGATTTCATGCGCGTTCAGGCGCGACTGGCCGATATCGTCCCAGTCACGGTTGCTCATGCTTTGCAGCTCTTCGAGCAACGTCAGGTATTTGCGGTGCAATTCCCAAGCTTCACGCCATTGTGCGATCTTGCGGGACAGTGATTCCACGCTCAGCAGGCGCGGCAGGGACAGAGCAGGGGCGAAGGTCATCGGAGCCTCATCACGTTGAAGTTTTCCTCCCGATACCGCTAACGTAACTTATTCCCCGGCCTTTCACCAACGCCGATGCGGAAAGGCCGTGATGCGAGATCTGCATGACTGGTAAGTTTAGATAACCAATTTTGTGATTTTGGCGCGAGCAAGGCCGCAGGCAGAGGCTTGTTTCCGGCTTTCCCGCCTGTCACGCTGCGACAAAAGGGAGAACAGGATGATCGAGAAACGGGACTTTTACATTGGTGGCCATTGGGTCGCGCCGGCGCTGCCGCGCGATCACTTCGTGATCGACCCGTCAACCGAGGAACCCTGCGCGATCATCTCGCTCGGCGATCAGGCCGATACCGATGCGGCCGTAGCGGCCGCGCTGCAGGCCGGGCCGGGCTGGGCGGCGACGCCGCCCGCCGAGCGGCTGGCCGCGGTCGAGCGTCTCCTTGAGGCCTATCTTGCCCGAAGCGAGGAGATGGCGCGAGCGATGAGCCTTGAAATGGGCGCGCCCATCGACTTTGCCCGCGAGGCTCAGGCCAGCGCCGGAAGCTGGCATATTGCGAATTTCATCAAGGCGGCAAAGGATTTCGAGTGGGTCCATCCGCTCGGAGACGGCACGCCCGGCGCGATGATCGCTTATGAGCCGGTGGGCGTTGTTGGGCTGATCACGCCGTGGAACTGGCCGATGAACCAAGTGACGCTGAAGGTCGTTCCGGCGCTGCTTGCGGGCTGCACGATGGTGCTCAAGCCCTCGGAGGAATCGCCGCTCTCCTCGATCCTCTTTGCCGAAATGATGCATGAGGCGGGCGTGCCCGCGGGCGTGTTCAACCTTGTCAACGGCGATGGTCTGGGCGTGGGGACGCAGCTTTCCACACATGACGATGTGGAGATGATCTCCTTTACCGGCTCGACCCGCGCGGGGCGCGCAATCTCCAAGGCCGCGGCAGAAACGCTCAAGCGCGTCTGCCTCGAACTTGGCGGCAAGGGGGCAAACCTTGTCTTCGCCGATGCCGATGAGAAGGCGGTGGCGCGGGGCGTGCGGCACTGCATGCAGAACTCCGGCCAAAGCTGCAATGCGCCGACCCGGATGCTGGTCGAGCGCCCGCTTTACGAGCGCGCGGTGGAGATTGCCGCCCGCGTTGCGGCGGAAACGCGCGTTGGCTCGGCGCACGAGCCGGGCCGCCATATCGGCCCGGTGGTGAACGCGGCGCAATACGAGAAGATCCAGGGCCTGATCGAAACCGGCATCAAGGAGGGCGCGCGGCTCGTGGCCGGGGGGCTTGGCCGCCCCGAGGGGCTCAACAAGGGCTTCTTTGTGCGCCCGACGGTGTTTGCCGAGTGCACCCCGGAGATGACGGTGATGAACGAGGAAATCTTTGGCCCCGTGCTCTCGATCATGCCGTTCGACACCGAGGCGGAAGCGGTCGAGATTGCCAATGCCACGCCTTACGGGCTGACCAATTACGTGCAGTCGCAAGATGGCGCCCGGCGCAACCGGCTGGCGCGGGTCTTGCGCTCGGGCATGGTGGAGATGAACGGAGAGAGCCGCGGCGCGGGCGCGCCCTTTGGGGGCGTGCGCGCCTCGGGCCGGGCGCGCGAGGGCGGGCGCTGGGGGATCGAGGAATTCTGCGAAGTGAAATCGATCTCGGGCTGGGCGGAGTGAGCCCCAACGCAAAACGCCTGCCCCGGGGGGCAGGCGTTCCGTTCCGATTTCGGAAAGATCAGCGGCGCAGGCCGAGGCGCTCGATGAGCGACTGGTAGCGGGCAACGTCTTTCTTCTTCAGGTAGTCGAGAAGCTTGCGGCGCTGGGCCACCATCATCAGAAGGCCACGACGCGAGTGGTTGTCCTTCTTGTGCTCCTTGAAGTGCTCGGTCAGCGTCGCGATGCGCGAGCTGAGGATCGCCACCTGGACTTCCGGCGAGCCGGTGTCGCCTTCCTTGGTGGCGTATTCCTTGATGAGGCGGTTCTTTTCTTCGACGGTGATCGACATCGGGGTCTCCTTGGTTAAGGGTTATGGCGCAGGCCGGGATGTCGTCCAGCAAGGCCCGTGGAGGCTCCGCCGAATCCGGCGGATGGCGGCGTTTAGCGGAAATGGCAGCAAAAAGAAAGGGCCGATGCAAAAGGCCCGCAAGCGTTCACAGCGCAGCCAGCTCCGCGGGCGTGATCAAAAGCACGTCCGAAGCCGTGAGATCGCCCGCGTCGATCACCTCTGCGAGCCGCGTGCCATTGAGCGCGACCCAGAGATTGCCCTCGATATCGGAGGGTTCGAGTGTCAATTCCGGCGCGGCATCGCTTTCGGGGTCATAGACCACGACGATCTGATCGGCGCCCGAATCGTAATCGGCAATCGTTGCCGGCATGGCGGGGTCGATCCAGTCGCCCAGCACGAAGAGATCGTCATCCTCGCCTCCGGCATCCCAGTCCCCCGATCCTGTCATCAGCGTATCTGCCCCTGCGCCGCCGTTGAGATAATCCGCCCCGTCGGCATCCATGTTACCGATTTCGTCAGAGGGCACCACTCCGTTGAGCAGATCCGCGCCCGCCCCGCCAAAAAGCTCGTCGGTGCCGGGCCCGCCCGTGAGCGTGTCATCGCCATCATTGCCCTGCAGGCTGTCATTGCCCGCGTCACCCTCAAGGCTGTCATCGCCTGCGCCGCCCAAAAGGCTGTCTGCGCCCTCGCCACCCAAAAGGCTGTCGTCGCCCAGATAGCCCGCGAGCGTGTCATCGCCCACGTCGCCACGGAGGCTGTCGTCGCCATCCTCGCCGGCAAGCGAATCGTCTCCGTCGCCACCGTCGAGCGTGTCATCGCCAACCCCGCCTTGCAGGCTGTCGTCGCCCGCGCCGCCCTGCAGGCTGTCATCGCCCTCGGCGCCGTCAATCTGGTCGTCGCCGCCGAGCCCGTCGATCGTGTCGTTGAACAGATCCCCCCAGAGGATGTCGGAGTCTTCGGTCGGATCGGGCGAGGCTTCCGGGTCGCCGGGCGGTTCCGGGTAGCCCGGCAATGTGGTCACGCTGGTGTCTGATCCGGTCTCGGAGCCCCCTGCGGCGGGGTCTTCGGGCGCGGGTTCGGGTTCGGGTTCAGGGTCGGGGGCCGGTTCCGGTTCAAGCACCGTGCCGCCAGAACCATGATCGGTCATGCCGTCGTCCGTCTCGGCATGATCCGCGTCCGGATCATGCCCCGCATCCGGGAGAAACCCGGCCGCCAGACCGGCCATCAAAAGGCCCAGAAAGCCCGAAAAGAGCAGCATGACATCCCCTCACACACCTGAGGCAAGACTAGCCTCAAGAGGTTGCGCGGGGGCGAACAAATCGGGAAAATGCGGCGCAGGCGCCGGGTTTTTCGGGGTTTGGTTAAGGCCCGCTCAACCGGGCCCTGCGCTCCAGAGCTGGAGCGGCGCGGCATAGCCGAGATAGAGCGGGTGGCGCGGCGCGCCCGCGGCGGTAAGGCCAAGGCAATGCAGATCGCGCCCGGAATGGCGCAACAGCGCCTCAACCGCCGCCCCGCGGCCCAGATGCGCGCCATGCGTGCCCCAGGCGCAGATGATCCGGTCTTCCGCGCCGCCTGCCCAGCCAAGGCTGTCGAGAATCGCCGTGTCGTTCTCCGGCCCGACCGGGTCTGCCTGCGCGCGCATCTGCTTTGGGTCGGTGGCGCGCCAGGCAAAGATGTTGGTCACCCGGAACGCGCCAAAGCCGAGCGTGCGGGCGCGGCGTTCGCAGCGCTCCACCGTCGGGTCGTTTTGCACCTCGGTCGCGGTCGAGGGGTTGAGCATCACAAAAAGGGCGCGCGGCAGGCTGTCGTCCCAGACCCGGGTGAGCAGGTAACGATAGTGCTCGCAATCGGAATAGACCGCGATCGAGGGCGCATCGCCCTTGATATGGCTGCGGGTGATCACGCCTCGCCCCGGTTGAACACGCGGTCCGGGTGAACCTCGCCGCCCATGTAGCGCCCCACCGCGATGGCGCGCCCGTCGCGGCTGACCCAGACCTCGGTGCCGAACTCGATGCCCGAGCAGATCACCTGCCCCGGGTTGCCATGGCTGAGCCGCACCGCGCCCTCGACCGTGGCCTTGACCTCGGGCAGGTCGTCGAGGCCCATTTCCAGCGGCAGGAGCTTCGCCTCAAGCGCTGGCGTGCGGGCGAGCGCGTCGATCTCTTCGAGGCTCAGGCCGTTTTCCGCCTCAAACGGGCCGGACCAGACCCGGCGCAGCCATGCCACATGGCCAAGGCAACCGAGCGCGCGGCCCAGGTCGCGGGCAATGGCGCGCACATAGCCGCCCTTGCCGCAAACCATCTCCAGTTCGACCGTATCGGCATCGGGGCGCGCAATCACCTCGAGGCTCTCCACCCAAAGGGGCCGCGCGGCGAGATCCATCGCCACGCCTTCGCGGGCAAGGTCATAGGCGCGCTCGCCCTCGACCTTCACCGCCGAGACCTGCGGCGGCACCTGCTGGATATCGCCGCGGAAGGCGCCAAGCGCCGCCGCGATCTCGGCATCCGTCGGCCGTTTGTCAGAGGTTTCCAGCACCGCGCCTTCGGCGTCATCGGTCGCGGTCGCAGCCCCGAAGCGCACGAGGAACCGGTAGCATTTCATCGCATCGGTGATGAAGGGAACGGTCTTCGTCGCCTCGCCGAGCGCAATCGCCAAAACCCCGGTCGCGGCAGGATCAAGCGTGCCGGCATGGCCCGCCTTCTTCGCGTCGAGCGCCCAGCGGACCTTGCCGACAACCGCGGTCGAGCTGACCCCCGCCGGTTTGTCGACGACGATCCAGCCGGAAATATCGCGCCCCTTCTTGCGGCCCATGAGATGCTCCCTTTTTGCAGGCCCGCCTGCTAGCCGCTCGCGGGCTCCGGGTCAATCGTGCGCGACAAGCCCGACGATCGGCCCCATCGGCAAGCCGAAATCGGCCCGGCCCTGCGCGGGGACAGTGAGCCGCGAGATAGACCCATCCAGATAGAGCGCATTGGGCGCGCCCAGGCGATCGCGGAAGAACCGCGCAAATTGATGGAAGTTCACCGCCCGGTCGGAGATCACGAACCAGGCCGTTTGCCCATCTGCGGACACGCCAACGCCGTTGCGAATATAGCTGCTGTCACTCTCGGGCAAAAAGCGCGGATGCAGCGCGCCATTGATCACCAGCATCGGCCCCGATTGCGTGGCATAGCGGCAGGCGGGCGGATCTGCGGCAAAGGCCCGGCTCTCGATCACCGCAAATGCATCGGACATGCAAAACACGCCATTGGGCAGCATGCCGAAATTGCCCGGCCCCTCGCGCGTCACGATGCCATGCAGCTCTTTCCCGTTCTCGACATAAAGCCCGGCGGGCATCCGGTCGGGCGCATACATGCCTGCGTTCATCGCAAAAACGAGCTGCTCGCCCGCACCAAGATGCGCCTTCACCCGCTCAAACGTGCCAAGCACGGTGCCCGTGTCATCTTTCAGCCAGAGCCGCAGATCCTGCCCGGCCTGCACGGTGCAAACGCTGAAGGGCTTGTCTTCAAAGGTGACGGTCTCGCAAGGCGCGCCCGCCAGCGCCACCCGCGGCACAACAAGCGCAAGCGCAGCAAAAAGCCTAGCCCAGATCGGCTTCATCGTCTTCGTCCCGCGCGGCAATGTCGCGCTGCACGGTTTCATCCGAGAAGATCCGCCGCGTCTCGTCGAGCCGGTCAAAGGTCTCGTCGAGGCGGAACCGCAGGTCGGGGGCGTATTTCAGCGTCATCGCCTTGGCAACATGGTGGCGCAGCTCGCCCGAATGGCGGCGCAGGGCTGCCAGCATCGCCTCGCCGCTCTCGCCGCCGAGCGTGCCGCCCAGGGGCGCAACGTAAACGGTCGCCACCTTCAGATCGGGCGAGGGGCGCACCTCCCCCACCGTGATCGAGATCCGGTTGAGGTCAGGGTCATGCACCTCGCCGCGCATCAGCACGTCGGAAAGCGTGCGGCGAATGAGTTCGCCGACGCGGAGTTGCCGTTGCGAGGGGCCCTCGCCAGAAGAAAAGCGGTTCTTTGCCATGCCTGCCACATAGAGCTTTCGCCCCCGTCTCGCAACGGCTTTGCCAATCACGCCTGCGCGGGCTAAGGAAAGCAAAACCGATGGAGGGTGCGATGAGCGATTTGCCGGGCGTGGCGATCACCGGAATTTCGGGGCGGATGGGGCAGATGCTGCTCGCGACACTCAAGGCCTCTGGCAAGGCGCGGCTGGTGGGCGCGGTAGAGCGCCCGGGCCACGGCTGGCTCGGGCAGGATCTGGGCGAGGCGATGGGCGGGCCGGCGCTGGGCGTGACCGTCACCGATGATCCGCTCGAGGCTTTTGCCAAAGCGCAGGCGGTGATCGATTTCACCACCCCCGCGGCCACGCTCGGCTTTGCGAAGATCGCTGCGCAGGCCCGCGCCGTGCATGTGATCGGCGCGACCGGCTTCACCCCCGAAGAGATCGCCGCGCTCGAACCCGCCGCGCGCCATTCGGTGCAGATCCGCGCGGGCAACATGAGCCTTGGCGTCAACCTGATGACGAAACTGGTGAAGACCGTGGCCGAGGTGCTCGGCGATGATTGGGATATCGAGGTGGTCGAGGCGCATCACAACCGCAAGGTCGATGCGCCCTCTGGCACCGCGCTGATGCTGGGCAAGGCGGCCGCCGAAGGGCGCGGCGTTACGCTCGAGGAGCACAGCGAATCAGGGCGTCACGGGATCACCGGCGCGCGGGCGCAGGGCGCGATCGGGTTTTCCTCGATCCGCGGCGGCGACATTGTGGGCGAGCATGACGTGATCTTTGCGGCTCCGGGCGAACGCCTCGTTCTGCGTCACATCGCAACGGATCGGGTGATCTTTGCACGCGGCGCGGTCCGTGCCGCGCTCTGGGGCATCGACAAGAAGCCGGGCCAATATGACATGATCGACGTGCTCGGCCTTTAAGGCCGGGCCTGCCGTTCATCTTGCCTGAAATATCCCACGGGGGTCCGGGGGTGTGAAACCCCCGGCGCGCGCCACGGGCGCCAGGCTCAGAAATCGATCGCGATGCCCTTCTTCTCCCAGTCGCCATAGCGCACGGGTTCGGGCCCGTCGCGCCCGCCAAGCTCGGGCGGCAGATCAAGCGCCTTGGCGGCCTTGCGCCGTTCCTCGGCCTCGGCCAGCGCGCGCAGCGCCGCGGGGGGCAGGTCTTTGCGGGTCTCCTCGCTCATCGCAGGCTCCGGCTTTGCGTTTCGGGTCGGGCCTGTTATAGGCCGCGCCAACCCTCCAAACAAGCAAGGACGCACCCATGACCAGCATCGACCCGGCCCGGCGGGCGGCAGCGGCGCTTCTTGTCGGCGTGCTGGAAGAGCGGCTGACGCTTGCCGAGCAGGCGGGCGAAATTGCACTTCTGCCCCCCGCCGAGCGGGCCCGGGCACAACGGCTCGCGCTTGCCACCCTGCGCGCGCTCCCGCGCGCCGATGCGATGCTGAAACCCCATTTGCGCAAGCGCCCGCCGCCCGATCTGCACGCGCTGTTGCGCCTTGGCACGGTCGAGATCTGCGCGCTTGGCCATGCGCCGCATGGTGTGGTGGATGCGCTTGTCACGCTCACCCATTCGGGCGGGCAGCGCGCCGAGGGCTTTGCCGGGCTGGTGAATGCAGTGCTGCGCAAGGTCGCGGCCGATGCGCCGCGCTGGGCGCGGCTCGATCCGCCCGCGCTTCCGGGCTGGCTGCGCGGGCGGCTGATGTCGGCTTACGGCAAGGCCGCGGTGATGCGGATGGAGGCGGCGCATCTGGCGGGTGCGCCGGTGGATTTCAGCGTGAAATCCGACCCTGCGGGCTGGGCCGAAACGCTCGGCGCCACGCTTTTGCCCACCGGGTCCTTGCGCCTTGCCGAGGCCGGGCAGATCACCGAACTGCCCGGCTATGACAGCGGAGATTGGTGGGTGCAGGACGCGGCCGCGGCGCTGCCTGCCAAGCTCCTTGCCCCGCGCCCCGGAGCGCGCGTGCTTGATCTGTGCGCCGCGCCGGGCGGCAAGACGCTGCAACTCGCTGCGATGGGGGCGGAGGTCACCGCGCTCGACATCTCCGCGCCCCGGCTCGACCGGCTGCAGGAGAACCTTTCGCGCTGCGGGCTGAGCGCAAAAACCGTTGTCGCGGATGCGCTCGACTGGGGCCCCGACGCCCCGTTCGATGCGATCTTGCTTGATGCGCCTTGCTCGGCCACGGGCACGATCCGCCGCCACCCGGACCTGCCCTTTGTCAAGGATGCCAAGGGCATCAAGGATCTGGTCGCGCTGCAGGCGCAGCTTCTGGACCGGGCGCTGAGCTGGCTCGCGCCCGGCGGGCGGCTCGTTTATGCCACCTGCTCGCTCCTTCCCGAAGAGGGCGAGGCGCAGATTTCCGCCGCGCTGGCGCGCCATCCGGGGTTGCGCGTGATCCGCGCCGGGATCGCCGGGCTCGACCCCGACTGGATCACGCCCGAAGGCAGCCTGCGCCTGCGCCCCGACTTCTGGCCCGAGCGGGGCGGGATGGACGGGTTCTTCCTCGCGGCGCTGACCTGTGCGGGTTAATCAGGCGATGACAGGGAACCGGGCCAAGATTATGGTGCGCGCAAGCTCTGCACGAGCGAGCATGGCGAAGAGGCAATGACAGGCGGCGAGAGATCTTCCCGAAAGGTGCCCCGGGGGCGGCTCGCCGCCGCCGCTGACCGGCTGGCCGCGTTCACCGCCGCGCGCGCCCGGCCTGCCACCGGTTTCGTGCATCAGCCCGAGCCGCGCTCGATCGGCTCTTTCGCACGGGGGCGCCAGCTGGTTGCGGGCAATTTCCTTTTTGCGGGCTTCCTCGTCGAGGGCAAGGATCTGTCGATCTGGGATCTTGCCATGCCCGATCCGAGCTTCGAGGAAGTCTTGCACGGTTGCACCTGGCTTGATGATCTCGCCGCGGTGGGTGATCGCCCCGCACGGGAGCGCGCCCAGGCCTGGGTGTTCGACTGGGTGGTGCGGTTCGGCGCGGGCAAGGGGCCGGGCTGGACCCCGGATCTGACCGGCCGCCGCCTGATCCGCATGATCAATCACGCGCCGTTTCTCCTTTCGGGGCGCGACAAGGCGCAGGCTGAGGCGTTCTTTCGCGTCTTGGGCGGACAAACGCTGTTTCTGGCCAGGCGCTGGCGCAGCGCAAGCCCCGGCCTGCCCCGGTTCGAGGCGCTGACCGGGCTGGTTTATGCGAGCCTCGCGCTCACGGGCATGGAGCGCCACGCCGGCCCCGCAGCAGAGGCGCTTGCCGCGGAATGTGCCGTGCAGGTCGATGCCGGGGGCGGCATCCCGACCCGCAACCCGGAAGAATTGCTCGAAGTTTTCACGCTTCTGATCTGGGCGGTCGAGGCCATCGAGGGCGCCGGGCGCACCCCGTTGCCCGCGCATCTGGCGGCGATCTCGCGGATTGCGCCGACGCTGCGCGCCCTGCGCCACGCCGATGGCGGGCTTGCGCGCTTCCATGGCGGGGGGCGGGGCCTGCCGGGGCGGCTTGACGCGGCGCTTGCCGCCTCTGGCACGCGCGCGGGGCCGCCGCAGGGGTTGGCGATGGGCTTTGGCCGCCTTCATGCCGGGCGCTCGACATTGATCATTGATGCGGCCGCACCGCCCGCCGGGGCCGCCTCGGCCAATGCCCATGCCTCGACGCTCGCCTTTGAGTTAACCTCCGGGCGCTGGCCGCTGATCGTGAGCTGCGGCTCGGGGGCGATGTTCGGCCCGGACTGGCACCGCGCGGGCCGCGCCACGCCCAGCCATTCGACACTGGGGCTCGAGGGCTATTCCTCCTCACGCCTCGGCCCGGCCACACGGCGCGGGGCGCAGATGCGCACCTGGCTTGAAGAGATCCCGTCCGAGGTCTGGATGCGCCCCGAATCCGACCCCGCGCGCCATGCGCTTTTTGGCCATGACGGCTATCTGGCCACCCATGGCCTCACCCATATTCGCGAGCTTGAGCTTGCGCAGGATGGCAATGGCCTCACCGGCACCGACAGCCTTGGCGCGATGACCTCCTCCGACAAGGCGCGGCTCGAAGCCGTGCTGGAGGCGGGCGGCTACCGCGGTATTCCCTACCAGATCCGCTTTCATCTCCACCCCGATGTCGATGCCGCGCTCGACATGGGCGGCTGGGCGGTGTCGATGGTGCTGAAGTCGGGCGAGATCTGGGTGTTCCGCTTTGACGCGCCGGTGGAGTTGAGCCTCGAGCCCTCGGTCTATCTTGAAAAGGGCCGTCTGCGACCCCGTGCCACGCAACAGATCGTGCTTTCGGGCCGTCTGCTCGACCCGATTGCCCAAATTGGCTGGACCTTGGCCAAGGCACACGATACCCCCGACGCCAATCGCGACCCCGTGCCGCCCCCACCCGACAGATGATCGAAGGACTGCCACCGTGACCAGATCTGTTCCCCTCACCCGCGCCCTGATTTCGGTTTCCGACAAGACCGGGCTCGTTGATTTTGCCCGGGCGCTGGCCGCGCGCGGCGTGGAGCTGCTCTCGACCGGGGGCACGGCAAAAGCGCTCCGCGAGGCGGGCTTGAGCGTGCGCGACGTGGCCGAGGTGACGGGCTTCCCCGAGATGATGGATGGCCGCGTGAAGACCCTGCACCCGAAAGTGCATGGCGGGCTTTTGGCGCTGCGCGACAACACCGAACATCTGACCGCGATGGAGACGCACGGGATCGAGGTGATCGACCTTCTTGTCGTCAACCTTTACCCGTTCGAGGCCACTGTCGCGAAAGGCGCGGCCTATGATGATTGCATCGAGAATATCGACATTGGCGGGCCGGCGATGATCCGCGCCGCCTCGAAAAACCACGAATTCGTCGCCACCGTGGTCGATGTGGAAGATTACGCCGCAGTTCTGGAAGAGCTCGACCGCAACGACGGCGCCACCACGCTCGCCTTCCGCCGCAAGCTGGCGCAGATCGCCTATGCCCGCACCGCCGCTTACGATGCCGCCGTTTCAACCTGGATGGCGGGCGCGATTGGCGAAGAAACGCCGCGTCGCCGCGCCTTTGCCGGCACGCTCGCGCAAAGCCTGCGCTATGGCGAGAACCCGCATCAATCGGCGGCCTTCTACCTTGATGGCTCGAATCGCCCCGGCGTTGCCACCGCGACCCAGCATCAGGGCAAGGAGCTGAGCTACAACAACATCAACGATACCGACGCGGCTTTCGAGCTGGTGGCGGAATTCGGCACCGGGGCGCCCGCCTGCGCGATCATCAAGCACGCCAACCCCTGCGGCGTGGCAACCGGTGCAACGCTGAGCGAGGCCTATACCCGGGCCTTTGACTGTGACCGCACCTCGGCCTTTGGCGGCATCATCGCGCTGAACCAGTTGCTGGACGGCGCCACCGCGGAAGAGATCGTGAAGATCTTCACCGAGGTCGTGATCGCCCCCGAGGCGACCGATGAGGCAAAAGCCGTCTTTGCCGCGAAAAAGAACCTGCGGCTTTTGACCACCGGCGCCCTGCCGGACCCGAAAGCGGCGATCACCACCTTCCGGCAAGTGGCGGGCGGCTTCCTTGTGCAGGGCAAGGACAATGGCGCCATTACGCGCGATGACCTGAAAGTCGTCACCAAGCGCGCCCCCTCCGAACAGGAGCTGAAAGACCTGCTCTTTGCGTGGAAAGTGGCGAAACACGTCAAGTCGAACGCGATCATCTACGTCAAGGACGGCGCCACTGTCGGCGTGGGCGCCGGCCAGATGAGCCGCGTGGACAGCACCCGGATTGCCGCGCGCAAATCCGAAGACATGGCCGAGGCGATGGGCCTTTCCGCGCCGCTCACCAAGGGCTCTGTGGTGGCCTCGGACGCGTTCTTCCCGTTTGCGGACGGGCTGATCACCGCCGCCGAGGCGGGGGCGACGGCGATCATCCAGCCGGGCGGCTCGATGCGCGATCAAGATGTGATCGACGCAGCCGATGAGCGCGGCCTTGCGATGGTGTTCACCGGCATGCGCCACTTCCGGCACTGAGCCCTGATGCGCACCGCTGCCTGGACTGCTGCCCTCGTCCTGATGCTCGATCAGGCGTCAAAATACATCGTCGTGCACGGGATGGGGCTCGACCGGGTGGGGGCAATCGACCTGCTCCCGCCGTGGCTCAACCTGCGCATGGCGTGGAACCGGGGCATCAACTTCGGGCTTTTTTCGGGTGAGGACGAGATCACCCGCTGGGTGCTCGTGGTGGTGGCGCTGGCGATTGCGCTCTGGGTCTGGCTCTGGGTCGGGCGCGGGCGGCATCTGGCCCGCGTCACCGTTTCTGCGGGGCTCTTGATCGGCGGCGCGCTCGGCAATGTGATCGACCGGCTCGCCTATGGGGCGGTTGCCGATTTTCTCAACATGTCGCTGCCGATCTGGCAAAATCCTTATTCCTTCAACATTGCCGATATCGCCATCTTCCTGGGGGCGGCGGGGCTGGTGCTCTTCACCGGCGAGGGGGAAGCGAAACGCCGCCGTTGAGCCGCCTTTGGGGCGTGACGCGGATGCGACGATAGGCTAAGACGAGGCTTGAAACTGCGACGAGGGTGCTCATGCGATCGGTGACGGACAAGCTCGGGATTGCGCTGGTGTTGGCGCTGGCCTTGGCTGGCTGTGGTCGTTCCGACAAGGCGCCGCAACTCATGCATCTGCGTTCGGATTCGCCCGGGCCGGATGAATTTGGCATCTTGCCGACAAAACCGCTCGAAATGCCCGAGGATCTGGCCGCGCTGCCGGCGCCGACGCCGGGCGGCAGCAACCTGACCGATCCGACGCCCGAGGCCGATGCCATTGCGGCGCTGGGCGGCAACGCCGACCGGCTGCGGACGGCGGGCGTGCCTGCGGGCGATGGCGCGCTGGTGGCGCGCGCCGGGCGGTTTGGGGCCGAGGCCGGCATTCGCACGACGCTTGCCGATGAAGACCTCGAATATCGTCGCAAGAACGATGGCAAGTTCCTCGAAAAGCTGTTTGGCGTGAACACCTATCTGAGGGCTTACGCGCCGATGTCGCTTGACCAGGAAGCCGAGATCGAGCGCTGGCGCCGGGCCGGGCTGCGCACCCCTGCGGCTCCGCCTTCGGGCGCGGCGCAAGATCTGCTGCCCAAGAGCGAATGACCTGCCGTCACGGCCGTTCAAACCTGCGTCAGGCGTGACGGCGATGGTTTGCCTCCCCTCCGGGTGCCGCTAATCTGACCCGATCGAGGGAGGAGACCCCATGCGCGCAAGCTTTGCCGCCGTTGCCATCGCCGTTTCGACTCAGTTCGCCGCGATGGCCGGATTCGCCGCTCCGGTGAGCCATTTCACCCTGCCCAACGGGCTCGAGGCCGTGGTGATCGAGGATCACCGCGCTCCGGTGGTGGTGCAGATGGTCTGGTACAAGGCGGGCTCGGCGGATGAGATCCGCGGCAAATCGGGGATCGCGCATTACCTTGAGCACCTGATGTTCAAGGGCACCGATACGATGGCGGCGGGAGAGCTTTCCAAGACCGTTTCGGCCAATGGCGGCTCGGACAATGCTTTCACCTCCTATGATTACACCGCCTATCACCAGCGCATCGCCGCCGACCGGCTGGAACTGGTGATGAAGATGGAAGCCGACCGGATGCGGCATCTGCATATCTCGCCCGATGATTGGCAGACCGAGCGCGACGTGATTCTCGAAGAGCGCGCGCAGCGCACCGACAGTGACCCCGGCGCGCTTCTGGGGGAGCAGATGCGGGCGGCGCAATTCCTCAACAGCCCCTATGGCACGCCGGTGATTGGCTGGCGGCAGGAGATGGAAGAGCTCACCCGCGATGATGCGATCGCCTGGTACACGCGCTATTACGCGCCCAACAATGCGGTTCTGGTGGTGGCGGGCGATGTGACGCCCGAGGCGGTGCAGGCGCTGGCCGAAAAATACTATGGCCCGCTCGCCCCCTCGGAAGATATTCCCGAGCGCATCCGCCCGCAGGAGCCGCCGCAGCTGGCCGAACGGCGGTTGGTGTTTCACGATCCGCGCATTGCACAGCCTTATCTGATGCGCACCTATCTCGCCCCCGAGCGCAATCCGGGCGACCAGAAAACCGCTGCGGCGCTGACCATCCTGTCGGAGATCCTCGGGGGCAATTCCGCCACTTCGGTTCTGGGGCGCAAGCTTCTGTTTGAAACCGGCGACGCGATCCATGCGTCGGCGGGTTATGATGGCATGTCGATCGACAAGACCACCTTGTCGCTCGCGGTCATGCCCGCAAAAGATGTGACCCTGCCCGAGGTCGAGGCGGCGCTTGATGCGGCATTGAAGGACTTTCTCGAAGGCGGGGTCGATCCGGCGCAGTTTGAGCGCATTCGCACGCAGATCCGCGCGGGCGAGATTTATGAAGAGGACGACACTCAGGCCTTGGCGCGGCGCTATGGCGAGGCGCTGGCCTCGGGCTTTTCCATCGAGGATGTGCAGGCCTGGCCCGAGGTGCTGATGCAGGTGACGCCCGAAGATGTGATGGCCGCCGCCAAAGCGGTGCTCGACCCGGCGCATGCGGTTACGGTTTACGCCGAACCCGAGGCCGGGGAGGGCGTCGACCCAGTGGCCGCCGGGGCCCCGGCCCTGCCTGCGGGTCTTGGTGCGGAGGTGACGCAATGAGCCTGTTTGCCCGAATCCGCACCGCGCTTTTTGGCCTTGCCCTTGTGCTTGCGGCGCTCCCCGCGCAGGCGCTCGAAATCGAGGAAGTGACCTCGCCCGGCGGCATCCATGCCTGGCTCGTCGAAGCGCATGACATCCCCTTCACGGCGCTCGAAATCCGCTTTCGCGGCGGCGCGAGCCTTGATGCGCCGGGCAAACGCGGCGCGATCAACCTGATGACGGCAACGCTTGAGGAGGGCTCCGCCGAGCTTGACAGCCAGGGCTTTGCCGCCGCGCAGGAGGCGCTGGCCGCGAGTTTCCGCTTTGATGTGGATGATGACGCGCTCGCCGTCTCGGCGCGGATGCTCACGGAAAACCGCGACAAGGCGGTGGCGCTGTTGCGCGGCGCCCTGATCGAGCCGCATTTCGACCAGGCCTCGATGGACCGGGTGCGCGGCCAGGTGCTCTCGATCATTGCCTCGGATGAACAAGATCCCAACGCGCTGGCAGGCAAGGCCCTGCGCGCGCTCGCCTATGGCGATCACCCCTATGGCTCTTCGCTCAACGGCACCGTGCAAAGCGTGCAGGGGCTGACCCGCGAGGATCTGTTTGACGCCAAGGCCCGGGTGATGGCCAAGGACCGGCTGGTGGTCTCTGCGGTGGGAGATATCACGCCCGCCGAACTTGGCCCGATGCTCGATGCGCTTTTGGGCGATCTGCCTGCGCGTGGCGCGGACATGCCGCCGCGGGCGGAGCTGAAGCTGACCGGCGGCACCACCGTCGTGCCCTTTGATACGCCGCAATCCGTGGTGGCTTTTGCCGAGGCCGGGCTGTCGATGGAAGACCCGGATTTCTTCGCGGCCTATGTGCTCAACCAGATCCTTGGCGCGGGCGGCTTTTCCTCGCGGCTGATGGAAGAGGTGCGCGAGAAACGTGGCCTGACCTATGGCATCTATACCTACCTTGTGCCGAAGGATCTCTCGGAGACCTGGCAGGGGAGCTTTGCCTCCGCCAATGAAAAGGTTGCCGAGGCGATGGAGATCGTGAAGGCGGAATGGGCGAAGGCGGCAACGGGCGAGGTGACCGACAAGGAATTGGCAGATGCCAAGACCTATCTGACCGGGGCCTATCCTTTGCGCTTTGACGGCAATGGCAATATCGCCGATATCCTTGCCGGGATGCAGCTCAACCATATGCCGGTCGATTATATCAACAGCCGCAATGCCAAGGTGGATGCGGTGACCAAGGAAGACATTGCCCGCGTTGCAGCGCGGCTGCTCAAGCCCGAGGATCTGCGCTTTGTCGTGGTGGGGCAGCCTGCCGGGCTGAAGTAACGCCCGAATCTCTTGGGGCGCCCTCCGGGCTGTGCTATCCCTAGTGGAATGAACGCAGACCCCCGCAATATAAGCGCGAACGAGCGCCCCGTGATCCGGCAACTGGATGAAGCCGCGGCAAACCGCATTGCCGCGGGCGAGGTGGTGGAGCGCCCCGCCTCGGCGGTGAAGGAGCTTGTCGAGAACGCGCTCGATGCGGGCGCGCGGCGGATCGACGTGGCCTATGCCGATGCGGGCAAGACCCTCATTCGCATCACCGACGACGGCTGCGGCATGACCGCCGAAGACCTGCCGCTTGCGCTGTCGCGCCATGCGACCTCGAAAATCGACGGCAGTGATTTGCTCAACATTCGTAGCTTCGGCTTTCGGGGCGAGGCGCTGCCGAGCCTTGGGGCGGTGGGCCGGCTCACGCTCACCTCGCGCGCGGAAGGCTTCGATGCTGCGCAGATCACGGTTGCGGGCGGCCAGCTTGGCGCGGTCAAGCCCGCAGCGCTGACCCGTGGCACGGTTGTTGAGCTGCGCGATCTTTTTTACGCCACCCCGGCGCGGCTCAAGTTTCTGCGCTCCGACCGCGCCGAGGCGCAGGCGATTGCCGATGTGGTCAAGCGCCTCGCGATGGCCGCGCCCTATGTGAGCTTTACGCTGCGCGATGTGAGCGCGGAGAGCCGCGAGCTTTTCCGCGCCGATGCCGAACAGGGTGAGTTGTTTGATGCGCTCGCCGCGCGCCTTGGCCGGGTGCTCGGCCGCGCGTTTTCCGATAATGCCGTGCGGCTCGATGCCGAGCGCGAGGGGCTGCGGCTCACCGGCTATGCCGCGCTGCCCACCTATTCGCGCGGGGCTGCCATCGAGCAGTTCCTGTTCGTCAATCACCGCCCGGTGCGCGACAAGATGCTGCTGGGTGCGCTGCGCGCCGCTTACATGGATTTCCTCTCCCGCGACCGGCATCCGGCAGCGGTGCTGTTTCTCGATTGCGCGCCCGAGCGGGTCGATGTGAACGTGCACCCCGCCAAGGCGGAGGTGCGGTTTCGTGAGGCGGGCGTGCCGCGCGGGCTGATTGTCACGGGCATTCGCCATGCGCTGGCGCAGGCGGGCCACCGCGCCTCCTCCACCGTTGCCACGGCAACGCTGGGCGCGATGCAGCCCGAACCCGCGGGACCGCCGCGCATCTATCAGATGGACCGGCCCAGCTATGGCGCGATCCGCAGCGCTTACGCCGCGCAGATGCCGCTCTCAAGTTTTGACGAGGCGCCGCAGCCCTTCACCGGCGCCCCTGCCGAGCCCTTCACCCCCAGCGCGCGGGTCGAGCCCGTGCCGGAGGCGACGCCCGAACTCACCCGCCGCCCTCTGGGTGCCGCGCGTGCGCAACTGCATGAAAATTACATCGTCGCCCAGACCGAGACCGGGATGGTGCTTGTCGACCAGCATGCCGCGCATGAGCGCCTTGTCTATGAGCGGCTGAAAAAGCAGATGGCGGAAAAGGGCGTGGCGGCGCAGGCGCTGCTCATTCCCGAGATTGTCGAATTTTCCCCCTCCGACGCGGCGCGGCTCCTTGAGGCGGCGGCGGATCTTGAGCGCCTCGGCCTCACCATCGAGCCCTTTGGGGGCGCTGCCATTGCCGTGCGCGAGACCCCGGCGATTTTGGGCGAGATTGATGCGGGCGCGCTCTTGCGCGACGTGCTGGATGAGCTTTCCGATCTGGGGGAAAGCCTGAAGCTTCAGGCGCGCATCGAGGCGGTGCTTTCCCGCATGGCCTGCCACGGCTCGATCCGCTCGGGGCGGCAGATGCGCGTGGAAGAGATGAACGCGCTTTTGCGCGAGATGGAGGCGACGCCGCATTCGGGCCAGTGCAACCACGGGCGGCCCACCTATGTGGAACTGAAGCTCTCCGATATCGAGCGGCTGTTCGGGCGCACATGATCGAGATCGGCACGCATCTGATCGACCTTCACGACCCGCTCGTGCAGGGGGCGCTCGCGGTCGCGGCTCTGGTGCTTTTGCTGCTGCTTGCGGTGCTGCGCAGCGCAGGCCGTGCGTCTCGCGCGATGGACCCGCTCACCGGCAACCTGATCGCGCTGACGCAAAGGGTGCAGGCGCTCTCGGACGGCCAGCACCAGCTTGCGGGCGGGCTTCATCATGTGAGCGAGGCGCAGGCGGCGGCGCAAACCAAAATGCTCGCGCTGATGGAGGCGCGGCTGGCCGAGGTGAACCGCGCCATGAGCGAGAGCCTGCATGGTTCGGCCACCCGCACCGCGCGCAGCCTTGGCGCGCTGCAGGAGCGGCTTGAGGCGATTGACAAGGCGCAGGCGAATATCGAGAAGCTCTCGGGCAATGTGCTGGGGCTGCAGGATATTTTGTCCAACAAGCAGACCCGCGGCGCGTTTGGCGAGATCCAGCTTCATGACATTGTGAGGAAGGCGCTGCCCTCTGATGCCTTCACCATGCAGGCCACGCTGTCAAACGGGCGGCGCGCCGATTGCCTCATTTATCTGCCCAACCCGCCCGGCCCGATTGTGGTGGACAGCAAATTCCCGCTTGAGGCCTATGAGGCGCTGCGGCGCGCCGAAAACGAGAGCCAGAAGATCGAGGCGCAAAGGATGATGCGGATCGCGGTGCGCAGCCACATCCGCGCCATTGCCGACCGCTACATCCTTGAGGGTGAAACCGCCGATGGCGCGCTGATGTTCCTGCCGTCCGAGGCGGTTTATGCCGAGCTGCATGCGAACTTTCCCGAACTTGTGCGCGAGGGCTTTGCCGCAAAGGTCTGGATTGTCTCGCCCACCACCTGCATGGCAACGTTGCACACGATGCGCGCGGTGCTCAAAGACGCGCGGATGCGCGCGCAGGCGGGGGCGATCCGGCGCGAACTGGCCGCGCTTTATGCCGATGTCGAGCGGCTGGGAGGGCGCGTGTCCAACCTTGACCGGCATTTTGCCATGGCGGCAAAGGACATCGAAGAGATCCGCATTTCCGCCGAAAAGGCCGGAAAGCGCGCGCATCGGCTCGACAATTTCGATTTCGAGGAGCTTGCGTCCAGCGCGCCGCAGGGGCCTGCCAATGTCGTGCCGCTGGAGCGCTGAATAGGCTTGCGCACAAAGACGTGAGCGGCGAGACTGAGGGCGGAGGAGAGCCATCATGTTGCCCATCAGCCCGTCGAAAATTGCCAATATCATCATCCGCGCGCGCAAGTTCGATGCCGATTTTCCGGGCGCGGGGCAGGGGCGCGAGCTGCGCGCCTTCATCGAGAACCTCAATGAGGACGAGCAGGCCGCGCTCACCGCCGTGATGTGGATCGGCCGCGAAACCTTTGATGCCTCCGAATTCGAGGAGGCCTATGCCACGGCCAAAACCGAGGCCACCGCGCCCACCGCAGATTATCTGCTCGGCATCCCGATGCTGGCCGATTACCTCGAAGACGGGCTCAACGCCCTTGGCATCAGCCTCGAAGAGGCCGAGGAAGACATCAACCGTTCGGTCTGAGACCCGGGCGGAGAGGGGGGCGCTGCCCCCCGGCTGCAGCGCAGCCTCCCCCCGGGATATTTTTGCAAAGCCGAGGGCCGGGATTTTCGTGCGGCCATTCTCTCACGGGGTGCGGGGACAAAGCCCCCACGCGTCAGGCCACCAGCCGGTAGCCGCCCGATTCCGTGATCAGCAGCCGCGCGTTCGAGGGATCGGGCTCGATCTTCTGGCGCAGCCGGTAGATATGGGTCTCCAGCGTGTGGGTGGTCACCCCTGCATTATAGCCCCAGACCTCATGCAAGAGCACATCGCGCGCCACCACGCCATCTTGCGCCCGGTAGAGGAACTTCAGGATGTTGGTCTCTTTTTCGGTCAGCCGGATCTTGCGCTCTTTCGCGTCGATCAGCATCTTCATCGCCGGTTTGAACGTATACGGGCCAAGCTGGAACACCGCATCTTCCGACTGTTCATGCGTGCGCAGCTGGGCGCGGACGCGGGCGAGCAGCACCGGGAATTTGAACGGTTTGGTGATGTAATCATTCGCGCCCGAATCGAGGCCGAGGATGGTGTCGGCATCGGTATCATGGCCGGTGAGCATGATGACCGGGCATTTCACGCCCTGTTTGCGCAGCTTCTTGCACAGCTCGCGTCCGTCGGTGTCGGGCAGGCCCACATCGAGCATGACGATGTCATAAAGCGCGGCCTTCGCCTTTTCGACGCCATCGGCGCCCGAGACCGCTTCGAAAACCTCGAATTCCTCGGTCGCGGCGAGCTGCTCGGCCAGCGCCTCGCGCAGGTCGTCGTCGTCATCCACCAGAAGGATCTTCTTCAATCCCGCCATCTTTGCCTCCTTCTTCTTCGATTTGGGCGTTTTGCCGAAGCTGGAGGTGGATCACGTCCGCGGCAAGGGGCGTGAAATCTTTCTCACGCAAGGGTGACGCAGCACGGGGAAGTGTTTCAATTTGTTACGGGCGTCGCTATCTCTTGTGCCATGCAAACGCCCCTTTCCCTTGGCCCGAGCCTCGCCGAACGTATCAACCGCGCCCGCGCCGATTTGCGCATGGGGCTGCCTGTCGTGCTGTCTGGCCAGCTGGCCGTGGCGGTCGAGACGCTCTCTGTCGAGCGGCTCACCGCGCTGCGCGGGCTCGGGGCGCTCACGCTCGCGCTCACCGCCTGGCGGGCGGAAACGCTCAAGGCGCGCGTTTATGATAACGACCTCGCGCGGGTCCGGGTGCCCGAAGATGCGGATCTGGCCTGGCTGCGCGCGCTTGCCGACCCGGCGGATGATCTGAGGATGCCGATGAAGGGGCCGCTGTCGTCCCTGCGCGAGGGCGATGCGGTGCCTGCGCGCGCCGCGATCTTGCTTGCCAAGACCGCGCAGCTTTTGCCCGCGGCGCTGCTTGTGCCGCTGACGGGCGCCGCGCCGGAGGGGCTCACCCATCTCGATGCGGCACAGACGCTGGCGCTGATCTCGGAAGAGACGGCTTTCGCGCCGGTTGCCGCCGCCCGCGTGCCGATGCGCGCGGCGGAAAAGGGGCGGCTGCACATCTTCCGCCCCGACGATGGCGGCGAGGAGCATTACGCGATCGAGATCGGATCGCCCGACCGCGCCTTGCCGGTGCTGGCCCGGCTTCATTCGGCCTGTTTTACCGGCGATGTGCTCGGCTCGCTCAAATGCGATTGCGGGCCCCAGCTTGATGCCGCGTTGCGCCAGATGGGGGCGGAAGGGGCGGGGGTGCTTTTATACCTCAATCAGGAGGGGCGCGGCATCGGGCTTGCCAACAAGATGCGCGCCTATGCGCTGCAAGATCAGGGGTTTGACACGGTCGAGGCGAACCATCGGCTCGGCTTTGAGGATGACGAGCGCGATTTTCGCATTGGCGCCGCAATCCTGCGCAAGCTCGGCTTTTCATCGGTGCGGCTGATGACGAACAACCCCGCCAAGGTGCGCATGCTCGAATCGCATTGCATCACCGTGGCGGAGCGGGTGCCGCTGAAAGTGGGGCTGAGCCCGCATAACGCGGCCTATCTGGCCACCAAGGCGGCGAAATCGGGGCACTTGCTGTGATCGGCCGCGCGCCCGGTTGCGCCAAGGCCTAGCCGCGCGCGCTGTAATCCCGCGCGCCAAAAATCGCCGAGCCGACGCGCACATGCGTGGCGCCTGCGGCAATCGCCGCCTCAAAATCCGAGCTCATCCCCATCGAGAGGCCGGTGAGCCCGTTGCGCTTTGCAAGCTCGGCCAGCCGCGCAAAATGCGGCGCGGCGTCTTCGTGCTCGGGCGGGATGCACATCAGCCCGGCCAAGGGCAGATCCATCGCGCGCAAATCGGCAATGAAGCTGTCGACCGCCTCGGGCAGAACGCCCGCCTTTTGCGGCTCGGCACCGGTATTCACCTGCACGAAAAGCTCCGGGCTGGCGCCGCGCCTCTGCGCGAGATTGGCCAGTTTGGTGGCAAGCGCGGGGCGGTCGAGCGTGTGGATCGCGTCAAACAGCTCCACCGCCTGTTTGGCCTTGTTGGTTTGCAAGGGGCCAATCATGTGCACGCGCGCGCCGGGATATTGCGCCCGCCATGCGGGCCATTTGCCCGCGGCTTCCTGCACGTAATTCTCGCCAAAGAGCCGCTGCCCGGCGTCCAGCACCGCCACCACCCGCTCGGGCGGCTGCACTTTCGACACGGCGATCAGCGCAACCGAACCGGGCGCGCGCCCGGCGGCCGCTTCGGCGGCGCTCACCCGCGCCGTGATCTCTGCCAGTCCCATATCGTTCCTCCGTCAGATCCGGGCCAATCCAGCACGGCAGGGCAAAAAAGAAAAGAGCGGGCCAAGGCCCGCTCTTTCCCATTCAGGTTCTGAAAGATCAGAACGCGAATTTCACACCGGCTTCGGCGTAGGTTTCGTCGTCGTAGGTGCTGTGCACCGCGCCGAGCAGTTTCACGCCGCCGCCAAGGTCGTACGAAGCGCCAACACCGTAGGAGGTGTCGTTTTCGTAGACCAGAGCCGCATCGTAGTCGTCGATTTGAGCGACATAGGCGGTCACGCCGAGGGCGCCGACGGTGTAGGTGCCGTAGATCGAGGTGGTCGAGCCGAGGTCGAGGCCAGCGACTTCACCTTCGTCGATGTAGGTCAGGCCGGCCGAGAACATGTCGTTGATCGCGTATTTGCCGCCCAGATACCAGATGTCGTTGCCGTCAATGCCGGCACCGTTCCAGACCGCGCCAGCGCCCACGGTGAGCGGGCCAGCGGCGTAGGACACAACGAGCGAGCTTTCGTCTTCAACCGCGAGGCCGAAGTCGTAGTGGTCGGGGTTGATGTACGACGCTTCGACGGTCACGCCGGAGATCGTGTATTTGCCGTAGAGGCCGATTTTGTTGGCGTTGCCAGCTTTCGACTCATAGGCGAAGAAGTCCGAACGCGAGTCACCGAAGCCGGTGTCGGTCAGGCCGATTTCCGTCGCGTAGAAGAGACCCGAGGTGTCTTCGTCGATGGCGGTCGTGACGTTGCCGACTTGAGCGTAGAAGCCTTCATACGACACGAAGAACTGAGCGCGGTTACCGGCAACAGCGGAGTCGCCGTCGTCGTATTGCATCCGCATTTTCGCACCGAATTCCACGCCCATATCGGAGGTGGTCGACGCGACGATGTTCAGACGCATACGTTGTTCAACCCAGGTGCTCGACTCGCCACCGGTCGGGTTGAGGTCCGCCGAGGTGTAGCCGAGGCCGAAACGGCCGTAGCCCGAGATGGAGATGTCAGCGGCCGCGGCGCCGGCGGTCAGCACGAGCGCGGTCGACGCGATGAGAAGCTTTTTCATTGTTTCCCTCATTCTGCTAAGGTCAGCCCCAACTCAGGGGAATCCGAGTTGGGTATGGAGGCTTTTTCTCTCGCCCCGCCTGACATTGCAACGAAAACGGGACCGGTGCGGACAAAGGCAACCCTCGTGGTGCAGCTTTGCCACAGTGCCTCCGCGCCGGGTTGGCGATGAGGGCGCCGCCGTCGTGCCGCCATTCTCCGGCCCGGATTGTGCGAGCGGGCACCTGCGCGTGACGGCGGGGGAAAAATCTTGTCGCCCCGCGGGGCATGGGCTAGAGACAGGAAAAGCCAAGAGCTCAGCCGACGGGAGCAGTCGATCCGATGAATACAGCAACCTTTCTGCGCACCGCGGCGGTGCTGGGACTCGCGTTGACGGTGGCAGGTTGCGGCGGCATCTCAAGCGGCAAGCTGTTTTCCTGGGGCTCGCCCAAGCAATCGGCCGCGAGTGCCAGCAACGCATCTTATACCGGCGCCGCGCGGGAGAAGCGCGGCTCGAAACTCGGGGATCTGTTCACCAACGAGGATGATCCGAATGTCCGGCTCGAGGTGAACCGTTATCTGTGGAACGCCTCGCTCGAAGTGCTCGACTTCCTGCCGATCGAAACGGTTGATCCGTTCTCCGGGCTGATCGTGACGGGCTACGGCACGCCGCCGGGCGGTGGGCGCGCGTATCGCGCGACGATTCATGTTAGTGATCCGGCGCTGGATGCGCGCTCGCTCAAGGTCTCGCTCGAAAGCCGCGGCGGCACGGTTTCGGCGGAAACGGTGCGGGCCGTGGAAGATGCGATCCTCACCCGGGCGCGCCAGATCCGGGTGCGCGAGTCGGGGCTTTAAGCCAGAGCCGCGCCGCCAGATGAATCGAAAGCCCCGCTTCGGCGGGGTTTTTTGTCGCCTGAGCGGCTCGTCTCTGGACCTTTGGGGCGGCTGCGGTATAGCAGGGCGCAACAATTCCGCCAGATTGAAGGACGAGGGGCCGCGATGTCGCGTTACGAGCCGAGCCAGAGCGAGACGAAATGGCAAGCCGCATGGGATGCGGAGGGCGTGTTCACGGCGCGCCGCGATCCGGCCCGGCCGAAATACTACGTGCTCGAAATGTTCCCCTACCCCTCGGGGCGCATCCACATGGGCCATGTGCGCAACTACACGATGGGCGATGTGGTGGCGCGCTACAAGATGTCGTGCGGGTTTTCGGTGCTGCACCCGATGGGCTGGGACGCCTTCGGCATGCCCGCCGAAAACGCGGCGATGGAGCGCGGCGGCCATCCGAAAGACTGGACCTATGGCAATATCGCCGACATGCGCGCGCAGATGAAGCCTTTGGGGCTTTCCATCGACTGGAGCCGCGAGTTTGCCACCTGCGACCCGGAGTATTACGGCCAGCAACAGGCGATGTTCCTCGACATGCTTGAGGCCGGGCTCGTCTATCGCAAGAACGCCGTGGTGAACTGGGACCCGGTCGACATGACGGTGCTCGCGAACGAGCAGGTGGAGAACGGGCGCGGCTGGCGTTCGGGCGCGCTCGTGGAGCGCAAGGAACTCACGCAGTGGTTCTTCAAGATCTCCGATTTTGCGGGCGAGCTGCTCTCGGCGCTCGACGGGCTGAAGGACTGGCCCGAGAAGGTGCGGGTGATGCAGGCGAACTGGATCGGCCAGTCGCGCGGCCTGCAGTTCTCCTTTGAGACCGTTGCGGCCCCCGCAGGCTTCGAAAAGATCGACTGCTACACCACCCGCCCCGATACGCTGATGGGCGCGAGCTTCGTGGGGATTTCGCCCGACCATCCGCTGGCCAAGCTGCTTGAGTCGCAAGACCCGGAGATGGCCGCGTTTCTGGCGAAATGCCGCCAGGGCGGCACCACCGAGGAAGCGATTGAAACGGCAGAGAAGATCGGCCGCGATACCGGCCTTCGCGTGAAACATCCGCTCGACCCGGATTGGGAACTGCCGGTCTGGATCGCGAACTTCATCTTGATGGATTACGGCACCGGCGCGATTTTCGGCTGCCCCGCGCATGACCCGCGCGACTTTGAATTTGCCTCCAAATACAAGCTGCCGATCAACCCGGTGTTTGTGGCCGAAGGCGCCGAGGAGGCTCCGCTCACCGAGGCCTTCGTGCCGATGAAATCGGAAACCGTGCGCTATATCCGCGGCTTTGCGGGCGAGACGGTGCAGACCGGCGAGGCGGGCGTGGCCTCGGCCATCGCCTTTGCGGAAGACAAGGGCTTTGGCCAGGGCGTCACCAAATACCGGCTGCGCGACTGGGGCCTGTCGCGCCAGCGCTACTGGGGTTGCCCGATTCCGGTGGTGCATTGCGCCTCTTGCGGCGTGGTGCCCGAGAAAAAGGAAAACCTCCCGGTCCGGCTGCCCGATGACGTGGCCTTCGACAAGCCCGGCAACCCGCTCGACCGCCACCCCACCTGGCGCGACTGCGCCTGCCCGAACTGCGGTGGCGCGGCCAAGCGCGAGACCGATACGATGGACACCTTCGTTGATTCGTCGTGGTATTACGCGCGCTTCACCGCGCCCCATGCGAGCACGCCCACGGTGGCGGAGGATGCCGATTACTGGATGAACGTCGATCAATATATCGGCGGCATCGAGCATGCGATCCTGCACCTGCTCTATTCGCGCTTCTTTGCCCGCGCGATGCAGAAAACCGGCCACCTGCCGCAAAAGGCGATCGAGCCCTTCAATGCGCTTTTCACGCAGGGCATGGTCACGCATGAAATCTACCTCACCCGCGAGCCGGGCGGGCGGCCAATTTATCACCTGCCCGAAGAGGTCGACCGCGAGGCTGGCACGCTCAAGGCCACCGGCGAAAAGGTCGAGATCATCCCCTCGGCGAAAATGTCAAAATCGAAGAAGAACGTGGTCGATCCGATGAATATCATCGCCGATTTCGGTGCCGATACGGCGCGGTTCTTCGTGATGTCCGACAGCCCGCCCGAGCGCGATGTGGAATGGACGGCGGCAGGCGCCGAAGCCACCTCCAAGTTCCTTGCCCGGGTCTGGCGGATTGCCAGTGAAATCGCCGAAGGCGCGGGCGGTGCGGGCGGTGCGGAAGATGCCGCCCTTCTCAAGGCCACCCACAAGGCGATTGACGAGGTCACCCGCTCGATCGAGGGCTTCGCCTTCAACAAGGCGGTGGCGGCGCTTTATACACTCGCCAATGCAATGCAGAAATCGGCAGCCTCCAACGCGGTCAAACGCGAGGCCATGAAGCTGATGGCGCAGCTGATGGGGCCGATGGTGCCGCATCTGGCCGAAGACATCTGGGCCGCGCTGGGCGGTGCGGGCTTTGTGGTGCAAGCGGCCTGGCCGCAGGCAGACCCGGCGCTTTTGGTGGAAGATTCGGTGACCTTGCCGATTCAGATCAATGGCAAGCGGCGGGGCGAAGTCACCGTGCCGAAAGATATGCCCGCCTCGGAGGTTGAAAAGATCGTGCTGGCCGACGATGCTGTGCAAAAGGCGCTGGCCGGTGGCCAGCCGAAAAAGCTCATCGTCGTGCCGGGGCGCATCGTCAATGTGGTCATCTGATCGCCGGAACTTTCTGATGCTGGCCAGCGCTGCGGCGCTGGCAGGCTGCGGCTTCACCCCCGCCTATGGCCCTGCGGGCGGCGGCAGCAAGCTTCTGGGCGCGGTTGCCCCGGATGCGCCGCAGACGCGCGATGATTTCGACTTTGTGCGCCGCATCGCGGAGCGGCTCAATCCGCCCGGCACCGCGCGCTACCGCCTTGCCTACAAGATCACCACCGCCCGGCTCGGTCAGGCGATCACGCCTGATGGCGCCACCACCCGTTATTCGCTCACGGGCAGCGCCGACTATCGGCTCCATGACGCCGGGACTGATGCCGTGCTGATGGCAGGGAAAGTGTCGAGCTTTACCTCGTGGTCCGCCTCGGGCACCGTCGTGGCCACCTCTGCCGCCGAGGAAGACGCGCATCGCCGCCTGATGCGGATGCTCGCCGACCAGACCATCACCCGGCTTCTGGCGCAGGCCGGAACGCTGCCGCAATGAAGCTCGCGGGCGCGCAGGCGGTCCGCTATTTCGCCAAGCCCGATCCGGCGCGGCTCGGGCTTTTGATCTTTGGCGCCGATGCGATGCGGGTGGCCTTGCGCCGTCAGGAAGTGATCGCCGCGCTCATCGGCCCCGAAGGCGAGGGGGAGATGCGACTCACGCGCCTTTCGGGGGGCGATCTGCGCCGCCAGCCCGGCCTTGTGCTCGATGCGATCAAGGAGATCGGCTTTTTTCCCGGCCCGCGCGTGGTGTTTGTGGAAGAGGCGACCGATGGCACCGCCCCCGCCTTTGCCGCCGCGGTGAAGGCCTGGGCGCCGGGCGATGCGCAGATCATCGCCACCGCAGGCGCGCTCACGGCAAAATCGGCGCTGCGCAAGGTGTTTGAGGGCCATGCCAACGCCTATGCGATCGGCATCTACGATGACCCGCCGAGCCGCGAGGAAATCGAGGATATTTTGAAAAAGGCGGGCCTTGCCCATGTGCCCGCCGAAACGATGACCGACATCCTCGCGCTGTCGCGCGCGCTCGATCCGGGCGATTTCCGCCAGACCATCGAAAAGATCGCGCTGTACAAGCATGGCGACGCGACCCCGCTCACGCCGCATGAAGTCTCGCTGTGCGCGCCGGCGACGGTGGAGGCCGAAGTTGACGTGGCGCTTGATCTCGTGGCCGAGGGGCGGGTGCCGGAATTCGCGCAGATGATGCGGCGGATCGAAGGGCAGGGGGTAGCGCCGGTGACGCTTGCGATCATGGCCACGCGCCATTTCCGCACGCTGCATATGGCGGCCTCGGACCCGGCGGGCCCGGGCTCGGGCATTGCGCGGATGCGCCCGCCGGTGTTTGGCCCGCGGCGCGACCGGCTGCAGGGGCAGGCGCAAAAATGGGGTGTGTTCCGGCTCGACGAGGCGCTCAAAGTGTTGATCGAGGCCGATCTCACGCTGCGCTCGTCGTCGCGCGCGCCGCAGATGGCGGTGATCGAACGCGCGCTGATGCGGCTCGCCAGCATGGCGGCAAAACACTGATGGTGCAGGCGCTTGTGATTGGGGCAGGCCCGGCGGGCCTGATCGCGGCGGAACGGCTCGCCCGCGCGGGCGCGCGGGTGGTGATCGCGGAGGCGAAGCCGACGCCTGCGCGCAAGTTCCTGATGGCCGGGAAGTCGGGGTTGAACCTGACAAAGGACGAATCACCCGCCGCCTTCCTTGCCGCCTATAGCCCGGAATGGGTGCGCCCCCATATCGCCCGCTTTGGCCCCGAGGGGGTGATGGGGCTCGCGCGCGGCCTCGGCGTGACGCTGTTCACCGGCTCCACGGGGCGGGTGTTTCCGGTCGAGATGAAAGCCTCGCCGATGCTGCGCGCATGGCTGGCGCGGCTCGAGGAGCTTGGGGTTGAGCTGCGCACGCGCTGGCGCTGGGCAGGGTTCGAGGGGGAGGGCTTTCGCTTCGAGACGCCCGCGGGCGCTCGAACGCTTGCGCCTGCGGTCACGGTTCTCGCCCTTGGGGGGGCAAGCTGGCCGCGGCTTGGCTCCGATGCCGCCTGGCTGCCGTGGCTCATGGAAAGGGGCGTTGAGATCACGCCGTTCCGCCCCGCCAATATGGGGCTTTGTGTGGAGTGGTCGGCGCATATGGCGCCGCATCTGGGCCAGCCGGTCAAGGGCGCGGCGCTCTGTGTGCCGGGGCAGGTGAGCCGGGGCGAATTCGTGCTCTCGACGCGCGGCATCGAGGGCGGTGGCGTCTATGCCATCGCGGCTGCCGTGCGCGACGGCGCGCCCTTGCATCTGGACCTGCTGCCCCATCTCGACCGCGATGCCGTTGCCCACCGGATCAGCCGCATCTCCCCGCGGGAGAGCCTGCAAAACCGGCTGCGCAAGGCGCTCAAGCTTGACCCGGTGAAGCTTGCGCTTCTGAACGAATGGGGCCGCCCGCTGCCATCTGACGCGCTGGCGCTCGCGCGCAAGATCAAGGGCCTTGACGTCGCGCATCACGGCCCCCGACCGCTCGCCGAGGCGATCTCTTCCGCCGGGGGCATCGCCGCCACGGCCCTGACCGATGGGCTGGAGCTCAAGGCGCTGCCCGGCGTTTTTGCGGCGGGGGAGATGCTCGACTGGGAGGCGCCGACAGGGGGCTATCTGCTCACCGGCTGCCTTGCCACGGGCGACGCCGCGGGGAGCGCTGCCGCCGCGCGATTGTTCCCGGCACAATCAGCCGATTGACGCAGCTCACGCCGCATGGCGAACTGGCTCCTCGCGCCAGGGAGACGCCAATGACCGAGAGCCGCCTCATTTCCCCCGTCCTGATCGGCGGGGCCATCATCTTGATGCTCGGATTTGCGATTCGCGCCTCGTTTGGCGTGTTCCAGATCCCGATTGCCACCGAGTTCGGCTGGCCGCGCGCGGAGTTCAGCCTCGCGATCGCGATCCAGAACCTTGCCTGGGGGATCGGTCAGCCGATCTTTGGCGCGATTGCCGAGCGTTTCGGCGACCGCCGCGCGATTGTGCTTGGCGCGCTGATGTATGCGCTGGGCCTTGTGCTCTCGGCTTTTGCCACCGCGCCCTGGCAGCATGATCTGCTCGAAATCTTCGTGGGCTTCGGTATCGCGGGCACCGGCTTTGGCGTGCTTCTGGCGGTGGTGGGGCGCGCGGCCTCGGATGCGAACCGTTCGCTCGCGCTTGGCATCGCCACGGCGGCAGGCTCGGCGGGGCAGGTGTTCGGCGCGCCGCTCGCAGAGGGTTTGCTCGCCTATTTCCCGTGGCAGACGGTGTTTTTGCTGTTTGCGGGGCTGATTCTCTGTGCGCTGTTCGCCCTGCCGATGCTGCGCGGCCCGGCGCGCACGGCGCCTTCCGCCAGCGACGAGAGCATGGGCGAAGTGGTTGCCCGCGCGCTGCGCGACCCGTCTTTCATCCTGATCTTCATGGGATTTTTCTCCTGCGGGTATCAGCTTGCCTTCATCACCGCGCATTTCCCGGCGATGATCACCGAGATGTGCGGCGCGGTGCCGCCGGGCTCGATGCTCGCGGCCCTCGGGATCGAGACGCAATCGGCGCTCGGCGCCTTTTCAATTGCGGTGATCGGCCTTGCCAACATTGCGGGGACGATCTTTGCCGGCTGGGCCGGGCGGCGCTGGAGCAAGAAATATCTGCTCGCCACCATCTACCTTTTGCGCACCATCGCCTCCGCCGCCTTCATCCTCGCGCCAATCACGCCGGGCTCGGTGCTTGTGTTCTCGCTGGTGATGGGCGCGCTCTGGCTGGCCACCGTGCCGCTCACCTCCGGGCTCGTGGCGGATCTTTACGGGCTGCGCTACATGGGCACGCTTTATGGCCTCGTGTTCTTCTCGCACCAGCTTGGCGCCTTTCTTGGCGTCTGGCTCGGCGGGCGGCTTTACGACATCGCGGGAGATTACACGCTGGTGTGGTGGGTCGGGGTGGGGGTCGGCGCCTTCTCGGCGCTCGTGCACCTGCCGGTGCGCGAGCGGCCATTGCGCGCTCAGCCCGCCTGAGTCTCGGCGTTCAGGATCGCTTCCAGACCGGCGCGATAATCGGGGTAAAGGAGCGTCACGCCCAGCTCCGCCTTGATCCGGTCGTTGCGCACCCGCTTGTTCTCGGCATAAAAGCTCGCCGCCATCGGTGTCATCTGCGCCGGATCGAAGCGTTCTTCGGGTGGGCGCGGCAGGCCCAGCAGTTCGGCGGCATAGGCAAGCACATCCTCGGGCGGCGAGGGCGCATCATCGCAGACATTGTAGATGCGCCCCGGGCTCGGATGGGCGATCGAGGCGGCGAGCACCTGCGCGATGTCGTCGACATGGATGCGGGAGAACACCTGCCCGGGCTTGACGATCAGCCGCGCCGCGCCCGCGCGCACCTTGGCAAAGGGGCCGCGGCCCGGCCCGTAGATCCCCGCGAGCCGGAAGATATGGAGCGGCAGGCCGAGGCGCTGCCAATCCGCTTCGGCCGCCACCCGCGCCCGGCCCCGCTCGGTGGTGGGGGTGAGCGGGGTCTCCTCATCGACCCAGCCGCCGCCATGGTCCCCATAGACGCCAACGGTGGAAAGATACCCCGCCCATGCCAGATGCTGCGCTGCAGCAATGGCCTCTTTCTGCGCAGCAAGAACCGGGTCGCCCATGCGGTCCGGCGCCACCGAGGTGAGCAGATGCGTGGCCTCTTCAAGCGGCAGGGGACCGCCCGTCCAGACCATGGCTTCCAGCCCTTCGCTGCGCAGCAATTCTGCTTTTTCAACGCTTCGCGTGGTGGCGATGACGCGCCAGCCCTGCGCCAGAAGCAGGCGTCCCAGCGCGCGGGCCGAATATCCGTGACCGATCGAGAGCAGCGTTTTCATCTCGTTCCCCTTTTGCGTCCCCTAGTCATCACCTCGTCACTTGCGAAGCGCAAGAAGCAGTGGCACCCTGTGGCATGGAACAGATGAAACCACTGAAATCATGGCCTGAAGCCGCGCCGCGCCTGGTGGCCGTCGCCGCTGGCCGCGCCCCCGCCGAAATGGTGATCCGTCACGGCAAATGGGTCAACGTGCAAAGCCGCGAAGTGCTCGAGGGCTTTGATATTGCGATTGCCGAGGGCCGTTTTGCCGCCATTGCGCCGGATCTTTCGTCCGCAATCGGCCCCGAGACCGTGGTGATCGAGGCCGCGGGCCGCTACATGCTGCCGGGGCTTTGCGATGCGCATATGCATATCGAATCCGGCATGCTCACGCCTGCCGAATTTGCCGCCGCGGTGATCCCGCATGGCACGACAACAATGTTCACCGATCCGCATGAGATCGCCAATGTGCTCGGCCTTGCGGGCGTGCGGATGATGCATGACGAGGCGCAGTTGCAGCCCGTCAACATCTTTACGCAAATGCCCTCCTGCGCGCCCTCCGCGCCGGGGCTCGAGACCACGGGGTTCGAGATCACGCCCGAGGATGTGGCCGAGGCGATGGCGTGGCCCGGCATCATCGGGCTGGGCGAGATGATGAACTTTCCGGGCGTGATCAACGCCGATGCAAAGATGCTCGCCGAGATTGCTGCGGTGCAGAATGCGGGCAAGACCGTGGGCGGGCATTATGCCTCGCCCGATCTTGGCGCGCCCTTCCGCGCCTATGCGGCGGGCGGGCCGGCGGATGACCATGAAGGCACCTGCGAGGCCGATGCGGTGGCGCGTGTGCGGCAGGGAATGCGGGCGATGCTGCGGCTCGGCTCGGCCTGGTATGACGTGGAAAGCCAGATCACCGCAGTGACCGAAAAGGGGCTCGATCCGCGCAATTTCATCCTGTGCACCGATGATTGCCATTCCGGCACGCTGGTGCACGAGGGGCATATGAACCGCGCCTATCGCCATGCGGTTGCCTGCGGCTGTGATCCGCTGATTGCCTTGCAGATGTGCACGGTGAACACGGCGGCGCATTTTGGGCTTGAACGCGAGCTTGGCTCGATTGCGCCGGGGCGGCGGGCAGATGTGATCCTGACCTCCGACCTTGCCACGCTCCCCGTCGAGATGGTGATCGCGCGCGGTCAGGTGGTGGCCGAGGCGGGCGTGCTGAAAGTGCCTTGCCCACATTATGACTGGCCCGCGCATGCGCGCGAAACCGTTCATCTGGGCAAGCATCTGACGGCGGAGGATTTTGCCATCCATGCGCCCGAGGGCGCGAATACCGTCACCGCCAAGGTGATCGGCGTGGTGGAGAATCAGGCGCCGACGAAGGCGCTGGTGCGGGAGCTTTCTGTCGCCGATGGGCTCGCCCAGCCCGATGAAGCGCAAGATGTGGCGCAGATCGCGCTGGTCGAGCGGCACCGCGGCACGGGGCAGGTGGTGAACGGCTTCGTCTCCGGTTTTGGCTACAAGGGCCGGATGGCGATCGGCTCCACCGTTGCCCATGACAGCCACCACATGATCGTGGTGGGCACCGACCGCGAGAGCATGGCGGCTGTGGCGAACCGCCTGGGCGCAATGGGGGGCGGGATCTCGGTCTGGAAAGACGGGGCAGAGATCGCCGCGGTGCCCTTGCCGATTGCCGGGCTGATGTCAGACGACCCGGCGGCCGAGGTGGCGGCGCGTGCCGCAACCATGGTTGCGGCGATGGCCGATTGTGGATGCGCGCTCAACAACGCCTATATGCAACATTCATTGCTGGCGCTGGTCGTGATCCCGGAGATCCGCATCTCTGATCTTGGCCTTGTCGACGTGACCAAGTTTCAACTGACCGAGCTTTTCGAATGACCGACCCGCTGACGATCCAGACCTCTCCGCACACAGACCCGGAATATTTCACCGATGCCGCCGCAGCCGTGGCCCGGCTTGAGGCGCTTTATGCCGAGGCGACGGGGTTTCTGCTCGAAAAATTCAATGCGGTGCTGGCAACGGGCGCCGCTTCGGCGCGGTATCGCGCCTTTTACCCGGAGGTGCGGCTCACGGTTGGTTCGCACAAAAAGGGGGACAGCCGCCTCAGCTTTGGCCATGTCTCCGAGCCGGGCACCTATTCGGCCACGATCACGCGCCCCGATCTGTTCCGCAACTATCTGACGCAGCAGATTGGCCTTTTGATGCGCAACCACGATGCCGCGGTGCGCATCGGCCCCTCGACAACGCCCATTCCGGTGCATTTTGCCGTGGCCGCCCAGCCCGGCGTGATGGTGCCGCAAGAGGGGGCGCTTGGCATTTCGCTGCGCGACGTGTTTGACGTGCCCGCGCTCGCCTCGATGAACGACGACATCGTCAATGGCACGGCGGGGCTTCATGCCGATGGATCGGCCCATCTTGCCCCCTTCACCGCGCAACGGGTGGATTACTCGCTGGCCCGGCTGGCCCATTACACCGCCACCCTGCCCGAGCATTTCCAAAACCACGTGCTGTTCACCAACTACCAGTTCTATGTCGATGAATTCGAGGTGGTGGCGCGGCGGATGCTGGCAGACCCGGCGCAGGGCTACACAAGCTTTGTGGCGCCGGGCAATGTCGAGATCACGGACCCGGCAGCGCCAATCCCTGCGCTGACCAAGCTGCCACAGATGCCGACCTACCACCTCAAGCGGCCGGACGGGAACGGGATCACGCTGGTCAACATTGGCGTCGGCCCCTCGAATGCGAAAACGGCAACCGATCATATTGCCGTGCTGCGGCCCCATGCGTGGCTGATGGTGGGGCATTGCGCGGGGCTGCGCAATTCGCAAAGCCTTGGCGATTTTGTGCTCGCCCATGCTTACTTGCGCGAGGATCATGTGCTTGATGATGATCTGCCGGTCTGGGTGCCGATCCCGGCCCTGGCAGAGGTGCAGGTGGCATTGCAAGAGGCGGTGGCAGAGATCACCCGGCTTGAGGGCTATGAGCTCAAGCGGATCATGCGCACCGGCACCGTGGCGACGATCGACAACCGCAACTGGGAGCTGCGCGACCAGTCCGGCCCGGTGCAAAGGCTCAGCCAGAGCCGCGCCATCGCGCTTGACATGGAAAGCGCCACCATTGCGGCGAACGGGTTCCGCTTCCGGGTGCCTTACGGCACGCTGCTTTGCGTCTCCGACAAGCCGCTGCATGGCGAGCTGAAGCTCCCCGGCATGGCAACGGAGTTCTACCGCACGCAGGTGGCCAATCACCTCCTGATCGGTGTGCGGGCGATGGAAAAGTTGCGCGACATGCCGCTGGAGCGCATCCATAGCCGGAAGCTGCGCTCCTTTGACGAGACCGCCTTCCTGTGACCCCTCTCCCGCGCCGGGGCGAAAAACCGCCAAAGCGCCCGAAAAGGCTTGCCTTGTTGAAAAAAACGGTGTGTTAGAGGGCGCACCAAACCGTTCAAACGGTCAGATCAGCCCCGTCATAAGGGGCATATGAGAGGATAATCCATGTCGAAACCGATGACCAAGACCCAGCTGGTGGCCGCCCTCGCCGAAGCCATGGGCTCGGACAAGAAAACCGCCACCGCTGCGCTCGATGCCATCGCTGACGTCGTGACGAAGGAAGTGGCTGCCGGTGGCGCCGTGACGCTGCCGGGGATCGGCAAGGTCTCCTGCAAAGCCCGCCCGGAGCGCATGGTGCGCAACCCGGCGACCGGCGACACGATGATGAAGCCGGCTGACAAACAGGTCAAAGTCACGATCGCGAAAGCGCTCAAGGACAGCGTCAACGGCTGATCCTCGCCCCGCATCTGGCCTCTCCTCCCGGGGCCACGGGTTTGGGCCGTCCTGCACCGGCAGGGCGGCCTTTCTCTTGCCCGAACGGTGTCGCTTCGAATCGAGAACCTGTATCGCATACATGTTATTTCTTGTCCGATGCGGGCAAATCCGGTTCTGACTGTTCGAACCTGCACCGAGGGAGACGAGATATATGGATATTCGCGCCATTCTGATGGGGCTCGCCTTCGCGCTGATGTGGTCTTCTGCCTTCACCTCGGCGCGGATGATCGTCGCCGAGGCGCCGCCGCTTCTGGCGCTTTCGGCGCGGTTTCTGGTCTCTGGCGTGATCGGGGTGGGCATCGCTTTGGCGATGGGGCAGAGCTGGAAGCTCAGCCCCGCGCAATGGCGCGCCACGCTGATTTTCGGGCTGTGCCAGAATGCGCTTTATCTCGGGCTGAACTTCGTGGCGATGCAATGGGTGCAGGCCTCTGTTGCCTCGATCATCGCCTCGACCATGCCGCTGATGGTGGCGCTGATGGGCCGCGTTGTCTTTGGCGACACGATCCGCCCGCTTGGCCTTGCCGGGCTTTTTGCGGGCGTGGTGGGGGTGGCCATCATCATGAGCGCGCGGCTTTCAGGCGGGGTGGACCCGCTTGGGCTCGCGCTTTGCTTCATGGCGGCTTTCGCGCTTTCGGTGGCCACGCTCAGCGTGCGGGGCGCCGCCTCAAAGGGCAATGTGCTGATGATTGTCGGGCTGCAGATGTTCGTCGGGGCGATCTCGCTCACGCTGGTCTCGGCCTTCACCGAAAGCTGGCAGGTTGTGCCCACCACGCGCCTCACCCTTGCCTTCCTTTACACCGCGCTCATTCCCGGCGTTCTGGCGACATGGGTCTGGTTCCGCCTCGTGGCGCGGATCGGCGCGGTCAAGGCCGCGACCTTCCACTTTCTCAACCCGTTCTTTGGTGTTGCCATTGCCGCTGTGGTGCTGGGTGAGCGGCTCGGCTGGCTGGACCTTGCGGGCGTCGCGGTGATCGCGGCGGGCATCCTTGCCGTTCAGCTCTCCAAACAGCCCGCGCGGCGGGCTTAACCGCCGCGCAGCGCTTCGAGCAGTTTCAGCGTCACCCAGCCATCGGCGGGGATGCCATGCGCGCGCTGCCATGCGGCAACTGCGGAAATGGTATTGGCGCCAATGAGCCCGTCATGGCCCTGCGTGTCATAGCCCGCTGCGGTCAGGCGTTCCTGCACCTCGATCTTTTCCGCCTCGGTCAGCGCGCGCCCTTCGCGCGGCCAGGGTGTGACGAAGGCGCCGCCGCCCTTGATCCGGTCGGAGAGGTGGCCCACGCCGATCACATAGGCATCGGCATTGTTGTAGCGCGAGATCGCGCGGAAATTGCCAAAGATCATCAGCGCCGGGCCGTTTGCCCCCGCGGGGAGGAGGATCGAGGCCGCCCCGTAATTCGGCACCGGGCCGCCGGTCACGGCGCGCACGCCGAGCGCGGCCCAGTCGGCGGGTGATTTCTTCACGCCCTTGCCGGAAAGGCCAAGGTTGAAGCCCGCGGGCAGCGTGACCTCCACCCCCCAGGGTTGGCCCTTGGACCAGCCCGAGCGCGCAAGATAGGCCGCGGTCGAGGCCAGCGCATCGGCGGGATTGTCCGACCAGATGTCGCGCTTGCCGTCGCCGGTGAAATCGACCGCGAAGGCAAGGTAAGAGGTCGGGATGAACTGCGTATGCCCCATCGCCCCGGCCCAGGAGCCGGTCATATGCGCGGGGTCGATATCCCCCGACTGGATGATCTTCAGCGCGCCGATCAACTGGCCCTCGAAAAAGGCGCCGCGGCGCCCATCATGGGCGAGCGTGGCAAGCGCGGGGATGATCAGCGTATCGCCACGCTTTGTGCCGTAGCGCGATTCCATGCCCCAGACGGCGACCACGACCTCTTTCTCGACGCCGTAGCGCGCTTCGATCTCGCGCAGGAGCCGGTCATGGGTGGCCAGCATGCGCCGCCCCTCGGCGATACGCTCATCGGAGGCGGCGCTGTCGAGATAATCCCAGATCGGCTTGGAGAACTCGGCCTGAAACCGGTCCCGCTCGATCACTTTCGGGTTGTAGGGCACGTGGCGCATGGTCCGGTTCCATGTCGCCTCGGTGATGCCCGCCGCCATTGCGCGCGGCTTGAAATCGGCGATCCAGTCGTCGAGCCCCTGTTGCGTGGCCGGATCGACGGGGGGGATGGTTTCGGTCATGCCGGCTCCGGGGCCGCCGGTCAGCGGGCCGCCACAGGCGGTGAGCGCCGAGACGGCAAGAAGGGTGACAACAAGAGGTTTGACTGCGCGTTTCATGACCTGCCCGATTGTTTGCTGTTTTGGGCAGTCTAGCATGGCCCGGCCCGCCCGCAAACGGGGGCCGGGCCGGGTGCGCGGGGCTCCGCTAGCCCTTCTCGTCGTAAAACGGCGTCATCTGCGCGACGATCACCGAATTTTCAGCCAGAGCGCGCTCCATCAGCGCCTTTTCTTCGGCGTCGATCTCGTCGCCTGCCTTTTCTCGCTCCTCAACGGTGCCATAGCCCGTCACGTCCAGCGGCGAGAGGTCGGCCTGTTTCAGGATCGCCACCGTCTCGCGCACGGCTTCGGCCTCGTCCACGCCCGAGGCATAGCACAAGAGCCCCGCCCCGGTTGCGCCGTCGGGCAGCCCGTCTCCGGTGCAGCGTCCCACCTCCACCAGAAGCGTATAGACCTTCTGCGGGCGTTTTTGCTTTTCCGGCTTTTCCGGCGTTTCGGTCATTTTCGAAACCTCAAGCGGGCCTGCGGGACGAGCGCAAGGCCGTCAGCGCAAGCCACAGGAACACGACGATATAGGCGACAAAAGCCGCCCCCGGAATCCATTCCCCGGGGCCTGCAGCGGCGGCCATCGCCGACATCTTGCCCACCCCCCAGACCTGAAAGGCGGCGATCATCACCAGATCGGCCACCATCAACAGGCCACGGATGTTATGCGGCATCACCGTGCCGTTCACCGCATCGCGGATCTTCCCCACCAGTGACAGGATCATGGCTCAGTCCCGCAACAGCTCGTTGATGCCGGTTTTCGAGCGGGTCTGCGCGTCGACCCGCTTCACGATCACGGCGCAATAAAGGTTGATCCCGCCCTTCGAGGGCATCGAGCCCGCAACAACGACCGAATAGGGCGGCACTTCGCCATACATCACTTCGCCGGTTTCGCGGTCGACGATCTTCGTCGATTTGCCGATGAAGACGCCCATGCCGAGCACCGAGCCCTCGCGCACGATGCAGCCCTCGACCACTTCCGAGCGCGCGCCGATGAAGCAATTGTCTTCGATGATCGTCGGCCCGGCCTGCATCGGCTCAAGCACGCCGCCAATGCCAACGCCACCCGAAAGGTGGACATGTTTGCCGATCTGCGCGCAGCTCCCCACCGTTGCCCAGGTGTCGACCATCGTGCCCTCATCGACATAGGCGCCGAGGTTGACAAAAGAGGGCATCAGCACCGCGCCCTTGGCGATATAGGCCGAGCGGCGCACAATGCAGTGCGGCACGGCGCGGAAGCCCGCGGCCTTCCACTCTGCCTCGCCCCAGCCCTTGAATTTGCTGTCGACCTTGTCCCACCAGCTGCTGTCTTGCGGCCCGCCGGGCTGCATTTCCATGTCTTTCAGCCGGAAGCCCAGGAGCACCGCCTTTTTCGCCCACTGGTTCACATGCCAATGGCCATCGGCCTGCTTTTCGGCCACCCGCAGCACGCCCTTGTCGAGCGCTTCGAGCGTGGCCTCGATCGCCTCGCGGGCTTCGCCCTTGGTTTGCGGCGTAATGGTATCGCGCGCCTCCCAGGCGGCTTCGATCGCAGCTTCGAGCACGGCATTCGACATCGGCAGAGGCTCCTCTCTGAGGTTCTTTCAGGTGGCATTCAGGGTTTTCCCCCTATAGTTGGGGAAAGCCCTTCGCGCAATGAGGCCGAGCATGAAAGACGACAGCCGTTCCCATCCGTTCCGCGACAGCATCATGGATGCGCGCGCCGCGAAGGATCTGCCAGACACGCCGCAGGCGCGCGCCCCCGCCTACCGGCTCGCCTTCGCCGACGAGGGCTTCATGATGCGCGAGGAGCTGCGCCCGGTGCGGTTGCAGCTCGAACTCCTCAAGCCGCAGCTGATCATGGACGAGCGCGGGGTGGAGAGCACGGTGGTGATGTTCGGCGGTGCGCGCATCCCCGACCCCGCACATAAGGACACGGCCAAGACCCCGGTTCTGGCCGAACTCAGCCGCTATTACGAGGAGGCGCGCGCCTTTGCGCGGATGATGACCGAGCGCTCGATGGCGGCTTACGGGCGGGAATATGTGATCTGCACCGGCGGCGGGCCGGGGGTGATGGAGGCGGGCAACCGCGGCGCGCATGAGGCGGGGGGCCAGTCGATTGGCCTCAATATCGTGCTGCCGCACGAGCAGGCGCCCAATGCCTATGTGACGCCCGATCTGTGCTTCAACTTCCACTACTTTGCCATTCGCAAGATGCATTTCCTGATGCGGGCAAAGGCGGTCTGCGTGTTCCCGGGCGGTTTCGGCACGCTTGATGAAATGTTCGAAACGCTGACCCTCATTCAGACCCGGCGGATGAAGCGGATTCCGCTGATCCTCTTCGGCGTCGATTTCTGGAAGAATGTGGTGAACTGGGAGATGCTGGCCGAGGCTGGCACGATCGCGCGCGAGGATCTGGAATTGGTGAGTTTTGTCGAGACGGCGGAGGAGGCGGTGGAGATCATCGCCAATTGGACAAACGGCCATGCGTGAGGCGCGGGGGGCGGGCCTGCGCGCCGGGTTGATGATCCTTGCCTTTGCGGCGGTGGCGGTGGCGGGCGTGGCACTGCGCCCGCTCTTGCCGATTGACGAGACCCGTTACATCGACGTGGCGCGCGAGATGCGGCTTGAGGGCAGTTGGTTCCTGCCGTTGAAAAACTTCGAGCTTTACACCGACAAGCCGCCGCTTCTCTTCTGGCTGATCAATCTTGTCTGGACGCTGGCAGGCGAGGTGAGCGGCTTTGCGGGCCGCCTTGTCGGGCCGTTCTTTGCGCTTTTGACGCTGGCGGGCACATGGGCGCTGGGGCGGCGGCTGTGGGACACTGCAACCGGGGCGATGGCCGCCGTGGTGCTGGCCGGCCTCACCGTCTTCGCCGCCTTTGGCGGGGCGCTGATGTTCGACACGCTTCTGGCTTGCGCCACGCTCGCGGGGATCTGGGCGCTCGTGTCTGCGATGAAGGCGCCGGGGGTGAACCGGCGCGCCTGGGGCGGCTTTGGCCTTGCGCTTGCCTTTGGCGTGCTCGCCAAGGGGCCGGTGATCCTCTTTCACCTCGCGCCCGCGCTGTTGGCCGCGCCGCTCTGGGCCGACCCTGCGTCTCGCCCGTCGGCGCGCGAGGCGCTGCGCGGGGCGGGCCTTGCGCTCGCTGTGGCGCTCTGTGTGATCGCGCTCTGGGTTTTGCCCGCGGCGATCACCGGCGGTGCGGAATACCGCCACATGATCTTGTGGGAGCAAACGGCGGGGCGCACCGTGGCGAGCTTTGCCCATGCGCGGCCCTTCTGGTGGGTTGGCGCCATGCTGCCGGTGCTGCTGTTCCCGTGGATCTGGTCGCCCGGCCTTTGGCGCGGCGCGGTGCGGCTGCGGTTTTCCGATCGCGCGCTGCGGTTGATGGCGGTGCAGGCGGGGGCGGGGCTTTTCCTCTTTTCGCTGATTTCGGGCAAGCAACTGCATTACCTCGTGCCCGAACTCCCCGCCTTCGCGCTGATCGCGGCGCGCGCACTTATTGCGTCGGGCGGCGCTGAACGGCGCAGCGGTTGGGCAGAGGCGCCGGTTCTGGGGCTTTTGCTGCTGGCGGGCCTCATCCCCCTCGCCGCGGCGCTGGGCGCAGCCGATGCGCGCACGGCGGAGCTTCTACATCCGCTGGTGGCGCCCATCGGGTTTTTGCTCTTTTGCGTGCTTCTGGCCGCGCTGGTCTGGGTGTTACCGCGCGCAGCGGGGCTTTCTGTGGCGGGGCTGGGGCTCATGCTCGGCGGGCTTGGCCTGATCGCGACCACGGGCCTTGGCGCATCTTACGACAGCGCCCCGATTGCGCGCGAGATGGCCGCGCATGAGGCCGCGGGCCTTGCCACGGTGACCGGGCGCTACAATTCCGAATTCGGCTTCGAGGGGCGGCTGACCCGCAAGGTCGATGTGCTCACCGCCGAAGAGGCGCCCCAATGGCTGGCCGCGCATCCGGGCGGGCTCCTCGTCGCGGAATGCCGCGATGTGCCCACGCTTGAAAAAACCGCTGCCGAGGTGCGGTTCTTCTATGGTCACGATTGGTGCCTGTGGCGGGCGGAGTGAGGCGTCAGAGCCCGGTTTCCGCGGCGATTTGCGCCGCGGATTTGCGCGCGCGTTCGGTGGCGGATTTCAACTGCCCGCAGGCGGCCATGATGTCCTCGCCCCGCGGCGTGCGGATCGGCGCGGCATAGCCTGCCTTGTAGACGATATCGGCGAAGGCCTCGATCCGCTCCCAGTCGCTGCGCTGATAGGGCGAGCCGGGCCATTCGTTGAACGGAATGAGGTTGATCTTCGCCGGAATGCCGCGGATCAGCTTCACCAGCCGGCGCGCATCCTCATCGCTGTCGTTCACGCCCTTGAGCATCACATATTCAAACGTGATCCGCTCGGAGTTTGACAGCCGCGGATAGTCGCGCAGCGTGTCAAGCAGCGTGGCGATGTTCCAGCGCTTGTTGATCGGCACGAGCTTGTCGCGCACCGCATCCGTCGTGGCGTGGAAGGAAACGGCGAGCAGGCAGCCGATTTCTTCGGCGGCGCGGGCAATCTCGGGCACCACGCCCGAGGTGGACAGCGTGATCCGGCGGCGCGAGAGCGTCAGCCCCTCGCCGTCCATCACCACCTTCATCGCATTGCGCACATTGTCGAAGTTGTAGAGCGGCTCGCCCATGCCCATCAGCACGACGTTGGAAATGAGTCGCGTCTCGTCTTTCGGCGCGCCGGGCTGGGGCCATTCGCCCAGATCATCGCGCGCCACCATCACCTGACCGACGATCTCGCCCGCGGTGAGGTTGCGCACCAGCTTTTGCGTGCCGGTGTGGCAGAACGAACAGGTGAGGGTGCAGCCGACTTGGCTTGAGATGCACAGCGTGCCGCGGTTTTCCTCGGGGATATAGACCGCCTCGACCTCATGGCCGTCCGCGATGCGCAGAAGGTATTTGCGCGTGCCGTCCATCGACACCTGACAGGTCACCACTTCAGGCAGCGCAATCTCGAAATGCGCCTCAAGCAGCGCGCGATAATCCTTGGCAAGGTTCGTCATCGCCGCGAAGTCGCGCACGCCCCAATGGTAGATCCATTGCCAGACCTGCCCGACCCGCATTTTTGCCTGCCGCTCGGGCGTGCCCGCGGCAATGAGTGCGTCGCGCATCTCCTCGCGGGTGAGGCCCACCAGATTGAGCTTGCCGCCATCGGGCAGCTTGCGCGGCAGGGTCAGCACGTCTTGCGTGATGGGGGTGGGCAGGTCGGTCATGGCGCGTCCGGGGTTGGGAAGCCGTGCATATAGGGGATTCGTGCGCCAAAAGGTAGCACAAATGCAAAAGCCCCGGCGAACCGGGGCTCAGCTTGAGCGGGTCTTGTTTATTTGCAGCGCTTCGCCGCCTCGTCCATCGCCGCGGTAAAGCCCATCAGCGAGAACGTGTCCGTGGTATAGGTGCCGCGCGCCGAATGGGCCGAGAGCGTCACATCGGCGCCCGCCTTCATCGCGGCGATGATCTTGGCATCCTCGCCCGGCGCGGCCCAGGCGCCCTCGCCATCGGTGAACAGGTTGAAGGCCTGCCCGGTCGAGACCTTCAGCTCCACCGTCGAGCCTTTCTCGAACGGGTATCCGCCCATGAACATCACCTCGGGCGCCTTGTCTGGGCGATGGGTGACGAACAGCAGGATCTCGGAGCGGCGCACCTGCACCGGCTTGCCATCCTTGGTGTTCACCGTCTTCTTCGGCGGCACCACGCCCCAGCATTCCTTGGGGCTGTTCTCTACGAACACGCTCCAGTCGGTTTCCGCCGCCACCCGGTTCGAGCTTTCCTGCGCTTGCGCGGCAGGGGAAAGTGCCAGCGCCGCGGCAAGAATTGCAGCGACGCTCGTAAGGTTCGTCTTCATGGAACAGCCTCCAGCCGTCTGATGCCTCTGTCCGCCCGTGGGCTTTTGCCCTTTTTCCCTCTGGCGGAACCTATTTCAACTCGATACGCGAGAGATAACGCAAAAGTGCCGGTCGGGAAAAGCCCCTCCGGCGGGTTTCCGCGCATCTGGAGGGGCAAATGGCGGCGCAGGCGATGATCGAACTCTGGCGCGGCGGGTTGCTTGAGAGCGTGCATGCCGGTCATGCGGTGGTCTGGGGGCCGGGCGGGCCGGAATGGGTCTGGGGGGACGGGCAGGCGGTGATCTTCCCGCGCTCGTCGTGCAAGATGATTCAGGCGCTGCCGCTGGTTGAGAGCGGTGCGGCGGATGCGGCGGGGCTGAGCCCGCGCCAGCTCGCGCTTGCCTGTGCCAGCCATTCGGGCGCAAAACTCCATACCGAGGCGGTGACGGAGTGGCTTTCTGCGCTGGGGCTGGGCGAGCCCGATCTGCGCTGCGGCGCGCATGTGCCGCGCGACCCGGAGGCGTTTCGCCATTTCACCTGCAGCGAAGACAAGCCCTGCCAGATCCACAACAATTGCTCGGGCAAGCATTCCGGCTTCCTGACGCTCAACAAGCATCTGAAAGCCGGGCCGGACTATGTCGAGATCGACCATCCGGTGCAGCTTGCGGTGCGCGCGGCGTTTGAAGACGTGACCGGGGCCGAGGTGGCGGGCTGGGGCATCGACGGCTGCTCGGCGCCGAACTTTGCCTGCAGCGTCGCGGCGCTTGCCCGCGCGATGCAGTTTTTTGCCGCTGCAAACCCGGAAGGAACGATCCGCGAGGCCGCGGCGGCGCGGCTCGCCGCCGCGATGCGCGCCTTCCCCGAGATGGTCGCGGGGGAGGGGCGCGCCTGCACCAAGCTGATGCGCGCCACGGGTGGCAAGGTCGCGGTAAAAACCGGCGCCGAGGGCGTGTTCGTTGCCATTCTGCCCGAGCAAAAACGCGGCATCGCACTGAAGATCTTGGATGGCGCCACCCGCGCCTCGGAGGCGGCGATCACCGCGCTTCTCATGCATCTGGGCGCGCTCGCGCCCGATCATCCGGTGGTGGCAGAGCTGTTGCCGCCCGAACAAACGAACTGGCGCGGGTTTGTCACCGGCGGGATGCGGCGCGCGCAGGGCTTTTGCTGATCACCACATCAACTTGAGCGCGAGCGCGCTTGAGGTGAGCACGAGGAGCGGTTTGATCAGCTTGGCGCCCTTGCGCATCGCGAGCCTTGCGCCAAGGCTGGCCCCGGCGATCTGCGCGAGCCCCATGGCGAGGCCCATCACCCACCACGGCGCGCCGGTGGCGGCAAAGGCGACGAGCCCGCCGAGGTTTGAGGCGAAGTTCAAAAGCTTCGTATGGGCCGTGGCCTTGAGCACCCCGTAGCCCGCCAGCATGACAAAGCCGATCATGTAAAATGCGCCCGCGCCGGGGCCGATCAACCCGTCATAAAAGCCGATGAACGGCACCACAAAGGCGGTGAAGGCGGCGGGCGTGATCCGCTCGGCCCGGTCGGTATCGTCAAGCCCCTTGCGCAGGGCAAAAAAGGCCGCAATCGCGATCAGCACAAAGGGCAGGATGCGGCGCAGAGCTTCGGTTGGCAGCACCGAGACGAGGAAGGCGCCCCCGAGCCCGGCAAGGAAGGCGAGCGAGGCCGCGCCGATCTGGCGGCGCAGGTTCACCTGCCCCTTGGCGGCATAGGTGAGCGCTGCCGTGGCGGCGCCAAAAACGCCCTGCACCTTGTTGGTCGAAAGCGCCTGCAAGGGCGTTGCCCCCGCGAGCAACAGCACCGGCAGCGTGATCAGCCCGCCACCGCCCGCAATGGCATCGACAAAGCCCGCGGCAAAACCCGCGGCAATCAGCATCGCGGCAAGATCGAGCGAGACTTCGAACATGACACCTCCGGCAAAGCGCTTCTTCATCTGCCGCAGGCACGGCGAAGTAAAGCGGCTTGTGAGGCGGCGGGGCCGCGGCTAGGGTCGCGCCGAGGAGCCTGCATGACCTACCCCAACCTTGCCCCCTTCGTCGCGCCCGCCGCGCCGCGTTCCGAGATCTGGCGCAGCCTCATCGGCCTTGCGCTGATCGTGGCGTTCTATTTGGGGGCGCTTTTCGGTGGCCTCGGGCTCGTGGGGCTTGTCGCGGGCAAGCTCGAGCTTGCCGTGGTGATGGCGGCGATGGCGCGTGCGGGCACGCCCGAGGGGCTCTCGATGGTGCTGGCCACCTTTGCGCCGCTCGCGCTTGGCACGCTGCTTGTGACCCGGGTTCTGCACCGCCGCCCCGCCGCCAGCCTGCTCGGCCAAGGCGCCGGGCGCGACTTTGCCCGCGTGTTTCCGCCGCTTCTCGGGCTCACGCTGCTGATGGTGCCGTTTTCCTTCCTCGATCCGCATCTGGGAAAATCGACACCGTTGCTTGTGCTGCTCACCTGGCTGCCGCTCGCGCTGCCGCTGCTCTTTGTGCAAATCGCCTCGGAAGAGCTTCTTTTTCGCGGCTACCTGCTGCAACAGATCGCCGCACGCTGGCGCCATCCCGCGCTCTGGATGGTGCTTCCCGCCGCCATTTTCGGCGCGCTCCATTATTCTCCGGGCGAAAACGGGCCAAGCGCAATCTTCCTCGGCCTCTGGGCCATGGGCTTTGGCATTCTGGCCGCCGATCTGACCGCCCGCACCGGCAACCTTGGGCCTGCGCTTGCCTTTCACTTCGCCAACAACCTCTCGGCGATGTTTCTTGTCGGGCTTTATGGCCAGCTTGACGGGCTCTCGCTTTACACGCTCGTGGTCAACTCGCACGATCTCGGGCAGATGGCGCCCTATCTCGCGCTCGACAGCGTTTCGATGCTGGTGTTCTGGCTCGCCGCCCGGCTGAGACTTCGCCGCTGATTGCATTTGCGCGCGCGCGGGCTTATCTGGGCGACGTCGCGGAAACCAAGGGGCCCCCCGATGAACTGGATCTCGAACTACGTCCGACCGAAGATCAACTCGCTGTTCGCGCGCCGCGACATGCCGGAGAACCTTTGGACGAAATGCCCCGAATGCGGCACGATGCTGTTTCACCGCGAAGTGGCGGAAAACCTCAACGTCTGCACCAATTGTGACCATCACATGCCGATCACGCCGCGGGCGCGGTTTGAGGCGCTCTTTGATCTGGGTATTTTCACCGAGGTGAAAGTGCCTGAGCCGATCACCGATCCGCTCACCTTCAAGGATCAGAAAAAATATCCCGACCGGATGAAATCGGCCCAGAAATCCACCGGCGAGAAAGAGGCGATGCTTGTCGTCGAGGGCGAGGTGGGGCGCACCCGCATCGTTGCCGCCGGGCAGGATTTCTCGTTCATGGGCGGCTCGATGGGGATGTATGTGGGCAATGCGATCCTTGCCGCCGCCCTGCGCGCGGTGGAGCGCAAATGCCCGCTCGTGCTCTTTTCCGCCGCCGGGGGCGCGCGGATGCAGGAAGGGATCCTGAGCCTGATGCAGATGCCGCGCTCGACCGTGGCGGTGCAGATGCTCAAAGATGCGGGCCTGCCCTATATCGTCGTGCTGACCCACCCGACCACGGGCGGGGTGACGGCCTCTTACGCGATGCTGGGCGATGTGCAGATTGCCGAGCCCAATGCGCTCATTTGCTTTGCCGGGCCGCGGGTGATCGAACAGACGATCCGCGAAAAACTGCCCGAGGGCTTCCAGCGCGCCGAATATCTGCTCGATCACGGCATGCTGGACCGCGTGACCCATCGCAAGAAGATGCGCGATGAGCTGATTGTGCTTTTGCGCCTGCTGATGAGCCAGGCGCCGGCGATCTGGGGCGAGCTTCCCCCGCCCGGCCAGATCACCGTGCCCGAAACCGAGCATCCGGCGGAAACGCCGCCGCAAGCGCCGCAAAAGGCCGAGTAGCCTTTTCATCTTGCCCCAAATATCCCGGGGGTCCGGGGGCAGCGCCCCCGGCCTTCACATATGGGAGTTTCCGATGCCGCAGCCTTCCGATGCAATCCTCGCGCGGTTGATGGGGTTGCACCCCAAGATCATCGACCTCACGCTGGACCGGGTGCACCGGCTTCTGGCGGCGACCGGCCACCCCGAGGCGGCACTGCCGCCGGTGATCCATATCGCGGGCACCAATGGCAAAGGCTCGACGCAGGCGATGATCCGCGCCGGGCTCGAGGCGGCGGGCCAGCGCGTGCATGCCTATACCTCGCCGCATCTGGCGCGGTTTCATGAGCGGATCCGGCTTGCGGGCGCGCTGATCTCCGAACCCGCGCTGGCCGCGCTGCTCGATGAATGCGAGGCGTCGAACGGCGGGGCGCCGATCACCTTTTTTGAAATCACCACGGTTGCGGCCTTTCTCGCCTTTGCGCGCACGCCCGCCGATTACACGCTCCTTGAGGTTGGCCTTGGCGGGCGGCTCGATGCGACGAATGTGGTCGCAAAACCCGCGCTGACGATCATCACCCCGGTCTCGATCGACCATCAGCAATATCTGGGGGAGACGCTCCCCGAGATTGCCGGCGAAAAGGCGGGCATCCTCAAGCGCGGCGTGCCCTGCGTGGTTGGCCCGCAGGCGCCCGAGGGCATGGCGGTGATCGAGGCAAAGGCGGCGCGGCTTGGCGCAGCGCTCTTTGCCCATGGCCAGCACTGGCACGCGTTCGAAGAGCGCGGGCGGCTGATCTATCAAGACGAGACCGGTCTTCTCGATCTGCCGCTGCCGATCCTGCCCGGCCCGCACCAGATCGAGAATGCGGGCGCGGCGATCGCGGCGCTGCGCTGCCTCGGCTTTGGCGAAAGCGCCTGCGAGGCGGCGGTGAGCCGGGCCGAATGGCCCGCACGCATGCAGCGGCTGCGGCAGGGCCCGCTGGCCGAGAGCGCGCCGGGCATCGAGCTTTGGCTCGACGGCGGGCACAATCCGGCGGGGGGCGCGGCGGTGGCCGCAACCTTGGCGCGGATGCCTGCCCGACAATCGCATCTGATTTGCGGCATGCTCAACACCAAGGACATAGCGGGCTATCTGCGCCCGCTTGCCGTCCATGCCGCCAGCCTCACGGCCGTTTCGATCCCCGATGAGCCCAATACGCTTCCCGCCGCCGAGACCGCCGCAGCGGCGCGCGCGGCAGGCTTTGGCGCGGTGGCTGAGGCGGGCTCGGTGGCCGCCGCGCTCGCCGCGATTGCAGCGCAAGACCCGCAGGCGCGCGTGCTGATCTGCGGCTCGCTCTATCTGGCGGGGCAGGTTTTGCGCGAGAACGGCTGAGCGGCTGCGCACGAAATCTGTGCGTTTCTCTGCCTAGGCGCACAAAACCCGGCGGGTTATCTTGCCTGAAAAGGAAAGGAGCCCGCCATGACGCTCGAATTTGGTCTCGATACATTCGGCGATATCACCGCCGACGCAAATGGCCCCCGCTCGGCGGCGCAGGTGATCCGTGACACGCTCGCGGATGCCATTCTCGCCGATCAGGTCGGGCTGGATTACTTCGGCCTTGGCGAGCATCACCGCCCGGATTACGCGATTTCGTCAATGGAGCCGCTGCTGGGCGCAATTCTCGCGAAAACGGAGCGCATCCACGCCGGAACCTCGGTCTCGGTGCTCTCTTCCGATGACCCGATCCGGCTGTTTCAGCGGCTCTCCACGCTTGATGCCGTGGCGCCGGGGCGCGCGGAGGTCACGATTGGGCGCGGCTCTTTCACCGAGAGCTTCCCGCTCTTCGGCTTCGATCTCCACGATTACGAGATGCTGTTTTCGGAAAAGGCGCAGCTCCTGCAGGCGCTCTTGAGCCGGGAAAAGGTGAGCTTTCAGGGCCGCCACCGCAAGCCGTTGCACAACGTCACCGTTTACCCGCGTCCGGAACGCCCGCTTCAGGTCTGGCGCGGCGTCGGCGGCAGCCCCGACTCGGTGCTGGAGGCGGCGGCGATGGATATGCCGCTCGTGATTGCGATTATCGGCGGCAATGCGGCCCGGTTCGCGCCTTTTGCCGATCTTTACCGCAAGGCCCGCGCCGAGATGGGCGCGGCAGAGCTGCCGATTGCGGTGCATTCACCGGGGCATGTGGGCCCGACGGATGCAGAGGCGAAGGAGCGCTATTTCCCGGCCTATGCGAAGATGCATGATCTGATCGGCGCCTCGCGCGGCTGGCCAAAATTCACCCGCGCCGCGTTTGAACACGAGATCGCCCATGGCTCGCTTTACGTTGGCAGCCCGGAGACGGTGGCACAGAAAATTGCGACCACGGTGAAGGCGCTGGGGCTCTCGCGTTTCACGCTGAAATATTCTGCCGGGCCGCAAGATCCCGCGCATCTGCACGAGACCGTTGCCCTTTATGGCCGCGAGGTCGCGCCGCGGGTGCGCGAACTGCTCGCTTAAGCGCGGTCGGCCGCCCAATCGGCCGATTGCATCTCGCGCAGCCGTGAGGCGGTGCGCTCAAACTCGAAGCTGCCGGTGCCCTCGTTATAGAGGCGCTCCGGCACATCGGCGGCAGAGCAGATCAGCCGCACCTTCGCCTCGTAAAGCGTGTCGATCAGCGTCACGAAGCGCTTGGCCTCGTTGAAGTTCGAGGCGGAAAGCTGCGGGATGTCGTCGAGCATCAGCACCTTCAGCGCTGCCGCAATGGCGAGATAATCGCCCGGGCCGAGCATTGCGCCGCACAGTTCCCAAAAGCTCGCGCGCCCGATGCCATTATGAAACCGCGGGATCACCACCTGCCGGCCCTTCACCTCCAGCACAAGCCGGCTCGCGGCATCATGGCCGGTCAGCTCGTCCCAAAGCGCATCCATCGCCGCATGGGCGGCCTTGGAGGCGGGCGAAAAATAGACCTGCGCGCCGGTCAGCCGGTGCTGGCGGTAATCCGTTTCCGAGGCGATCTCGCGCACCGTGAGCTTGTCGTTCAGGATCGCGATGAAGGGGAGGAAAAGCTGCCGGTTGAGCCCGTTCTTGTAGAGATCTTCCGGCGGGCGGTTGGAGGTGGTGACCACCGTCACGCCGCGCTTGAACAGCTCGTCAAACAGCCGCCCGACGATCATCGCATCGGCGATATCGGTGATCTGCATCTCGTCAAAACACAACAGCCGGACCGAGGCGGCGATCTCTTTCGCCACCGGCATCAGCGCATCTTCTTCCTTGGCGCGGCGGGCAATGTCGATTTTCGCCTGCACCTCCTGCATGAAGGCATGAAAATGCACGCGCCGCTTGGGCACCGCCACGGTCTCGTGGAACAGGTCCATCAGCATCGACTTGCCGCGCCCGACGCCGCCCCAGAGATAGAGCCCGCGCACCGCTTCTGGCGGTTTCGCAAAGAGGCCGAACAGGCCCGGTTTTTTCTGCGGTGCCTCAAGGGCGGAGCGGATGTCTTCGAGCGCGGGCAGAAGCGCGCGCTGCGCCGCATCGGCGCGCAGGCGGCCTGCGGCAACGCGGCTGTCGTAGATCTGAACGAGGCTGCTGGTCATGGCGCCTCATACCCGCTCAGGCGGGCGAAGAAAAGATCACCGAAAGGCGTGCCGGATCACGCCGCCGTGTCCGCGCGTTCGGGCAAGTTTGCGGCGGGCTGCGATGCAGCTTGAGAGGAAACCGGGCTTCGCTTACTCTCACCCCACCCAAGCCACAGGAAGGCCCATGTCGAAAACGAACCCCCAGCGCCTGCATCTCGTCTTCGGTGGTGAGCTTGTCTCGCCCAACCGCACCGAGTTCAAGGACGTTTCGAAGATCCATGTCGTCGGCATCTATCCCAATTATGCCGCCGCCTATTCCGCCTGGAAGGCCGAGGCGCAGCGCACCGTGGATGATGCCCATGCGCGCTATTTCATCGCCCACCTGCACCGGCTGCGCGATGAGGAAACGGCGGCCTCGCTGACCGAGGAACTCGGCTTCTGATCGGCAGGCCCGGCGATGCTGCCAGCGGCATTCAGCTGGCTGCGGGGGCGCCCCTCGCAGCCCGAAGGAGAAGCGGCCAGCGCCGGGGCCTCGGCGCCGGCGATCTGTTTGTGGCTGGGCGCTGAAGATGCCGCCGAGCGTGGTGCGGGGGTAGACCTGGTGCTGGCGCGGCTCGCCCGGCTCCGCCCCGATTTGCCGCTGCGTGTCGCCCTTCCTGACACGGTGGAGATCGCGCTTCCTGACGGTGCAGAGCGGATCTCTCTGCCCGATGAGGCGGGCGCGCGCCTGCTGATGCGTTCCGCACCGCTGGCGCTTCTGGTCCTGTTCGGAAATGAGCTGCCCAAGGCGCTGATCCTCGCGGCAGGAAAAGCAAGACGACCGGTGATGATGGTGGATGCGAGCGCCGTTGCGGGGCCGGGGCAGAGGCCCCCGTTTCGCCGCTTTGGTCAGCCCGCGCTCTTGCGCCGGCTGGACCGGATTTTGGTGCGCGATCAGGGCTCGATCGCGCCGCTGGTGCAGCTTGGCGTCGAGCCGGAGCGGCTCGCCTTTGGCGGCATGCTCGGGCAGCCGCCTGAGCCCTTGCGCTGCTCGGAGGCAGAGCGGGTATCGCTTGCGGCGCTCACCCGCACCCGGCCTGTCTGGTTTGGCGCCTCGGTGCCGCCCGAAGAGATCGAGGCGCTGGTCGCCGCGCAGGAGCGCGCGCAGCGCCATGCGCACCGGATGCTTCTGATCCTCGCGCCCGAACTCCCCGAAACGGCGGCAGACCTCGCTGCCGAGTTGACAGACCGCGGACGGAGCGTTGCCTGCCGCTCGGTCGAAGGGGAGCCGGATGAGGAAACCGAGATCTTTCTGGCCGACGATCCGGGCGAATACGGCCTGTGGTATCGGATCGCCCCGGTCACCTATATGGGCGGCACGCTGCGGGGTGCGGGGGCCGCGCCGCGCGCGCCTTTCGAGCCTGCGGCGCTCGGCTCGGCGATTTTGCACGGCACCCAGACCGCGCCGCATGCCGCCGATTACGCACGGCTCGACGAGGCGCGGGCCTCGCGGGCCATTCATGACGAGATCTCGCTGGGTGAGGCGGTGGCGGATCTGACCTCGCCCGACCGTGCCGCAGTGCTCGCCCATAATGCCTGGGCGGTGATTTCCGATGGCGCTGCGGCGGCAGAGACGGTGGTGGCGGCGATCTTGCGCGCATATGATGCCGCGCGGCAACGAAAGGACGAATGATGCAGGCTCCCGGCTACTGGTTCACCGCGCCCGGGAGCCCGGCGCCGATGGCGCGGCTGCTCGCGCCGCTTGGCCGGCTTTATGGCGCCGCCACGGCGCGGCGCGTGCGCCGCAGCGGGCAGCGCCTGCCGGTGCCGGTGATCTCGGTCGGCAACATCAATGCGGGCGGCACGGGCAAGACCCCGACGGTGATCGCGCTCGCGCAGCTTCTGGCGGCGCGCGGCCACACCGCCCATGTGGTCAGCCGCGGCCATGGCGGCAGGGAACACGGGCCCCTGCGCGTCGATGAGATGCACCATTGCGCGCAGGAGGTGGGGGACGAGCCTCTGCTTCTCGCCGCTTTCACCCCCACCTGGGTCGCCAAGGATCGCGCGGCGGGCGCCGCGGCGGCGCTGGCTGCCGGGGCGGAGGTGATCGTGCTCGATGACGGGCATCAGAACCCGGCCCTGATCAAGGATCTTTCGCTTGTTGTCGTGGATGCGGTGAAGGGCTTTGGCAACGGGCTGTGCCTGCCCGCCGGGCCCTTGCGTGAGCCGGTGCCCGAAGGGCTCGCGCGCGCCGATCTGCTGGTGTCGATCGGCGCCCCCCCGGCGCAACAGGGCTTTGCTGCGCTTTGGGGGCAGGCAATTTCCGTGCCGCATCTCAAGGGCCATCTTGCGCCCTTGCAAACCGGGATGGATTGGGAGGGGCTGCCGGTTCTGGCCTTTGCGGGCATCGGGCATCCCGAAAAGTTCTTTGCCACCTTGCGCGGGCTTGGCGTGACCCTGATCCGGGCCGAGGCGCTTGACGATCATCAGCCGTTCACGGCGCGGCTGCTGGCGCGGCTCGCGGCAGAGGCGCGGCTGCGCGGCGCACAGCTTGTCACCACCGAAAAGGACGCCGCGCGCCTGCCTGCAGAGTTTCGCCCCAATGTGCTGGCGCTTCCGGTGCGGCTTCAATTGGAAGAGGCGGGCGCGCTGGAAGCCGCGCTCGCCCGCCTCGGTCTTTAGCGGTCTCAGCCCGCCAGCAGCGGATCGAGGATCTTTTTCAGATTCTCGTAGCTCATGTTCTCGTATTTCGTGCCGTTGATCACCAGCGAGGGCGTGCCCTTGATGTCATCATCGGTGAAATGCTTCTGATAGGTCGCGACCATCGCCTGCGCGCGGGCATTGTCGTTCAGGCAGGCCTCGATCTGATCCTTGGTCAGACCGGCGCGCAGCCCGATCTTGCGCAGGTTGTTGCCGATCGTCTCAGGCTGGCCGTCGCCGATCCAGGCTTGTTGCTCGGTGAACATCATGTCGGCGATGGCATAGTATTTCGGGCTGCCACCACATTGCGCGATCTGCCCGGCCCAGAGCCCGTAGCGGTCAAAATAGGCTTCGCGCAGGATGAAGCGCACCTTGCCGGTGTCGATGTAATCGCGCTTGAGCGCCTTGAACACATCTTGCTGGAAATGCGCGCAATGCGGGCAGGTGAACGAGGCATATTCGATCAGCGTGACCGGCGCATTGGCCGAGCCCATGACGTTATCGGGCAGGATCTGCGGCGTGGCGCCTCCGGCTTCGGCGGGGCTCGCCACCAGGTCTTCGGTGGTGGCGCCCGGGCGCAGCATCGTCCAGCCACCGGCGGCGGCCAGCACGGCAGCACCGGAGAGACCCAGCAGAAGGGAGCGTCGGTTCATGGATCAGCCTTTCTCAGCTCGTCCCGCCGGGGTGAGGGAGGTGGCGGGTTTCATAAGGATATTGCGCCCAAGCTCTTCAAGCGCAGCGCGCAGCCCCGCATCCGCACAGCCCTGCGCAGCGTCACGCGCGCGCGCGGAGACCTCGGGCGAGGGCAAAGTGGCGGGGCGCTTGCCGGGGGCGGGTGTAAAAGCCACTTGCCCCTCGGCAAAGCCGGTGGCGGCGGTCTGGGTCAGATGGATGCGCGCGATGGCGTTGTAGCCGTAGCAGGCGTTGACCTTGGCGCGGATCTCTTCGCGCTTCATGTCGATCATCGGCGCCATCGGCCCCTCGACAAGCAGCGTGAGCGTGGCGCCCAGCCCCTCGCGGCCATAGCCGATCTTCACCGGGCGGGCAGAGCGGGCGATTTCTGCCCCCACCACCTCGGCCCAATGGGTAACAAGGCGCGCCACCGCAAATCCACGCGACTCGCCCGCAGTGCGGATGCGCTCCTTCACCAGCCCGGATGCCGCCTCGAAGCCGCGCAAGCGACGCTTGGCCCGTGGCGCTTCGGGGCGCTCGTCGGGCTGGCGCTCGGGGCTGGTCTCGGGCGTCTTCGGCTTCATCGGGTTTCCTGGCCTCGCCATCGCGGGTCTTGGCACTATTCTAGGCGGCTGAGGCGGGTTTGCCACAACAACTCTGGTCAGGGGATCATAAACATTGCGTGACGGCGAGGAAACAGCGGCCGGAGCAGCCTTGCTGGAGTGGTATGACCGGTCCGCACGGGTGATGCCCTGGCGGGTGGGGCCGGGCGCGGGTGCGCATCCCGCGCCTTATCATGTCTGGCTCTCCGAGGTGATGCTGCAGCAAACGACCGTTGCCGCCGTGCGCGACTACTTCCGCCGGTTCACGGCGCGCTGGCCGCGTGTGGAGGATCTTGCCTCCGCCGAAGACGCGGAGGTGATGGCCGAATGGGCGGGGCTTGGTTATTACGCCCGAGCCCGTAATCTCTTGAAATGCGCGCGTGTCGTGGCGTTCGAGCGGGGCGGGCGCTTCCCTCAGACGGCGGCGGAGCTGCAAAAGCTCCCCGGCATCGGGCCCTATACCGCTGCCGCGATCGCCGCGATTGCTTTTGAAGAGCCCGCGGTTGTTGTCGATGGCAATGTGGAGCGGGTGGTGGCGCGGCTCTGGGCGATCGAGACGCCGCTGCCTGCCGCGAAGCCTGCGCTGGTTGAAAAGGCCGGGCGGCTGACGCCGCAGCTTCGCCCGGGGGATCACGCACAGGCGATGATGGATCTGGGCGCGACGATCTGCACCCCGCGCGGGCCGGTCTGTGCGCTGTGCCCGGTGGCGGCCTTTTGTGCTGCGCGCCCGCTTGGCATTGCCGCAGAGCTGCCGCGCAAGGTGCCAAAGGCGGAAAAGCCGACCCGGTTCGGGTGCATCTATGTGGCGGTGGACCCTGCGGGCGCGGTGCTTTTGGAGCGCCGCCCGGAAAAGGGGCTCCTCGGCGGCATGCTCGGGTTTCCGGGCACGCCTTGGGCGGAAACCACGCCCGCGCCCGCGCCGCCCATGGAGGCGGATTGGGTCGCGCTCTCGCATGAGGTGCGCCACACCTTCACCCATTTTCATCTGCGCCTGCAGGTCTTTGTGGCCTGTGCCGAGGGGAAGGGCTTCACGCCGCGTGCAGAATTTGCGCCCGCCGCGCTGCCCACGGTGATGCGCAAGGTCTGGGATCTGGCCCTGGGCGCGCTTCCCCGGTGAGCGGCGCTTGCCCTTTGCCCGCCAAGAGGCCATTCTCGCGGCCCCAAAGGAGACGCTCATGACCTTCACCCTCGCCACATGGAACATCAACTCGGTTCGCCTGCGCGAGGCGCTGGTGTGCAAGCTGATGACCGAAGACGCGCCCGATGTGCTCTGCTTGCAGGAATGCAAGAGCCCGGTGGACAAGATCCCCTTTGCCGCGTTTGAGGCGTTGGGCTACCGCTTCATGGTGGCGCGCGGGCAAAAGGGCTACAACGGCGTGGCGATCCTTTCGAAAATGCCCATCACCGAAGTGGCGGCAGGCGATTACGCCGGGCTCGGCCATGCCCGCCATATTGCTGGCCAGCTTGAGAACGGCGTGACGATCCACAATTTCTACGTGCCCGCGGGCGGCGATGTGCCAGACCGTTCCGTGAACGAGAAATTTGGCCAGAAGCTCGATTTTCTCACCCATATGCGTGATGATTTCCACGCCGCGAAGCCCGCAAAAGCGATCCTCGTCGGTGATCTCAACATCGCGCCGCGCGAGGATGACGTGTGGAACCACAAGTCGCTTCTCAAGATCGTTTCGCATACCCCGATTGAGGTCGAGCATCTGGCGCAGGCGCAGGATGCGGGCGGCTGGGTCGATATCACGCGGCAAGATATTCCCGAGGGGCGGCTTTATTCGTGGTGGTCCTACCGTTCGCCCGATTGGGATGCCGCCGACAAGGGCCGCCGGCTCGATCATATCTGGGCCACGCCCGACATTGCGGGGGCCGCGCATGGCAGCCGCGTGCTGCGCGCCGCCCGCGGCTGGGAGCAGCCCTCCGACCACGCTCCGGTCTTTGCCACATTCGATCTTTGAGATGCCCCCCTTGGCGGGCGCCCGCGCGCACCGCATATAGGGGCAAAGCCCGCGAAAGAGGATTTCCATGTTCGGAACCGAGACCAAACCCGCGCAACAATTGGTGAAAGACGTCACCGAAACAACCTTCATGGCCGAGGTGGTCGATGCCTCGATGTCCGTGCCTGTCATCGTTGATTTCTGGGCGCCCTGGTGTGGCCCCTGCAAGCAGCTCGGGCCCCAGCTCGAAGCGGCGGTAGAGGCCGCAAAGGGCAAGGTCGTGATGGCCAAGATCAATGTCGACGAGAACCAGCGCCTCACCCAGGCGCTGGCGCAGCAGGGCCTGCCGCTGCAATCGATCCCGACCGTGGTCGCCTTCTTTGAAGGCCGCCCGGTGGATATGTTCCAAGGCGCGATCCCGGCCTCGCAGGTGAAGGCCTTTGTCGAGAAGCTCGCAGGCCTTGCGGGCGATGACGGCCTGGGGGAGGCGATTGCCGCGGCCGAGGAGATGCTGGCGCAGGGCGCGGTGGTCGACGCGGTCGAGACTTTCGCCGCGATTCTCGGCGAAGAGCCCGAAAACGCCGAAGCCTATGGCGGGCTTCTGCGCGCGCATATTGCGGCGGGCAACCTTGAGCAGGCAGAGGCTTTCCTTGCCGCCGTGCCCGCAAAGATTGCCGCTTCCGCGCCGGTGGAGGCCGCGCGTGCCCAGCTTGCGCTTGCCAAACAGGCCGCCGAGGCCGGGCCGCTTGATGAACTGAAGGCGCGGGTGGAGGCGAACCCGAACGACCATGAGGCGCGCTTTGAGCTGGCCACGGCGCTTCATGCCGCGGGCGATGTGGAAGAAGCGGTCGAGGCCTTGCTCGAACTCTTCCGCCGCGACCGTGAGTGGAGCGATGGCGCCGCGAAAACCCAGCTTTTCACCATCTTCGATGCACTCAAACCCTCTGATCCGATTGTCGTGAAGGGCCGCCGTCGGCTCTCCTCGATGATATTTGCCTGAGCGCAAGGGCGGGCTATCTGATGCGTATGATGAAATCCTGCGACCTGCCTGCCCAGATCCCGCTCTTTCCGCTGCCCGGGGCGCTGCTTTTGCCCCGGGGGCGGCTGCCGCTGCATATCTTCGAGCCGCGCTATCTGCAGATGATCGAGGATTGCCTGAAAACCCCGCAGCGGCTGATCGGGATGATCCAGCCCTGCATGGGGCGCGACGGCTGCGAGAAGCTCTCGGTGATCGGCTGCGCGGGGCGCCTGACCGGTTTTTCCGAGACGGAAGACGGGCGCTACATGGTCACCCTTTCGGGGGTGTCGCGGTTTCGGTTGCACAAAGAGCTTGAGGGCTTCACCCCCTATCGTCGCGCCGAGGTGAGCTGGGGGGATTTTGAGCGCGATCTGGGGCTGGCCGAGCATGATCCGGGCTTTGACCGCGAGATCTTTCTGGAAACGCTCGCGCGCTATTTCCACGCCCAGGGCCTTGATACCGATTGGGATGCGTTGAAAGACGCTGAGGACGAGTTGCTGATCAATTCGCTCTCGATGCTGCTGCCGCTTGAGCCGGAGGACAAGCAGGCGCTGCTGGAGGCGCCGAGCCTGCCAACGCGCCGCGAGACTTTGCTGACGCTGCTTGAATTCGTGCTGCGCGGCGGGCTGGAGGAGCGCAAGCAATGACAGACACGGCAGCCCCCGGTTTGCCCGCTGTCGTGCCCGAGGCGGAACGCGGCGGGTTTGACCGGCGCATGCTGGAGGCATTGGTCTGCCCCTTCACCCAGACCGCGCTTTGCTACGATGCGGCGCGCCAGGAACTGGTGTCGAAAGCGGCAGGCCTCGCCTATCCGATCCGTGGCGGGATCCCGATCCTGATCGCGGATGAGGCGCGGCGCCTGAAATAAATCAGATGCGGGGGCTCAGATCGGGCGGCCCTGCATCAGCCTGGGCAGCGGCCCGGCGATGCCCGCGGCCTGCCGCATGAACCCGCGCCGCAGGGGGCCAATCGCCTGCACCAGCCCCATGCCAAGGTCGCGGCCCGCGCGCAGAATTGGATTGTCGTTTGAAAAGAGCGTGTTGACCGCATCCATGCCAAGCGCCATCGAGACGGAATCAAACCGGCGCCAGCTCTGATAACGGTCGAGCACGAAGGTGGTGCCGTAATCCTCGCCGCGCCGCATCGCCTCGATCACCACTTCGGCCAGGGCGGCCACATCGCGCAGGCCGAGGTTCAGCCCCTGACCGGCAATCGGGTGCACGCCATGCGCGGCATCGCCAATCAGCGCCACCCGCGGCGCGACATAGGCTTTGGCGAGCGTCAGGTTGAGCGGGTAGCTGAAGCGCGGCCCGGCGAGCCGGATCTCGCCCAGAAAATCGCCAAAGCGCGGGCGCACCAGCGCCATGAAATCCGCGTCATCAAGCTGTTCGACGGCGGCGGCGGCGGCGGCCTTCTCGCTCCAGACGATCGAGGAGCGGTTGCCGGTGAGCGGCAGGATCGCCAGCGGACCCGAGGTCATGAAAAGCTGATAGGCAATGCCTTCATGCGGCTTTTCATGCTCGATCGCGGCGACCAGCGCGGTTTGGCCGTAATTCCAGCCCTCCCGGGAGATGCCCGCGCGTTCCGCCACGCCCGAACGCCGCCCGTCGGCGCCGACAAGGAGCTTGGCCGTGAGCGTCGCGCCATTGGAAAGTGTGACGCTGATCCCGCCCGGACCCTCATTTTGTGAAATGACCGAAGTTTCGGAAATGAGGGAAATGTTTTGGGCGGCAGCCACTTGCGCCATCAGGGCGCGGTAGAGGAAGCGGTCTTCGAGCATATAGCCCACGGGCTTTTGCTCCAGCTCGCGGCTGTCGAAGTGCAAAAAGAACGGCGCCACGCCCTCGCCGGGGCGGCCATCGAAGGCTTTGACATCGTTGATCGGCTGTGCCTGATCGGCGACCGAGGGCCAGAGCCCGAGCGCATCCAGAAGCTTTTGGGAGCCAAGCGCCAGCGCATAGGCGCGCCCGTCAAAGGTATCTGCGGCCCGCCGCTCGCGCGGCGCGGCATCGATCACGGTCACGCGGAGCCCCGCCTGTGCGAGGGCGAGCGCAAGAGCGGGGCCATTCAGGCCGCCACCGGCGATGAGAACGTCCGAATCCTGTGTCATGCTCCCAATATGGCGTCGGCTGCGGGATTGTCCATTGCCCGCGGCGCGGCTAGCCTGTGCAAAACCATGGAGGCGCGGATGCTGGAACGGTTCTGGTCGGCGGCGGCACAGGGGCGGGCAATGGCCGAGGGGCGGCTCGACCCGGTGGATATGGCAGAGGCCTATCTTGAAGCTGCCGCGCCGCGGCCCGACATCTATGCCCGGTTGACTGCCGACCGCGCCCGGTTCGAGGCGATGGCGGCGCGCACGCGGCTTCTTGACGGGCTTGGCCGTGGCCCGCTCGATGGCGTGGCGTTGAGCTGGAAAGACCTGTTTGACACCGCAGGCACGGTGACTGAGGCAGGCTCGCTCCTGCTTGCGGGCCGCACGCCCGAGCGCGATGCCGACGTGCTGGAAAACGCAACGCTCGCGGGCACCGTCTGCCTTGGCAAGACACATATGACCGAGCTGGCTTTCTCGGGCCTCGGGCTCAACCCCAATACCGCAACGCCCCCCAATGCCGTGACCCGCGGGCTTGCGCCGGGCGGCTCAAGCTCGGGCGCGGCGGTTTCGGTCAAGCTCGGGCTCGCCGCTGCCGCCGTGGGCTCGGATACCGGCGGCTCGGTGCGCATTCCCGCCGCATGGAACGATATCGTCGGGCTCAAGACCACGCATGGGCGCGTGTCCATCCGAGGGGTGGTGCCGCTGTGCAAGCGCTTTGACACGGTTGGCCCGCTCGCGCGCTCGGTCGAGGATTGCGCGCTGGTGCTCGCCGCGCTTGAGGGCCGCGCCGCGCCCGATCTACGGGGGGCCACGCTTGAGGGCGCGCGGTTGCTGGTGCTCGACGGGCTGCCCTTCGACTCCATTCGAGAGGCGCCCGCCGCGGGCTTTGCTGCGGCAGTGCAGAAGCTTTTGCGCGCAGGCGCCCGGATCGAACACAGGGATCTGCCGATGGTCGCCCCGGCGATGGCGCTTTCAGGCGTTGTTTTTGCGCCGGAGGCTTACGGGCTTTGGCGCGATGTGATCGAGGCCGCGCCCGAGAAGATGTATCCGCTGATCTTGCAGCGCTTCCGCGGCGGGGCGGGGGTGAGTGCGGCTGATTATGTCAAGGCCTGGGATGATCTGGAGCGCTATCGCGCGGCGTTTCATGCCGCGGTCGCGGGCTATGATGCGATCCTCGTGCCCACCGCGCCGATCTTGCCGCCCGATGCGCTGCGGCTGCTCACCGATCCGCAGTATTTTGAAACCGAGAACCTGCTTGCGCTGCGCAACACGCGCATTGCCAATATCTTCGGGCTCTGCGCGCTCACTCTGCCGACGGGGGAGCCGATGTGCGGGATCTCGTTGATGGGCAAGCCGATGCGAGAGGAGGCGCTGGTGCGCCTTGGCATCGCCGCGGAGGCTGCTCTGGGCTGAAAAGCCACATTTTGATCTGGCGGCCGGGGCAGATATTCGCTTTTTCTGGACGCGCCCCACAAGCTTAGGTAGTTTTGGGGCCAAACGGGGCGCAACGACCCCGAGCATGAGGCACAGATGGACTTTCCCGAGCGGTTTGCGAACCTGCCCGAATATGCCTTTCCGCGTTTGCGGCGGCTTCTGGACGGCACCGAGCCCGGTGGCGCCCCTATTGCCATGTCGATCGGCGAGCCGCGCCACCCGATGCCCGCTTTTGTGGGCGAGGTTCTGGCGGCGCATCTGGCGGAATTTGGTCAATATCCGGCGAATGATGGCACGCCCGAACTGCTTGGCGCGATCTCGGGCTGGCTCGGGCGGCGCTATGGTGCCGAGGTGGGCCCGGAACGGATCATGGTGCTCAACGGCACGCGCGAGGGGCTTTTCAACGCCGCCGTGGCGCTCTGCCCGGAAAGCAAAAACGGCAAGCGCCCGGCGATCCTGATGCCGAACCCGTTTTATCAGGTTTATGCCATCGCCGCGGTGACGGTGGGGGCTGACCCGGTCTTTGTGCCCGCAACCGAAGAGACGGGCTTTTTGCCCGATTTCGAGAGCCTGCCCGCCGAGCTTCTGGATCGCACCGCGATTGTCTATCTGTGCTCGCCCGGCAACCCGCAGGGTGCGGTGGCCTCACACGATTATCTCGCCCGGCTGTTGGCTCTTGCCGAGAAACACGATTTCCGCATTTTCGCGGATGAATGCTATTCCGAGATCTGGCGGCTTGCCCCGCCGCCCGGCCTGCTGGAGGTGGTGCGCGAGACCGGGGCCGACCCGGAGCGCGCCGTGGTGTTTCATTCGCTCTCCAAACGCTCGAACCTGCCGGGGTTGCGCTCGGGCTTTTGCGCGGCGGGGCCGAAAGCGATGAGGCAGATCCGTCAGCTGCGCGCCTATGCCGGGGCGCCGTTGCCGCAACCCATTCAGCGCGTGTCGGAGCGGGCTTGGGCCGATGAGACCCATGTTGAGGAAAACCGCGCGCTTTATGCCGAGAAATATGCCGATGCGGCAGAGATCTTTGCGGGCGTGAACGCGTTCCGCCTGCCGGAGGGCGGGTTTTTCCTGTGGCTGCCGGTCGAGGATGGCGAGGCGGCCACGCGCAAGCTCTGGCGCGAAACCGGGGTCAAGGTGCTGCCCGGCGCCTATCTCGCGCGGGAAGTGGCGGGCGAGAACCCCGGGCGCAATTATATTCGGGTGGCTCTTGTCGCCCCAAGAGAAGAAACGCGGCGCGGCTTGATCATGCTGCGCGACTGCTTGCACAGGTGAGGACGGTTCGGATGGCATCATATCAGGCACGGCAACGCGACCCGCTTCTGGATCAGGACACTCAGGCCGTTCTGGAACGGCGGGGGCGCGAGCTTATGGGCCTCCTCTTTGTGGTGCTGGGTGTGCTGAGCGCGATGATGCTCGCCTCCTATACGCCGGAAGATCCGAGCTGGATGGCCGTCTCCGATGCGCCGGTGCAGAACTGGCTGGGCCGGATCGGTGCGGCCATCGCCTCGCCGCTGGTGGTGATCTGCGGTCGGGGCGGGTGGCTTTTGCCGGTTGCGCTCGTGGTCTGGGGGGGGCGTCACATGCTCCACCGGGGCGCCGAACGCGCCATGGGGCGGATGGTTCTTTTGCCGATCGCCATCGCCGTGGTCGCGGTTTATGCTGCGCTGCTCGTGCCCGGCGCGGGCTGGAAACAGGCCTATGGCCTTGGCGGCAACTTTGGCGACATGATCGCGGGCTCGCTGCTCGGCGTGCTGCCGGTTTCCGGCGCGGTCGGGCTGAAGCTGATGACGGTGGTGATGGCGCTGGCGAGCCTTGCCGCGAGCCTCTTCGTGCTCGGCTTTGACAAAGGCGAATTGCAGGCGATCGCGCGGTTTCTGCGCATCGGGGCGATCACGCTTTACGCCACGGTGATGACGGCTGCGGGCCGAAGCGCTGCGCGCTCCGTCGAGATGGCGCAAGGCGCCGCCGAGGCGCGCCGGACGCGCCGTGCCGCTGCCGCCGAACGGGCCGAACATGAGGCCGCATGGCAGGCGCAACAGGCTTGGGAGCTTGGCCGCCGGGCCGCTGCGGAGGCCTCCGGCATGGCGGCCGCGCCGTCGCGCCCGCTGATGGGCTCGCGCGTGCGCCGTGCGCCCGAGCCGGTCGATCTCGGCTATGACGAAGATTTTTCGCTTGAGCCCGAACTCGTGGAGCCGATGCATGCGCCCGCGTTCTATGCCTCCGAGGCCCCCTCCGAGGACCGGATCAAGGCGCGCATCCAGGAGGCGGTCAAGACCCGCGCCGCGCCGCCTGCGCCGCCCGTGTCGGCGCCGCCGATGGCCGCTCCGGTGCTGCGGGCCGAGCCGGTGTTGAGCGCGCCTGCCCCGGTGGAAAGCCCGCTTCCCGAGCCGGAGCCTGCCCCCGTGCTCTCGACCCCCGCCTCGGTTCTGGCGGCGGTCTCCGCGCGGCTCGCGCGTGGCCCGAAAGTGCCACCCGCCCCGGTGCTGCGCGCAGAGCCGCCGCTGCAAGCGCGCCCGCGCTTCATGCCGGGGGCTGCTCCCGCCGTGCCGCCTGTGCCGCCCGTTGCGGCCCCGCGGGTGATGCAACAGCCCGAACCGATGGCTTTTGCGACCCCCGAGCCCGAGCCCGAGGCCGCCTTCGTCGCGCATCCGGCCGCCGTTGCGCCGGGCCTCGCCCCCGATGAAGAGTGGGAAGGCTTTGCAGATGTCGAGGCGGAGGAAGAGCGCAACGTGTTTGCCGATCTGGGGGATGACGATATCCCGCCGATGCCGCAGGGCGCGCCGATGCTGCGCCCCGCGCTCAACCGCGCCGTCGTGCCTGCCGCGCCCGAGCGCCGCATCGTGGCGCCGCCGCGCAAGTCGCTCGCGCCCTCGAAACAGGCCCTTGCCGAGGCGCAGCCCGCGCTCCGGTTTGACGCGCCGCAGGCCCCTGCCTATGAGGTGCCGCCGCTGAGCCTGCTCACCAACCCGAGCACGATCCAGCGTCATGCGCTGTCCGATGAGGCGCTTGAGGAAAATGCCCGCATGCTCGAAAGCGTGCTGGAGGATTACGGTGTGAAGGGGGAGATCGTCTCTGTTCGCCCCGGCCCCGTTGTCACCATGTATGAGCTGGAACCGGCCCCGGGGCTGAAGGCGTCGCGCGTGATCGGGCTGGCCGATGACATCGCGCGCTCGATGTCGGCGCTGTCGGCCCGCGTGTCGACCGTGCCGGGCCGCTCGGTGATCGGTATCGAACTTCCCAATGCGCATCGCGAAAAGGTGGTTTTGCGCGAGATCCTCTCTGCGCGCGACTTTGGTGACAGCAACATGCGGCTGCCGCTGGCGCTGGGCAAGGATATCGCGGGCGAGGCGGTGGTGGCGAACCTTGCGAAAATGCCCCACCTGCTGATTGCCGGCACCACCGGCTCGGGCAAATCGGTCGCCATCAACACGATGATCCTGAGCCTGCTCTACAAGCTCTCTCCCGAAGAATGCCGGTTGATCATGATCGACCCGAAGATGCTGGAACTCAGCGTCTATGACGGCATTCCGCATCTGCTCTCCCCGGTCGTGACCGACCCGAAAAAGGCCGTCGTCGCGCTCAAATGGGTGGTGGGCGAGATGGAAGAGCGCTACCGGCGCATGTCGAAGATGGGCGTGCGCAACATCGAGGGCTACAATGGCCGCGTGCGCGAGGCGATGGACCGCGGCGAGATGTTCAAGCGCACCGTGCAGACGGGCTTTGACGAGGACAGCGGCGAGCCGGTGTTCGAGACCGAGGAATTCCTGCCCCAGCCCTTCCCCTATATCGTCGTGATCGTCGACGAGATGGCGGACCTGATGATGGTTGCGGGCAAGGAGATCGAGGCCTGCATCCAGCGCCTTGCGCAGATGGCGCGGGCGAGCGGTATCCACCTGATCATGGCCACGCAGCGCCCCTCGGTTGATGTGATCACCGGCACGATCAAGGCGAACTTCCCGACCCGGATCTCGTTCCAGGTGACTTCGAAAATCGACAGCCGCACGATTTTGGGCGAGCAGGGGGCCGAGCAGCTTCTGGGCATGGGCGACATGCTTTACATGGGCGCGGGCTCGCGCATCACCCGCATTCACGGGCCCTTCGTGAGCGACGAGGAAGTGGAAGAGATCGTCAGCCATCTCAAGAGCTTCGGCCCGCCCGAATACATGTCTGGCGTGGTCGAGGGCCCCGATGAGGATGCAGCCTCCGATATCGATGCGGTGCTGGGCCTTGGCGGCAATACCGATGGTGAGGATGCGCTTTACGATCAGGCGGTGGCGATTGTGATCAAGGATCGCAAATGCTCCACCTCCTATATCCAGCGCAAGCTTGGCATCGGCTACAACAAGGCCGCCCGGCTCGTGGAGCAGATGGAGGACCAGGGCGTGGTGACCCCGGCAAACCACGTTGGCAAGCGCGAGATCCTGGTGCCCGAGCAGTGACGCCCGGCGTGAATGTGATCGACGCGCGGTGGAACGTGAGGCGCGCGGGGCTGTTCCCCGCGCCCTCTTGCGCTAGAATAAGCGCATGAAACTTGCACGCCTCGCCCTTGCCCCGATCCTGCTTCTCGCGCTCGCCGCTCCGGCCTTGGCCGAGAAGTTGCCGCTGTCTGAAATTTCCGCCTATCTCAACGGGCTGAAAAGCGCCGAGGCGGAGTTCACCCAGATCAATGCCGATGGCTCCCGTTCGACCGGGCATCTCTACCTGCAGCGGCCCGGCAAGATGCGGTTCGAATATGATCACAACGAGGCGCTGGTGCTGGCCTCGGCGGGCACGGTGGCGATTTTCGATCCGAAATCGAACCAGATGGCGGAGCAATATCCGCTCAAGCGCACGCCGCTGAACCTGATCCTCGCGCCGCGCATTGACCTTGGTCAGGCGCGCATGGTGGTGGGCCATGAGGAGGAAGAGGGCGATACCGCGGTGGTGGCGCAAGACCCCGAGCACCCCGAATATGGCACGATCCGGCTGATCTTTTCGGCCAATCCGCTGCGGCTGGCGCGCTGGGTGATCACGGATGAAAGCGGTGCGCGCACCGCCGTGATCCTGAGCGGGCTGAAACCCGGGGTCACGATCGGCAATTCCAAGTTTTCGATCATGCAGGAAACCCAGCGCCGCAAGCAATAGCCGGGCGGGGCCGCCAAGCGGGGCCTCAGCGTCGGCAGGTGCGCAATTGCTGGCGATACATCTCGGCGCGATCGGCAACCTTGTCGGCGACGGCGAGCAACCAGCCCTTCGCGTTGTAGCTGCCATTCGCGTAGCCGGTGCGCCCCTCGTGATAGGCGAGGTATTGCGCGCGGGCATCCCATTTCGAGATCCCGAGTTTCTCGGTTGATCCGTCCATGTACCAGCCCATGAAATCGGTCGCATCCTGAATTTTAGAGCGGCGCGCGCCATACCGGCGCGTGGCGCGCTGATATTCTTCCCATGTGCCATCAAGCGCCTGGCTGAACCCCTGCGCGGAGCTTTGCCGCCCGATCGGGATCACGCCCAGCGCGTAGCGGTGCGGGGTCTTGGCATTGGCGACGAAGCGCGATTCCTGATGGATCGTCGCCATCTGCACATGAACCGGCACGCCCCAGCGGGCCTCGGTCCGTTTCATCGCGGAATAATAGGCCGGTTTCTCGCGCGCCAGAAGGCAGGCGTTGTCGAGGTTGCGCGGTGCTTTCGACCCGCCACCGCAAGATCCGAGGATCAGCACGGCTGTCAGGATCAGGAATTTCTTCATCGCGATTTTGCCTGTGCGGTTTTGCCGCTTGCCCGGCGGGCGGGCCGGGGGCGGCATCTGGAGACTGCTCTGGCCGTTCCGGCCTTGTTTGAGCACAAGTCTACGAAATTCTGCCGCAGGACGAAAGCAAAACCATTCCTTGAAGGCGGGGCGGGCGTTCACTGTTGGGCGAGATTCGACAATCTGTTTCTCGGGGTGGCCGGGGCAATTGATGGACATCACGCGCGGTAAGGATTATGTAACCAAGCTAGGGGGCCGCCATGCAGACGACACAAGCAAAATATCATATCGGCCAGATCGTCCGGCACAGGAAACATCCGTTTCGCGGTGTCGTCTTTGATGTGGATGCGATGTTTTCCAATTCCGAGGCCTGGTATGAGGCCATCCCGGAGGAAAGCCGTCCCAATCGGGACCAGCCGTTCTATCACTTGCTCGCAGAAAATGACGACAGTTACTATGTTGCCTATGTGTCCGAGCAGAACCTGATGGCGGATCCGTCCGGGGAGCCGGTCGAGCATCCCGACCTTGGCGATCTCTTCGGCGATTTTACCGACGGTCGCTACCCGCTGCAGTTTCAGCTCAACTGACGGGCGCGTCAGCCGATCGGCATGCGGAAGGCCAGCAGATTGCGGCCATTGGCGCGGTGATAGCCCAGATCCTCCACCAGATCGTGAATCAGAAACCAGCCGAACCCGCCCTCGGGCAGGGCCTGGGGCTCCGGGCGCTGGGTGTTGTCGAGCGAGCGCGCAAGGCAGGCGGGCGGCAGTTCCACGCCGTCATCACTGATCGAGCAGCTCAGGCCGCGATGATCGCGCACCAGCGAAAGGGTGATCGTGCCGTGCCCGGTTTCGCCGTAGCCATGCTCGACGATGTTGTTGAGCACTTCGGCCAACACCAGTTCGAGCGTGCCGGCCTCGTCCGGGCTCAGCTGGCGCAGGAAGCGCGCGAGCGCGGTGCGCAGGGCCGTGCGCACGGCAAAGGGCGTCGCCGCGAAGGAATGATGGAAGATCTTCGCCTCGGGGCGGGCCGGGGGTTGATCTGCGCCGCTGCGTTGCGGCTGCGATCCGTCAGCCAGCATGGCGCATCCCCTTGCGCAGGGCGGATTCCACATCGCCATGCAGGGTGAAGACCGAATCCATTCGCGTGAGGCGGAACACACGCTCCACATTCGGCGTCAGCCCCACCAGTTCGAGCGCGCGATCCGGGGCCAGGGCTTTCATGACGGCCACCACGGCGCCGAGCCCCGAACTGTCGAGAAAATCGACACGCGAGAGGTCGAGCAACACCCGTTGGGAGGGCTGCAGGGTGACTTCGCGCATCCGGTCCTTGAACCGGATCGCGATCGCAGCATCAAGCCGCTCTTCGTCCACGGTAACAACAAGGGCGCCAGCCCTGGCTTCCGCATAAAGATTCATCTTGCCTCTCCGGGGCCGAAACGTTTGGTTCAACTTAAAAGCGAAAGCTTACCAATCGGTATCCAGCAGAAAGAATGACGGCCCAGATGTCCGCAGATTATCCGACCCTCGCGCGCACCATCGCTGCCCTGACCGCGGGTGAAACAGACGAAGTGGCCCTGATGGCCACGCTCGCCTGCGAGATCCATCACGCCGATGAACGCTTTGACTGGACGGGTTTTTACCGCGTCACGGAACCGGAGATCCTGAAGATCGGCCCTTATCAGGGCGGGCACGGCTGCCTTGTGATCCCGTTCAGCCGCGGCGTTTGTGGCGCGGCGGCGCGTGCGCGGCGGACCCAGCTTGTCCCCGATGTCGAGGCCTTTGCGGGCCATATCGCCTGCGCCTCCACGACCCGGTCAGAACTGGTGATTCCCGTCTTCGGGGCAGGCGGGCGGCTCATCGGCGTGCTCGATATCGACAGCAATCAGCCCGATGCCTTCACGCAGGAAGATGCGCAGGCGCTTGAAGGGATTCTCCACGCCACCTTTGGCGCGCTCTGAGCCTTGACGCGCCGCCCCCGCCGCGCCATGCGAGGGGGATGACCGAACACGCCTATGCCCCGCCAGAGGAGCCGCCGCGCATCCTTCATGCCGATCACGAGATCCTCGTGGTGGACAAGCAGTCCGGGCTGCTCTCGGTGCCGGGCAAGGGGGCGCACAAGGCCGATTGCCTGATCGCGCGGCTCAGGGGCGCGTTTCCGCAGGTGCTGCTTGTGCATCGGCTCGATGCCGATACCTCGGGCGTGATGGTTTTTGCGCTCACGCCGCATGCGCAGCGCCATCTCGGCCTGCAATTCGAGCATCGGCAAACAAAAAAACACTATCTTGCCCGGCTCTGGGGCCATCTTGAGCCCAAGGAGGGGCAGGTCGATCTGCCGCTTTGCGTCGATTGGCCCAACCGGCCGCGCCAGCATGTGAACCATGAGAATGGCAAGCCCGCGCAGACCGACTGGCGCGTGTTGCGCCATGACGGCGATGGCACAACGCGGGTGCGGCTCACGCCGCTGACCGGGCGCAGCCATCAGTTGCGGGTGCATATGCTGTCGCTCGGCCACCCGATCCTCGGCGATCCGCTTTATGCCGAGGGCGTGGCGCGGGACTATCCGCGGCTGATGCTGCATGCCGAGAGCCTGCGGCTGCGCCACCCCGACGGCGGCAAGCACATGACCTTCACCGCGCCCTGCCCGTTCTGACGGGGGGGCCTTGCCAAAACAAAAGGCGACGGGAGTGAACCGCCGCCCTTGCGTTTTCCGCGTCTTTTTAGTGAGGTATCAGGTTTCCGACGCTTCGGGCGCGGCTTCGCGCGGCTCCCGCGGGGGGCGACCGATCACTTCGCGCAGCGCGTCGAGCTCGATGAAATTGTCGGCCTGACGGCGCAGTTCGTCCGCGATCATCGGCGGTTGCGAGCGGATCGTGGACACCACCGAGACGCGCACGCCCATCCGTTGCAGCGCTTCAACGAGCGGACGGAAATCGCCGTCGCCCGAGAACAGCACCGCATGATCGAGCCGGGGCGCAAGCTCCATCGCATTCACGGCCAGCTCGATGTCCATGTTGCCCTTGACCTTACGCCGGCCCATCGAGTCGGTGTATTCCTTCGCGGGCTTGGTCACCATCGCGTAACCGTTGTAGTGTAGCCAGTCCACGAGCGGGCGGATCGGCGAATATTCTTCGTTTTCGAGCAGCGCCGTGTAGTAGAAAGCCCGAACGAGCTTGCCACGGCGTTCGAATTCTTGCCTGAGCAACTTGTAGTCGATGTCGAACCCGAGCGCCTTTGCGGCGGCATAGAGGTTTGAGCCGTCGATAAAGAGGGCTAGGCGTTCATCCTTGTAAAACATCAATAAGTCCTTTCTATCGGTCCCGCGGCGAGAGGTTGTGAGTGGTTGACGCGGAAAACGATTGACCAAAACGCCATAGAAACCGCCTGAAGGTCCTGCATAGCAATAGCTGAGACGATAAGGTATATGTCCTTATGTATAATTACAACATTATGATCGGTTTAGGGGCGAATCTTGCCGGTCCTGCCGGCGTTCCCGCGCAAGCCCTTGTCGCGGCGCTCAAAATGTTGGTCGATTCTGGGTTTGCGCTCCGGGCGGTAAGTCGATTCTACCGATCCCCCGCCTTTCCTGCGGGCTCCGGGCCTGACTACGTCAATGCTTGCGCATGGCTTGCCGGGGCGGGGCGCCCCGCAGAGATCCTTGCGCAATTGCACAAAGTCGAGGCGGCGCTCGGGCGCGTGCGCACCACCCGCTGGGCGGCGCGCGGCATCGACCTTGATCTCTTGGCGCTGGGCGATGCGGTCTTGCCCGATGCAGAAACGCAGGCCACATGGCGCGCGCTGCCGCTTGAGCGGCAAATGCAGGTTGCCCCCGAGACTCTGATCCTGCCGCATCCGCGCCTTGCAGAGCGGGCATTCGTGCTGGTGCCTCTCGCCGAGATCGCGCCGCGCTGGCGCCATCCGGCCACGGGGCGCACGGTCATGGAGATGCTGGCGGCGCTTGATCGGGCCGAAAAAGCCGCGCTTGAGCCGTTTTTGGCGCCGATGGCGGAGATCGGCGGCTTGTCAAGCGCAGATCAACCGACTAAGTAGGCGGTTCACACCTCCCCGTTCTACTGGAGTTGCCCATGGCCCGCGTGACGGTTGAAGACTGCGTTGACAAGGTTCCGAACCGCTTCGAGCTGGTGATGCTCGCGGCGCATCGTGCCCGTGAAGTGGCTGCCGGCGCGCCGATCACGGTTGACCGTGACAACGACAAGAACCCGGTTGTCGCGCTGCGCGAGATCGCCGAGGAAACTCAGCTTGCTGATGATCTGCGCGAGCGCCTGATCGAGAGCAACCAGACCCAGATCGAAGTCGACGAACCCGAAGAGGATTCGATGGCGATGCTGATGTCGGGCGAGGTTGATCGGCCGAAAGCCGACGACATGGACGAAGAGCGCATGCTGCGCGCCCTGATGGACGCGCAAGGCCGCGACTGAGGCCAGACCGGGGCGCAGGAGGGTAGCGAACGCGGATGATCGACGTCGAAGACCTGATCGCGCTCGTTCGCAACTACAATCCGCGCTGCAACGACGATCTGATTCGCCGTGCCTATGCCTATGGGCTGAAGATGCACGAGGGGCAGTTTCGCCACTCGGGCGAGCCCTATTTTACGCATCCCGTCGCGGTGGCTGCGATCCTGACCGAGCAGCGGCTCGACGATGCGACCATCGTCACCGCGCTTTTGCACGACACGATTGAAGATACCCGCTCGACCTTCACCGAGGTCGAGACGCTGTTTGGCACCGATATCGCCGAACTCGTCGATGGCGTCACCAAGCTGACCAACCTGCAACTGAGCTCGAACGCGACCAAGCAGGCGGAGAACTTCCGCAAGCTTTTCATGGCGATGTCGAAGGATCTGCGGGTGATTCTCGTCAAGCTCGCCGACCGTCTGCACAACATGCGCACGATCCGCTCGATGAAGCCGGAAAAGCAGGCGCAAAAGGCGCGCGAGACGATGGAGATTTATGCGCCGCTTGCGGGCCGGATGGGCATGCAATGGATGCGCGAGGAGCTGGAAGACCTCGCCTTCAAGGTGCTCAACCACGAGGCGCGCACCTCGATCATCCGCCGCTTCGTGTCGCTGCAAAAGGAATCGGGCGATGTGATCTCCAAGATCACCGCCGATATCCGCATTGAGCTGGAAAAGGCGGGCATCGAGGCCGATGTTTTTGGCCGCGCCAAGCGGCCCTATTCGATCTGGCGCAAGATGGAGGAAAAAAGCCTTACCTTCTCAAGGCTTTCCGACATCTACGGTTTCCGCGTCATCACCCGCAACGTGGCCGATTGTTATGCCGTTCTGGGCCTGATCCACCAGCGCTGGCGCTCCGTGCCGGGCCGGTTCAAGGATTACATCAGCCAGCCGAAGTCGAACGGCTACCGCTCGATCCACACCACCGTTTCCGGCCGCGACGGCAAGCGCGTCGAGGTGCAGATCCGCACCCGGCAGATGCATGAAGTGGCCGAGGCAGGGGTGGCCGCGCATTGGTCTTACCGCGATGGCGAGCGCGCGGTGAACCCCTTTGCCGTCGACCCGGCGAAATGGCTGAAATCTCTGACTGAGCGGTTTGGCGAGGGCGATCACGAGGAATTCCTCGAGAACGTCAAGCTCGAGATGTATTCCGATCAGGTGTTCTGCTTCACGCCGAAGGGCGATGTGATCAAGCTGCCCAAGGGCGCAACCCCGATCGACTTTGCCTATGCGATCCACACGCGGATCGGCAATTCCTGCGTCGGCGCCAAGGTGGATGGCATCCGTGTGCCGCTCTGGACCCGGCTGAAAAATGGCCAGTCGGTCGAGGTGATCACCGCCGCCGGGCAACGCCCGCAGCCGACCTGGCTCGACATTGTGGCGACCGGGCGTGCCAAGGCCTCGATCCGCAAGAGCCTGCGCGAGGAAGATCGCACCCGCTTCGTCAAGCTGGGGGCGGAACTTGCCCGCGTTGCCTTTGAGCATGTTGGCCGCAAGGTTTCTGACAAGGCCCTGCGCACCGCGGCGAAAACCATGGGCCTGCCGGATGAAACCGAATTGCTCGCCCGTCTCGGCTCGGCCGAGATCATGGCGCGCGAGGTGGTGGAGACGCTCTACCCCGAGCTTGCCAAGCGCGGCCCCGAGACGATTGAACCGAGCCGCGCGGTGATCGGGCTTGGCGCCGATACAAGCTTCCGCCGCGCCGCCTGTTGCCAGCCGCTGCCGGGGGAGCGCATCGTTGGCATCACCTATCGCGGGCAGGGCGTGGTGATTCATGCCATCGACTGCCCCGCGCTTGAGGAATTCGAGGATCAGCCGGCGCGCTGGGTCGACCTGCACTGGCAGGAGGGGCAGCATCCGCCGGCCTATTCCGTCTCGCTCAAGGTCACGATCTCCAACGATGCCGGCGTGCTTGGCCATATCTGCACCCTGATCGGGGCGCAAAGGGCGAATATTTCCGACCTGAATTTCATCGACCGCAAACCGGACTTTTACTCGCTTGTCGTAGAAGTCGAGTTACGCGACGCGGAACATCTGCACCGTTTGCTGACAGCGCTTGAAGCCGAGACGGATGTGGCGCAGGTGGAACGGTGGCGGGATCTGTCCCGCAAGCCCTGAGGACGGAAGACGGAAGTGGTGTTCAAACGGCGAGACAAGCGGAGCTTTGGCGCCACATTGCGCGATTCGCTCTGGCCGCGGGGCGGCTGGGCGCGCGCGCTGACCTATATCCGGCTGCGCCTGAACCGCCTGCCCGACCCGCCGCACCGGATCGCGCGCGGCGTCTTTGCCGGGATCTTCGTCTCCTTCACCCCGTTTTTTGGCGTGCATCTGGTGGCGGCGGCGCTGCTGGCCAAGCTGATGCGCGGCAATGTGCTCGCCTCGCTCTTTGCCACGCTCGTGGGCAACCCGCTGACCTTTCCGCTGATCGCGCTCACCGCGATCAAGCTCGGTCACTGGATGATGGGCGAGCATTATGACGCGACCCATTCCGAGGGGCTGCTCGACATCTTCGCGCAGGCCTTTGTCGACACCCGTCACAACCTGATCGCCGTCTTCACCGCCGAGCCGACGCAATGGGGCGGCATGAAGGATTTCTTCATCGATATCTTCCTGCCCTATTTCCTGGGCGGGCTGATCCCCGGAACCGTGGCGGGGTTGATCGGCTATTATATCGCGCTGCCGCTGGTGACGGCCTATCAGCATGCCCGCAAGCTGAAGCTGAAGGCGCGGCTGGCGAAGCTGAAGGCCAAGCTGCCGCCGCGCAAGCCTGCGGAGGAGGAGCCCCTTGAGGGGGCGCCAGAGGGCGCCTTGGTGCCGCAAGACCAGATCGAAGAGGCCGCGGCCAAAAACCGTGCCGAGCCGGATCACGAACCGGGCAAGGGCTGAGCGGGCATCTTCCCTCTGCCGCGGGCTTTGGGCATAGTGGCGCCAATCACCCCGGAGGCTTCCATGACCCGCTCGATCCGCCTTGGCGTCAACATTGATCACGTGGCCACGTTGCGCAATGCGCGCGGCACCGCCTATCCGAGCCCGCTGCGCGCCGCGCTTCTGGCGCAGGAGGCGGGCGCGGACGGGATCACCGCGCATCTGCGCGAAGACCGGCGCCACATTCGCGATACCGACATGGCGGAGTTGAAGAAGGGGCTGAAAATTCCGCTCAATTTCGAGATGGCCGCGACCGAGGAGATGCAGCGCATCGCGGTGGCCACCAAGCCCCATGCGATCTGCCTTGTTCCCGAAAAGCGGCAGGAACGCACCACCGAGGGCGGGCTTGATGTTGCGGGCGATCAGGCGCGGCTCACCGCCTATATCACGCCGCTGCGGCAGGCGGGGGCGCGTGTGTCCATGTTCGTGGGCCACCAGACGCGGCAGATCGAGGCCTCGGCGGCGATTGGCGCGGCGGTGGTGGAGCTGCACACCGGGCATTACTGCGATCTGCATTACGCGGGCAAGGTCGCCGAGCGCGATGCCGAGCTTGCCGCCTTGCAAAAAGCCGCGAAGCTTGCCGCGAGCCTCGGGCTGGAGGTGCATGCGGGCCATGGCCTCACCTTCGAGACGGTGGCGCCGATTGCCGCGATCCCGGAGATTGCCGAACTCAACATCGGCCATTCGCTGATTGCCGAGGCCGTGTTCATGGGGCTTGGCGAGGCGATTGCCGAGATGCGGCGGCGGATGGACGCAGCCCGGGCGTGATGGGGCGCGGATGATCCTCGGGATCGGCACCGATCTGGCCAATATCGAGCGCATCGCGGCGACGCTCGCGCGCTTTGGCGACCGCTTCCGCACGCGCGTGTTCACGCCGGTGGAGATCGCCAAGGCAGAGCGGCGCGCCGATACGCCCGGCACTTATGCCAAGCGCTGGGCGGCAAAAGAGGCGTGTTCCAAAGCGCTTGGCACCGGGCTCAGGATGGGCATCGCCTGGAAGGACATGGCGGTGACGAATCTGCCAACCGGCCAGCCGGTGATGGAACTCTCCGGTTGGGCCGCCGAGCGGCTCGCCGAGATGACGCCGCCGGGCCATGAAGCCGTCGTTCATGTCACCCTGACCGACGACCACCCCTGGGCGCAGGCCTTTGTCGTGATCGAGGCGCGCCCGCTTCCCTGACGCCGCTTTCTTGACTTGTGCCCCGGGACGGGCGAAGGAAGGCACAGTTCCAAAAAGAGGCAGAGCATGGCCAGCAAATCCGAAGGCGGCATTGGCGAAACGGTCCGGACCCTGTTCTGGGCGCTCGTCATCGCCGGAATCTTCCGCACCCTCTTCTTCCAGCCGTTCTGGATCCCCTCGGGCTCGATGAAGGACACGCTGCTGATCGGCGATTTCCTGTTCGTCAACAAGATGGCCTATGGCTATTCGCGCTATTCCTGCCCGTTCTCCTCGCCCGGCTTTTCTCCCTGCCCGGTTGACGGGCGGCTGTTTGCCTCCGAGCCCGAGCGCGGCGATGTGGTGGTGTTTCGTCACCCCACCAAGAATGTCGATTTCATCAAGCGGCTGATCGGCCTGCCGGGCGACCGGATCCAGATGGTCCACGGGGTGCTGCAGATCAACGGCCAGCCGGTGAAACTTGAAGATGGTGGCCAGTTCGCCGAGACCTATGCGCCGCAAGGGCCGCAGGGCGGGCTGCCGCGCTGCGCCAACGCGCCGGTGGGCGAAGGCGCCGATTGCATCAAGCCGCGCCAGTTCGAAACGCTGCCCAATGGCGTGCGCCATGACATCCTCAACATCGTCAACGACGGTCCCGCCGATGACACGCCCGTTTTCGTTGTCCCCGAAGGGCAATATTTCATGATGGGCGACAACCGCGACAATTCCGAAGACAGCCGCTTTCCGCAAAGCATCGGCGGTGTTGGCTTCGTGCCGGCAGAAAACCTGATCGGGCGCGCCGACCGGGTGATGTTCTCCTCCGCGGGCAAATCGCTCTTCTACATCTGGACATGGCGGATGGACCGCTTCTTCAAGGCGATCGAATGAAGGTCTCTGCCGAGATCTCAGCCTTCATGGAGCGCCTTGGGCATCGGTTCGAGAGCCCCGAGATCCTCGTGCGGGCGCTCACCCATTCCTCGCTCGGCTCGGCCACGCGGCCTGACAACCAGCGGCTCGAGTTTCTGGGCGACCGGGTGCTGGGGCTTTCGATGGCTGAAGCGCTGTTCCGCGCTGACCGCAGCGCCTCCGAGGGCCTGCTTGCGCCGCGCTTCAATGCGCTCGTGCGCAAGGAGACCTGCGCCGCGGTGGCGCGCGAGGTCGACCTGGGGGCCGTGCTCAAGCTTGGCCGCTCCGAAATGATGTCGGGCGGGCGGCGCAAGGAAGCGCTCTTGGGCGATGCGATGGAAGCGGTGATCGCCGCGGTCTATCTCGATGGCGGGTTCGAAGTGGCGCGGGCGCTGGTGCTCCGGCTCTGGGGCGCGCGGATCGACACGGTCGAACACGATGCCCGCGACTCGAAGACCGCGCTGCAGGAATGGGCGCAGGCGCGCGGCATGAGCCCGCCACGCTATGAGACCCTCAGCCGCGAGGGGCCGGACCATGCGCCCCAGTTCCGCATCGCGGTGGTGCTCGATTCGGGCGAGAGCGCAGAGGCGATCGCCGGCTCCAAGCGCCATGCCGAACAGGCCGCCGCCAAAGCCCTGCTGACCCGGCTCGAAGCCGGTTGAGCGCTGCCCCCTTGCTTCGCGCTGGCCTTGTGGCATGAAATCGACTATCCGGGCGCAAAGTTCAGGAGTCCAGATGACCGAAACCACCCGCGCGGGCTTTGTGGCCCTGATCGGCGAGCCGAATGCCGGCAAATCAACGCTGCTCAACACGATGGTGGGCGCCAAGGTCTCCATCGTCACCCATAAGGTGCAAACCACGCGCGCCCGCATTCGCGGTGTGTGCATGGCGGGGCAAAGCCAGATCGTGTTCGTCGACACCCCCGGCATCTTTCGTCCCCGCCGCCGGCTTGACCGCGCGATGGTGAGCGCGGCTTGGGGCGGGGCGGCGGATGCCGATATCATCGTGCTTTTGATCGAGGCGCATCGCGGCCTCACCGACGGGGTGCAGGCGATCCTTGAGGCGCTCAAGGCGCGCGAGGGCACGCAGCCCGTCGCGCTCGCGATCAACAAGATCGACAAGGTGAAGGCCGAGCGGCTTCTGGAGCTGGCCCAGAAGGCCAATGCCGAATACCCGTTCGTGAAAACCTTCATGATTTCCGCCGAGCGTGGCCATGGTGTGGATGACCTGCGCGGCTGGCTCGCCGGGGAGCTTCCCGTCGGCCCGTGGTATTACCCGGAAGACCAGATCGCCGATCTGCCGATGCGGATGATCGCCGCCGAGGTCACGCGCGAAAAGCTGACGCTGCGGCTGCATGAAGAGCTGCCCTATCAGCTCACCGTCGAGACCGAGCGCTGGGAGGACCGCCCCGATGGCTCGGCGCGCATCGACCAGATCATCTACGTCAGCCGCGACGGTCACAAGGGCATCGTGCTGGGCAAGGGCGGCGAGACGATCAAGGCGATTTCCACCGCCGCGCGTCACGATCTGACCGAGTTCATGGGCCGCCCGGTGCATCTCTTTTTGCAGGTGAAGGTGCGCGAGAACTGGCAGGAAGAGGCCGAGCGCTATTCGGAGATGGGGCTCGACTTCAAGGACGGCAATTCCGCATGACCCCCCGTCTGCGCGCCGAGCTTTGGGTGCGGGCCTATCTCAAGCGGTTGGAGCTGAACAATATCCCCGCCTATATCGCGGCGAAGGGGCAGCCCGATTCGGGTGCGGTCATGGTCAAATGTGCCACCATGGACGGGCAGGCGAAGCTTTACACCCGCCGCTTTGATCTGATGACCGACAGCGAGACCTGGACCGTGCTCACCGAGGGGGCCGAGCGCGATGTCGATGACAGCATCCGCAAGCAGCGCAGCTTTGACCCCGACCTCTGGGTGATCGAGCTTGAAGCCCGCCATGGCCGCACGCTGCTTGATGAAGACGGCCTGAAAGACTGACTTTCCCCTTCGACTTTGTGCAAATATCCTCGGGGGGTCCGGGGGGCAGACAGCCCCCCGGCTTTCGGCGAGACAGATGGACTGGCAAGACCAAGGCACGATCCTTTCCACCCGCACGCAGGGCGAGAGTTCCGCGATCATCGAGGTGTTCACCGCCGCGCATGGCCGCCACCTTGGGGTGGTGCGGGGCGGTGCCTCGCGCAAGATGGCGGCGACGCTGATGCCCGGCAGCCATGTGGCGCTTGGCTGGCGGGCGCGGCTCGAAGATCACCTCGGCAGCTTCACCGTCGAGCCTGTCGCCTCGCGCGCGGGCGCGCTTTCAGACCGGCTCGCGCTGATGGGGCTCAATGCGGTCTGCGCGCTGTTGAGCTTTTGTCTGGCCGAGCGCGACCCGCATCCAAGGCTTTATGCGGCAACCGAGCCGCTTTTTGGCGTGATCGGAGAGGCCGCCGAGGGCTGGGTCGTCGATTACCTGCATTGGGAAATGGCGCTGTTGGAAGAGCTGGGCTCGGGACTCGATCTGAGCCGCTGCGCCGTCACCGGCACGCGCGACGACCTCGCCTTTGTCTCGCCCCGCTCGGGCCGCGCGGTGAGCCGGGCGGGCGCGGGAGACTGGGCGCCGCGGCTCTTGCCCCTGCCTTTGTGCCTTTTGGGGCAAGGCCCGGCAACCTGGGGCGAAATCGGGCAGGGGCTCGATCTCACCGGCCATTTTCTCGCCCGCTTCGCGGCGGATCATGGCCGCAAGCCGCTGCCCGAAGCGCGCAACCGGCTGATGGCCGCCATTGCCCGTCAGGGCTGAGGCCGCTCGTCCAGCACCAATTGCAAGAGCGCCAGATCGAGCCAGCGGCCGAATTTTTGCCCGACCTGCGGCATCACCCCCACCTGCGCGAAACCAAGCCTTTCATGAAGGCGCATCGACGGGGCGTTGGAGGCATCAATTGCGGCCACCATCACATGCACCCCCGCGCCGCGCGCATGGGCGATCAGCGCCGCCATCAGCGCGGCTCCGCGCCCCGCCCCGCGCGCCTCCGCGGCCAGATAGACCGAATGCTCAACCGTCGCGCAAAAGCCGTCCTGCGGGCGAAACGGCCCGTAAGTGGCGTAGCCCAGAACCGCGCCTGCCGCCTCGAACACCAAAACCGGCAGGCCCGATGCGGCGCGCGCGGCGATCCAGTCCGCGCGATCGGCGGCGTCGACCTCGGTGGTGTTCCAGATCGCGGTCGTCTCGCGCACCGCAGCATTGTAGATCGCGGCAATGGCGGCGGCATCAAGGGGGGTGGCGGGTCTGATCATCGGGGGCTCCTTTGGCGCCAGATTGCCCGATGCCCCACTGCGCGCAATGCAAAACGGGGCCGCAAACGGCCCCGCCTGACACCTTTCAGCCCGTTCAGCCGAGCAGACGGCGCGCGATCACCTGCGCTTGAATCTCTGCCGCGCCCTCGAAGATATTGAGGATGCGCGCATCGCACAAAATGCGCGAGATCGTGTATTCGAGCGCAAAACCATTGCCGCCGTGGATCTGCAGCGCATTGTCCGAGGCCGCCCAGGCGACGCGGGCGCCCAAGAGCTTCGCCATCCCCGCCTCCACGTCGCAGCGGTGGCCGTGGTCCTTCTCCCAGGCGGAGAAATAGGTGAGCTGGCGCGCGATCATGATCTCCACCGCCATCATCGCGAGCTTGCCCGCGACGCGCGGAAACTCGATCAGCGACTTGCCGAACTGCTTGCGGTCGATCGCGTAGCGCATGCCGATCTCGCAGGCAGCCTGCGCCACACCCACGGCGCGCGCCGCGGTTTGAATGCGCGCGGATTCAAAGGTTTCCATCAGCTGCTTGAAGCCCTTGCCGGTCTCGCCGCCAAGCAGGTTCTCGCCCTTCACCCGGAAGCCGTCAAAGCCGAGCTCGTATTCCTTCATGCCGCGGTAGCCCAGCACCTCGATCTCGCCGCCGGTCATGCCCGGCGTCGGGAAGGGATTGTCGTCGGTGCCGGGGGTCTTTTCGGCGAGGAACATGGAAAGGCCGCGCCAGTCGGTCGTGTCCGGCTCGGTCCGGGCCAAAAGCGTCATCACATGGGTGCGCTGGGCGTGGGTGATCCAGGTCTTGTTGCCGGTGATCACCCAATCCGCGCCGTCTTTCACCGCGCGGGTGCGCAGCGAGCCCAGATCCGAGCCGGTGTTCGGTTCGGTGAAGACGGCGGTGGACAGGATCTCGCCCGAGGCAAGCCCCGGCAGCCACTTTTGCTTTTGCTCTTCGGTGCCGCCGCAGATGATCAGCTCGGCGGCAATTTCGGAGCGCGTGCCAAGCGAGCCAACGCCGATATAACCGCGTGACAGCTCTTCGGTCACAACGACCATCGAGGCTTTCGAAAGTCCGAGCCCGCCATATTCTTCCGGGATCGTCAGGCCGAACACACCAAGCTCCGCCAGCTCCTCGATGATCTCCATCGGGATCAGCTCATCCTTCAGGTGCCATTCATGCGCATTCGGGATCACCCGTTCCTCGGCATAGCGGTGGAACTGGTCGCGGATCATCTCAAGCTCTTCTTCAAGCCCGGAGGCGCCAAAGAGGGCGCGGCCGTGGTTCTCCTGCATCAGCGCGACGAGCGCCTTGCGCGCGGCGGGCGTGTTGCCCTCGGCCATCAGCTGGCGGGCCGCTTCCGACGGGGCCCAGCTCACGCCGAGGTCGGAGAGGCGCGCGGTTTCGCCCTGGCTCATCGGGATGCCGCCGGCGATCTGGTTGAGGTATTCGCCAAAGCCGATCTGCAGGATCAGCTTTTCCATCTCGCCGAACTGGCCGGCTTCGGCCACCCGCGTGGCCCAGCCGTTGAGCTGAATGAGCGACTGGTTATAGGTGGCGAGCCAGGCAAGCGCATGAGCGGCGAATTGATCCTCTTCAAGCGCTGCATTCGATACTTTGCCGCCACGGCTCACCTTTTCCTTGAGCCCGGCTGTGGCCTCGGCGGTGAGCGCGGCAATCTCGGGGAGCGCCGCGCCGGTGAGGGCAAGCAGGTCGGCAGAGAGGATCGTATCTTTCATGTCAGCCCCATGGCGCCCGGATTCGGCGCGGTTGTTGCGGTTGCAGTGTGCTTAGGCATTTTGCAGTTGCAGCGCAATAAAAATTCGCAGGAGATGATAAATGTGTTCTAATGTGTCGCGCGCAAAAGTGTATGTCCCATCCGCCGCCGTGCCGGTAGCGTTGCAAGCGCCCGCCCGCAGGGCTAAGCCTTGGCAAAAGAGGACTTGCCCATGACCACCGATGCCGTCGCGCTGAGCGCCGATCTGATCCGCTGCCCGTCTGTCACCCCCACGGAGGGCGGCGCGCTCCTCTTGCTGGAACGCGTGCTGAGCGCGGCGGGGTTCGCCTGCACCCGGGTTGACCGCGGCGGCGTGCCCAACCTGTTTGCGCGCTGGGGCGAGAAGGGGGGCAAGACCTTCGGCTTCAACGGCCATACCGATGTGGTGCCGGTGGGGGATGCGGCGGCCTGGACCCATGACCCGTTCGGTGGCGAGATCCTCGACGGCGTGCTGTGGGGCCGCGGCGCCACCGATATGAAAACGGGTGTGGCGGCCTTTGTTGCGGCGGCGGTGGATTTTGTCCGCGCAACGCCGCCCGGCGGCGCGATCGTGCTTGCCATCACCGGCGACGAGGAGGGGCCGGGCAAGGATGGCACGCGCGCACTTCTGGACTGGATGACGGCGGAAGGCGAGGCGATGTCGGTTTGCCTTGTGGGCGAGCCGACCTGCCCCGATCATCTCGGTCAGATGATGAAGATCGGCCGGCGTGGCTCGATGACCTTTTATATCGAGGCCGAGGGGGTGCAGGGGCACTCCGCCTATCCGCATCGGGCGCGCAATCCGCTCCACGCGCTGGTGGCCTTGCTGCACCGGATGACGGCGCAACCGCTTGACCGGGGCACCCAGCATTTCGAGCCCTCGACGCTGCAGATCACCACCATCGACTGCGGCAACCCGGCGAACAACGTGATCCCGGCAAAGGCGCGCGCGACGGTGAACATCCGGTTCAACGATGCCCATACCTCGGACACGATCACCCATTGGGCCGAGCGGCTCTGTGCCGAAGTGACCGGGCAGACCGGCGTGACCTTTGCGCTCACGACCGAAGTTTCCGGCGAAAGCTTCCTGACCCCGCCGGGCGCCTTTGTCTCGCTGGTGAGCCGCGCCATCGTGAGCGAGACGGGGGTGGTGCCCGAGCTTTCCACCACCGGCGGCACCTCGGATGCCCGCTTCATCAAGGATCATTGCCCGGTTCTGGAATTCGGCCTTGTCGGCAAGACCATGCATCAGGTCGACGAGCGGATCGACGTGGCCCAGATCGAAGGGCTCAAACGCATCTACACGCGCATCTTGCGGGATTATTTCGCATGATCATCCTTGAGACGACAGATCTGACCGCGCCCCATGCGCTGCGCCGCGCGGTGTTCATTGAAGAGCAGGGCGTGCCCGAGGCCGAGGAATGGGATGACCGCGACGGCGAGGCGGTGCATCTGCTCGCGCTTGAGGGCGAGACCGCGCTCGGCACGGCGCGGCTGTTCGCGACGGGCGCTCTGGGCAAGATCGGCCGGGTCTGCGTGGCCAAAAGCGCGCGCGGCACCGGGCTTGGCCGGGCGCTGATCCTTGAGGGCTGCGCGCGGCTCAAGGCGCGCGGCTGCACCCGCGTGCAGTTGAGCGCGCAGGTGCAGGCAACGGGGTTTTACGAGGGGCTCGGCTTCACCGCCTTTGGCCCGGTCTATGACGATGCGGGGATTCCGCATCGCGACATGGAACGGGCGCTTTAACCGCGCAGGTTCAGCGTTTCGGCGCGCAGATCGGCAAGGAACTGACGCGGATGCTTGAGCGCTGCGGCAATCTCCTCGGCCGATTTCGCCGGGCCGATCACCGGGCTTTGCGGCTTGTTGAGCGCGCGGCGGATCTCGTAGAGCAGCAAGCCTTGCCGCAGCGTGGCAGAGAGCTTGTTGGCGATCTGGTAGGCCTGCGAGTTGCGGCCCGGAAAATAGATCGGCAGCACCGCCGCGCCGGAACGCGCCAGCATCTTTGCCGTGAACGGGTTCCATTCGCCTTCGATCGGCGTGCCGAAGTAGGTTTCCGAATGCGCCACGGCGCCCGCCGGAAACAGCACGATCACACCGCCCGCCTTGAGCGTGGCCATGCATTCGGCGCGCATCTTCAGGCTGTCTTCCTGCGCGTTGGGCTCATGCGGGAAGGGCACCGGCAGCATGAACTGCGCAATCTCGGGGATGCCGGTCAGAAGCGAGCGGGTGAGGATCTTGTAATCGGTCCGCACCTGCCCGATCAGATAGGCGAGCACCATGCCGTCCACGAGGCCGTGCGGGTGGTTCGCCACCACGACAAGCGGGCCGGTTTTGGGAATGCGTGCGATCTGCTCGGGCGGCGTGGTGACCTTGATCCCCATGATGTCGAGCGCCTGCGGCCAGAACGGCTGGCCGAACGGTGCACCGCGGCGCTCGAACTTGCGGATCAGCCGCAGAAGCTTCCACTTCGCGGTGAGCCATTCGATCGTGCGGATCGTGTTTGCCTTCCACGGATTGGTGAAAGTCCCCGCATAGGAAAGCCGTCCCTTGTCATAGGGTTTCGGCTCCTCTGCCTGCGCGATAGGGCGCCCCTCTACGTTCACTCCGAACCCCTTTGCCTTTCGGCTCACATCTCTTCGCCAAAGCGGTCGGCCACCAGTGTGGCGAGGGCTTCGGCCAGCGCTTCGGCTTCTGTCCCGAACGTGGTGACCTCGATCGAGGTGCCGCGCGATGCCGCCAGCATCAGAAGACCCATGATCGAGTCGCCCGAGACTTTCATGCCGTCTTTTTCCACGTCGGCGCGGGCGTCATGCGCCTCGACCACCTCGACAAACCGTGCCGAAGCCCTTGCGTGCAAGCCCTTTTCGTTGACGATCTTCAAAACTCTGGAGACGCTCACTTCGCCGAAGCTCCGCCGGTGGAATAGCAGTTGATATATTTCCGCCCTGCATCGAGCGAGGCCTCGACCGCGGCATGAACGCCAAGGCTGCGCGACTTCGCAAGCTTGATCAGCAGCGGCAGATTGGCGCCGTAAATGATCTCGCGCCCGCCCGCCTCGCAGGCCATCAGGCTCAGGTTGGAGGGCGAGCCGCCGAACATGTCGGTCACCACCACCACGCCATCGCCGTTGTCCACCGCATCCGCCGCGGCGCGGATCTCGGCCTGTTTCGCGGCGCGGTCATGGTCGTCTTCTATGGTGATCGCGCGGATCCCTTCTTGCGGACCCACGACATGCTCGACCGCCGCGAGATATTCTCGCGCCAGACCCCCATGTGCCACGATCACGATTCCGATCACGCGTCGTTTGCCTCTTGTGTTGCCGGCTGGGCCTGTGCCCGCCGCTCGAGTTCCCTGTGCCGTTTAGACACTTGCCAGCCCGCCTGCGCAAGGGCCTTGGCAACCGCTTCGGCCACAGCGACCGAGCGGTGTTGCCCGCCGGTACAACCAAAGCCGACCGCCAGATGCGCCTTGCCCTCCTCGACATGGGCCGGAAGTTGAAACAGCAGCAGCTCACACACCTTTGACAGGAATTCCCCATAGCGCGGATCGGTCGCAACATGCTCTGCTACCGCCGGGTCAAGCCCGGTGAGCGGGCGCAGCGCGGCAACCCAGTGAGGATTCGTCAAAAACCGGCAGTCGAACATCATGTCGAGCCCGCGGGGCGTGCCGCGCTTGTAGCTGAAGCTGTGCACCGAGACCGCGAGCCGGGAGATCTGGCCCATGTCGAACCAGCGCGCCACTTCGGCGCGGGCTTCATGCGGGCTCATCGCCGAGGTGTCGATCAGCACATCGGCGCGCATGCGGATCGGCACCAGGAGGTCGATCTCCTGCGCGATGCCGGTCAGGGGTTGCGCATCGGGCGAGAGCGGGTGGCGGCGGCGGGTCTCCGAGAAACGACGGATCAGGGTCTCGGGGCTTGCATCCATGTAAAGCACCTCGAGCCGCAGGCCCGGCGCGCGGGTGAGCCGGTCGATCAGCTCGATCAGTGCGGCGGCGGAAAAGTCGCGGTTGCGCACATCGATGCCAAGCGCCATGGGCCGGGGCAGGGGCGCCTCAAGAAGCCGCGGCACAAGGCTGAAGGGCAGGTTGTCGATCACCTCATAGCCGAGGTCTTCGAGCGCAGCGATCGCGGTGGTGCGGCCTGCCCCCGAGGGCCCGGTGACCAGCACGAGCCGGGTTTGCGGCTCGGCGGGGGCCGTGCCTTCGGAAGACATGTCGTGCGGCGGCTGCGGACCTTGTTCGGTCACATCGCTCTCCCGGCCTTGAGCCATTGCAGGATGGTTGCCTCAAGATGACCATGTTGCAGCCGCAGCACAAGAGGCAGGCGCTGACGCAAGAGCGTGATCTCGCGTTCGGGCGGCAGGCGCGCGGTTTCGTCCTGCCCCATGTCGACGGCGAGCACGATCTGCGCCGCTGCGAGGGTTTCGGCGCGCAGGATGCCCGCGCCGCGCGCCTCAATGAGGCCGCGGATCGGGGCGGGGCAGCGCGCGATCAGCGCGCCCGCCTCGACCGAAAGCTGCACCCGGTCATCGGCAACGAGGGTCGCGCCAAGCGCCATCAGCCGCAAGGCAAGGCTCGATTTGCCGGAGCCGGAGGGGCCGAGGATCAGCACGCCGCGGTCGGGCGGGAGCGCGACCGCGGTGGCGTGCAATGTCTCGCCCGTCAAGGCTCAGACCGGCAGGCCGACCACGAACCGCGCGCCAAGCGGCTCGGAGGTGATGTCGGCATCGGTGGGGCGGATGTTTTCGGCCCAGATCACCCCGCCATGCGCCTCGACAATCTGCTTCGAGATCGCGAGGCCAAGGCCCGAATGGTCGCCGAACTGGCCCTCGGGGCGTTGCGAATAGAAGCGCTTGAACACTTTGGTCAGCGCTTCCTCGGGGATGCCGGGGCCGGTGTCTTCGACCACCACCAGCACCCGGTTTTCGCGCTTGCGGGCCCAGACGCGCACAGCATCGCCCTCTTCGCAAAAGCTGATCGCATTGGTGATGAGGTTCACGAACACCTGTGCCAGGCGTTGCTCCAGCCCGGTGATATGGATCGGTTCGGCAGGCAGATCGGTGATGAAATCAACTCCCAGCTCACCCGCCTGCCCGCCAAGATACTGGCCGAGATTGCCGAGCATCTTGAGCAGGTCGAAGCGTTCTTCCTCTTCCTTGACGAGTTCGCTGTCGAGCCGCGAGGCGTTGGAAATGTCGCTCACCAGCCGGTCGAGCCTCTTGACGTCATGATCGATTACCTCAAGCAGTTTGGTGCGTTGGTCGTCGCGCTTGACGACATGGAGGGAGGCCACCGCCGAGCGCAGGCTCGCCAGCGGGTTCTTGATTTCATGCGCCACATCGGCGGCGAATTGCTCGTTTGCGTCGATCCGGTCGTAGAGCGCCGCCACCATGCCGCGCAAGGCACCGGACAGGCGGCCAATCTCGTCGGGGCGCGCGGTCAGGTCGGGGATGCGGATCCGTCCGGGCGCAAGCTTGTGCGAATGCCGGTCCCGGCCGATCTCGGCGGCGGCGGCAAGGTCGGAGAGCGGATTGGCGATGGTTGAGGCCAGCACGAGGCCAAGACCGATCGAGACGATGATTGCCACCACGAACATCTGCAGCACCTGCTCGCGTTCGACCCGGACAAGCTTGTCGATCTCGCCCGCGGCGGAGGTCATTGCCACCGTGCCGACCTTGGTGCCGTTCTGATAAACCCCGGTCGCCACCGAGAAGATTGTTGCCCCGGCCGGGTTGCGGCTCGTGGTCATCACCGTCTTGCCGTTCTCGACCTGCTGCACCAGCCCCTCGGCGATGCGGCGGCTGTCAAGGCTCCGGGTGGGGTCGGTTTCGCGGTGCAGGAGCGCCGCGCCCCATTCCCAGGCGCTGTTGAGCAGATCGGTGATCATCGTCGAGCGCGCGTCGATGCCAAGCCCTTCGACGCGCTGGCGCGGCGCCGAGCCCACGGCATCGGAATCGGCGAGCAGATTGCCCGCGGCATCGAACAGGAAGATCGTCGCCCCCTCCGGCAATTCGATCCCGCGCATCGCCTCGACCACGTCGATGCCATCTCCGGCGGCAAGGTTCACGGGCGCCGCCGCAGGCATGCGCGCCTCGAACACATCGGCCACGAGTTCGGCCTCGCTCACGATCGCGCTTTCGCGCTGAAACACGAGGCTGTCGCGGAACGGGTTGAGATAGAGCACCCCCGCCACCATCACGACCATGGCGAGCAGGTTGAAGGTGATGATCTTGCGCGCAAGCGGCGAGTGGTTGAGCGAGATGAAGCCGCGCTTTGCGCGTCCGCGTGCAAGATCGGCATCGACCGCGCCCTGCGGGCCTTCCCAATCCTCGCCGAGGACCACATCCGTCTCGGATTTTGCGGCCTGTCTCACGCGTGCGCCACCAGCCTCCATGTGCTCGGCAAGGGTCATTCTTCGTTGTATCTGTAACCGATGCCGTAAAGCGTTTCGATGGCGGTGAAATCATCGTCGACCGCGCGCATCTTCTTGCGCAGGCGCTTGATGTGGCTGTCGATGGTGCGATCATCGACATAGACCTGATCGTCATAGGCCACGTCCATCAGCTGATCGCGGCTTTTCACGAAGCCGGGGCGTTGGGCCAGAGCCTGCAACAGCAGAAATTCGGTGACGGTGAGGGTCACTTCCATGCCCTTCCATGTCACCGAGTGGCGCAACGGGTCCATCGTCAACGAGCCGCGCACGATCACCTTGGTTTCCTCGGTGGTCGAGACTTCGCCGGTGGAAATCGCTTCCTGACGGCGCAAAAGCGCGCGGATGCGCTCGACCAGAAGGCGCTGGCTGAAGGGCTTTTTGACGTAATCATCGGCGCCCATGCGCAGGCCGAGCACCTCGTCGATCTCGTCATCCTTCGACGTGAGAAAAATCACCGGGATCGCGGTCTTCTGGCGCAGGCGCTGCAACAGCTCCATGCCATCCATCCGCGGCATCTTGATGTCGAGCACGGCCATGTCCGGCAAGCGCTTGTTGAAGGCCTCCAGCGCAGCCTGACCGTCGTTGTAGGTCTCCACCTCGTAACCCTCCGCCTCGAGCGTCATCGAAACGGATGTCAAAATGTTACGGTCGTCATCGACCAGCGCGATCCTCGACATGTCCTGCACCCTCACTTCGTCGCATTTGTTTTTTGATTGACGTTCATTGTCTCTTTTCCCCGGCGCGGAATCAACTCCGATATGCGAATCGCCTCCGCAGGCTGAATCAGTTCGGGCCAAAAAAGCGAACGTTTGACTAATTTGTCTCACCTCTTGGGCATGGTGGCGCTAAATATCGGGTGTTTGCGCTAGCTGCGACAAAGCCTTCTGTTCTTTTGCAAATGCCACATGCTATAGCCCGGCCATCCGCAATATTCTTTCGCGGATCGGTATCCACCCGTAACGGATACCGGGAGGAACACTGCGCCGCAGCATAATGCGGCAACGGGAGCTGAACATGACCATCGGACGCGTGAACCCGGCCAAACGCCTCGAAGATCAGGGCATTACTGGTCTCGGCAACGTCTATTACAACCTGCTGGAACCCGCGCTGATCGAAGAAGCGCTCAAGCGTGGGGAGGGCACGCTTGGCAAGGGTGGCGCTTTTTACTGCTCGACCGGCGCGCATACCGGCCGTTCGCCGAAAGACAAGCACGTGGTGCGCACCCCCGATGTGGAAGACACGATCTGGTGGGAAAACAACAAGCCGATGGACCCGGCGAAATTCGACGTGCTGCACGCCGACATGCTCGCGCATATGAAGGGCAAGGATTATTTCGTCGAGGATCTTTATGGCGGTGCCGATCCGGCGCACCGGCTGGACGTGCGTCTGGTGGCCGAGCTTGCCTGGCACGGGCTGTTCCTGCGCACCATGCTGCGCCGCCCCGAGCGTGCCGAGCTTGACACCTTCTCGCCCGAATGGACGATCATCAACTGCCCGAGCTTCAAGGCCGATCCCGAACGCCACGGCTGCCGCTCGGAAACCGTGATCGCGCTCAACTTCGCGAAAAAGCTGATCCTGATCGGCAACACCGCCTATGCGGGCGAAAACAAGAAGGGCGTGTTCACCCTTCTCAACTACATCCTGCCCGGCAAGGGCATCATGGCGATGCACTGCTCGGCCAACCACGCGATCGGCAACCCCGATGATGCGGCGGTGTTCTTCGGGCTTTCGGGCACCGGCAAGACCACGCTCTCCGCCGACCCGTCGCGCATCCTGATCGGTGACGACGAGCACGGCTGGTCGGACAACGGCATCTTCAACTTCGAGGGCGGCTGCTACGCCAAGACGATCAACCTCTCGAAGGAAGCCGAGCCCGACATCTACAACACCTGCTCGATGTTCGGCACCGTGGTCGAAAACATGGTTTTTGACCCCGAAACGCTCGAACTCGACTTCTTCGACAACTCGCTCACCGACAACATGCGCTGCGCCTACCCGCTGCATTACATCAACAATGCCTCGGATACGGCGCTGGGCGGGCAGCCGAAAAACGTGATCATGCTCACCTGCGACGCTTACGGCGTGCTGCCGCCGATCGCGCGGCTGACACCGGCGCAGGCGATGTATCACTTCCTCTCGGGCTTCACCTCGAAGACCCCGGGCACTGAAGTGGGCGTGACCGAGCCGCTGCCGACCTTCTCGACCTGCTTTGGCGCGCCCTTCATGCCGCGTCGCCCCGAGGTCTATGGCAAGCTTCTGGCCGAAAAGATCGCGAAAACCGGCGCCTCGTGCTGGCTTGTGAACACCGGCTGGACCGGCGGCGCCTATGGCGTGGGCAAGCGGATGCCGATCAAGGCAACCCGGGCGCTGCTCACCGGCGCGCTCGACGGCTCGCTCAACAATGCCGAGTTCCGCAAGGACCCGAACTTCGGCTTTGAGGTGCCGGTGGCGGTGCATGACGTGGACACCACGCTCCTTGATCCGCGCGCGACCTGGGCTGACAAGGCCGCTTACGACGCGCAGGCGCAAAAGCTGGTGCACATGTTCGCCGAGAACTTCGCGCAATACGTGCCCTATGTGGACGAAGACGTGAAAGCCGTCGCGATCGGCTGATCGCCGCTTGATGGAAATGGAAAGGGCCGGGATCTCCCGGCCCTTTTCCTTTGGCGCGTCTATTTGCGGGTGCGTTTGACCTTGCGGGCGGTGGCGCGCTGCTTGGCCTTGAGCGCGGAGAACTTCCGCGCCGGTTTGAAGGGCCTGCGCCCGCCCTTGCCGCCGCCGGGCAGGCTTGCGCCCTCAAGTTCCAGCAGTTCAAGCTCGAGCCCGCCCGTGACCGGGATCGCCTCGGCAAGCCGCACCAGCACGCGCTGGCCGATGCCGATCACAAGGCCGGTGTCGGCGCCGATCAGCTGCTGGGCGTCGCGGTCGTAATGGAAGAACTCGCGCCCCACCGCGCGGATCGGGATGAGCCCGTCCGCGCCGGTTTCATCGAGTTTCACGAAGGCGCCGAATTTCTGCACGCCAGAGATCCGCCCGGTGAATTCTGCCCCCACCCGGTCGCTGAGATAGGCGGCAAGGTAGCGGTCGGTGGTGTCGCGCTCGGCCGCCATCGAGCGCCGCTCGGTTTCCGAGATATGCTGCGCGGTCTCTTCAAGCGTTTCGACATCCTCGCGCGAGAGCCCGTCTTTCCCCCAGCCATGCCCGGCGATCAGCGCGCGGTGCACGATCAGGTCAGAGTAGCGGCGAATGGGCGAGGTGAAATGCGCGTAAGACCGCAGCGCCAAGCCAAAATGGCCAAGGTTTTGCGGCGCGTAATAGGCTTGGGTCATCGAGCGCAGGGTGGAGATGTTGATCAGTTCATCAAACTCGCTGCCCTCGGCTTGCGACAAAAGCCGGTTCAGATGCGCGGTCTTGAGCACCTGGCCCTTGGCAAGGGTGAAGCCCGAGGCCTGCGCCACTTCGCGCAACGCCTCGATCTTGTCCGCACTCGGCTCCTCATGCACGCGGTAGAGGAGCGGGCGGTGCAGCCGCTCAAGTTCCTCGGCGGCGGCGACATTGGCGAGCACCATGAATTCCTCGATCAGCCGATGCGCGTCGAGCCGGTCCTTGAACTTCACCGAGGCGACCTTGCCCGCCTCATTGATCACGATCTGCCGCTCGGGCAGGTCCAGATCGAGCGGCTGGCGCATTGCGCGCGCGCGGGCGAGCGCCGCGTAACAAGCGTAAATCGGCGCGATGATCTCTGCGACAAGCGGCGCGGTCTTGGCGTCGGGCTGGCCATCGTGCGCGGCCTGCACCTGCGCATATTCGAGCGAGGCAACCGAGCGGATCAGGCCGCGGGTGAAGCGGTGCGCGATCTTGCGCCCGTCCTCGGAGATCTTCATTCGCACCGCAAGCACCGCGCGCGGCACATGTTCGTGCAAGCTGCACAGATCGCCCGAGAGCCGGTCGGGCAGCATCGGCACCACGCGGTCGGGGAAATAGGTGGAGTTGCCGCGGTTGCGGGCCTCGCGGTCGAGCGCCGCGCCGGGCCGGACGTAATGGGCCACATCGGCAATGGCGACCCAGAGGATATGCCCGCCCGCGTTTGCCGCGTCATCGTCGGGCTGGACGAAACAGGCGTCATCGCGGTCGCGCGCATCGGCGGGGTCGATGGTGATGAAGGGGAGGTCGGTCAGATCTTCGCGGTCTCCGAGCCCTGCCGGGCGCTCCGCGTCGGCCTCGGCAATCACCGCGTCGGGGAAATCGTCGGGGATGCCGTGCTGGTGGATCGCGATAAGCGAGACCGCGCGCGGCGCGGCAGGGTCTCCCAGCCGCTCGATGATGCGCGCCCGCGGCAGGCCCATGCGGCCCTTCGGCCCGGATTGCTCCGCCTCGACCAGTTCGCCGTCCTTCGCCTCTGCCGTCGCGCCCGCGGGCACGATCCATTCCTTCATGTCGCCCTTGTCGATCGGCGTGATCCGCCCGCCCTCGGCGCCCTTGCGGAAGATGCCGACAATGCGATGACGTGCAACGCCGATCTTGCGGATGATCCGCGCTTCGTAGCCCTCTGTCACCTGGGCGAGCCGCGCCAGCACCCGGTCCCCCGCGCCAAGCGCCGGGTCTTCGCGCCGGGTGAGCACGGCGATTTGCGGCGCCTCGCCCTCCCATTCCACCGGGCGCGCCCAGAGATCGCCCTGCGCATCGGGCGCGAGGATCTCGAGCACCGTCACCGGGGGCAGGGCGCCGCTGTCATGGTAAGAGCGGCGGCGGCGCGCCACCGTCCCCTCGGTGGCCATTTCCTTGAGCAGGCGCTTCAGTTCGATCTTCGCCGTGCCCTTGAGGCCGAAGGCCTTGGCAATATCGCGCTTCGCCCCGGCCTCCGGGTGATCGGAGAGCCAGGCGAGGATCTGTTCCTTGGTGGGGATCGGGTTCTGTGTCATGGCCCTGCCTAGCACGCGCGGGCAGGGCCGTTAAGCCACGATCAGCGCGTCGGCACCGGGGTCTCGCCGCGGTAATCGTAAAAGCCGCGGCCCGCCTTGCGGCCAAGCCAGCCCGCCTCGACATATTTGGTCAGCAGCGGGCAGGGGCGATACTTGGTATCGGCGAGCCCGTCATGGAGCACGTTCATGATCGCAAGGCAGGTGTCGAGGCCGATGAAATCGGCCAGCTCCAAGGGGCCCATCGGGTGATTGGCCCCGAGCTTCATCGCCATGTCGATCGAGCGCACATTCCCAACGCCTTCATAAAGCGTGTAAACCGCCTCGTTGATCATCGGAATGAGGATGCGGTTCACGATGAAGGCCGGGAAGTCTTCGGCCGAGGCCGGGGTCTTGCCGAGCGTTTCGATCACGCCGATCAGCTCGTTGTAGGTTGCCTCATCGGTGGCGATGCCGCGGATCAGTTCCACCAGTTGCATCACCGGCACCGGGTTCATGAAATGCACGCCGATGAACTTTTCCGGCCGGTCGGTGCGCGAGGCAAGCCGGGTGATCGAGATCGAGGAGGTGTTGGTGGCGAGGATCGTTTCGGGCTTCAGATGCGGCAGCAGGCTGTCAAAGATGCTCTGCTTGACCGATTCGCGCTCGGTCGCGGCCTCGATCACAAGGTCGGTCTGGCCGAGTTCGGCAATGTCGAGCGTGGTGCGGATGCGCGCGAGCGCTGCGTCTTTTTGTTCCGCAGTGATTTTTTCGCGGCTCACCTGACGGTCGAGGTTGCGGGTGATCGTGGTCAACGCCTTGTCAAGGCTTTCCGGCGCCACATCCGTCAGGATCACGCCAAACCCCGACAAAGCAAAGACATGGGCGATACCGTTGCCCATCTGGCCTGCGCCCACCACGCCCACCGTTTCGATCGTCATCTTCGTTCCTTCCTTCGGGTTGGACAAAGCCTAAGCCCGATGCTGCACTGCGGCAAGTGGTATTCCAATTGTGTCAATTTTCTCTTTAGCGCTTTGGCAAGGCTTTGCGGCCAACCTCCCGGATGGGTGAGTCGAAAACTAAGGTGGGATGGATGGCCTTCGAGTATTCGGGCAGTGGTGCCCTTGATTATTTTCCGTGCCGGTATGGCAAGTCGAAGCTGTTGTTCCGGGGTCCGCGGCGTGATCTGAGCCAGCCTTTTGTGGGTGCCTTCGGGGGGACTGAAACCTATGGAAAGTTCATTGCCGACCCGTGGCCCGCGCTCCTTGAGGAGCGGCTGCGCCTGCCGGTCGTGAACTTCGGCTATGTGAACGCAGGGATCGACGTTTTCTACAGCGAGCCGCAACTGCCCGAGATCACCAAGGCCTCGAAACTTTCGGTGATCCAGCTTCTGGGCGCGCCGAACATGTCCAACCGGTTTTATGCCGTGCATCCGCGCCGCAATGACCGATTCCTGCGCGCCTCCAACATGATGCGGGCGATCTTTGACGATGTTGACTTCACGGAATTCAACTTCACCCGTCACATGTTGACGACGTTGAAGGAGCGCGCGCCGGACCGGTTTGACACTGTGGTGAGCGAGCTGCGCACCGCTTGGGTGGCGCGGATGCGCGGCCTTTTGGAGCGTGTCGAAGGGCCGAAGCTTCTGCTCTGGATCACCGATTACCAGTCGCCCCTGCAAAGCGACCCGCTCGGGGCCGAGCCGCTGATGGTCAGCAAGGATATGGTGGCCGAAATCTCGCCGCTGGCCGATACGCTGGTGAAGGTCTCGCCTTCGAGCATGGCGCGGTCAACCGGCACGGTGGGGATGCATTACGCACCGCTCGAAGAGCCCGCGGCGGCAACGGTGGCCGGGCCGATCGTGCATCAAGAGATTGCCGAGGCGCTGGAGCCCGAGGTGCGGCGCCTCATCTGAGCCGGGTCCCAAAGCAAAAGCCCCGCCGGTTGGCGGGGCTTTTATGTGTTCCGGGGCCGCTCAGAGCTTGTCGGTCAGGTCCGGCACGGCGGCAAAGAGGTCCGCGACGAGGCCGTAATCGGCCACCTGGAAGATCGGCGCCTCTTCGTCCTTGTTGATCGCGACGATGACTTTCGAGTCCTTCATCCCCGCAAGGTGCTGGATCGCGCCGGAGATGCCGACGGCGACATAAAGCTCGGGGGCGACGACCTTGCCGGTCTGGCCAACCTGCCAGTCGTTCGGAGCAAAGCCACTGTCGACCGCAGCGCGCGAGGCGCCCACGGCGGCGCCGAGCTTGTCGGCGAGCTTTTCGATCAGTGCGAAATCGGCTTCCGAGCCGACGCCACGGCCGCCCGAAACAACGATTTTCGCCGAGGTCAGCTCGGGGCGATCAGAGGCGGCGACCTTGTCGGCGACCCAGCTCGACAGGCCCTTGTCGCCGGCGGCCGCCACGGCCTCGACCGGGGCAGAGCCACCCGCGCCGGTCGCCTCGAAGGTCGCGGTGCGGATCGTGGCGATTTTCACCGGATCGGCGGATTTCACCGTCTGGATCGCGTTGCCGGCATAGATCGGGCGCTCGAACGTATCGGCATCGACAACGCCGATGATGTCGGAGAGCACCATCACATCGAGCAGCGCCGCGATCCGCGGCAGCGCGTTCTTGGCGCAGGCGGTCGAGGGGGCCACGATATGGCTGTAGCTCGGGGCGAGCGCAACGACGAGATCGGCGAGCGGCTCGGCGAGCCCATGCGCATAGGCTGCGTCATCGGCGGTGAGCACCTTTTCCACGCCATCCAGCGCCGCAGCCGCGGCGGCGGCCTCGGCCACACCGGCCCCGGCCACGAGCACCGTCACCGGGCCCATTTGCTTGGCCGCCGTCAGCGCCTTCGCGGTCGCATCGGTGGCAAGGCTCGCGCCATTGAGTTCGGCAATCAGCAGAACGGCCATCAGATCACCCCCGCGTCCTTGAGTTTCGTCACCAGTTCGTCGACCGAAGCCACGCGCACGCCCGCCGAACGGCCGGCCGGCTCAGAGGTTTTCACCACCGTGAGCCGCGGCGTGACATCGACGCCGTAATCGGCGGCGGTCTTTTCGGCGAGCTCTTTTTTCTTCGCTTTCATGATGTTGGGAAGCGAGGCATAGCGCGGCTCGTTAAGACGCAGATCCGCGGTGATAACGGCGGGCAGCTTGATGGTGATCGTTTGCAGACCGCCATCGACCTCGCGGGTGATCTTGGCGCTCTCGCCCTCGATCGCGAGTTCGGAGCAGAAGGTGCCTTGCGACCAGCCCAGCAGCGCCGACAGCATCTGACCGGTGGCGTTCATGTCATTGTCGATCGCCTGTTTGCCGGCGATGATCAGCCCGGGCTGTTCTTCCGCGGCCACCTTGGCGAGGATCTTCGCCACCGCAAGCGGCTCGATATCCTGATGCACGTCATCGGCGGCAACCACGAGAATGGCGCGGTCGGCCCCCATCGCGAGCGCAGTGCGCAGCGTTTCCTGCGCCTGCTTCACGCCGACGGAAACGACGACGATCTCGGTCGCGACGCCCTTTTCCTTCAGACGGATCGCCTCTTCCACGGCAATCTCGTCGAACGGGTTCATCGACATTTTCACGTTCGCCAGATCGACCCCGCTGCCATCCGCTTTCACACGGACTTTCACGTTGTAGTCGATCACGCGCTTCACAGGCACGAGGACCTTCATCGGCGGTGTCTCCCTAAGTTATCAGACCGCCCCCGAAAGGGGGGCGGATTCCCGTTTCGGCAATTTTGTTACAATGCGAGTGCAGCAAAAGACAGATGAAAAACGACGCAGTGCGGTGTCGCTACGTCACGTCGCGACGCGCGAGGCGCTGATTCGGGCCGATCCTTCGGAGGCTCGGCTCAGGCCTTGGTGAAGAGCCAGTCCTGCGCGGAGAGCGGCAGGATGCGGCGGGCGAGTGCGGCCAGCCAGGTCGCCTTGGTCACGTAGTAATGCGAGCGCGGTTTCGGGTCGGTGAGCGCGCGCAAAAGCGCCTCGGTGACCGCCGAGGCGGGCAGCTCGAACCGGTCCGGTTTGCCCGAGGGCTGATAGAGCCGCTTGAGCAGCGAACTTTCATATTGCGCGCGCCGTGCCGAGGCTTTCCAGTCCACCCAGTGCTCGAAATGCGGGATCGAATTGAGCCGAAACCGGGTCGGGATCGGACCGGGGTTGATGGTGACGATGCGGATGCCGGTATCGGACATCTCGCGGCGCGCGCAATCCGTAAGGCCCTCAAGGGCGAATTTCGTCGCCACATAGGCGCCGCGCCAGCGCACGCCGATCAGCCCGAGCACCGAAGAGCATTGCACGATCCGGCCCTCGCCATTTTCGCCCTGCGCGCGCATCACGCGGATCGCGCGGGTGGTGAGGTCATGCAGGCCAAAGAGGTTGGTTTCGAAGATCTCGCGCAGCGCGCCCACGGGCAGGTCTTCCACCGCGCCGGGGCAGGCAAAGGCGGCATTGTTGAAGAGCGCATCGAGCCGCCCGCGCCCGCGCGCGAGCGCCTCGTTGAAGCCTGCCTCGATCGAGGTCGGGTCGCTCACATCGAGCACGAAGGCGGTCAGCCCCTCGGCCCGCAGCCGTTCGCAATCCTCTTCCTTCCGGCAGGTGGCAAAGACGGTCCAGCCCGCCTTCTGCAGCCCATGCGCCGCGTCGTAGCCGATGCCCGACGAGCAGCCGGTGATGAGAATGGTCTTTGCCATGATGCGCCCCCGCTGGCCCCCGATCTGCCTCAGGGGATAGGCGATGGCGGGCGCCGGGGCAACATTCTTGGGGCGCCGGTGCGCCGCCGTGCGGCCGCTGCGGCGTTTCGTGCTGGACCGAAGCGCGGTCCCGTTTTACACGGCAGGGATGAAGAGCGACGACGATACTCCGCCCCCATCGACCCATTCCGAACCGCTGGTGCGCGCCATTGGCGAGCGCTACCTGACCTATGCGCTCTCGACGATCATGCACCGCGCGCTCCCCGATGCGCGCGACGGGCTCAAGCCCGTGCACCGGCGCATCCTCTTTGCGATGCGGGAGCTGCGGCTGGCCTCGACCGGGGGGTTCCGGAAATCGGCGAAGATCTCGGGCGATGTGATGGGGAACTATCACCCCCATGGCGATGCGGCGATCTATGATGCGATGGCCCGGCTCGCGCAGGATTTTGCCATGCGCTACCCGCTCGTGGACGGGCAGGGCAACTACGGCAACATCGACGGCGATGGCCCGGCGGCGAGCCGCTACACAGAGGCGCGGATGGCGCCGCCCGCCGAGGCCTTGCTCGAAGGGCTGGCTGAGGATGCGGTCGATTTTCGCCCGAACTACGACGGCACGCTGACCGAGCCGGTGGTTTTGCCCGCCGCCTTCCCGAACCTGCTGGCAAACGGCGCCTCGGGGATTGCGGTCGGCATGGCGACGAATATCCCGCCCCATAACCTCGATGAACTCGTCGAGGGCTGCCTTGCGCTGATCCGCGACCCGGAAACCACCGATGAGGCGCTCGTCGATCTGATCCCCGGCCCCGATTTCCCCACCGGGGGCGTGATCGTGGAGCCGAAGGCGAATATTCTTGAAGCCTATCGCAGCGGGCGCGGCGCGTTTCGGCTGCGCGCGCGCTGGGCGGTGGAAGACCTTGGCCGTGGGCAATGGCAGATTGTCGTCACCGAGATCCCGTATCAGGTGCAAAAGGCAAAGCTGATCGAGCGGCTCGCGGAGCTGATCGAAACGAAAAAGGTGCCCGCGCTTGCCGATGTGCGCGATGAAAGCGCCGAGGATGTGCGCATCGTGCTTGAGCCGCGTGCCCGCACGGTGGAGCCGGCGCAACTGATGGGGATGCTGTTTCGCAACTCCGAGCTGGAGATCCGATTCTCGCTCAACATGAACGTGCTGATCGACGGGCGCGTGCCGAAGGTCTGTTCGCTCAAGGAAGTGCTGCGCGCCTTTCTGGACCACCGCCGCGATGTGCTGTGCCGCCGCTCGCGCCACCGGCTGGAAAAGATCGCCAACCGGCTTGAGGTGCTGGAGGGCTATATCATCGCCTTCCTCAACCTTGACCGGGTGATCGAGATCATCCGCACCGAGGATGACCCGAAGGCCGCGCTGATCGCCGAGAACTGGGCGACCGAGGCGGGCGTTGCGGTGCATCTGACCGAGGTGCAGGCCGAGGCGATCTTGAACATGCGGCTGCGCAGCCTGCGGCGCCTTGAAGAGATGGAGCTGCGCGCCGAGCGCGACAGCCTGCTCAAGGAACAGGCCGGGCTTGAGGCGCTGCTTGCCTCGGAGAAGGCGCAGTGGAAGAAGATCACCTCGGAACTGGGCGAGGTGCGCAAAGCCTATGGCAAGGCCACCAAGCTTGGCGCGCGGCGCACCGATTTTGCCGAGGCGGGCGATGTGGCCGAGGTGCCGATCGAGGCGATGATCGAGCGCGAGCCGATCACCGTGATCTTGTCGCGCATGGGCTGGGTGCGGGCTTTGAGGGGGCATCAGCCCTTGGATGCCGAGGCGAAATTCAAGGATGGCGACGGGCTTGCCTTCGCGCTCCATGCAGAGACCACCGACAGGATTGTGCTGATCGGCTCGAACGGGCGCGCCTGGACACTTTTGGGGGCGAACCTCCCCGGCGGGCGCGGCATGGGCGAGCCGCTGCGGCTGCTGCTCGATCTGCCCAACGAGGTCGAGGTGACGCATGTGCTGGTGCCCAGGCCCGGCGAGAAATTCCTGCTCGCCTCTTCGGAGGGCGACGGGTTCGTGGTGCCGGGCGAAGAGATGATCGCCTCGACCCGGACCGGCAAGCAGGTGCTCAACATGTCCGAGGGCGCGCGCACGAAGGTGTGCCGTCCGGTGACGGGCGATGCGGTCGCTTGTGTGGGCGAAAACCGCAAGCTTCTGGTCTTTGCGCTCGACGAACTGCCCGAGATGGTGCGCGGCAAGGGCGTGCGGCTGCAAAAGTTCAAGGATGGCGGTTTGAGCGATGCGATCACGTTCCGGCTTGCGGATGGGCTGAGCTGGAAAGATCCGGCCGGGCGCACCCGCACCGAGATGGATCTGGCCGAATGGCAGGCCAAACGCGCCTCGGCCGGGCGGATGGCGCCGCGCGGCTTCCCGCGGGACAACCGCTTTACCTGATCTGCTGTCGGGCGCCTGCGCGCCCGACCCAGGCGGGGGGCTGCCGCCCCCCGCACCCCCCGCTTTTTCGTGGGGGCCGTGCCCCCACCCCCCCCGCGCCGGCGCGGTTTGCCGCCGGGCGCGTGCGAAACCCCCGCGGCAGGATCGCCGGGCGAATTTTCCGAAGGAAAAGAGGGGGCGGCCCGTCCTTTGGTGCGGACATCGCCCGCACATGACCGGGCGTGACATTTCTGCCTTGCGACGCAGCCTCCTTCCGCGAAGCGGGCTTGATTTTTCTGCGTATCGGCAATAGGGAACGCGCCATATTCACACTGGGCCGACGCCGGCCCCCGAACCAGAGGCGCCCGGAAATGGCAAAGGCAAAGTTTGAACGGAACAAACCGCACGTCAACATCGGCACGATCGGCCACGTTGACCACG
>NZ_JBHUIX010000002.1:117942-173270 GCF_042683065.1 Rhodobacter lacus | reverse complement strand
TGCGCTTCGCCATCCGTGAAGGCGGCCGCACCGTCGGCGCCGGCGTCGTCTCCAAAATCCTGAAATAATCAGGGTTTTGCCCCGGCGGGGCGACCCGCCGGACGCAAGCGACACGAAATTGGAAGGAGCGTCGCAAGACGCTCCTTTTGCTCTTGACAGACTCGGGGGGCTCCCGTAGGGCACCGGCCTGATCTGCCAAGATTACGGTTCGATGCAGGCGTCGCATGCGGCGGGGTCTGCCTCTCAACTTTGAAGCCCTGCGAAAAGGGAAGACTGCATGTCTGGTCAAAACATTCGCATCCGGCTCAAGGCGTTCGATTACCGCGTGCTGGATGCCAGCACCCAGGAAATCGTCAACACCGCGAAGCGTACGGGTGCACAGGTCCGCGGGCCGATCCCGCTGCCCAACAAAATCGAGAAATTCACGGTTCTCCGTGGTCCGCACATCGACAAGAAGTCGCGCGACCAGTGGGAAATCCGCACGCACAAGCGTCTTCTCGACATCGTCGATCCGACCCCGCAAACCGTGGACGCGCTGATGAAGCTCGACCTCGCGGCTGGCGTGGACGTCGAGATCAAAGTCTGAGGAGCGGGCACATGCGTTCTGGTGTTATCGCCAAGAAGCTGGGCATGACCCGGCTGTTCCTCGAAGACGGCAAGCAAGTTCCGGTGACGGTGCTGCAACTCGACCACCTGCAGGTTGTCGCGCAGCGCACCGTGGAAACCGACGGCTATACCGCGGTGCAACTCGGTGCGGGCGAGGCGAAAGCCAAGCGCGTTTCGGGCGCGATGCGCGGTCACTTCGCGAAAGCGAATGTGGCGCCGAAGCGCAAGCTGGCCGAATTCCGTGTGTCGCCTGAAAACCTGATCGACGTGGGCGCCGAGATCTCGGCCGAGCATTACCTTGCCGGCCAGCATGTCGACATCGCCGGCACCTCGATCGGTAAAGGCTTTGCCGGTGCCATGAAGCGTCACAACTTCGGTGGTCTGCGCGCCTCGCACGGTGTGTCGATCTCGCACCGTTCGCACGGCTCGACCGGCCAGTGCCAAGACCCGGGCAAGGTGTTCAAAGGCAAGAAGATGGCTGGCCATCTTGGGGCCGTGCGTGTCACCACGCAGAACCTGCAAGTGGTCCGCACCGATGCCGACCGTGGCCTGATCATGGTCAAAGGGTCTGTTCCGGGCGCCAAGGGCGGCTGGGTCACGATCAAGGATGCGGTGAAGAAACCGGCCCCGGCCGATCTGCCGCTGCCTGCCGCGCTGAAATCGGCGGCTGCTGCTGCCGCTCCGGCCGAAGAAGTCTCGGTCGAAGGGGGTGAAGCATGAAACTCGATGTGATCAAGCTTGACGGCGCGAAAGCCGGCTCGATCGAGCTCGACGAGGCCCTGTTCGGCCTTGAGCCGCGTGCCGACATTCTGCACCGCGTCGTGCGCTGGCAGCGCGCGAAGGCGCAAGCGGGCACCCACTCGGTGCTCGGCAAGTCGGACGTGAGCTACTCGACCAAGAAGATCTACCGCCAAAAAGGCACCGGTGGCGCGCGTCACGGGTCCAAGAAGGCGCCGATCTTCCGTCACGGTGGTGTCTACAAGGGCCCGACCCCGCGCAGCCACGCCCATGACCTGACCAAGAAGTTCCGTGCGCTTGGCCTGCGCCATGCGCTCTCGGCCAAGGCGAAAGCCGGCAATATCGTGGTGATCGAAGCGGCTGACATGGCCGAAGCGAAAACCTCGATGCTCGCCAAGGCGGCCAAGGAGCTGGGCTGGAAAAAGGTCCTGGTGATCGACGGCGCCGCGGTGAACGAGAACTTCGCGCTTGCCGCGCGCAACATCGAAGGCATTGATGTGCTGCCGTCGATGGGCGCCAACGTCTATGACATCCTCAAGCGTGACACGCTCGTGCTCACGAAAGCGGGTGTCGAAGCTCTGGAGGCTCGCCTGAAATGAGTGCGAAACCCGAACATTACGACGTGATCGTGAAGCCCGTCATCACCGAGAAAGCCACCATGGCCTCGGAAGCTGGCGCGGTGGTGTTCCAGGTGGCCAAGACGGCGACCAAACCGCTGATCAAGGAAGCCGTCGAGGCTCTCTTCGGCGTCAAGGTGAAGGCGGTCAACACCACCATCACCAAAGGCAAGACCAAGCGTTTCCGTGGCCGCCCCGGCGTGCGCTCGGACGTGAAGAAAGCCTATGTGACGCTCGAAGACGGCAACACGATCGACGTGTCGACCGGGCTCTGATCGTTGCGATCCGACTGAATTGAAAAGCCCCCGCGGTTGCGGGGGCTTTTCCTTTTGAAGCGTTGCACGGCTCAGGATTTCCTGCGCGGCAACATCGCGCTCATCGTCTCGTCACGGTCGATCAGCAGGTGCTTGAGCGCAAAGGCGACATGGCCGATCACGACGATTGCGAGCGCCCAGGCGAGGAACCAGTGCAGGGTGACAAGATAGGGCGTCACCGCCGGGCTTTTCGACATCAACGTCGGAATATCAAACAGCCAGAGCACCGGGATATTGTAGCCGGCGGAGGAGCTGTTCGCCCAGCCCGAGACCGGCACGGCCACCATCAGGAAATAGAGCACGCCATGGCCGAGATGGGTGAGGCGTTGCATGATCTCGGGCATCTCGGTGAGCGGCGGCGCGGCATGGGTGGCACGCCAGATCAACCGGCCCACGACGAAGAACAGCGTCAGCGTGGCGATGTTCTTGTGCGTGACAATGGCGGTGACCTTCTTCGCGGTCTCGGCATCGTCAACGCCGTAATGCAGCATCGCGCCGCCGTAATAGCCGATCACCCATGCGATGATGATGATCGCCGCCATTGACCAGTGGAAGAATTTTGCGACCTTGGTGTATTCGCGCGGAGGGGAGGGGGCGTGTTCGGTGGGGCTGGCCATGGGAGCGTCCTTGAGTGGCTGGAGATGGCTCAGCATCCCGGGGCGCAAGGGCTGTCGTTTTGATCCAGATCACGGGTCACGGAGTTATTATGACAACTTTGTTGCCGCCGCGCCGCGCCTGACGCGCTTATCGAACGCGCGCGCGATCGGGCATGCGCCGGGGCGGGCAGAAACTCTTTTCTCCCGTCGCGATTCCCCCATAGACGCGCGGATTTCTTTTTGGTAGGCACGCCCATCGCCGAGAGCCCCGGATTCGTCCGGGGCTGGTGATTTTTGCACTCGGGGAGCTACGGCGCCCCATACGTAACGGACCTATGGTCCAGAGCAACGGAAGACAGAGAGCATGGCACTCAAGTCGTATAAGCCGACGACGCCTGGCCAGCGCGGGCTGGTTCTGATCGACCGTTCGGAGCTTTGGAAAGGTCGTCCCGTCAAAGCCCTCACGCAGGGTCTTACGAAGACGGGCGGCCGGAACAACACCGGACGCGTCACCATGTGGCACAAGGGTGGCGGCGCGAAGCGTCTCTACCGCATCGTCGACTTCAAACGTCGCAAGTTCGACGTTCCGGCCACGGTCGAGCGGATCGAATATGACCCGAACCGCACCGCCTTCATCGCGCTGATCAAATACAACGACGGTGAACTGGCCTACATTCTCGCGCCGCAACGTCTCGCCGTGGGCGATACCGTGATCGCCGGTGCCAAACAGGACATCAAGCCCGGCAACGCGATGCCGTTCTCGGGCATGCCGATCGGCACGATCGTGCACAATGTCGAGCTGAAACCCGGCAAGGGTGGCCAGATCGCGCGCGCCGCGGGCACCTATGCCCAGTTCGTCGGCCGTGACGGGGGCTATGCCCAGCTGCGTCTCTCCTCGGGCGAGCTGCGTCTCGTGCGTCAGGAATGCATGGCGACCATCGGTGCCGTGTCGAACGCCGACCATTCGAACCAGAACCTCGGCAAGGCCGGTCGCAAGCGCCACATGGGCGTGCGTCCGACCGTTCGCGGTGTTGCGATGAACCCGATCGACCACCCGCATGGTGGTGGTGAAGGCCGCACCTCCGGTGGCCGGACCCCGGTTACCCCGTGGGGCAAGGACACCAAGGGCAAGCGCACCCGTTCGAACAAGCAGACCGACAAGTACATCCTGCGGTCGCGTCACGCCAAGAAGAAGGGTCGCTAACCTATGGCACGTTCTCTCTGGAAAGGCCCCTTCGTCGATGCCTATCTGCTGAAAAAAGCAGAGAAGGCGCGCGCTTCGGGCAAATCCGACGTCATCAAGATCTGGTCGCGTCGCTCCACCATCCTGCCGCAGTTCGTCGGCCTCACCTTTGGTGTCTACAACGGGCATAAACACATCCCCGTCAACGTCACCGAAGAGATGATCGGCCAGAAGTTCGGTGAATACTCGCCGACCCGGACCTACTACGGTCACGCCGCCGACAAGAAAGCGAAGAGGAAGTAATCGCCATGGGTAAGGAACAAAATCCGCGCCGCGTGGCGGACAACGAAGCCTTCGCGAAAGCGAAGATGCTTCGCACCTCGCCGCAGAAGCTCAATCTCGTGGCCGCGCTGATCCGCGGCAAGAAGGTCGACAAAGCGCTCGCCGATCTGACCTTCTCGAAAAAGCGGATCGCCGAAGACGTGCGCAAATGCCTGCAATCGGCGATTGCGAACGCCGAGAACAACCACGGCCTCGACGTCGACAGCCTGATCGTCGCGGAAGCTTTCGTCGGCAAGAACCTCGTGATGAAACGTGGCCGTCCGCGGGCACGTGGCCGGTTCGGCAAGATCATGAAGCCGTTTTCGGAAATCACCATCAAGGTGCGTCAAGTCGAGGAGCGCGCGTAATGGGTCAGAAGGTCAACCCCATCGGGATGCGTCTTCAGGTCAACCGCACCTGGGACAGCCGCTGGTTCGCTGAGTCGAAAGACTACGGCAACCTGCTTCTGGAAGACCTGCGCATGCGCGAGTTCATCCACAAGGAAGCCAAGCAAGCGGGCGTTGCTCGCGTGATCATCGAACGTCCGCACAAAAAGTGCCGCGTCACGATCCACGCCGCGCGTCCGGGTGTCATCATCGGCAAAAAAGGCGCCGATATCGAGACCCTTCGCAAGAAGCTCGCGAACTTCACCGCGTCGGAGCTGCACCTCAACATCGTTGAAGTGCGCAAGCCCGAACTGGACGCGCAACTGGTGGCCGAGTCGATCTGCCAGCAGCTTGAACGTCGGGTCTCGTTCCGCCGCGCGATGAAACGCGCTGTGCAGAACGCGATGCGCATGGGCGCCCTTGGCATCCGCGTCAACGTTTCGGGCCGCCTCGGTGGCGCCGAGATCGCGCGGACCGAATGGTACCGTGAAGGCCGCGTGCCGCTGCACACGCTGCGTGCCGACATCGATTACGCGCTGGACGAAGCCATGACCCCCTATGGGATCATCGGTGTGAAGGTCTGGATCTTCAAAGGCGAGATCATGGAACATGATCCGCAAGCCCGTGATCGCAAAGCTGCCGAAGCCCAAGATGGCCCGGCGCCGCGCGGTCCGCGTCGCGACCGCGACGCTCGCTGAGGAGTGACTTGAGATGCTGCAACCGAAACGGACGAAATTCCGCAAACAGCACAAGGGCCGCATCCACGGCGAGGCCAAGGGCGGCTTCAACCTGAACTTCGGCTCCTTCGCCCTCAAGGCGACGGAACCGGAGCGGGTCACGGCGCGTCAGATCGAAGCGGCCCGCCGCGCGATCACCCGCCACATGAAGCGTCAGGGCCGGGTCTGGATCCGCGTGTTCCCCGATGTGCCGGTGTCGTCGAAACCGACCGAAGTGCGGATGGGTAAAGGGAAAGGCTCTGTCGATTACTGGGCGTGCAAGGTCAAACCGGGCCGCATCATGTTCGAAATCGACGGCGTGTCCGAAACCATCGCGCGCGAAGCGCTGCGCCTTGGCGCGAACAAGCTGCCGGTGCTGACCCGCATCGTCGCGCGCGAAGACTGGTAAGATCTGATCCTTTCCGGGATCTTGCGCCCCCGCCGGCCTCCGGCGGGGGCGTTTTCTTTTGTGTTTCTGAGCGCTTGTGGCAAGCGTTTCCGGGGGGAGACATTGTGGCGCGTGTCTGGATCGGGTTAAGGTTATGGCCTGACCGCTGCGGTCGTGCCGCAGCCGCGGGAAATCAGGAGGCCATTCATATGCGTGCCAGCCATGCCGAACTTATTGAACGCGAACAGAGATTTCCTGCCGGGCATCGGCTTGGCTATCCGGGCTATGCCGAGGAGATGCGCAAGCTATGCGCCGAGTTCGAGGCCGATTTCGGCCCCGATCCGCTCAGCGTGAACCGGGTGATTGCCGCTTTTGGCGCGCTCCCGCCAGAGGCGTTCTCGGAGCCCTATCGGCTTGATGCAGAAGCGCTTGAGCGCGTCAGCCATACGGTGCAGCGCAAATACGTCGTGCGGTTCAAGAACATCCGCCGCTCCTGGGCGCGCCTGCTCGAACATATGCCCGAGTTGATGGTGGAGGGTGGCCCGCCGCGCGACGTGCTGGAAATGTCGAGCGCGCATGGGGCAACGCTCGAAGTGTTGCGCCACTTTGGCCATCGCGCCGTTGGTAATGATTATGCCAATTTTCTCGGCTGGCGGGACGGCCCCGACAGCCGGTTCCGCGATGTCAATGGCGCGGAGTTGAGCGACACGGTGGATAACCATCACCTCAATTCCGGCGATGGCCCCGTGACGGATTGGCCTTACAAGCCCTTCATCGAGAGCCAGGGGCTCGATGTGCGGCTCTTCGATGCGGGGCATGTGCCCTATCCGTTTGCGGACAAGAGCTTCGACTCAGTGCTGTGCTTTGATGCGATCGACCACTATTGCCACCCGAAGGACTGGATGACGATCATCGGTGAGTTCACCCGTCTGGCGCGGCAATCGGTGCTCGTGATCCTCAACCCGGTGCAGCAGCACCTGCTCACCGATGAGAGTTACATGGAGCCCTTCCGGGCGTTTCAAAGCGAGATGCGCAGCTATCGCGCGAACGGGTTTTCATGCATTCATGCCGGGCTTCAGCGCAACCGGTTGACGGTGTTCAAGCTCATGCATCTGGGGTGAATGCGGCCAGATCTTGGTAAAAATCCGAGTATTCCCTGAGCCCTGCGCAGGGCGCATGGCGGAAATGACACATTTATGACGCCTCAGCGATTGAGCCCGCGCGCTCAATTCGGCATGTTCGCCCCTCGTTTGAAGAAAGAGGGTCGCGTGGCTACTGGGCGTATCGAGAGGACCGTTGTTGCGGGTCAGCCGGGCTGGCGCAAGCGTGTCGAAAACGTGGGGCTGCGGCTCCGCCTTCAGAAAGGCGACCCGCGTCGGCTGTTCGAGGCGGAGCGGCAGGCCTATCTGAGCCTTCAGGGCAAGCATCTGCCGTTTCCGCGCGTTCTGGCGTCGAGCCCGGGAGAATTCGTGGTTGCCGATGCCGGGCCGAGCGTGAAGTCGATTCTCCAGCGCGAAGGAGCCTATTCGGTGCGGGGGCAGGCGGCGCTTGTGGCCGCGGCCGAAGCGCTCGCGCGGTTGCACCGGGCGGGCTACAGCCACGGCCGGCCCAGCCTGCGCGACATTTGCTATCAGGACGGCACGATCACCTTCATTGATCTGGAGAAATACAGCCCCCGTCACAATACGGTTTCCGGTCATGCGTGGGACGTGCTGATTTTCTTTTTCGACATCTGCATCCTCACCGGCCAGATTGATGCCGCAGTGCTCGCAGCGCGCGATGCCTATTGCGCTGTCGACAATCAGGGCGTCTGGGAGACGGCGCGGCGCCGCATGCGGCGCATGTGCCCGATCTGGCTTGCGCTGCGCCCGCTCACCTGGCGCTGGCTCACCGATCACCGCGATTTTCGCGCCATTGTGCCGTTTTGCGCGCTGTTTCTCAAACAGGTCTGAACCCGGATTCAACGCTTGCCCCCGGGGGGGAATTCCTGTAGGCAGCGGCATCCGGCGACCGACCCCTGTGGGATTCGGGCGCGGAAGACATAACCCACCAGACTCAGGGTCACCCCAAGCGTGCGATCGCGCACCCAAGCGGGGCCCTCTGGTGCCAGTAGAGGACCAATGGGATGAACGCCCAAGAACTCAAGGCGAAGACGCCTGACGAGCTTCGTGATGCGCTTGTTGCGCTGAAGAAAGAAGCCTTCAACCTCCGCTTCCAAGCGGCGACCAACCAGCTGGAAAACACCGCCCGCATGCGCGCCGTCCGCCGTGACGTTGCCCGCGTGAAAACGGTGCTGACCCAAAAAGCTGCTGAAGCTGCGAAGTAAGGAGACTTTCGATGCCCAAACGTATCCTCCAAGGCGTCGTGACCTCGGACAAGAACGATCAGACCGTGACCGTTCTCGTGGAGCGCCGCTTCAAGCACCCGCTGCTGCAAAAAACGGTGCGGAAATCGAAGAAATATCGTGCGCATGACGCGCAAAACACTTTCAAGACCGGCGACGTTGTCCGCATCGAGGAATGCGCGCCGATCTCGAAAACGAAGCGCTGGCAGGTCGTCGTCGAGGCCTGATTTTCAGGCCCGGCGATGGACGACAGTCCATCGAAACCCTGGGACGGCTGCCTGCATAGACGTTCCCAAAGGTCGGGAGTAACCCAATGATCCAGATGCAGACCAATCTGGATGTCGCTGACAACTCCGGCGCGCGCCGAGTTCAGTGCATCAAGGTTCTGGGCGGTTCGCACCGCCGTTACGCATCCGTGGGCGACATCATCGTGGTGTCGGTCAAGGAAGCGATTCCGAAAGGCCGCGTGAAAAAGGGCGACGTGCGTAAAGCCGTTGTCGTGCGCACCGCCAAGGAAGTCCGTCGCGAAGATGGCACCGCCATCCGCTTCGACCGCAACGCCGCCGTCATCCTGAACAACCAGGGCGAACCGGTCGGCACCCGTATCTTCGGGCCGGTCGTTCGTGAGCTGCGCGCGAAGAACTTCATGAAGATCATCTCGCTTGCGCCGGAGGTGCTGTGATGGCTGCAAAACTCCGCAAGGGCGACAAGGTCGTCGTGCTCACCGGCAAGGACAAGGGCAAGCAAGGTGAAATCACCTCCGTTTCGCCCAAGGACAACAAGGCCGTGGTCGAGGGTGTGAACGTGGCGATCCGTCACCAGCGCCAGACCGCGTCGTCGCAAGGCGGCCGCGTCGCCAAGGCGATGCCGATCGACCTGTCGAACCTCGCGCTCGTCGATGCGAACGGCAAGGCCACCCGCGTCGGCTTCCGCGTCGAAGGCGACAAGAAGGTCCGTTACGCCAAGACCACCGGGGAGGCGATCTGATGCTCGACCAAGCCAGCTACACCCCGCGTCTGAAAACGCTCTACGTGTCGACCATCCGCGCTGCGATGAAAGAGCAGTTCGGCTACAAGAACGACATGCAGATCCCGAAGCTCGAGAAAATCGTTCTCAACATGGGCGTCGGCGAAGCCGTCAAAGACACCAAGAAAGTCAAGCAAGCCGCTGACGAGCTTTCGCTCATCGCCGGTCAGAAGGCTGTCATCACCAAGGCCAAGAAGTCGATCGCCGGCTTCCGCGTCCGTGAAGAGATGCCGCTTGGCTGCAAGGTCACCCTCCGCGGCGACCGCATGTACGAATTCCTCGATCGCCTGACCAACATCGCCCTGCCGCGCGTGCGCGACTTCCGCGGTGTGAAGCCCAGCTTCGATGGCCGTGGCAACTTTGCGATGGGTCTCAAGGAACATATCGTGTTCCCGGAGATCGACTTCGACAAAGTCGACGAGGTTCTCGGCATGGACATCATCATCTGCACCTCGACCACGGTCGATGCAGAAGCGAAGGCGCTGTTGAAAGCTTTCAACATGCCTTTCAACGCCTGATCGCGGAGAGAATTTATGGCCAAGAAATCCATGGTTGAGCGCGAAGTGAAGCGCGCCAAGCTGGTGAAGAAATACGCCAGCAAACGCGCCTCGCTGAAAGCGACGATCGAAGACCAGACCCTGCCGATGGAAGATCGCTTCAAAGCGACCCTGAAACTGGCGGAACTGCCCCGCAACTCGTCGGCCGTGCGTCTGCACAACCGTTGCCAGCTCACCGGTCGTCCCCATGCTTACTACCGTAAGCTCAAACTCTCGCGGATCATGCTGCGTGACCTGGCCTCTTTCGGCCAGATCCCCGGCATGGTGAAATCGAGCTGGTAAGGAGGTCAGGGAATGTCCGTGAACGATCCCCTCGGCGATATGCTGACCCGCATCCGCAACGCGCAGATGCGCGGCAAGTCCACCGTCCGCACCCCGGCTTCGAAGCTTCGCGCCTGGGTTCTCGACGTGCTCGCGGCGGAAGGCTACATCCGTGGCTATGAGAAAACGACCTCGGCGGCCGGCATGCCGGAACTCGAGATCTCGCTGAAGTACTTCGAAGGCACCCCGGTGATCCGCGAAATCGCGCGCGTCTCCAAGCCGGGCCGCCGGGTTTATGCTTCGGTCAAAGACATCCCCTCGGTCCGTCAGGGCCTGGGTGTGTCGATCGTCTCCACGCCGAAAGGCGTCATGACGGACGCGGCCGCACGCACTGCCAACGTTGGCGGTGAAGTGCTCTGCACCGTGTTCTAAGGAGGGCCCGATGTCTCGTATTGGTAAGAAACCGGTCGAAATGCCCAACGGCGTCAGCGCGACGCTCTCGGGCCAGACCATCGAAGTGAAAGGGCCGAAAGGCACCCGCAGCTTCACCGCCACCGACGACGTGACGATCGCGATGGACGGTTCCGCCGTCACCGTGACGCCGCGCGGCACCTCCAAGCGCGCCCGTCAGCAGTGGGGCATGACCCGCTCGATGATCGAAAACCTCGCCATCGGCGTCTCCACCGGCTTCAAGAAAGAGCTCGAAATCCAAGGTGTGGGTTACCGCGCCGCGGTGCAGGGCAATATCCTGAAGCTCTCGCTCGGCTATTCGCACGAGGTCAATTTCGAAGTTCCCGCCGGTGTGACCGTCGTGTGCCCGAAACAGACCGAGATCACCGTGGAAGGCATCGACCAGCAACAGGTCGGGCAAGTCGCGGCGAACATCCGTGAGTGGCGCCGCCCCGAGCCCTACAAGGGCAAAGGGATCCGCTACAAGGGCGAGTTCATCTTCCGCAAGGAAGGCAAGAAGAAGTAAGGGGCTGAGAAATGGCGAACAACAAACGAGAGCTGTTCCTCAAACGCCGCCTGCGCGTTCGGAACAAAATCAAGGCGATGGCCAATGGCCGCGCCCGTCTGTCGGTGCATCGCTCGTCGAAGAACATCAGCGTTCAGCTGATCGACGACGTCAACGGCGTGACCATCGCTTCGGCCTCGACGCTCGAAAAAGAATTCGGCGTCGTTGGCAAGAACAACGTCGAAGCCGCGACCAAAATCGGTGCGGCGATCGCCGAACGGGCCAAGAAAGCCGGTGTGGAAGAGTGCTTCTTCGACCGTGGCGGCTTCCTGTTCCACGGCAAGATCAAGGCGCTTGCCGATGCGGCCCGCGAAGGCGGTCTGAAGTTCTGATGCAGTGGGGGGCGTTCGCGCCCTCCCGATGATCCGGGGGCCGTGCCTGGCGCGGCCCACCAGGATTGGACCCAACGGGTGTGCTTTCACGCCCTTCACGAAAGGAATGCCTGATGGCAGAACGTGAAAACCGCCGGGAGCGTCGCGCCGAGCGCGAAGAGACCCCGGAATTCGCCGATCGTCTGGTTGCGATCAACCGCGTGTCGAAAACCGTGAAGGGCGGCAAACGCTTTGGTTTTGCCGCGCTCGTCGTGGTTGGTGACCAACGTGGCCGCGTCGGCTTCGGCAAGGGCAAGGCCAAGGAAGTGCCGGAAGCGATCCGCAAGGCGACCGAGCAGGCGAAACGCTCGCTCGTGCGCGTGCCGCTGAAAGATGGCCGCACGCTGCACCACGACATCGAGGGCCGTCACGGCGCCGGTAAAGTGGTCATGCGCACCGCCCCGGCCGGGACCGGGATCATCGCCGGCGGCCCGATGCGCGCCGTCTTCGAGATGCTCGGCGTGCAGGACGTTGTTGCGAAGTCGATCGGCTCGCAAAACCCCTACAACATGATCCGCGCGACCCTCGACGGTCTGAAGCTGGAAGCCTCGCCGCGCACCGTTGCCGCCCGTCGCGGCAAGAAGGTCGCCGACATCCTGCCGAAATCCGACGCTGAAGCGCCGGCCGAAGCCTGAGGAGAGTGAAGATGGCGAACAAAACCATCGTCGTGCAACAGGTGGCCTCGGCCGCCCGCCGCCCGGCCATCCAGACCGCGACCCTCAAGGGCCTCGGGCTGAACAAGATCCGCCGCACCCGTGAGCTGGAAGACACTCCGGCCGTGCGCGGCATGGTCAGCAAGATCGCGCATCTTGTGAAGATCATCGAAGAACGCGGCTGAGCCCGGTCTTTTGGAAAAGGGAAACGCCCCGGCTTGGTCCGGGGCGTTTTTCGTTGGATACTGCGTTGTATATTGCGCGAACGCCATGGGAGGCCGCGATGGACCTGAAACAGCAAAAAGCCGAGACCGAACAGATTTTCCGCGAGATCGCGTCGATGGAGGATCTGCCCGCGCGCGCGGTGATCGCCTTCCAGTTCGTGCCCGAGGATCGCGCGGCCGATTGGGACACCTTCACCGAGGCGCTGGAGGCGCAGGGCTATGCGGTCGAGTGGTATGAGGCCGAGGATGACGAGGACGAAGACTGCTTTGAAGTGACCACGCCCGAGGTGGCGCTGAACGTGGAGACGCTCTGGGCCGAAGAGGAAAAGCTGACGCTTCTCGCCGCCGTGCACGGGTTCGCCGCTGACGGTTGGGGGTTCATGGGGGCGTGAAAGTTGTTGGCAGACCCTACGAAAGTTTGGGCTGATTTCCTCAATCCGAACGTATTGAAACGCAGAATATTGCAGGCCGGTATCTACCTTGCGGCTTTTGAATTACTAAAGGATGCCGTTATTGTGCACCCTCGCGAGTTCTTTGCGAGCGACTGCGTCGCGGGTAGAGGGTGGATGGAGAGCCCTTCATACAGAGAGAATGTACTTTCCCGGCATCCGAAGGAAAATCCGCTGCGCGCAAGCTGGGCGTGGCTCTTGGATATTGGAGCGGTCGACGAGACTGACACTCAAGTGCTTCGGGAATTGACCGATGCACGAAACGATTTTGCTCATGAACTACATTCGATTGCTTCGGGTGGTAAGATCCCTGATTTTGAGGCGCTATTCTCGAAACTTCGCGAACTTCTGGGCAAGATTGAACGTTGGTGGCTCGTTAACGTTGAGCTTGAAACCGATCCAGAGTTTATCGGACAGGCGATCGACCCGAATGTCATCGTATCCGGGCGTATGGTTTATTTGAACGCCATGTATAGCACTGCGCTCGGCGAAGAAGACGCGGCATGGCGCTTCTATAACGAGTTCGTGGCCTCGCAAGGTGATAGTGCGCGTTCCAGTGCTTGACCACACCGCCTCCGCGCGTCTATACGCCCCCGGTGGCCTCTCTCGGGGCCCAGAATCAACAAGAAACGCCGTGTGTGCTCCGGTTTCGCTTCCGGGGGCATTGTCCGGCAAAGGAGAAGCGACATGAAACTGAACGAACTGCGCGACAACGCCGGCGCGGCGAAAAAAGCCAAACGCGTCGCCCGCGGCCCCGGCTCGGGCAAGGGCAAGACCGCCGGCCGTGGTATCAAAGGCCAAAAATCGCGCTCGGGCGTGGCTCTGAACGGCTATGAAGGCGGCCAGATGCCGCTCTACCGGCGCCTGCCGAAGCGCGGCTTCACCAAGCCGAACCGGAAATCCTTCGCCGTTGTGAACCTCGGCCTGATCGAGAAATTCATCGGCCTTGGCAAGCTCGACGCCTCGGTCGAGATCACCGAAGATGCGCTCGTTGCCGCGGGTCTGACCTCGCGCAAGCTCGACGGCATCCGCGTGCTCGCCAAGGGCGAAATCACCACCAAGGTCACGCTCACCGTGTCCGGCGCCTCGAAAGCGGCCGTTGAAGCCGTCGAGAAAGCCGGTGGCAAGCTGAGCGTTGCTGCTGCGGCCGAATAATCGGTTGTGGGCGGGGGCAACCCCGCTTACATAGGCAACAGTTTTCCAGGCGCCGCCGACCGGAGAACGGTCGCGCGGCGCCTTACGCATGAAAGAGACGGGTATGGCATCTGCTGCAGAGCAAATGGCGGCGAACCTGAGCTGGAGCGCCCTGGGCAAGGCGACCGAGCTCCGCGCGCGCATCTTTTACACCATCGGGCTGCTGATCATCTACCGCCTCGGCACCTATATTCCGGTGCCCGGTATCGACGCGGACGCGCTGCGCGAGTTCATGGAGCGCGCGGCCTCCGGCATCGGCGGCATGCTCTCGATGTTCACCGGTGGTGCGCTTGGCCGGATGGGGATCTTTGCCCTCGGCATCATGCCCTATATCTCGGCCTCGATCATCGTGCAGCTTCTCGCGGCGCTTGTGCCCGCGCTGGAGCAGATGAAGAAGGAAGGCGAACAGGGCCGCAAGAAGATCAACCAGATCACCCGCTACTCAACGGTGGCGCTGGCGAGCTTCCAGGCCTGGGGCCTCGCGGTCAGCCTGCAAAACGGCGGGCTTGCGCATACGCCGGGGCTGTTCTTCATCGCCTCGGTGCTTGTCACGCTGGTGGGCGGCACGATGTTCCTGATGTGGCTCGGCGAGCAGATCACCGCGCGCGGCATCGGCAACGGCATCTCGCTGATCATCTTTGTCGGCATTGTCGCCGAGATCCCGCGCGCGCTTGCGGGCTTTCTTGAGCAGGGCCGTGTCGGCGCCATTTCCACCCCGGTGATCATCGGCGTGATGGTGATGGTGATCCTCGTGATCGGCTTTGTGGTGTTCATGGAACGCGCGCTGCGCAAGCTTCATATCCAGTATCCGCGCCGTCAGGTTGGCATGAAGATCTATGACGGCGGCTCCTCGCACCTGCCGATCAAGGTGAACCCGGCGGGCGTGATCCCGGCGATTTTCGCCTCTTCGCTGCTGCTGCTGCCGACCACGATCTCGACCTTCTCGGGCCAGAACACCGGGCCGGTCATGTCGACGATTCTCGCCTATTTCGGCCCCGGCCAGCCGCTGTATCTTGCCTTCTACGCGGCGATGATCGTGTTCTTCGCGTATTTCTACACCGCCAACGTCGCGTTCAAATCCGACGAGGTGGCGGAGAACCTGAAGAACCAGGGCGGCTTCATTCCGGGCATCCGCCCCGGCAAGAAGACCGAGGATTATCTCGATTACGTCGTCGCGCGGGTGCTGGTGATCGGCTCCGCTTATCTGACCGCGGTTTGCCTGCTGCCCTCGATCCTGCAGACACAGCTTTCGCTGCCGTTCTACTTTGGCGGCACCTCGGTGCTGATCGTTGTCTCGGTGACGATGGACACGATCAACCAGATCCAGTCGCATCTTCTCGCGCATCAATACGAGGGGCTGATCGAGCGTTCGCAATTGCGCGGCAAACGCTCGAAGTCGGGGACCAGAAAAGCGCCGACGCGGCGCTGAGGGAGGGAAGGAATGTCCAATATCATCCTGTTGGGACCGCCCGGCGCAGGCAAGGGGACGCAGGCGCGCAAGCTCGTTGAGGGGCGCGGCATGGTCCAGCTCTCCACCGGCGACATGCTGCGCGAGGCGAAAACCTCGGGCACCGAGATGGGCAAGCGCGTTGCCGAGGTGATGGACCGCGGCGAGCTTGTGACCGACGAGATCGTGATCGGCCTGATCGAAGAGAAGCTGGTCGCCGGCGGCGGCTCGGGGTTCATCTTTGATGGCTTTCCGCGCACGCTGCCGCAGGCGGATGCGCTTGGGCGCCTGCTCGCACGGATGGGGCAAAAACTCGACGCGGTGATCGAGATGCGCGTCGATGACGCCGCGCTCGTGCGCCGCATCACCGGGCGCTTCACCTGCGGGCAATGCGGCGAGGTCTATCATGACGAGACCAAGCCGACGCAAGTGGAGGGCACTTGCGATGTGTGCGGTAGCCATGACCTGAAGCGGCGTGCCGACGACAATGAAGACAGCCTGAAGACCCGGCTGATGGAATATTACAAGAAGACCTCGCCGCTGATCGGCTATTACTATCATGCCGGGGACCTCTTCACGATTGACGGCCTTGCCGAGATCGATGCCGTGGCCGCCGCCATCGCCGGGATTCTCGATCAGCAGCATTGAGCCGTTTGGCGCTTGACCTGTTGGGAAATTCCCTCTAGGTCACGGCGTCTCGCAAGAGAATCGCCCGAGTCTCCGGGGTTTTGGAGATTCGGGCGTCAAGCCGTTCGGGAAACACTTCCCGGACAAGTTGTGAAAAAAGGTTCTGGCGCTACGGAACCGCAACGAAAGGAAAGCACGCTTTGGCACGTATTGCTGGCGTCAACATTCCGACCGGGAAACGCGTCCCGATCGCTCTTCAATACATCCACGGGATCGGCCCGATGTTCGCGAAACAAATCGTGGACGCCGTTGGCATTGACGAAGCCCGCCGGGTGAACGATCTGACCGACGCCGAAGTGCTCGCCATCCGCGAATACATCGACGCGAACTTCACCGTCGAGGGCGACCTGCGCCGTGAAGTTTCGATGAACATCAAGCGTCTGATGGACCTTGGTTGCTACCGTGGCCTGCGTCACCGCAAGAACCTTCCGGTTCGCGGTCAGCGCACGCACACGAACGCCCGCACCCGCAAGGGCCCGGCGAAACCGATCGCCGGCAAGAAGAAATAAGGGAGGGTAGCAGATGGCTCGTGATAAAACCCGCGTCAAACGCAAGGAACGCAAGAACATCGCCGCTGGCGTTGTTCACGTGAACTCCTCGTTCAACAACACCAAGATCCTGATTTCCGACGTGCAGGGCAACGCGATCTCGTGGTCGTCCTCGGGCACGATGGGCTTCAAGGGCTCGCGTAAATCGACCCCCTATGCCGCGCAGATGGCCGCCGAAGACGCCGCCCGCAAGGCGCAGGAACACGGCCTCAAAACCGTGGACGTCGAAGTGCAGGGCCCCGGTTCGGGCCGTGAATCGGCGCTGCGCGCGCTGGCCGCGGTTGGCCTCAACATCACCTCGATCCGGGATGTGACGCCGATTGCCCACAACGGCTGCCGTCCGCCCAAGCGCCGCCGCGTCTGATTTGGTACATTAAGCCGGGCCGTGCGGACGACCTCCGCACGGCCCGGTTCGGTTCGTTTTTTCCTCGGGCGTTCCGGATTAGGGACATGGGTCCGGAACAAGAATGGAGGCAGAGCGCATGATCCACAAGAATTGGGCCGAACTGATCAAGCCGACGCAGCTTGACGTCAAGCCGGGCAACGACCCCCAACGGCAAGCCACCGTGGTCGCCGAACCGCTTGAGCGCGGTTTTGGTCTCACGCTGGGCAACGCGCTGCGCCGCGTGCTGATGAGCTCGCTTCAGGGAGCGGCCATCACCTCGGTGCAAATCGACAACGTGCTGCACGAGTTCTCCTCGGTCGCGGGCGTGCGGGAAGATGTCACCGACATCATCCTCAACCTCAAAGGCATCGCGCTGAAGATGGATGTCGAAGGGCCGAAACGGCTCTCGATCTCGGCGAAGGGGCCGGGCGTCGTCACTGGCGGCGATATTTCGGAATCGAATGGCATCGAGGTCCTGAACAAGGATCACGTGATCTGCCACCTCGATGACGGCGCCGACGTGTTCATGGAACTGACGGTCAACACCGGCAAGGGCTATGTCGCGGCGGACAAGAACCGCCCGGAAGATGCGCCGATCGGGCTGATCCCGATCGATGCGATCTATTCGCCGGTGAAAAAGGTCGCCTACGAAGTCCAGCCCACCCGCGAGGGGCAGGTGCTCGACTATGACAAGCTGACGATGAAGATCGAGACCGATGGCTCGCTCACGCCGGAAGACGCGGTGGCCTATGCCGCGCGCATCCTGCAAGATCAGCTGTCGATCTTCGTGAACTTCGAAGAACCCGAATCGGCCTCCAAGCAAGACGCCGACGACGGGCTCGAGTTCAACCCGCTGCTGCTCAAGAAAGTCGACGAGCTCGAACTTTCGGTGCGCTCGGCGAACTGCCTGAAGAACGACAACATCGTCTACATCGGCGATCTGATCCAGAAGACCGAAGCCGAGATGCTCCGCACCCCGAACTTCGGCCGCAAATCGCTCAACGAGATCAAGGAAGTGCTTTCGGGCATGGGCCTGCACCTCGGGATGGAAGTCGAGGACTGGCCGCCGGAGAACATCGAAGATCTCGCCAAGCGGTTCGAAGATCAGTTCTGATTGACAGATCCGGGGGGCGGGCCTACGCGCCCCCCCACCAATGCCCGGTATGCCGGGGAACCCTGGGCACATGCCCCAACGACGACCCCTGCTACGCACGGGGGCCAACACAAAGCAAAACGCGACTTAGGAGACAATCATGCGTCACGCTCGCGGCTACCGCCGTCTGAACCGCACCCAGGAACACCGCAAGGCGCTGTTCGCCAACATGTGCGGCTCGCTCATCGAACACGAACAGATCAAGACCACCCTGCCGAAGGCAAAGGAACTGCGTCCGATCTTCGAAAAGCTCATCACGCTGGCCAAGCGTGGCGATCTGCACGCCCGCCGTCAGGCCGCGGCGATGCTGAAACAAGACAAGGACGTGGCGAAGCTCTTCGAAGTGCTCGGCCCGCGCTACAAGGACCGCAACGGTGGCTACACCCGCGTTCTGAAAGCCGGTTTCCGCTATGGCGACATGGCGCCGATGGCCTTCATCGAACTCGTCGACCGTGACCTCGCCGCCAAGGGCGCCGCCGACAAGGCCCGCCTTGAGGCCTTCGAGGCCGCCGAAGACTGAGCCAAGGCGCGCCAAAGAACAAAAACCCGCCTTCTGGCGGGTTTTTTTATGCCTGCGCGGCGGGGGGCCGTCTCTGTGCTTGCGCAATAAGTGGTGCCTCACGGCCACGGTGGCGCAAGATACGGACAGAGTTTTAAAATTTCACGCAAAAGCGTATTGAATTTTCTCCAATGCACCTGTCTAAAAAGACATGTCTATTCATGCCGAGATCAACAAGACCCTGCGCGAGCTGACCCGTCTGGTGCCGGACGGGTATTTTGTTGGTCTGCACATCCGGTTTGCGGCACCGATCATGCAGTTCCAGACCTATCCCGAGGCCTGGAGTGATCACTATACCCGGCAGGCCTATGCCCTGCGTGACCCGACAATCGCCTGGGGTTTCTCCGAAGAGGGCGCCTGTCGCTGGAGCGCATTTCCGCTGCCTGATCCATTCAATATTCTGGGCGAAGCCCGCCGGTTCGGGCTGAATTACGGGGTGACGCTCTCTTGCGGTCCGATCGCCTCGCGCACCATTGCCTCTTTCACTTCGCGAGAACGCGAATTCCGGGATGACGAGATCGAAACGATCTCGCAACTGGTCCGCCGGCTGCACGACATCACGCAGCCGCCGGAGGGCCTGACAAAGGCTCAAATCGAGGCCCTGCGGTGCATTGCCGCCGGGGATCGACATGCTGCTGCTGCTGCGAAGCTTGGCATCACGCAGTCTGCGTTCAAGGCACGTCTGCTATCGGCGCGAGAGCGGTTGATGGCGCGCACGACTGCCGAAGCTATCCAGAGAGCGAAGGAGTATCGGCTGCTTTAAGGTCCCCTGCGGCGGTTCCCCCCGGGCCATATTTAACCCCGGAGAAACCGATGCAGATCACCACTCTTTCCTTTGCCAACATGCACAACCATGGCGAGCTTTTTGCGAACCTGTTTCGCGCAAGACGGCAAAGCTTCATCGTCCAGAAAAACTGGGACCTGCCCGAAGAGATGGGCATGGAGTTTGACCAGTATGACACACCGCAAAGCCGCTGGATCGCCATTCACGATCTGGGTCGCGTGCTGGCGGGGATGCGGCTGACGCCGACAACGGCGCGTTGCGGCATCTACAGCTACATGATTCGCGACGCCCAGAACGGCATTCTGGGTGGCTCGATTCCGCAGGACCTGCTTTACGGCGAGGCCCCGAGTGATGCCCATACCTGGGAAAGCTCGCGGGTGTTCGTGTCGCATGACATCCCGCAAAGCCTGCGGCGCAAAGTGCATTTCGGCCTGGTCGAAGCGATGACCGGGGCGGCGCGGGAACTGGGCGCGACCCGGCTCGTGGCGCTGACCGCGGCAAGCTGGCCGCGCTGGTATGGGCGGTGCGGGCTTGATGCGGAGGCGATCGGGCGCAGCATGTTCATCGACGATGGCGATTACCAGTGCGTCTCGATCGACCTCAGCGGCAAGATGCACTGAGCGACCTGTGACGAGTGTTTACAACGAGTGCCCCTTTCAGCTGCTGGCGGCCCCGCGCGTTTCACCCTTCCGCCTCGGGACGGCGGCGGATAGGGTGGGGCCGCCATGTCTGACCTCTTTGATACGCCTGCCCCTGCCGGGGCCGAAGCGCCCCGGCCCTTGGCGGATCGGATCCGCCCGCGTCACCTCTCCGAGGTGATCGGGCAGCGCCATGTGCTGGGACCAGAGGGCCCGCTGGGAGCGATGCTCGCCGCGGGGTCTCTTGGTTCTGTAATCTTCTGGGGGCCGCCCGGCGTTGGTAAAACGACGATCGCGCGGCTCCTGGCGCATGAGACTGACCGCGCCTTCGTGCAGATCTCTGCAATCTTTTCGGGGGTGCCGGAGCTGCGCAAGGTGTTCGAGGCGGCAAAGCTGCGCGCCTCTCAAGGCAAGGGCACGCTGCTTTTTGTCGATGAGATCCACCGCTTCAACAAGGCCCAGCAAGACAGTTTCCTGCCGCATATGGAGGATGGCACGATCCTGCTTGTCGGCGCCACCACCGAGAACCCGAGTTTTGAGCTTAATGCCGCGCTGCTTTCGCGCGCGCAGGTGATCATTCTTGAGCGGCTCAGCCTTGCAGACCTTGAGCGGCTCGCGCAGCGCGCCGAGCAGGCGCTTGGCCGCGCGCTCCCCCTCAAGGCGCCCGCGCGCGAGGCGCTTTTGGAAATGGCCGATGGTGACGGGCGTGCCGCGCTCAACCTGATCGAGCAGGTGATGGCCTGGAAGGTGCAGGCGCCGCTTGATACCGAGGCGCTTTCCAGCCGGCTGATGCGGCGCGCGGCAAAATACGACAAATCCGGCGAGGAGCATTACAACCTCATCTCCGCGCTGCATAAATCCGTCCGCGGCTCAGACCCGGATGCGGCGGTCTACTGGCTTGGGCGGATGCTTGAAGGCGGAGAGGACCCGCGCTTCATCGCCCGCCGCCTCACCCGGATGGCGATCGAGGATATCGGCCTTGCCGATCCGCAGGCGCAGACGATCTGCCTGCATGCCTGGGAGGTTTACGAGCGGCTCGGCCACCCGGAGGGTGAGCTCGCGATTGCGCAGGCCGCGATCTACCTTGCCCTTGCGCCAAAATCGAACGCGGCCTGCATGGCTTACGTTGCCGCGCGCGAGGCCGCGCGCAAGACCGGCTCCACCCCGCCGCCGCGCCATATCATCAACGCGCCGACGAAGCTGATGGCAGAGCAGGGCTTTGGCGCGGGTTATCAGTATGACCATGATGCCGAGGATGCGTTTTCCGGGCAGAACTACTTTCCCGAAGGGATGCGCCGGCCGGTGTTTTATGCGCCCGTCGAGCGCGGGTTCGAGCGCGAGCTGAAAAAGCGCGTGGAATGGTTTGCCAAGCTGCGCGAGAAGCGCGGCAGTTGACAATCCGGCCCAAGAGGGCAAAGGACATCGCATGATCCAGACCCTCCTCATCGTTGCGCTTGGCGGGGCGCTTGGCGCCTCGGCCCGCTATCTTGTCAATGTGCTCCTGCCGCGGCTGCTTGGGCACGGCTTTCCCTATGCCACGATGACCGTGAACATCCTCGGTTCCTTCCTGATGGGGGCGATGGTGGTCGTGCTGGCGCAAAAGGGCGGCACGCGGCTCGCGCCTTTCCTGATGACAGGCGTGCTGGGCGGGTTCACCACCTTCTCGGCCTTTTCGCTTGATGCGGCGAAGCTTTATGAGGCGGGCGAGGGGCTGGCGGCGGCGGGCTATGTGATTGGCTCTGTCGTCATTGCCTTGGCGGCGCTGTTCGCCGGGATGGCTTTCGCGCGAGGGTTCTTTGTATGAGTGCGGTGCAACTGATCAAGGTGAGCGAAGACGAGGGCGAGAGCCGTCTCGACCGCTGGCTGAAGAAGCGCTTTCCGAGCCTGACACAGGGCGCGGTGGAAAAGATGTGCCGCACCGGGCAGGTGCGGGTCGATGGCGGGCGGGCAAAAGCCTCGGACCGGATCGGCCCCGGGATGGAAGTGCGGGTGCCGCCCTTGCCCGAGGCCGGGGCCGAGGCGCCGGTGCGCCGCGCAGAGGAGCGGCGCGAGAAGATCACCATCTCGCCTGCCGACGAGAAGATGATCCAAGCGGCAGTGCTTTGGAAAGACGAGCATATCATTGCGCTCAACAAGCCGCCGGGGCTGCCGAGCCAGGGCGGCTCGGGGCAGGGGGACCGTCATGTTGACGGCCTCCTCGACGCGCTGAAATTCGGCTACAAGGACCGGCCGAAGATGGTGCACCGGCTCGACAAAGACACGTCGGGCGTGCTGCTGATTGCCCGCACCGACCGGATTGCGCGCGCGCTTTCCGAGGCGTTCAGGCTCAAGACCACGCGCAAGATCTACTGGGCTGCGGTGGCGGGGGTGCCCTCGCCCAAGATGGGCACGATCCGCTACGGGCTGATGAAGGCGCCGGGCCATGGCCGCGGCGGCGAGGGCGAAAAGATGATCTGCATCCCGCCCGCGAAGATGGCGCAAAACCCCGATGCCAAGCGCGCCACCACCGATTTCGCGGTGATCGAGGCGCTTGGCGCGCGGGTCAGCTGGGTGGGGCTCGTGCCGATCACCGGGCGCACGCACCAGCTTCGGGCGCATATGGCCGAACTTGGCCACCCGATCATCGGGGATGGCAAATATGGGGGCTCCGGGCAGGAGAACCTGGGCGACGGCTGGGGCGCGCAGCTTGGCGGCGAGATCTCGCGCAAGCTGCATCTGCATGCGCGCACCATCGCCTTTGATCACCCGATCACCAAAAAACGCATCACGCTCACCGCGCCTTTGCCCGACCACATGAAGCGCACCTGGAAAACGCTGGGCTGGATCGAGGGCGAGGCGCCGCTCGACCCGTTCGAGGACGCGTGATGAAACTTGCGCTTTTCGATGTCGATGGCACGCTCAGCGACAGCCAGGCCCATATTCTTGCTGCGATGACACAGGCTTTCACGGCGCAGGGGCTGGCGGTGCCCGCCACGGCGGAAGTGCTGGCCATTGTCGGGCTTTCCCTGCCGATCGCCGTGGCCCGGCTTGCGCCTGCGCACGATGGGGCCACGCAGGCCGCGCTGGTGGAGGCCTACAAGCAGAGCTATTTCACCGGCCGCGCCGCCTCTCCCGCGCCGCTCTATCCGGGGGCAAAGGACTGCTGCCTGCGACTCGCGGCGCGCGAAGACATGCTTTTGGGCATGGCCACGGGCAAATCGCGGCGCGGCGTTGAGGCGCTGATCGCCCATCACGGGCTTGAGGGGCTTTTCGTCACCCGGCAGGTGGCGGATGACAACCCCTCGAAGCCGCATCCGGGCATGGTGCGCGCCGCGCTTGCCGAGGCGGGCGTGGAGCCCCACGATGCGGTGATGATCGGCGACACCACCTATGACATCGAGATGGGCCTTGCCGCCGGTGTGGCTGTGCTGGGCGTGAGCTGGGGCTATCATCCGGTGGCGGATCTGCGCGCCGCCGGGGCGGAGCGGATCGTGGAAACCTTCGAAGAGCTGGAAATGGCGGTTCTGGAGATTCTGGCATGAGCGGCTGGACGGCAAAACGGTTCTGGACGGATGCGAAGGCGGAGCCTGTCTCGGGCGGATATACGGTTTTGCTCGATGCCCGGGCGGTGAAAACGCCGGCAAAACGCGCGCTTGTCGTGCCGACGCGCGCGATGGCCGAGGCGATGGCCGCCGAATGGCAGGCGCAGGGCGAAAAGATCGAGCCCGCGACGATGCCGGTGACGCGTTCGGCCAATGCCGCGCTCGACAAGGTGGCGACTCAGATGGCCGAAGTGGCCGAACTGATCGCCGCTTATGGCGAGACCGACCTTTTGTGCTATCGCGCCGAGCGCCCGGCGGATTTGATCGCGCTTCAGGCCGAGGGCTGGGACCACTGGCTCGACTGGGCCGAGGCCCGGCACGGGGCCCGGCTCTCGATCACGCAGGGCGTGGTGCCGATCTTGCAGCCGGCGCATGCGCTCGTGGCCCTCGCCCGCCGCGTAGAGGCCTACGATATCTGGGAACTGGCGGCGTTGCACGACCTTGTGGGCCTCACCGGCTCGCTGGTGCTGGGGCTCGCGGTGGCCGACGGGGCGCTGACGGCGGCGGAAGCCTGGGATGTGTCGCGCATCGACGAAGCCTATCAGATCGCACAATGGGGCGCCGACGAAGAGGCGGAGGAGCTTGCCGCGCTCAAAAAGCAGGCGCTCCTTCATGCGGAGCGATTCTGGATGCTGCGCCATAGCGCCTGATTTTGGCTGAACCGCCCGGTTTTCTTCCGCAAAGTGCGCGCTATCCGTGCAGTTGCTCAATCAGCGGGCGACTGCCTTGGAGAAATCCTCCATGACGGCTTGACCATTCGGTCCGCATTCGCTCAAACTCCCCCCTGCTGGGGCATGCCCCAACGACACGTCAGACCCGTGAAGGGCACTCTCACCGCCGCTCGGGCGGCAACTCAGGAAGAGGTAAACATGAAAAAATCCGTATTCTTCGGTTCGCTGGTGATGGCGGGCCTCGTGGCCGGCGTCGCCGGGGCGTCGACCCTGGACGAGGTCAAGGCCCGTGGCGAACTGATTTGCGGCGTGAACCCGGGGCTGACCGGCTTCGCCGCTCCGGATGCGAACGGCAACTATCAAGGCTTCGACGTGGCCGTGTGTAAAGCCGTTGCCGCCGCCGTGCTCGGCGACCCGATGAAAGTCAAATATGTCCCGCTCACCGGCGAGACCCGTTTCACCGCGCTGGCCTCGGGCGAAGTTGACGTGCTCTCGCGCAACTCCACCTGGACCTTCTCGCGCGACACCGAGCTGGCGCTCGATTTCGTCGCCGTGAACTACTATGACGGCCAGGGCTTCATGGTGCACAAGGAACTCGGCGTTTCTTCCGCCAAGGAACTCGATGGCGCCACGATCTGCGTGCAGACCGGCACCACCACCGAGATGAACCTCGCCGACTACTTCAAGGCGAACAACATGAGCTACACGCCGGTGAACATCGCCAACGACGCCGAGGGGCAGCAGCGCTTCCTCGCCGGCGCTTGCGACAGCTACACCACCGACGCCTCGGGCCTCGCCGCCTCGCGCGCCACGATGCCGAACGCCGATGACATCGTCATCCTGCCCGAAATCATCTCGAAAGAGCCGCTCGGGCCGGCCGTGCGCCATGGCGACAACAACTGGGGCGACATCGTGCGCTGGAGCTTCTACGCGCTCGTGGAAGCCGAAGAGTATGGCGTGACCAAGGCGAACCTCGAAGAAGTGGCCGCCTCGACCCAGAACCCGGAAATCCGCCGTCTGCTCGGGCTTGAGGGCGACATGGGCGCCAAGATCGGCCTCGACAACGATTTCGCCAAGCGCGCGATCCTTGCCGTCGGCAACTACGGCGAAGTGTTTGAAGCCAACATCGGCGCGAGCACCTCGATCGGTCTGGCGCGCGGCCTGAACGCGCAATGGACCCAAGGCGGGCTGATGTACGCTCCGCCGTTCCGCTAAGATCTCTGTGCGGCCGGGTGCACCACCCGGCCGCATTCTCTTTTTCGACAAGCGGGATCGCCGGGGCATCGCCCCAAATCAGTTGGCGCAAAGCCACATGGCGGCCCGGACAGGGGAAAAGCATGACACTCGCGAGTGATCCGCCGAAAGATGGCTTTCGGCTCTCGATGCTCATTTACGACACGCGGTTCCGCTCCGTCACGATCCAGGTGATCGTGCTGTTGCTGTTCCTTGCGGGTCTGTTCTGGCTTCTCAACAACGCCTATGTGAACCTCGAGGCCAAGGGGAAGGACTTCAACTTCTCCTTCCTGTGGACCCGCGCGGGCTATGACATCGCCCAGACGCTGATCCCCTACACCAACGACAACACGCATATGCGCGCGATGGTCGAGGGGCTTTTGAACACGCTCCTCGTCTCGGTGCTGGGCTGTATCTGCGCCACCATTCTGGGCGTTTTCGTCGGCGTGCTGCGCCTGTCGAACAACTGGCTCGTGGCGCGGATCATGACAGTCTTTGTCGAGACCTTCCGCAACATTCCGCTGCTGCTGTGGATCCTGTTGATGGGCACGATCCTGTCGGAAACCACCCCAAGCCCGCGCGATTTCCGCTTTACCGAGGCGATGCAGGCCGCGGGCGAGACGCCCAAGGCCTCGATGTGGCTCTTCGACACGATTGCCGTGACAAACCGCGGCACCAGTGTTGCCGCGCCGCTCTTTTCCAATTCGCTGGGCGAGGTTGTGCTGCCCGGCGATATTCCGGTGAGCCTCAACGCGCTGGCGCTGATCCTGATCCTCGCGGCCTCTTTCTGGGCCTGGCGGCGGCTGATGGAGCGCGCAAAAGCAGTGCAGGAAGCCACCGGCATCCGCCCCACAACATGGTGGCAAACGCCGCTCATCCTGCTTGGTCCGGTCGTCGTGGTCGCGTTTGCACTCGGCTTCCACCTCGATTACCCGCGCGTCACCCGCTTTGATTTCGAAGGCGGGTTCCAGATGCTGCATTCCTTCACCGCGCTGCTGATCGCGCTCACGATCTACACCTCGGCCTTCATCGCCGAGATTGTGCGCGCGGGCATCCTGGCCATCTCCAAGGGCCAGACCGAGGCCGCCTATGCGCTTGGCCTGCGCCCGGGGCGCACGATGAGCCTTGTGATCCTGCCGCAGGCGTTGCGCGTGATCGTGCCGCCGCTGATCTCGCAATATCTCAACCTGACAAAGAACTCCTCGCTCGCCATCGCGGTGAGCTACATGGATCTGCGCGGCACGCTGGGCGGCATCACGCTCAACCAGACGGGGCGCGAGCTTGAGTGCATGCTCCTGATGATGCTGATCTATCTGACGATCAGCCTGGTGATCTCGTCGGTGATGAACATCTACAACAAGTCGATCCGGCTGAAGGAGCGTTGAGATGACCGAGACCGCCTTCGTCCGAAACGACATGCTGCCGCCCGCGCCGCCCCCGGTGAGCCAGACCGGCGCGATCAAATGGCTGCGCGAGAACCTGTTCTCGGGGCCGCTCAACACGGTGCTGACGCTCTGCGGCCTCGGCTTTGCGATCTGGCTTGTTCAGGCCGCGGCGCCCTGGCTGCTGCATTCGGTCTGGAACGCCAATTCCCTCACCGAATGCCGCGCCATCATTGCCGAGAACTGGGGGCCAGAGGCCACCGGCGCCTGCTGGGCGATCATTCGGGGGCGCTGGCACCAGTTCCTGTTCGGCTTTTATCCGATGGATCAGTACTGGCGCATCTATGTGACCTTTGCCGCGCTGTTCGTGGCTTTTGCGCCGGTGCTTTTTGCCTCTTTGCCGCGCAAGATGCTGTGGCTGTCGCTGCTCTATCCGCTGGTTGCCTATTGGCTGCTCTGGGGCGGGCCAATCTGGGGGCCGGTCTTCACGCTTGCGGGCTTCGTGCTCTGGGCCGGCGTTTTCCTCGTGCTCTCGGTCCGGCTTGGCGTCGTGATGGCGGCCGGCATCGGGCTCGTTGCGGCGGCGGTGTTCTGGATCTACGCCGTTGGCCCCCTCGAAGGGGCGATGCAATCGGTGATCCCGATTGCCCTGCCCGATGTGGACAGCGACCAGTTTGGCGGCTTCCTGCTTGCCGTGGTGATCGGGGTGACGGCCATCGTCGTCTCGCTGCCGCTCGGCATCCTGCTCGCGCTCGGGCGGCAGTCGGACATGCTGATCATCAAATCGCTTTCGGTGGGCTTCATCGAGTTCATCCGCGGCGTGCCGCTGATCACGCTGCTGTTCACCGCCTCGCTGCTTTTGCAATACTTCCTGCCGGCGGGGACCACGTTCGACCTGATCTTGCGGGTGGTGATTCTCGTCACCTTCTTCGCGGCGGCCTATATCGCCGAGGTGATCCGGGGCGGGCTCGCGGCGCTGCCGCGCGGGCAATACGAGGCGGCCGATGCGCTTGGCCTCGATTACTGGCAAGCGCAGCGGCTGATCATCATGCCACAGGCGCTGAAGATCTCCATTCCCGGCATCGTCTCGACCTTCATCGGCATGTTCAAAGATACCACGCTCGTGGCCTTTGTGGGCCTGATGGACCCGCTTGTGGGCATTTCGAACGCGGTGCGCGCCGACATGGCCTGGAAGGGCATCTACTGGGAGCCCTATATCTTCGTTGCCGTGATCTTCTTCATCTTCAACTTCAGCATGTCGCGTTACTCGATGTATCTCGAGCGCAAGCTGAAGCGTGACCACCGTTAAGGAGGGGCCCATGTCGGAGCCGAACACCCAATCCGCCCGCGCGCAGATGCAGATCAGCGACGAGATCGCGATCCAGATCACCGCGATGAACAAATGGTATGGCCAGTTCCATGTGTTGCGTGACATCAACCTGACGGTGAACCGCGGCGAGCGGATCGTCATCGCCGGGCCTTCGGGCTCGGGCAAATCGACGATGATCCGCTGCATCAACCGGCTCGAAGAGCATCAATCCGGGCAGATCATCGTTGATGGTATCGAGCTGACCTCGGATTTGAAGAACATCGACAAGGTGCGCTCGGAAGTGGGGATGGTGTTTCAGCACTTCAACCTCTTTCCGCATCTGACGATTTTGGAAAACCTCACGCTCGCACCGATCTGGGTGCGCAAGGTGCCCAAGCGCGAGGCCGAGGAAACGGCGATGTATTTCCTCGAAAAGGTGAAGATCCCGGAGCAGGCGCACAAATACCCCGGCCAGCTTTCAGGCGGGCAGCAGCAGCGCGTGGCGATTGCGCGCTCGCTGTGCATGAAGCCGCGGATCATGCTTTTTGACGAGCCGACCTCGGCGCTTGACCCCGAGATGATCAAGGAAGTGCTCGATACGATGATCGAGCTCGCCGAAGAGGGCATGACGATGCTCTGCGTCACCCATGAGATGGGCTTTGCGCAGGCGGTGGCGAACCGGGTGATTTTCATGGCCGATGGTCAGATCGTCGAGCAGAACAACCCGCATGACTTCTTCAACAACCCGCAATCGGAGCGGACCAAGCAGTTCCTGAGCCAGATCCTCGGGCATTGAGACTTGGGGGGGGCCTGTGGGGGCGCTGCCCCGCCGAGGCAAAGCCTCGGCCCCCCGGGATATTTCGGGCAAGATGAAAGGGCCGCCGCTTCGGGGGCCCTTTTATTACTTGCCGCGGGTGGAGGGGGTGAAAAAGTCGAGCACCGAGCCTTGACCGGGGGCGAGATCGCTCCAGTCCTCGATCTGGAAATCGACGATCAGCGTCGCACAGGTCGGATATTTGCGGAAATCCGGGTCATAGATCGGGCGCGAGGGCAGGCTCGCGGCGAACTCGCCAATGCCGGGATTATGGGCGATCAGCATCACGCTGGAGGCCGTGGCCTTGCGCAGCTCGGCAAGAAGCATCTCCGGGGTGGCCTGATAGAGCGCGTCGATCAGATGCACCTCAGGGCGGGTCTCGATCACCGCAGAGGCAACGCCTTCCCAGGTTTCGCGGGTGCGCAGCGCGGTCGAGCAAAGCACTTCCTCGGGCTCAAGCCCGCGCGAGGCGAGAAAATCCCCCAGCTCGCGGGCGGCGGTTTTGCCGCGGCTGTTGAGGGGGCGGTCCTTGTCGGCCATCGCCGGGTCGTCCCAGCTCGATTTCGCGTGGCGGGTGAGGATCAGGCGACGGTGTCCGGCGGGGGTCATTTGTGAAACTGCCTCATATGCCAAGCGGATTGCTCGGCCAACCTGCCATAGCTTTTGCTCAGGGGGCAAGCCCGGCGCGCAAGGCATCCGCCAGAAAGACAATTTGCCCCTTCGGCGGTGTTAAGAAATGCGTGGCAAGCGGCGGTGTTGTAGCCCTCGGGCCCAAGGGCGGCGACCGGGCAGGCGGTGCGGCAGGGCGCGGCACACTCGGTGCAGGGATGCGGGGCCGGGTCCGGGAGGGGAAGCGCGCCGGGCAGGGCGAGCGCGCCCCGGAGCGAGGCCATCAGCCCCATGCGCACATGCACCATCATGCCGACGGGCGCCGAAAAAGCCTCTCCCGAAGCAAGCGCCCACCGGAAGACGGGCGGGTAGGGCGGCCCATCGGAGGGAAAGATCGCCCGCCCCCCATGCGCCGCCGCGAGCGCCCCGATCACCCGTTTCGACCACCGGTCGAGCGGATCCTTCGCGCCATCGGCAAATTCCGGCTGCGCTGTCACATGGGGCCAGAAGCCGGGCTCGTCGGGGGCGAGAAGCAGCACCGTTTCTGCCCCCTCATGCACCATCCCGGCGACGAACAGACGCTCGGCGCCGAGGGTTTCGAGAAGGGCGGGGGCGAGGCTCACCGCCGCCGCGGCTTCACGCGGGTCTGGGTGGAGCGGATCATCGAGCCCGCGCCATGTTCGGTGAACAGCTCGAGCAGGCAGGCGTTGGGCACCCGGCCATCGAGAATCACCACCGCGCGCACGCCTTCCTTCACCGCCTTGAGCGCGGTTTCGACCTTCGGGATCATGCCGCCGGAGATCGTTTCATCCTCGATGAGCGCCTGAACCTCGTCGGGCGTCATCTGGGTGATCACCTCGCCCGCCTTGTTCTTCACGCCCGCCACATCGGTCAGAAGAAGCAGCCGGTCTGCCTGCAGCGCGCCCGCAATCGCGCCTGCGGCCGTGTCGCCATTGACGTTGAAGGTCTCGTTGTCGTTCACGCCGGTGGCCACCGGGGCGATCACCGGGATCATGCCGGCGGAATAAAGATCGCGGATCACCTGCACGTTCATCTCGACCGGGCGGCCCACAAAGCCCAGCTCCGGGTCATCGGGTTCGCAGACCATGAGGTCATCGTCCTTGCCGGAAATGCCGACGGCGCGCCCGCCCTGATCGTTGATCGCCTGCACGATGCGCTTGTTCACAAGCCCCGAGAGGATCATCTCGACCACTTCGACAGTTGCCTTGTCGGTGACGCGCTTGCCGCGCACCCAATCCGACTTGATGCCGAGCTTCGCCAGCATCTCGTTGATCATCGGCCCGCCGCCATGCACCACGACCGGGTTCATGCCGACCTGCTTCATCAGCACGACATCGCGGGCGAATTCCGCCATCGCGTCATCGTCGCCCATGGCGTTGCCGCCGAACTTCACCACCACCACGGCGCCGGTGTAGCGTTGCAGATAGGGAAGCGCCTCGGAAAGCGTCTTCGCGGTGGCGATCCAGTCACGGTCCATCGTCTGTTTTCTCATCGGCAGCCCTCGGGAAAGTCGGCAACATGGTTAGAGCCAAATGCCCGCTGTGCCAAGGGCATTGCCATTGCCGTGCCGAGGTTTAGGTTGGCCCAAAGCGATGGAGTATGTGATGGACGGACGCAAGGTGATGCTGTTGACGGGGGCGAGCCGGGGGATCGGCCATGCCACGGTGAAGCGGTTTGCGCGCGAGGGCTGGCGCATCATCACCTGCTCGCGTCAGCCCTTCCCCGAGCAATGCCCCTGGGGCGGCGGGCGCGAGGATCACATTCAGGTTGATCTTGGCGACCCCAATGCGACGATCGAGGCGATTGAAGAGATCAAGTCGCGCCTCGACGGGCGGCTGCATGCGCTGGTGAACAACGCGGGCATCTCGCCCAAGGGGCCTGGCGGATCGCGGCTCAACACCATCGAGACAGATCTGCGCACCTGGGGGCAGGTGTTCCACGTGAACTTTTTCGCCTCCATCGTGCTTGCGCGCGGGCTCAAGGATGAGCTTTCCGCCGCGAAGGGGGCTGTGGTCAATGTCACCTCGATCGCGGGCTCGCGGGTGCACCCGTTCGCGGGGGCGGCCTATTCCACGTCGAAAGCGGCGCTGAAGGCGCTGACCCGCGAGATGGCGCATGATTTCGGGCCGATGGGGGTGCGGGTGAATGCGATTGCGCCGGGCGAGATCGAGACCTCGATCCTCTCCCCCGGCACCGAGAAGATTGTCGAGGGCCTGCCCTTGCGCCGCCTTGGCCAGCCGCGCGAAGTGGCCGATGTGATCTGGTTCCTCTGCTCGGAGGCGTCAAGCTACGTGACCGGCACCGAGATCGAGGTCAACGCCGGTCAGCACGTCTGAGTTAGCGCACGCGGCGCGGGTCGTAGCGCAAGAGCCGCAGCGCATTGGCCGTCACCAGCACCGTCGCCCCGGTATCGGCCATCACCGCGAGCCAAAGCCCGGTGAGGCCCGCGAGCGAGGTGACAAGAAAGAGCGCCTTGAGCCCGAGCGCGATCACCAGGTTCTGGCGCACATTTGCCATTGCTGCGCGTGCGAGCCGGATCAGCGCGGGAAGGTCGGTCAACCGGTCCCGGGCCAGCACGGCATCGGCGGTCTCGATCGCCACATCGCTGCCCGCACCAATCGCCACGCCCACATCGGCGGCGCCAAGCGCGGGGGCATCGTTGATGCCGTCGCCCACCATCATCACCCCGCCCTGGGTCGAAAGTGCGCGGATGCGCGCGAGTTTGGCCTCGGGGAGAAGTGCCGCGGCAAAGGGGATCGCGAGCGGGTCCGCAATGGCGCGGGCGGGGGCCTCGGCATCGCCGGTGAGCATCTCGGCCGAAAGCCCGAGCTGGCGGAGCTCGGTAAGCGCGCCCTGCGCCTCGGGGCGCGCGGCATCGGCCAGCGCGATCTGGCCCAGCAAATGGCCCGCCCGGGTGAGCGCCACGACGGTTTCTCCCGCGCGCGCGGTCTCGGCGGCGGCGATGCGCAGGGGCGCGCCCTCCACCTCCGCTTCGACGCCGATGCCGGGCAGCGTGCGGGCCGCGCGTGCGGCGGGGATCGAGAGCCCCTCGGCCCTGGCGCGGGCGGTGATCGCCTTGGCAAGCGGATGAGACGAACTCGCCTCTACCGCCGCCGCAAGGCGCAACAGCGTTTCGGGCGGGGTGCCCGGTTCGGGGAGGAGGGCGGTAACCTCGGGGCGGCCCTCGGTCAGCGTACCGGTTTTGTCGAGCGCCACATGGTCGAGCCTGGCGAGCCGTTCGAGCACCGCGCCGCCGCGGATCAAAAGGCCCTGCCGCGCGCCGGTGGCGAGCGCCGCCGCCATCGCCGCGGGCACGGAGATCACCAGCGCGCAGGGGCAGCCGATGAGCAAAAGCGCAAGGCCGCGGTAGATCCATGTTGTCCACTCCGCTCCGAGTGCAAGCGGCGGCACCACGGCGGCCAGCACGGCGAGGGAGACGACAAGCGGCATGTACCAGCGGCTGAACCGTTCGATGAAGCGCTCAACCGGCGCGCGCGAGGCCTCCGCCTCGGCGACCATGGCGGCGATACGCGCGAGCGTGCTCTCTGCCGCGGGGCGAGTGACGCGGAGCCTCAGCAGCGCCTCGGTGTTGATCGCGCCTGCGGGCACGGCATCGCCCGGGCGCCGCGTCACCGGCAGGCTCTCGCCTGTCACCGCGCTCTCGTCGAGCCCGGAGATGCCCTCGATGATCTCGGCATCAACCGGCGCCCGGTCGCCGGGGCGCAGCCGGATGATCTGGCCGGGGATCAGGCCCGCACTGGCGACTTCGTGGGCATGATCGCCGTGTTCCAGAAGGGCCACCGCGGGCATCTGCCGCGCCAGCGCACGAATGCCGTCGCGCGCGCGCCGGGCTGCGAGCCCCTCGAGCAGCTCGCCGACGGCGAAGAGAAAGATCACCGTTGCCGCCTCGGCCGCCGCACCGATGACGAGCGCGCCGGTGGCGGCCACCACCATCAGCATCTCGATGGTGAAGGGCTGGCGCAGGCGCGCCAGTGCAAATGCGCGCCGCGCCACGGGCCAGAGCGCGATCAGTGCCGCAAGCGAAAACGTTGCGCGCGCGAGCTCTGGCCAGAGCAGCCCCGCGCCCCCCCCCGCCGCAAGGGCCGCCCCGGCGATGCCAACGGCCCGCGCCTTCGGGTTTTGCCACCACGCGGCGGGCTCGGGCGGCTGCGGATTGGCGGGTGGCGGGGCGGAGGCGGGGGGCCCAGCGGTGGGCGGTTCGGGGGCGGCACATCCGCAACCGCCACAGGCGCAGCTCTCGCCGCCCGTGAGGCGCGGCAGCGCTGGTGCGGGGGCACCTTGCCGCCTCATCTGATAGCCAAGGCCGGTGACGATCCGCTCGACCTCTTCGGCGCCAACGCCTCCGGCCGTCAGGTCAAGTGTGAGCCGTTCGTCCATCAGCGCAATCTCGACCCGCGCGACGCCCGGCAGGGAGGTGACGGCGGTGCGGATCTTGCCCGCGCAGGCGGCGCAATCCATGCCGCCCACCCGCCACTCGACCGATTCGATTTGGGAATGTTCTGTCATGTCAACCTCTTGCCTGTCCGCCTGCCCGCCGTCTTGACGGTGACATCAGAAACCCTAGCCTCTCTAGCCACTAGAGATACAAGGGGGGGCGATGCTGACGATCGGAAAACTTTCCACAAGCACCGGGGTCAAGGTGCCGACAATCCGCTATTACGAGGAGATCGGGCTGATGCCCGAGGCGGAGCGCAGCGCGGGAAATCAGCGCCTTTACGGTGCTGCGGCAGCGCATCGGCTGAGCTTCATCCGTCATGCGCGCGCGCTTGGCTTTCCGCTGGAGGCGATCCGCGACCTGCTCGGACTGGCCGATCAGCCCGAAGCCTCCTGCGCCGCCGTCGATGCGATCGCGCGCAAGCAGCTGGCCGCGGTGCGCCAGCGCATTGACCGGCTGCGCGCACTGGAAGACGAGTTGGTGCGGATGATCGGCGCCTGCGCCCATGGTGCGGTTGCGGATTGCCGCGTGATCGAAGTGCTCGGCGATCACCGGCTTTGCGCCCATTCCGATCACGACGGAGCAGACACGCCCGCCTGAGCCCGCCTCAGGCGAGGGTGGCGATGATGGTGCGCAGGGTCTCGATGCCTTCGCCCTTTTCCGAGGAGGTCACGACCAGTTCGGGATAGGCGGCAGGGTGCTTTTGCAGCGCCCCCTTGACCTGCGCGATCACCTTTTCACGCTCGGCCATCGAGATCTTGTCGACCTTGGTCAGCACCACCTGAAAGGTGACGGCAGAGCGGTCGAGCAGGGTCAGGATCTCGTCATCGACAGCCTTGATGCCGTGGCGCGCGTCGATCAGCACAAAGGCGCGGCGCAGCGTGGCGCGGCCAGACAGGTAGCTCTTGAGCAGCGCCTGCCACTTTTTCACCACCGCCACCGGCGCCTCGGCAAAGCCGTAGCCGGGCAGGTCGACGAGATAGGGCCCGCCCTCGGTGGTGAAATAGTTGATCTCTTGCGTGCGGCCCGGCGTGTTCGAGGCGCGCGCGAGGTTCTTGCGGTTCGTCAGCGCATTGATCAGCGAGGATTTGCCGACATTCGAGCGGCCCGCAAAGCAGACCTCGATCCGGTCGGCAGGCGGCAGGCCCGCCATGGCGACAACGCCCTTGAGAAACTCCACCGACGCGGCAAAAAGCAGCCGGCCACGTTCGCGGCTGGCATCATCGGGCTCCGGCGCAAGGGTGAAATCCATCTGCATCAAAGCACCTCCACTGCGTCACCGCGCGCGATCTCTCCGCCGTCGATCACCGTTGCATAAAGCCCGAACAGCGTATCGCCGTTGAGCCTGTCGAGCCATTCGAGAGTGGCAAAATCCTCTTGCCCGGTTTCCGGGTTGGCGCAGGTGGCGCGGCAGCGGGTGATCGGCATCGCCACCTCCAGCACCGCCGTGCCAATGCGCAGCCTGCGCCCGATCAGAGCGCGCTCGGCCCAGGGCTCCCAGCCCGCAACCCAGAGATTGCCGCGGAAGCGGTGGCGCGAGACGGAGGCGCCCGCCGCCTGCCCGAGCGCCTCGAGCGAGGCCATCGAGAGCAGCGAAATATAGGGCTCTTCCATATCGGTGAAGGCCTGCCCCTCCAGCCGCTCAAGCGCGCGCGGCGCGGGGCGGCTTTCGGGCCAGAGCGGGCGCAGCCATTCGATCAGCTTCACCTGATCCTCGGGGCGGGTCGGATCAAGGCGCAGGTGCCACAGATCGGGATGGGTCAGCTCGATCGTGCCATCCGCATGGGTCTTCGCCTGCACCGCCATCAGCGCCGGCGCCGCAGCCCCGCGCACGAAGTTCATCTTCTTGGCCCATTCGGTTGCGGGATGCGCGAATTTCGCCCCCTCGTGAGAGAGTGCAAAGACCCGGTCAAAAGGCAGAGCGCGCCCCCTTGTCAGGGGCGCGCTGCGGATCTCCTCATAGCCGATCGACTTGATCGGATGGCGGAGAATATGGGCAAGATGGCCCGTCATTTTTTCGGCGGTTCCGCGCCGGATTTCTTGCGGAAACTGGAGACGATATTGCCGAAGAGGTCGGGCCGTTTGCCGTGCAGCGTCATGATCGAATACTGCTGGATGAAGGTGATCGTGTTGTTCGCGATCCAGTAGAGCACGAGGCCCGAGGCAAAGCTGCCCAGCATGAACATGAAGATCCACGGCATCCAGGCAAAGATCATCGCCTGGCTCGGATCGGTCGGCGCCGGGTTGAGCTTTTGCTGGAACCACATCGAGATGCCAAGCAGGATCGGCAGCACGCCGAGGCTGAGCACGAACAGGAACGAGCCGGGCTCGGGCGTGGCGATCGGCAGGAGCCCGAACAGGTTCAGGATCGACGACGGGTCCGGCGCCGAGAGATCCTTGATCCAGCCGACCCACGGCGCGTGGTAAAGCTCGATCGTGACGTAGATCACCTTGTAGAGCGAGAAGAAGATCGGGATCTGCAAGAGCACGGGCAGGCAGCCGGCGGCGGGGTTGATCTTCTCCCGCTTGTAAAGCGCCATCATCTCGCGCTGCATCGCCTGCTTGTCGTCCTTCACCCGCTCCTTGAGCTCCTCCATCTTGGGCTGGATCTCTTTCATCTTCGCCATCGAGATGTAAGAGGTGCGCGCCAGCGGGAACACGATCAGCTTGATGATCACGGTGAGCGCGATGATCGCCCAGCCCATGTTGCCAAGCACGGCATGCAGCCAGTGCAGCAGGCGGAACATCGGCTTGGTCAGGAAGTAATACCAGCCCCAGTCGATCGAATCGACGAAACGGGTGATTTGCGGGCGGTTCGGGTCGACCTCATCGCCAAGCAGGCTGTCGAGCCAGCCCGGGTTGTTCTGGTAATGCGCGATCGCTTCCCATTCCTTCGCCCCGGCAAAGAGGCGGGTGGTGACCGAGCTGGTGGCGCCAGCGGCGATCACTTCGGCCGGAAGGCGCGTCTCGGTCTGGTAGAGATCGGCAGAGGCGACATATTTCACCACCGAGGTGAACTGGTTCACATCGGGGATCAGCGTCGTCATCCAGTATTTGTCGGTGAAGCCGGTCCAGCCGTTTTCGGTGGCGGTCAGGATTTCGGCCTGACCTTCGCCGGCGACCTCATCCATCTTGGTGATGTTCTTGTATTTGATCTCTTCGAGCTTGCCGTCGGTCATCCGCACCGCGCCCTCATGGAGCACGTAGACATGATTGCCCTTCGGGATGCCGTGGCGCGCAATGATGCCCCAGGGCGCAAGGCTCACCGGGGCGGTGCCGTTGTTGGCAACCGTATCGGTGACGGTGAAGAGATATTGCGTATCAACCGCGATGGTGCGGGTGAAGGTTTGCCCGGCGCCGTTGTCCCAGGTGAGCACAAGCGGCGTTTCCGGGGTCAGCTTCGCGCCTTCGGGGGCGGTCCAGAGCGTTTTCGGCCCCGGCACCTGCGTGGCGTTGAGCCCGGCCACGGGCGACCAGCCGTTGAGCACATAATAGGGATTCGCGGCGTTGAGATCGGTGCCGCCCACAGGCGCGAGGAGCCGCACCAGCGGAGAGCTCTCGTCGAGGCTCACATGATATTTCTTCAGCGAGAGGTCATCGAGACGCGCGCCCATCAACGAGATCGAGCCGGTCAGCTCGGGCGTGTCGATCTCGACGCGCGGCGCCTCGGCAAGGCTGGGCTGGGCGGCTGCCGCATCGGGCAGGGCCGGGGTCGCGGTGGTGGCCACCGGGGACACCGCGCCTGCGGGCGGAACGGTCTCGGTGCCGGTGGCCGTTGTGGCGGCCTCTTCCTCGGGCACGACAGGCGGTTGCGGCGGGAAGAACACCGTCCAAACGACGATGACCAGCGCCGACAGCACGGTCGCGAGCATGAGGTTCTTGTTCTGACTGTCCATAGGCGTACTTTTCCCCTGCGGATCCGGGTTCGGCCCGGTTCAACAGAAGGGGCGGCGAAAGGTCAAGCGCTTTCGCGCCCGGCGCGGTGGGCTTTGCCTGCCAAAGCCGGTGCCGGGCCGCTGAGCGCGGCCCCGGCAGGGTGTTTGCGCAGGTGGTTCAGGCGCCGCGGCGCCCGTCCTTGCGCGGCACGCGAGAGAGCCGGGCCTCGTGGCGGGCGAGCCATGCGCCGCTTTCCTCCAGCGGCAACGGTTGGGATATTGCCTTGCCTTGCACATGGTTGCAGCCGAGTTGCGCGAGCATCGCATGCCCCCCGATCGTGGCCACGCCATCGGCCACAGTCTGCAAGCCGAGCCCTTCGGCAAAGGAGACAATCGCGGCCACAAGGCGTTGCTGCTCGGGATCGCGTTCGACATTGGTCACAAAAGAGCGGTGCACACGGATTCGCTCCGCCCCGGTGCGACGCAGCGCCGCCACCGACACCGGCCCGTTGCCAAAGCCCGCCAGTTCGATCCGGCAGCCGAGTTTCGCGCATTGCGAGACATTGCGCCCGATCACCTCGTCATCGAGTTTCGCCGTCACATCGTGATCCAGCACCAGCCGGATTCGCTCCGGGGCGATGTCGAACCGGTCAAATTCCCACTTCAGCTTGTCAAACAGCCGCGGGTCGGCAACTTGCGCCATGCCAAGCGGCAGGCTTACCGGGCCGGGCGCGAGCGGCAGATGCTCCCAATCCCGCAGCGCGTTAAAGCATTGAAACAGCATCACTTCGTGCAGCCGCATCTGCAGGCCTGCGGCCTCGATCGCGGGCCAGATCTCCTCTTCGCCAAGCACGCCGCGCTCGCGGTCAAGCCAGCGCGGGGTGGCCTGCATGCCGGAGACCGTCCCGGTATCGGTGCAGATCTGGGGCTGGAAATAAGCCACGATTCGCCCCTCTTCGAGCGCCGGGCCAATGGCCGCGGAAAGCGCGTTTTGCGCCTGTGCCGCCTGCCGGATTTCCGGCGTGAAGGCGCGGATCGCGCCGGGGCCGTTGCGGCGGGCCTCGTCGGCGGCGGCTTCGGCGGCGGCAAGGATCGCCTTGCCGGTATATTCGGGCGCGCGGCTGAGCAGGCAAAAGCCGACGTGGCTCGTGGTGTTGATCGAGCGTGCCGAAATCGAGAAGGGCACATCGCAGGCAGCCTGCAACCGGGCCGAAAGCTGGATCATGCTTTCCAGATCGGGGCGCTGGGTCGGCGTGAGGATGATGGCAAAGCGCTCGCGTTCCAACAGGGCGATTCGGTCGGAATTGCGCAACACGCCGCGAATGCGCTCGCTGAAGGCATCCAGAAAAGCGTCAAATTCGGGGCGGCTCATCTGCCGGCGCAGGGCCTCTGCATCGTCGAGGCCAACGATCATGCAGGCGGTGCCTCGCCCGGCGTCGAGCGCCTCATGGATCGTCTCGTCAAGCATGGCCTCGGCTTCGAGGCGTTGCGGCATCGGCGGGGGGGCTTGCGCGTCTTCGGCACCGGGCGTCAGCATCGGGCGGCTCATCCAGGCGACGATCAGCGCGGTGATCCCCACAAGCGTGAAGCCCTCAAGCCCGAACCACAGGCTTGCAAGCCCCGCGGCGGGCAGAAACGCGACCATCTCGCGACGCAGCAGGATCGGTCCGGCCAGCCGCTTTTGGTTGGCGCGACGGAATTTGAACAGATTGGCGGTTTTTTGCCCCCGGAATTTCTTCATCTCGGCCCTCGTACCCAGCGAGGGGATTCCCCCTCCAGCACGGGCACCCTAGGGCGGCTTTCTCAGCACAGAGTTAAGAATGGTCCCTTAAATTCGGGATGTTTTCGCTCAAATCCGTCGCATTGGGCGCGCCGCCGCGCAGCAACCCGGCGAAGTCGAACACCTGTGGATCGGCCAGATGCGAGGGGCGCACGTTCATCAGCGCGCGGAACATCACCTGACGACGGCCGGGGCTGCGCGCCTCCCATCCGTCAAGGATCTGCTTCACCTGCACGCGCTGCAGCCCGTCCTGGCTGCCGCAGAGATTGCAGGGGATGATCGGGTAGTTCATCGCCTTGGCGTAACGGTCGCAATCGGCCTCGGCAACGAAGGCGAGCGGGCGGTAGACGAACAGATCCCCCTCCTCGTTCACAAGCTTCGGCGGCATCGTGGCGAGCCGCCCGCCGTGAAAGAGGTTCATGAAGAAGGTTTCGAGGATGTCATCGCGGTGATGGCCCAGCACCACGGCCGAACAGCCCTCCTCGCGGGCGATTCGGTACAGGTTGCCCCGGCGCAGCCGCGAGCAGAGGCTGCAATAGGTCTGCCCCTCGGGGATCTTTTCCTTCACCACCGAATAGGTGTCCTGATACTCGATCCGGTGCGCGATCCCCATCCGGGTGAGGAACTCGGGCAGCACCGTCGCCGGAAAGCCGGGCTGGCCCTGATCGAGGTTGCAGGCGAGCAGCTCAACCGGCAGGAGCCCGCGCCATTTGAGCTCGGTGAGCACCGCAAGAAGCGTGAAGCTGTCCTTGCCGCCGGACAGGCAGACCAGCCAGCGCGCGCCCGGCTCGATCATGCCATAGGTCTCGATCGCGTCGCGGGTCTCGCGCAACAGCCGCTTGCGCAGCTTTTTGAATTCGGTCGTTGACGGTGCGCCCGTCAAAAGCAGCGGCAGCGCGGCCTCGTCTTCGTCAAACATCGGCGTGGTCCTTGCAGCGGCGGCCTGTGTCATGGGCGGGGTCGGCGCCGGGCACCGGGTCATAGCCATGCCCGCCCCAGGGGTTGCAGCTCAAAAGTCGCTTTGCCGCAAGCCAGCCGCCCTTGAGCGCGCCATGCCGTTCAAGCGCCTCGAGCGCATAGACCGAGCAGGTCGGCTGATAGCGGCAGCCATTGCCGAGCCAGGGGGAAAGAACGAGCCGGTAAAACCGCACCGGCAGCGAAAAGACATAAGCGAGCGGCGTCATTTTCCCCTCCGGCGGCCCTTCTGGCCGGGCTGCGGCGGGCGGGGTTTCAGGCTGCGCCCGGCGTGGATGTCACGGATCGCCTTGGCAAAATCACTCTGCAACTCGGAGAAGGGGCGACTTGCCGTCGCCTCGGGGCGGCCAACCAGCACGTAATCCCAGCCGGGCAAGCCAAGCGCGGGCAGGCCAAGCCGCGCCACCTCGCGCAAGCGCCGTTTGGCGCGGTTGCGCGCCACGGCATTGCCGATCTTTTTCGAGCAGGTAAAGCCGACGCGGATAACATCCGCGGGCGGCGCCTCTGCCGCGCCGCGCAGACGCGCCTGCAGCAGGAACCCCGGCAGGGCGAGGCGCTGCGCCGACGCGGCCCGCAAAAAATCCGCCCGGACCCGCAACACCACGATTCGCGGTGCCGGGGAGGCGGGCGGACAAACGGAAACCGCCGGGGCGCTTCCCGCACTCCGACCATCGCGGTCAGTCGCAGGAGCCTCCGGCGGTGTCATGTTTCAGGCCGATGCCTTACGCCGACAGAACCTTGCGGCCCTTCGCGCGGCGGGCATTGAGGACCTTGCGGCCGCCTTTGGTCGCCATGCGGGCGCGGAAGCCGTGGCGGCGGGCGCGCACGAGTTTCGACGGCTGGTAGGTGCGTTTCATCGCGGTTACTCCGGTTGTCTCATCGGTGGGACACCCTGAACCCTGCCGGATTCGGCTTCCCCTGCATTCGAAGCCCGGTCTTTAGGGGCATCGTCTGCACAAGTCAATTCTTCCTTGCGGGTTTTTTCACGTGTCCGGGTGCCGTGTGCGCGGCGCTCGCCTTATCGTTGCAAAAACCCGCATCAGCACCCTTCCGCCCACGCGGATGTGAGCCTATTTATTCCCCGAATGCTTTGGTATTCCATAAAAACGCCGAAGAACTTCGGTGGGGGATCGGAAGGGCCCCCCGGCGGACGGCCCGCCACATTGGGACAGGATGAAGGTCAACACACTCTCGGGGCGGTTTCTGGTGCTCACGACGATTTTCGTCGTGCTGGCCGAAGTGCTCATCCTGCTGCCGGGCCTTGCCAATTTCCGCGAGGATTACCTGCTGACAAGGCTTGAACGGGCGCAGATCGCCTCGCTCGCCCTGCTCACCACCGATACGATGATCGAGCCCGATCTGGAGCAGGAACTGCTCGACAATGCCGGCGTCTATAACGTGGTATTGCGGCGCGATGCGGCGCGGCAACTGGTGCTGTCCTCCCCCATCCCGCAGCCCATCGCCGCCACCTATGACCTGCGCGAGGAGCCGTTCTGGAAGCTCATGCGCGATGCGCTCGCCGTGCTGATCGACCCCGAGGACCACGTGATCCGGGTGATCGGCGATCCGGTGCAAAAGGGTGGGCTGGTGATCGAGGTCACGCTTGCCACGGCGCCGATGCGGCTCGAGATGATCGAATACGGGCTGCGGTTGCTCACCCTTTCGGCGGTGGTCTCGGTGCTCACGGCGCTTTTGCTCTTTTTGCTTGTGCGGCGGCTGATGGTGGTGCCCATCAAGCGCGTCGTCGCGCATATGGCGGCCTATGCCGAGGCGCCGGAGGATGCGCGCACGATCATTGCGCCGCAGGCCCGGATCGAGGAGCTGCGCGTTGCCGAAGAGGCGCTGGCCTCAATGCAGCTGCAGCTCACCGCAGCGCTGCGGCAAAAGGAGCGGCTCGCCCAGCTTGGGCAGGCGGTGGCGAAGATCAGCCACGACCTGCGCAACATCCTGACCACGGCGCAGCTTTTTGCTGACCGGATGGAAGAATCGAAAGACCCCGCGGTGCAGCGCGCGGCACCCAAGCTGATGGGCTCGATCGGGCGCGCGGTGAACCTGTGCGAGACCACGCTTGCCTTTGGCCGGGCCGAGGAGCCGCCGCCGCGGCTTGCGCCCTTCGATCTGGGCGGGCTGATTGCCGAAGTGGTCGAGGGCGAAGCGATTCCCGCGCGTGCGGCGCAGGTGGATTTTGTCACCGATCTGCCGCCGGAGCTGGTGATTCAGGCTGACCGCGAGCAGCTTTATCGGGTGCTCTCCAATCTTGCGCGCAATGCCCGGCAGGCGATCGAGGCAACGGGCAAGCCCGGCACGATCGAGTTTGGCGCCGGGGAGATGAGCGCCGCGGACGGCGAGGCGGGCTGGTGGATTCGGGTGCAGGACACCGGGCCCGGCCTGCCCGCAAAGCTGCGCGAACGCTTGTTCCAGCCGTTCTCCGGCACCTCCAAGAAGGGTGGCACCGGGCTTGGCCTTGCGATTTCGGCCGAGCTTGTGCGCGGTCATGGCGGTCGGCTGGAGGTTGTGCGTTCGGATGAAACCGGCACCGAATTCCGCCTGACGCTGCCCTGCGCGCTGACGCTGGAGGGCGAGCCCGCGGCGCACTGAAGCCGGAACCAGCGCTTTTCCGGGTGCTGGTGCAGAAACTTTGCGATTGCCGGCATTTCCCGCTTGCATTGGCTTCGGGGCGAGGCTACATCGCCCCCCACAGTGGACCCGTAGCTCAGCTGGATAGAGCATCAGACTACGAATCTGAGGGTCGGGCGTTCGAATCGCTCCGGGTCCGCCATTCCCCAACTCCTCCCCGCCGCCCAAAATACCTCACTCCGGTCGGCGAGCAGGTCGTTCGGTTGTGACCTTGTTCCGGCCGAGCTTTCGCTCAAGGCCAGCGCAGGCTCTTGAAAATACTATGTAAATCAAATGCATGTTGATCTGGCAGAATCACCCTCGGGGGTGATCTAGGGTCAACTGTGCCAGTTCGATCGCGCTGTGCATCCAGTCAAGATGCGCGGCTGCGCCCGGGAGTATCGGATGTCTCATTGGAAAGGCCCGAAAGCGGCGGCATTTGGTGTTGCCGTTGCTTATGCGGCGTTCACGGCGCTTTACATCGTCGTGAGCGACGGTCTGCTGGAGCTCCTTGTTCCCGATGTCGCGCAATACAAGCTGTTGCAGACGGTCAAGGGCGTCACGGCCATGCTGTTGAGCGCGCTGCTTTTGTGGTTCCTGCTCATCCGGGTCTGGACCCGTCTCGATCAGCTTCTCATGGATGTGCGCATTGCCCGAAATCGCCTGATCAGCGCGCTGCGCGCGGCGGGCGGGGCGACATGGCGCGCCGAGCGCAATGCCGCGGGCAAGCTGGTCGTCATCCTGAATGGCAATCCGTTCCGGGATGTTGGTGATTCGATCGAGATTCTCGGGGATTTCGACTCGATCCATGCGCGGATTCACCCCGATTTCCGCGCCGCGCATCAGCGCTTCGTCGATCTCATTCGCTCGGGCGCAAAGGCGCTGTCGCCGCTGACGCTCCGGCTTCGCGACAAGGATGACGACTGGCGCTGGATCAAGATTGTGCCCGACCCGGATTTCCACACGAATGCGGACGCGGGGGAGGTTTACGGTGTCGCCTTTGACGTCACGGATCTGCAAGACGCGAGCCAGGCGCTGGAAGACGTGATCGCGGGGGGCGAACTTGGCACCTGGCGGCACGATCTGCGCACCGATCGGCTCACCGTGAATGCGGGCTGGACGGAGATGCTGGGCTACCGCCTTGAGGATCTGCGACCGCAGGTGATCGACGACTGGCGTGCGCTGGTGCATCCTGACGATCTGCGCGAACTGGGGACGTTTCAGGCCGAGAAATTCCTCAATCACGACTATTACTTCACCAGCGAATTCCGCATGCGGCACAAGGACGGCCACTGGGTCTGGATCCTGTCGCGCGGCAAGGCGGTGGAAACCGACGAGACCGGCAAGGCTCTGGTGCTGTCGGGCGTGCATATCGACATTTCCCAGCGCAAGGCGCTCAAGGCCGCGCTGCTGGAGAAAAGCGATTTTCTCCAGCGGCTGACCGAGACATCGGTTTCGGGCATCCTGTCGATCGACGCCGAGGGCAGGATCGTGTTTGCAAATCTGGAGGCGCAGCAGATCCTCGACACTGAGGGCAGCGGCCTTGTGGGGCGTGATCAGGCGGTGCTTGGCTGGCAGACGCGCGAGACTGGCGAGAGCGGGGCGGCCCAGGGCTTTCCGATCGACCGGGTGCTGAACGGGGGCGAGGTTCTGCGCGACCTGCGGCTGACCCTGCCCCTTTCCGATGGCTCCGAGCGGGTGATTTCCGTCAATGCCGCGCCGATGACCCCGCGCGGCGGGGTGGCGCAGGTCGTCTGTTCGGTCTCCGACATCACCCAGCGGCTGATCGACGAGCGCCGTCTTGCCCAGGCCGCGGAGGAGGCGCGCTACGCCGCCCGTCATGACCCGCTGACGGGGCTGCCCAACCGCATGTTGTTCGGGGCCCATGCCAAGGCGGCGCTGACCGAGGCGCGCCATGCAACAGGCTTGGTGGTGCAGGTCTTTCTTGCCATCGACCAGTTCCAGCAGGTCAAGGACCGGTTCGGCCCGGTGCTGGGCGACCGGCTGATCTGCATGATCGCGCAACGGCTGGAGCGGCTTCGCAAGGGCGCGCAGGTTCTGGCGCGCGTCGGCGCCGAGGAATTCAGCCTGCTCGACCGGCTTGATCTGGCCGAGGATGCACAGAGCCTTACCGAAATGCTGGCGGCAGCCTTTGAAACGCCCTTCGATCTGGAGGGGCAGCCGGTGTTTCTCACCGCGTCGATGGGGGTCTCGCTTTTCCCGATGGATGCGATGAACGAGGAAGAGCTTTGGCTCAACGCCGATCTGGCGATGTATGAGGCCAAGGCGCTCGGCGGCAACCGGTCGGTGCGGTTCACTGCGGCGCTGCGAGACCGGATGGCGCGCGAGGCGCGGATCGGCCAGTCGCTGCAACGCGCAATTCGGGATCGGGCCTTTGTTCTTGTGCTGCAACCGAAGGTCTGCCTGAACAATCCGGCGCAGATCGCCGGCGCAGAGGCTTTGGTGCGCTGCTCCGAGCCCGATCTGGCCGGGATCGGCCCGGCCGATTTCATGCCGGTGGCCGAGCGCACGGGGTTGATCCGCGCCATCGACCTGCTGGTGATCGACATGGTTGGCGCGTTCCTCGAAGAGTTGCGCACGCGCGATCTCGCGCTTCATGTGGCGATCAACCTCTCCCCCGAGAGCTTGCGGCAGGCGGGCTTTGGCGCCGAAGTGCTCGCGCATGCCAAGTCGGCCGGGCTCAGCCCCGAGACCGTGCAATTCGAGCTGACCGAGGGCGCGGTGATCGACCTGCAATCGGAAGCACGTGGCAATATCGAGATGCTGCTCGCCGAGGGCTACGAGCTTTCGGCCGACGATTTCGGCACCGGCTATTCGTCGATGAGCTATCTGCAGCAATTGCGCCTGAAAGAGATCAAGATCGACCGCAGCTTCATCTCGCGGCTCGGGCTCGACAATGGCGCCTCCGATGCGATCGTGCGCGCCACGATCGCGATGGCGCAGGCGCTGGGCTTGCGCTGCGTTGCCGAAGGGGTGGATACCGACGCGCAAGTCGTGTGGCTCAATGCGCAGGGCTGCGAAATCGGCCAAGGGTATCATTTTGGCCGTCCGGTGCCGCCCTCGGTCTTCCTTGAAACCTATCTGCAGCCGGGGGCGGCGTCGAAGCCGCCGTGCCGCGCGTCACGGTGATGCAGCCCGGCGCCTTGCCGCGGCAGGGCGTTGCATGGGCGCGGCCTTCGTGGTCCCCTGCCGCAGAGGCAAAGGGAAAGGCCGAGCGATGCGCACCAGCAAGACCCATCCGTTGCAGATTGCCGAGGTGGTCCCGGCGCCGGGTCTGGGCCGGATCGGGCTGACGTTCTGCCCCGGCAAGCATGACCGCGCCGCCTATTCGGGCGCATGGGCGCGCGATCTCGACCTTGATCTTGAGGCCATCGTCGCGTGGGGGGCGCGGGCGCTTGTAACGCTGGTTGAACCTGAGGAGCTGATCGCACTGAAGGTGCCGGGGCTCGGCGCGGCAGCGCAGGCGCGCGGGCTGGTCTGGCGGCATCTGCCGATTGCCGATTATTCCGTGCCCGATGCGTTGTTCGAGGCGCGCTGGGCAAGCGAGGGGCGGGCCTTGCGTGATGCCTTGCGCGCGGGGCAGGATATCGTTGTGCATTGCAAGGGCGGGCTCGGGCGTGCCGGGATGATCGCCGCGCGGCTGATGGTGGAGCTTGGCACCGAGCCCAAGGCCGCGATCCGCGCGGTGCGCGAGGCCCGGCCCGGTGCCATCGAGACGCCCTCGCAGCTTGCGCTCGTGCGCCGCACCGAACGGCAGGAGGAACCGCTCCAGATCGACGTTGCCTCGATGACCCGTGAGGGCGGCCGGCTCGGCACCAATCCGGGCGGGATCTGGGCCGATACGCAGGGGCGGCGCTATTATGTGAAAGAGCTTGAGAGTGCCGCCCATGCGCGCAACGAATATCTTGCCGCGGCGCTCTACCGGCTCGCGGGCGCGCCGGTGCTGACCTATGTGCCCTGCGCCGCGCCCGATCAGGTGGCAACGCTTTTTGTGCCGGTGGAAAAAAGCTGCGTGGCGAAGCTTTCGCCAGAGGAACGGCGGGCGGCGCAGCAGTGGTTTGGCGTGCATGCATGGCTTGCCAATTGGGATGCCGCGGGCGCGCTCGGCGACAATCAGGGGCTTGTCCATGGCACGGTGACAACGCTCGATGTGGGCGGCGCGCTGGCGTTTCGCGCTCAGGGAGACCCGAAGGGGGCGGCGTTCGGCACGGAGGTGGGCGAGATTGAGCGGCTGCGCACCGATCCAGACAACCCTCAGGCCGTCGCGCTCTTCGGTCCGATGCGCGCGGCGGATCTGGCGGCGGCGCTCGCGGTGGTGACACGGCTCCCCGATGCCGCGATCGCCCGCGTGGTCGCCGAGGCCGGGTGCGGCGAAAAGCTCGCCGCCAAGCTCCTCGCCCGCAAGCAAGACATCGCGCGGCAGGACGCGGCGCTCAGAGCCTCAGGAGTCGCGGCACCTGATCGGTGATTTCGTCCTGCACCTGCGCGTCGAGCACCTCAAGCCAGCGCAGCGGCAGCGCTTCCAGCCCCCAGAGCGCGCCCGCCAGCATGCCGGTGAGCGCCCCCGTCGTATCTGCATCGCCGCCCTGATTGACGGTGGCGATCACGGCATCTTCGAAGCTCTCGGCGGCAAGGAGATGGTGCAGCACGGTTTGCATCGTTTCGACCACATAGGCCGAGCAATGCCCGCGATAGGGCGCGAAGCGGAACGGACGATGCGTGGCGACGAGCGCCTCCGCCTCGTGCCGCAGCCCCGCCTTGCCCGCGCCGGCAATCAGCGCCTGCGTGGCGCGCACCAGCATCAGGCAGGCGGCATCGGAAAGCGGGTTGTTATGGGTCGTATGGGCTTGGCCGAGGGTCCAGACCTCGCGGCATGCGGGGCGCTCCAATGTGGCGAGCGCCACGGGCAGCACCCGCATTGCCGCGCCATTGCCTGCGTCATCCTCGGCCACGGGGCCGGACACCGAGCCATCGCGCAAAAACCGCTTGATGCCGCGTCGACAGGTGGCGCCAACATCCGCGGGCTTCGTTGCGAGCCAGGCGGCAAATTCCGCGCACAGATCCTGCGCGTCGAACCCGCCCGCGCGGATCAACGAGCGCCCGAGCGCGAGCGACATCTGCGTGTCATCCGTGACCGCGCCGGGCGGGAGCCGAAGCCAGCCGCCGCCGGTGATCTCGCGGTGCTGGCCGATCTGCGCCGCAATCTCCCGCGCCGTCATGAATTCGGTGGTGGCGCCAAGCGCATCGCCGAGCGCAAAGCCAAGATAGGCCGCAAGCGCCCGGTCCTCGCGGTCAGACATCATCGAAGCGCACCTGATAGGCCCCGCCGATCGCGAGGATCTCGCGCTCCCCATGGAGCAGCCGCGAGGGCAGCAGCCCGGGGTAGGAAAGCACCTTGGCGAGCGGCACCTCGGTCGTCAGGATCTTGTCGCCAAAGCAATCGGCCACCTCCCGCTCCGCCGAGAAAGAGACCAGATTGTTGAGCCGCATCACCGCCGCGCGCTTGCCGATCCGCTCGAGGATCGCGTGGTTTTCGAGCGCATTGACGCCGCGGAAAAGCGTCAGATGCTGCCGCCCCGGAAAGCCGAACCGCGGCCCCGCCCATTGCGCAAATTCGTAAAGCAGGTCGAGCTGGGGCCAGATCGCATTGCCATGAAAGCCGCTTTGCATCTTTTCGCGCACATAGTCCTGCCAGGCAGGGCTTGCCACGCCCTCAAGGATCTCCTTGTGGAAATTGGGGGCAATGCCGAACCGGCTTTCCACCCAGCCCTTCAGCACGGCGCCCTCGGGGCCGTTGCTGTCAAAGGCCCAGCCCTGCAGAAGCCGCAGGAAGGAAGAGCGGAACGGCCGCTTGCCGCCCGGCACCTCCTGCTGCTCGGGGTCGATGCCGAACATCGCCTGCATATAGCTCAGGAAGGCCTCGCCCGCCTCGGCACCGCTTTCGGCCTGATCGAGCATGGTGAACAGGGCGGGGTTCATCTCGCGCACACCCGGAATGTGCAACGCCTCGGGCGCGTCGTTGAAGCCGCAGCTCGCAAGCCAGCCCGCGGGCCGCCCCACCATATTGGCAGAGTGCCCGATGCCCTCCCTGTGCTGCGCAACTGTCTCGACCATCGGCGCGATGATGCGCCAGCCCGGCCCCCCTGTGAAGAGGCCGCGTGGCTTTCATCTTGCGACAAATATCTCGGGGGGCGTTTTCGGAACGAAAACGGGGGGCAGAGCCCCCCGCAACGGTGATGTTTCGCGCGCGCTCAGATCAGCCCGGCATGCGCCATCGCCGCGTCGATCGCGGCTTTGGTGGGATCGGTCAGCTCGGTGAGCGGCAACCGCACCTCGGCGCTGCAGAGCCCAAGCTTCGACATCGCATATTTTGCGCCCGCCACGCCCGGCTCAAGGAAAATCGCGATATGAAGCGGCAGGAGCTGGTCTTGATAGGCCAGCGCCTTGGCGTAATCGCCCGCGAGCGTCGCGGCCTGCATCTCGGCGCAAAGCTTCGGCGCCACGTTGGCGGTGACGGAAATGCAGCCCACGCCGCCCATCGCGTTGAAGCCCACCGCCGTCGCATCCTCGCCCGAAAGCTGAATGAAATCGGCACCGCAGGTCATGCGTTGCTTCGCCACCCGGCTCAGATCGCCCGTGGCATCCTTCACGCCCACAATGCGCGGCAGCTTGGCCAGCTCGCCCATCGTTTCGGGCAACATGTCGACGACGGAGCGGCCCGGGATGTTGTAGATGATGATCGGCAGGTCGCAGGCATCATGCATGGCTTTGAAATGGGCCACCATGCCGCGCTGGGTCGGCTTGTTGTAGTAAGGCGTCACCACAAGCGCGGCATCTGCGCCATTTTCGGCGGCGTGGCGGATCAGCTCGATGCCTTCGGCGGTCGCGTTCGAGCCCGCCCCCGCAATCACCGGCACGCGACCGGCGGCGGTTTCCACCACCACGCGCACCACTTCGTTGTGTTCTTCGTGGCTCAAGGTGGGGCTCTCGCCGGTGGTGCCAACAGGCACAATCCCGGTGCTGCCCTCGGCAATATGCCACTCCACCAGCTTCTTGAGCGTCGCCCAATCGACGGCGCCGTTCGTGAACGGCGTGACGAGTGCGGGGAAGGACCCTTTGAACATGACACGCTCCTGAGTGGGTGAGGGCGGAATCGCCCGGTTGAAAATTGCGCGGACCATAGGCGAGGCGTGCGAGCTTGCCAACTTGTGAATTGCAACCGCCCCACCGAGCAGGCAGGAAGAGGAAAACGCCGAGCAGAGCCATGATCAGAACTCCTCTCCTTGTGGCGTTTTTCGCCACATCCCTCGCCTTTTTGCCGCTTGCAGCCCGGGCCGACGATCCGGCGGGCCTTGCCCGCGCGCTTGCCGCCTCTGCGCGCGAGGATTGGGGGCCGGCCACCGCCGAGGCGCGGGTCGCAGGCCCTCTCGCGCTTGACGTGATCACATGGCAGCGGCTGCGCGCCGGCACGGGCAGCCTTGCCGAATATGCCGATTTCATCGCGCGGCGGGGGGACTGGCCGGGGATCGAGCTTCTGCGCCGCAAGGGGGAGGCAGAGCTTGCGGGCGCATCGCCCGCCGCGGTGATTTCCTATTTTCGGGGCGCGGCGCCGCAAACGGGCACCGGCGCGCTTGCGCTCATCGCCGCCTATCAAGCGCAGGGCGCACCCGTGCAGGCCGCACATGTGGCCGAGGCCGCGTGGCGCTCGCTGACGCTCACGCCCGCGGAACAGGCGGCCTTTCTGGCCTCTTGCCCGGAACTTGTCGCGCCCCATCACGGCGGGCGGATGCAGGCGATGCTCGATGCGGGCGCGCTTGCTCAGGCGCGTGCGATGCTGCCCCTTGTCACCCCCGGCACCCGCGCCGTGGCGGAGGCGCGCCTTGCGCTGCAGGCGCGCGCGCCGGGGGTGGATGCGCTCGTGGCGGCGGTGCCCGAATACATGCTGGGCTCGCCCGGGCTCGCGCGGGATCGCGCCTGGTGGCGCTGGCGCAACGATCTTGAGCCCGGCGCCGCCGAGATCATGCTCGCGTTCTCCACCTCTGCCGAGACCTTGGGGGAGCCCGAAGCCTGGGGCGATCTGCGGCAGCGGCTGGTGCGGTTTTTCCTGCGCGCGGGCGATGCGCGGCTTGCCTACAAGCTCGCCGCGCGGCATCGGCTTGCGCCGGGCGGGGCGGACTGGATCGAGCTGGAATGGCTCGCGGGCTATGCGGCGCTCAAGCTTGGCGATGCGCCGACGGCGCTGGGCCATTTCGAGCATTTCGACGCGCATGTGACGAGCCCGATCTCGAAATCGCGGGCCGCCTATTGGCGTGGGCGCGCGCTCGAAGTGCTGGGCCGGGAGGGGGAGGCGAAGATCGCCTATGCCGAGGGCGCCAAATTCCAGACCGCTTATTACGGGCTTTTATGCGCGGAAGAGATCGACGCGCCCTATGATGCCGCTTTTGCCGTGCCGCCGCCGCTGCCGGACTGGAAAGGCCAGAATTTCACCGCCGAGCCGGTGTTTCAGGCCGCCGCACTCTTGCAGGCGGCAGGAGAGACGGCTTTGGCCGAGCGCTTCATCCTGCATCTGCAAGAACGCCTGCCCGCAAGCGAGATCGCACCGCTCGCCAAGCTTGCCGAAGACTGGGGCAATCCGCATCTGACGCTCAGCCTCGGCAAGCGCGCAACGGCGGCGGGCACGGTGTTGATGCGCGCCTATTATCCGCTTCCGGTGCTCAACCCCGAAGGCTTTGAGGTGCCCGAGGAGCTTGCGCTCTCGATTGCCCGGCGCGAGAGCGAATTTGACCCGGCGGTGATCAGCCATGTCGGCGCGCGTGGCATGATGCAGCTGATGCCCGGCACGGCAAAGATGATGGCCGCGCGCGAGGGCGTGGCTTACGATCTTGCGCGCCTGACCACCGATCCAAGCTACAATGTGCGGCTTGGCACCGCTTATCTGGCCCAGCTCGAAGAGGAATTTGGCACCTCGCCGGTGCTGATCGCGGCGGGCTACAATGCCGGGCCGGGGCGGCCGCGGCGCTGGATCGCGGAGCGGGGCGACCCGCGGCGGGCCGCAGTTGATGTGGTCGACTGGGTCGAGATGATCCCGTTTGACGAGACGCGGAATTATGTGATGCGGGTGGCCGAGAGCCTGCCTGTCTACCGCGCGCGGCTCGGGCGGCCCGATGCCGGGCCGGTGCGGTTCACCGCCGAGCTGCGCGGGCGCTAACGCGCCTTCTGGCGGGTGCGGGCGCGCCAGAGCGTGAACAGCCCGGCGCAGACCACGACGCCCGCGCCCATCGCCACATTGGGGCGCAGCACATCGTCAAAGACGAGAATGCCGAGCCCCGCCGCCCAGACCAGTTGCAGATAGGCGAAGGGCTGGATCGCAGAGGCCTCGGCGATCTCGTAGGCGCGGATCAGCAAGAAATGCGCGGTGGCGGCGCTGAGGCAGAGCGCGCCCATCCAGAGCCAGTCGGCGCCCGCCATCGGCTCCCAGAACCACAGCCCGAGCGGCGTCATCACGAGCGCGCCAATGAGTCCGGTCCAGTAGAACGAGACCGAGGCCGGGTCTTGCCGTGCGGCATAGCGGGTAAGGAGCGAATAAAGCGCGAACAGAAGCGCGCAGAAAAGCGGGATCGCCGCCTCGGGGCGGAACACGCCCACACCGGGTTCGAGGATGATCATGATGCCCGCAAAGCCGATGCCGATTGCCCCCCAGCGCCGCCAGCCGACCTTTTCGCCCAGAACCGGGCCGGAGAGCGCGGCGACAAGGAGCGGGTAGGCGGCAAAAACGGCATGGCTCTCGATCAGCCCGATCAGCACGAAGGCCTGCACGAGAATCACGATCTCGCCGATCAGAAGGAGCGCGCGGATGATATGGATCACCGGCTGGCGGGTGGCGAGCGCGCAGCGCAGCCCGCCCTCGCTGCGCAAGGCCAGCGCCAGGGTGAAGAGGGCAAAGAACCAGTAGCGGACCGTCACCACCATATAGACGTTATAGGCGCCCGAAAGATGGCGCGAGATGCCGTCCTGCATCGCGAAGATGAAGGTGGTGAGCACCATCAGCCAGATGCCGCGGCCGGTGTTTTGAACGGCGCTCATGCGCGGCCCCCCCGGCTCATGTGGCGCTTTCCGGCGTGCCCGGGCGCGCGCGTGACCGTGAAACCCGCGGCTGCGAGGCCGCGGCGCACGAAGCCCGCGGCGGTATAGGTGGCGAAGGTGCCCCCCGGTGCGGTATGGCGCCCGACCTCGGCCATCAGATCCTCGCCCCACATCTCCGGGTTTTTGGCGGGCGAGAAGCCGTCGAGATACCAGGCATCGGCTTTCTCGCCCCAGCGCGGCAGGGTGTCGCGCACATCGCCAAGGATCAGCTCGACCGAAAGGCTGCCCAGTATGAACCGGGTTTCGCTGCGCAGCATGGCGGCCGCGAGGGGGGCGGCGAGCGCCTCTGCCTCGGGGAAGGCGGCGAGCGCGCGCGCCATCTCTTCGCCCGACATCGGGAACGCCTCAAAGCTTGTGAACCGGATCGGCAGATCGGTCGCGAGCGCAGTGGCGATCAGGTTCAACCCGGTGCCGAACCCAAGCTCGGCAATATGAAAGCCGGGGCAGAGCCGCGCCGGCAGATCATTGCCGGCAAGAAAGACATGGCGGGTTTCGGCCAGCCCGCCGGCAAGGCTGAAATAGGGGTCGTCGAAGCGCGTTGAAACGGGCGTCGATCCGTCGCGCCAAGCGAGCGCGGCTGGGCTCTGGTCTGGGGAGGTCATCGGGGGTAGTGCCAAGGGAATACTGGGCGACACTGACGAAAGGAACGCGCAATGGCAAGGGGTGACTGGGTAACGGTGCGCGGTGGCGGCGTGTTCGGGCTGGCCTGCGGCTACGAACTCGCCAAACGGGGCATGAAGGTGCGGCTGATCGAGCGCGCGCGGATCGGCGCGGGGGCCTCGGGCGGCACGGTGGGGATGCTCTCGCCGCATGTGCCCGACCAGTGGAACGCCAAAAAGCAGTTCCAGTTCGAAAGCCTCGTGATGTCTGGCGCGTTCTGGGACGAGGTGAGGGCGGCGGGCGGCGTTGATGCGGGGTTTGCGCGCGTGGGCCGGCTGCAACCGATTGCGAAGGAAGCGGGGATTGCGCTGGCCGAGGCGCGCGCGAAAGATGCCGCCGAGAACTGGGGGCCAGAGTTTCTCTGGCGCATCGCGAAGGTCGAGGAGTTTGGCGCCTTCGCCCCGGTCTCGCCCACGGGCCTTGTGATCCACGACACGCTCTCGGGCCGGGCCTCGCCGCGGCGCGCGGGCGCGGCGCTTGTCGCCGCGATCGAGGCTCTGGGGGGCGAGGTGATCCTGGGGGAGGCGGAAGAGCGCGGCCCGGTGCTCCATGCGACGGGGCTCGCCGGGCTCGAAGCGCTGAACGCCGCCTTCGGCAAGCCGGTGGGCAGTGGCGTGAAAGGGCAATCGGCGATCCTTGCGCATGATGCCGGGCCGGTGCCGCAGATCTTTGCCGAGGGCGTTCTGGTTGTGCCCCATGCCGATGGCACGGTCGGCGTGGGCTCGACCGCCGAGCGGGAATACACCGACCCGACCAGCACCGATGCCCAGCTTGAGGATGTGATCGCGCGCGCCCGCGCGCTTGTCCCCGCGCTCGCCGGGGCCGAGGTGGTGGAGCGCTGGGCAAATGTGCGCCCGCGCGCGGCCTCGCTCTCGCCGATGCTGGGCGCCTGGCCGGGGCGCGCGGGGCATTATATCGTCAATGGCGGCTTCAAGATCGGCTTTGGCATGGCGCCGAAAGTGGCCGTGGTGATGGCAGATCTGGTGCTCGACGGCATCGATGCGATCCCCGAGGGGTTCCGC
>NZ_JBHUIX010000002.1:5858-117862 GCF_042683065.1 Rhodobacter lacus | reverse complement strand
GTCGAAGGGAAGATCGGGCCTCGGTTTGAGGTTCTCGCCGCTACCAGCGCTTGAGGGCCTCTTCGTCGGCATCCTTCGCTGCGACCCAGCTCTCCCCCGCGCGCGTTACTTCCTTCTTCCAGAAGGGCGCGCGGGATTTCAGGTAATCCATCAGGAATTCGGCGGCGTCGAAAGCGGCCACGCGGTGGCGCGCCGCGGTGGCGACCATCATGATCGGCGCGCCCACGGCAAGCCGCCCGTAGCGGTGGATCACCAGCGCATCGGCGAGTTCCCAGCGGCTGATCGCCTCTTCCACCATCGCGGTGATCGCGCGTTCCGTCATGCCCGGGTAATGCTCGATCTCGAGCGCTTCAAGCGTGCCGGTATCATCGCGCACGAGCCCGGTGAAGCTCACCAGCCCCCCCACATCGGAGCGCCCCGCGCCAAAGCCCGAAAGCTCTGCGCCGGGGTCGAAAACCGCTTCCTGCACCGAAATCCGCATCCTCAGCCCCCTGTCATCGGCGGGAAGAAGGCGATTTCTTTCACGCCCGCGAGCGGGGCGGAGATATCGGCCAGATCCTGATCGAGCGCGACGCGCACAACGGAGGTATCACCAAAGGCGGCAGCATAGCGCGGGTCGCGCGCCTTCAGCTCCTCCACCAGATCGGCGACCGAGACGGCGGAGGTCTCGACGCTTTCACGCGCCACCCCCACGCGTTCGCGCAGCCAGGCGAAATAGAGCACCTCAACCATCATGCGGCTCGCGCAGGAAAGGGAGCGCCTTGCGGAAATAATCCCAGCCGGTGATCGCGGTCAGGATCGCCGCGACCCAGATCAGCGCGAGCCCAAGATGGTTGGCCATATCGGCGAGGCTGAGGCCCTGCGGCAGGTCGCCCTCACCGGCGCGTGGCGCGCGGCCCTTGGCAAGGTAATCGAGCCCGGTGCCGAGAAAGAGCGTGGCAATCGCCACCATCTGCGCCGTGGTCTTCCATTTTGCAAGCTTCGTGACCTTGAGCTTGCCGGCATCGGCGCCAATGAACTCGCGCAGCCCCGAAACGAAGACCTCGCGGAACAGGATCACCGTGGCGGGCAGGATCAGCCAGGGGTTCATGCCGGAATAGCCGGTGATGACGACAAGCGCGATCACCACCATCGCCTTGTCGGCAATCGGGTCGAGCATCGCGCCGAACTTGCTTTCCTGGCTCCAGGCGCGGGCCAGATAGCCATCAAACCAGTCGGTGATTGCGGCGCCGATAAAGAGGGTGAGCGCGAACCAATCCGCCCAGGGACGGTGAAAATAGAGAAACATCACCGCCACGCCGGGGGCGGCGAGAAGCCTGAGCACAGTGAGGATATTGGGCAGGGTCCATCTCATGCGCGCACCCTATCCCCGCCCGGAGCGAAGGAAAAGGGGGGACAGTTGAGTCAGCTTTGCGGGTCTGCGTAATCGTGAACCCGGCCCTGCCAGTCGGTGACGCGCCACAGCCCCGGCCCCGCGCCCGGGGCGAAATGATCGGCCGTGACCGGCACTTTGCCGAAGCCGCCGGGGATGTCGAGCACATAGGTGGGCAGGGCCGCACCGCTCAAGGGGCCGCGCAGGCTTGCCATCAGGGCGCGGCCCTCGGCGATGGTGGTGCGGAAATGCGATGTGCCCGGCGCGAGGTCACAGTGATGCAGATAATAGGGTTTGACGCGGTTGTCCTGCAGCGCGCCAAAGAGCGCGCGCAGCGCCTCAGGGGTGTCGTTCACTCCCTTGAGGAGGACGGATTGGGACAGGAGCGGCACACCTGCATCGGCCAGCCGGGCAAGCGCTGCGCGGGCGGGGGCGGTGAGTTCTTGCGCGTGGTTGGTGTGCACCACGAGCCAGAGCGCGGGGCGCGGGGCGCGCAAAATCCCGGCGAGGCTCTCGGTGATGCGTTCGGGCGCCACCACCGGCACGCGGGAATGAATGCGCAGCGTGGTGAGATGGGGAATGGCCGAGAGGCGGGAAAGCACCTCCGCGATCCGCCGGGCCGAGAGGGTGAGCGGGTCGCCACCCGTCAGGATGATCTCACGCAAGGTGGGCGTGGCGGCGATATAGGCGAGGGCTTTATCCAGAGCGGCGGGGGCAAGCGGCCCCGTTTCGCCCACCGTCTCGCGCCGAAAGCAGAACCGGCAATAGACATCGCAGGTTTTGGTGATGTGCAGGATCGCGCGGTCCGGGTAGCGATGCGTGAGGCCCGGAACCGGCGCATGGGCGGCGTCACCGATCGGGTCGACAAGCTCTTCGGGGCGGGTGGTGAGTTCCGCCGCCGTGGGCACGAATTGTGCCGCGACCGCGTCTCCCGGGGCAGAGATGGCGGCGTGCATCGCGGGGGTGAGGCGCATGCGGAAGCTCTCGGCCACCTGCGCGAGCGCGGCGAGATCAGCTTCGGCAACGAGGCCCTCGTGCACAAGGTCCTCGGGGCGGGTCAGCGCGGGTTTGGGCGGCAGGGCGGTCATGGCGCGGCGCTACTTTGGGCTGCGGCTTGCGTCAACCCCGGTCATTGAAGAAGTTCCAGATCGTTTCGGCCATCGCGGCGGAAATGCCCGGCACTTCCATCAGATCATTCTGCCCGGCGCGGCTCACGGCCTTGGCCGAGCCGAAATGCGCAAGAAGCGCGCGCTTGCGGGTGGCGCCGATGCCGGGGATCTCGTCGAGCGGGTTGGCCATCGTCGCCTTGGCGCGCTTGGCGCGATGCGCGCCGATCGCCCAGCGGTGTGCCTCGTCGCGCAGCCGCTGGATGTAATACAGCACCGGGTCTTGCCGGGGCAGCGCGATCGGGCGCTTGCCGATGCGGTGGAATTCCTCCTTGCCGAGGTCGCGGTCGATGCCCTTGGCCACGCCCACCATCGGCACATCTTCCACCCCGAGCGCGACCATGATTTCATGCACCGCCGAAACCTGCCCGGCGCCGCCGTCAATCAGCAAAAGGTCCGGCCACGCATCGCTCTTGCGCTCCGGGTCTTCGCGCAACAGCCGCTCGAACCGGCGCGTGAGCACCTCTTTCATCATGCCGAAATCGTCGCCCGGAGTGAGTTCCGTGTTCTTGATGTTGAACTTGCGATAGGCCGATTTCATCAGCCCTTCGGGGCCCGCCACCACCATGCCGCCCACCGCATGGGCGCCCTGAATATGGGAGTTGTCATAGATCTCGATGCGCCGCGGCGGGGCGGGCAGATCAAAGGCCGCGGCCACGCCCGCGAGCAGTTTGGCCTGCGCGGCGGATTCCGACATTTTGCGCCCAAGGCTTTCGCGCGCATTTCTGAGCGCGTTCTCCACCAGTTCCGCCTTTTCACCGCGCTTGGGGACCAGAAGCTCGACCCGGTGCCCGGCGCGCGTGGCCAACAGATCCTCCATCAGATCGGCATCCTCGATCGCATGCGACAGCAGGATCGTTTTTGGCGGTTCCTTGGCATCGTAGAACTGGCCGAGAAAGGCCTCGAGCACCTCGGCCTCTTCTGCCCCCGCCCCGGTGCGGGGGTAAAAGTCGTGGTTGCCCCAGCTTTGATGCGCGCGGATGAAAAACACCTGCACGCAGGCCTGCCCGCCCTCCATATGCACCGCGATCACATCCGCCTCGGCCACGCCGCGCGGGTTGATGCCCTGGCTTTGCTGCACCGTGGTGAGCGCGCCGATCCGGTCGCGCAAGGCCGCCGCGCGCTCGAATTCGAGCGCCTCGGAGGCGGCCATCATTTCGGCGGCCAGATCCTGCTGGATGCTTGAGGATTTCCCCTCAAGGAAGCGCTGCGCATCGGCGACGGTGCGGGCGTAATCCGCCTCGGAAATCTTGCCGGTGCAGGGCGCCGAGCAGCGCTTGATCTGATATTGCAGGCAGGGGCGTGTGCGCGCGCCGAACATCGCATCCGAGCAGTTGCGAAGCTGGAAGGCGCGTTCCAGATGGTTGAGCGTGCGGTTTACCGCCGAGGCCGAGGCGAAGGGGCCGAAATAGGCGCCTTTCACGCTGCGCGCCCCGCGATGCTTGCGGATCATCGGGAACGGGTGATCCTGCGCGATCAGGATATAGGGAAAGCTCTTGTCGTCCCGTAACAGCACGTTGTAGCGCGGCTTGAGCTGCTTGATCAGGTTCTGTTCCAAAAGCAGCGCCTCGGTCTCGGTGCGCGTGGTCAGGAACATCATGTAGGCGGTTTCATGGATCATCCGCGCGATCCGCGCCGAATGCCCGGAGGGGCGAGCATAGTTCGACACGCGCGCCTTCAGGTTGCGCGCCTTGCCGACGTAAAGCACCTCCTGGCTTGCGTTCAGCATCCGGTACACGCCGGGCGAGCCATCCAGCCGGGTGACGTAATCGGCGATCAGGGCATGCCCCTTCAAGCGCGGTTCGTGCGTTGTGGCGGCAAGCTCCGGGGCGGGATCGAGGGCGGGGTCAGGATCAGTCATGGTCGCGTCATGATTCTCGTTCTGGCTGCAACCTTCCGGCGGCGAGTTCAAGGGGAAAGCTGTCCACTGAATCTGTGGATAAACTTGTTGGGAAAGTTTTGCGAGTCGCGAAATTCCCTTGATTCACGACAAATTCATCGAGTTGCACAAGTTTTAAGCGGTGCGGCAAGTATAAGAAAATAAACGAAAAAATAATTAGTTTAAGGCAAGTCCCTGAAAGGATTAAGAGATTTGTAACCCTTTCCTTACAGTTTTGCGCAGCGTGGACAACTTGGCATGGTTCAACATTTTTCCCGCTTTGCGGATTCACCTTAAAGGCGAGTGCGTGTGCAGAATTTGCCCCGTCACGGAAGGCAGGCCAAGCAGGTAAGTCAGGGCCTGTGCAAGCGCTTCCGGTGCGGGCCGGGCGGGGCAGGGCGCCTGCGCCGGCGCCCATGCCGCCTGCCAGGGTTCGGGCTGCGGATGCACGGGGCCGAGGACGATGCCATTTATGCGCAGGTCTGGCGCATGGTCTCTTGCCGCCTGACGCAGTGCTCCGGCCAAGGTGCTTTCTGCATCCTCCGGTAGAATCCAGATCACTTGCGCCCGGGCGAGCCGGTCCTGCCCCTCGGTTGCGGCGGCCGGAGCTTTCGCCGCAAAGGCCGCGATATGCGCGCGCGCCGCGCCCGCATCCGCGCCGCCCAAAAGCAGCACGTCTGTTGCCGTGATCGCGGGGCTTGCCGCCGCCAGCGCGGCCTCGATCCCGGCGCGCCAGCGTTCGGGCAGGTCTGTGCAGATCACGCTCATGCGCCAATGCCCCCCCACAGCAACACCCCCATATAAAGGAGGTAGAGCACCAGCAAAACAAGGCCCGAAAGCCGCCCGATGTCCTTGCGCAAAACCACGAAAGGCGCGAGCGTCAGGGCCGCCGCCAGCATCACCCAAAGGTCGAATTGCAGCATTTCCGCGGGCACGGGCAGCGGCGCGATCACCGCCGTGGTGCCGAGGATCGCGGCGATGTTGAAGATGTTCGAGCCAATCACATTGCCCAGAGCCACATCGGCCTGTTTGCGCAGCGCCGCCATGACCGAGGTGACAAGCTCGGGCAGCGACGTGCCAATGGCCACGAGCGTGAGCCCGATCACGGTTTCACTGAGCCCCGCGATGCGGGCCACCGCCACCGCGCCATCAACCAGCAGATCCGCACCAAAGGCGAGGCCCAGAAGCCCGAGGCCGATGAAGCCGGAAATCTTCACCCAGGGCATATGCGGGTCGCCGAGATCTTCCTCTTCGGCCGCGCGGGCATTGCGGTGCGCCCGTGCCGAGCGCAGATTGTCGGCCAAAATCAGCACCAGCGCGCCCAGAAGCACCAGCCCTTGCCAGCGCCCGATCGTGCCCATGAAGGCCAGCCCGATCAGCAGCGCGGAGGCGGCGAGCATCATCGCATAGCTGCGCCGCGTGTCGATCTGGCTGGCGTGGATCACCGAGATCAAGGCGGGAAGGCCAAGGATCACCAGCATGTTGACGATGTTGGAGCCGACCACATTGCCAAGCGCGATGCCGGGTTGACCGGCCAGCGCGGCATTGACCGAGACCAGCAGTTCGGGCGCGGAAGTGCCGAAGGCCACCACCGTGAGCCCGACAATCAGCGAGGGGATGCCAAGGCGCAGGGCGAGCGCCACCGCGCCCTTGACCAGAACATCGCCCGCGAGCAGCAACAAAACGAGGCCAAGTGCAATCTTGACAAGATCAATCAGCACTCAGGCCTCTCCGTTGTTCGTGCAGGGGCAGGGGCCGGGGCCGATCTGCGGGCGGCCGCAGCGCGGGCAGGTGCGATGGCGCGCCGGGCGCTTCGGGCCGGGCAACCTCAGCCGCCCGAACAGCGCCAGCCCGACCATCACGATCAGGAACAGCGACATGATCTTGATCATCATCGGCTCACAATCCAAACCGCGCCCAGAGCGCGCGTTCCTCTGCGGCGCTTACGAGCGCCTCGGCGGAAAGGCTCACCCCGAAGCGGCGCAACAGTGAGCGGCGCTGGCCATAGGCCACCAGTTTCACCTTTTCGCCGTAGAGCGCGCGCAGTTTCTCCAGCGGATGGGCAAGCCCGTCGACAAGCCCGTGCTCCAGCGCGCGGGTGCCGGTCCAGAACTCCCCGGTGAACAGATCCTTGTCCTTCGTCAGCCTGTCGCCGCGGCGGGTGCGGACCCAATCCTTGAACCCCTGATGGATGTCGTCGAGCAGCGCCTCAAGCCGGGCGACATCTTCGGCCTTTTCGGGGCGGAACGGGTCGAGCGTGCTTTTTGACGTGCCCGCGGTATGAACGCGCCGTTCAATGCCATGGCGCGCGATCAGATCGGCAAAGCCGAATCCTGCCGAGATCACCCCGATCGAGCCGACGATCGAGGCCGGATCGGCCCAGATGTCATCGGCGGCACAGGCAAGCCAATAGCCGCCCGAGGCCGCCACATCCTCGACAAAGGCATGGACGGGCAGGCCGGTCTTCTTGGCGAAATGGCGGATTCGCGCGGCGATCAGCGAGGATTGCACCGGCGAGCCGCCGGGCGAATTGACGATCAGCGCCACGGCGACCGGCTTGCCCTTGGTGAAGGCGCGCTCGATCAGCGGCGCGAGCGTGGCATCCGAGAGCCCGGACGCGCCCGGACGCACGGCGCCAATCGCCCCGTTGAGGCGGATCACCGCCACTTTCGGCGGGCGTTTCAAGCGGGCGGGCAAGGCGAGGCGCGGCAGGGTCATGGGCTCGATGTAGGCGCTGCGCGCCAAAGCGACAAGCGCCCCTGCACGGGAAATTCGGCATGCCCTGTTTCGCTTCCGACCGCTCTTGTGTCGGAAATCGCATTGCCATGCGCGGCGCTTCGCCGCACCATCCTGTCAGGGAGGACATGATGACCGATCTTGCGCGTCTTGGCGCCATCCTCGCGGCCCATGCTGGCCGGGAGGGGGCGCTTCTGCCGATCCTGCACGATGTGCAGGCCGAATTCGGGCATATCCCGGAAGCTTCGCTGGCGCCGATTGCCTCGGCGCTGCGGCTCAGCCGCGCCGAGGTGGCTGGGGTCCTGGGCTTTTACCACGACTTTCGCCGCGCGCCCGCGGGGCGGCATGTGATCAAGCTGTGCCGCGCCGAGGCCTGTCAGGCGATGGGCGGAGAATCGGTTCAGGCCCGGCTGGAGGCCGCATTGGGTCTCAAGCTCGGCGAAACGAAAAACGATGTCACGCTGGAGGCGGTCTATTGCCTTGGGCTGTGCGCCTGTGCCCCCGCCGCAATGGTGGATGACCGGCTGGTGGGGCGGCTCGACGTGGGCGCGGTTGAGACGATTGCGCGCGAGGTGCGAGGATGAAGGTCTGGCTTCCGCTGGATGCAAGCGCGAAGGCTTGCGGCGCAGAAGAGGTTGCGGTGGCGCTCATGATGGAGGCCGCCCGGAGGGGCGTGGAGATCACGCTGTGCCGCAACGGCACCCGCGGCATGAGCTGGCTTGAGCCGCTTCTGGAGATCGAGACCCCCGCGGGCCGGATCGGTTTTGGCCCGATGACGCCCGCCGATGTGCCCGCGCTCTTCGACACCCCCGAAAGCCACCCCAAAGCGCTGGGCCTGGTGGAAGAAATCCCGTTCTTCAAAAGCCAGACCCGGCTCACCTTTGCCCGCTGCGGCCGGATCGAACCTCTGAGCCTGGAGCACTACGCAGCCGAGGGCGGCTGGGTCGGGCTGCGCAAGGCGCTTGCGATGCGCCCGGCGGAGGTGGTGGAAGAGATCCTCGCCTCCGGCCTGCGCGGTCGCGGCGGTGCGGGCTTTCCGACCGGGATCAAATGGCGCACCGTTCTGGGGGCGGAAGCAGCGCAGAAATACATTGTCTGCAACGTCGACGAGGGCGACAGCGGGTCTTTTGCCGACCGGATGCTGATCGAGGGCGACCCTTACTGCCTGATCGAGGGCATGGCGATTGCGGGCCATGCCGTGGGCGCCACGCAGGGCTATGTCTATATCCGCTCCGAATACCCGGATGCGATCACCATGATGCGCGCCGCGATCGCGCGGGCGGAGGCTGCGGGCGTGCTGGCAGAGGCCGGCTTCGCGCTTGAGGTGCGGGTGGGCGCGGGCGCCTATGTCTGCGGCGAAGAAACCGCGATGCTGAACTCGATCGAGGGCAAGCGCGGCACGGTGCGCGCCAAGCCCCCGCTTCCGGCGCTCAAGGGGCTTTTCGGCCAGCCCACGGTGGTGAACAACCTCCTCTCCCTCGCCGCGGTGCCGTGGATTTTGGCGCATGGTGGCGCCGCCTATCAAAGCTTTGGCATGGACCGCTCGCGCGGCACGATCCCGCTGCAGATCGGTGGCAACGTCAAATACGGCGGGCTTTATGAAACCGGCTTCGGCATCACGCTGGGCCAACTCGTGATGGACATCTGCGGCGGCACAGCCTCGGGGCGAGCAGTAAAAGCGGTGCAGGTGGGCGGCCCATTGGGCGCCTATCACCCGATTTCGGATTTTGACCTGCCGTTCTGCTATGAGTGCTTCTCGGGGCAGGGCGGGCTTGTGGGCCACGCCGGGCTTGTGGTGCATGACGAAAGCGCCGACATGCTCAAACTCGCGCGTTTCGCGATGGAATTTTGCGCCATCGAAAGCTGCGGCACCTGCACGCCCTGCCGCATCGGCGCGGTGCGCGGCGTGGAAACGCTGGACCGGATCGGCGCGGGCGACGCGGCGGCCCTGCCGCTTCTCGAAGACCTCTGCGAGACGATGAAGCTCGGCTCGCTCTGCGCGCTGGGCGGCTTCACCCCCTATCCGGTGCTCTCTGCGCTGCGCCATTTTCCTGACGATTTCCCTGTGTTCCGGGAGGCTGCCGAATGAAAGACCTGATCATCCCGCCGCTGGAGTGGACGAAGGACATGGGCACCCCCGCGCGGCAAGGTGCGCCCGTCACCCTGACGGTGGACGGAATTGCCATCACCGTGCCCGCGGGCACCTCGGTGATGCGCGCCGCCGCCGAGGCGGGCGTGACGATCCCGAAGCTTTGCGCGACCGACAGCGTGGAGCCCGTGGGCTCGTGCCGTCTGTGCATGGTGGAGATCGAGGGGATGCGCGGCACCCCCTCCTCCTGCACCACCCCGGTGGCCGAGGGCATGCAGGTGCAGACCCAGACGTCCAAGCTGCAAAAACTCCGCCGCGGCGTGATGGAGCTTTATATCTCCGACCACCCGCTCGACTGCCTCACCTGCGCCGCCAATGGCGATTGCGAATTGCAGGACATGGCGGGGGCCGTGGGCCTGCGCGAGGTGCGGTATCAGCCCGTCGAGACCCATTTTCGCCCGCGCGAGGGCATGGGGCCCAACCCGCGCTACATCCCGAAAGATACCTCGAACCCCTATTTCAGCTACGACCCGGCCAAATGCATTGTCTGCATGCGCTGCGTGCGGGCCTGCGAGGAGGTGCAGGGAACGTTTGCCCTGACAATCGAGGGGCGGGGGTTTGAGGCCCGGATCTCACCCGCCGCCGAGAGCTTCATGCAATCGGATTGCGTCAGCTGTGGCGCCTGCGTGCAGGCCTGCCCCACCGCAACGCTGATCGAAAAATCGGTCGAGGCGATCGGCACGCCCGAGCGCAGCGTGGTCACCACCTGCGCGTATTGCGGGGTCGGCTGCAGCTTCGAGGCGCAGATGCGCGGCGAGGAACTGGTGCGGATGGTGCCCTTCAAGGGCGGCGGCGCCAACCGCGGCCACAGCTGCGTGAAGGGGCGCTTTGCCTATGGCTACGCCACCCACCGCGACCGGATTGTGCATCCGATGATCCGCGAGCGCGTCTCTGAGCCCTGGCGCGAGGTGAGCTGGGAAGAGGCGCTGGCGTTCACCGCCGCGCGTCTTACCGCAGCGCGCGACACCCACGGGCCGGATGCTCTGGGCGTGATCACCTCCTCGCGCTGCACCAATGAGGAAACCTATCTGGTGCAAAAGCTTGCCCGCGCGGTCTTTGGCACCAACAACACCGATACCTGCGCGCGGGTCTGCCATTCGCCCACCGGCTACGGGCTCAAGCAGACCTTTGGCACCTCTGCGGGCACGCAGGATTTTGATTCGGTCGAGGCGACGGATCTGGCGCTGGTGATCGGCGCCAACCCGACCGATGGCCACCCGGTCTTTGCCTCGCGGCTGCGCAAGCGGTTGCGCGCGGGCGCCAAGCTGATCGTGCTCGACCCGCGCCGCATCGACCTGCTGGAGACCCCGCATCTGGGGGAGAGCTGGCATCTGCCGCTGCGGCCCGGCACGAACGTGGCGGTGCTGGTGGCGATGGCGCATGTGATCGTGACCGAGGGGCTTTATGACGCCGCCTTTATCGCGGCGCGCTGCGACGCGGAGGAATGGGCGGATTATGCCGAGTTTGTGGCGAGCCCCGATTACGCGCCGGAAGCCGTTGAGCCGTTGACCGGGGTGAGGGCCGAAACGATCCGCGCGGCCGCGCGCGCCTATGCCGCCGCGCCCAATGCCGCGATCTATTACGGGCTCGGGGTGACTGAACATTCCCAAGGCTCGACCACGGTTATCGCCATTGCCAACCTTGCGATGATGACGGGCAACATTGGCCGCCCGGGCGTGGGGGTAAACCCGCTCCGGGGGCAAAACAACGTGCAGGGCTCGTGCGACATGGGCTCTTTCCCGCATGAGCTTCCGGGCTATCGCCACGTGGCCGATGACCTCGCGCGGGCGGTGTTCGAAAAGGCCTGGGGGGTGGAGCTTTCCTCCGAGCCGGGGCTGCGCATCCCCAATATGCTCGATGCCGCGGTCGCGGGGCGCTTCAAGGCGCTTTACATTCAGGGCGAGGACATCCTGCAATCCGACCCCGACACCCGCCATGTGGCCGCCGGGCTTGCGGCGATGGAGTGCGTGATCGTGCAGGATCTGTTCCTCAACGAGACCGCGAATTACGCCCATGTGTTCCTGCCGGGCTCCACCTTCCTTGAGAAGGACGGCACCTTCACCAATGCCGAGCGGCGCATCAACCGGGTGCGGCGCGTGATGCGCCCGAAGGCCGGCTATGCCGATTGGGAGGTGACGCAGCTTTTGGCCAATGCGATGGGGGCGGATTGGGGCTACACCCACCCCTCCGAAATCATGGACGAGATCGCGGCGACGACACCGGGCTTTGCCTCGGTGAGCTATGATCTTCTCGATGCGCGGGGCTCGGTACAATGGCCCTGCAACGAAACCGCCCCCGAGGGCTCGCCGATCATGCATGTCGATGGCTTTGTCCGCGGCAAGGGCCGGTTCATCCGCACCGCTTATCTGCCGACCGAAGAGCGCACCGGCGCGCGCTTCCCGCTTTTGCTCACCACCGGGCGGATTTTGAGCCAGTATAACGTCGGCGCCCAGACCCGGCGCACCGACAACCAGCTCTGGCACGACGAAGACCGGCTGGAGATCCACCCCGCCGATGCCGAGGTGCGGGGCCTGCGCGAGGGGGACTGGGTGCGGCTCAGCTCGCGCGCGGGTGAAACGAGCCTGCGCGCCACCATCACCGACCGGGTCTCTCCCGGTGTGGTCTACACCACCTTCCACCACCCCGACACGCAGGCGAATGTCGTCACCACCGACAATTCCGACTGGGCCACGAACTGCCCGGAATACAAGGTGACGGCGGTGCAGGTCGCGGCATCGAACGGCCCTTCGAGCTGGCAAGAGGATTACGCGGCGCAAACGGCGGCGGCGCGGCGGATCGAGGCGGCGGAATGAGCCTGCCGACCGGTGCCGTGTTGGTCGAGCTGCCCGCAGGGGCGGCGGTGCTCGCGCAAGAGGTGCCGGTCGCGCTTGTCTTTGAAGGCGTGACGCAGGCGGTCATGATGGCGACGCCCGCGGATCTTGACGATTTTCAGCTCGGCTTCGCGCTGACCGAGGGGCTGATTGCCGCGCCGGGGGAGATTGTGCGCAGCGAACGGGTGATGCAGCCCCGCGGCATCGAGCTGCGCGGCTGGCTTGCCGCTCCGGCGGCGGCGCAATTCACCGCCCGGCGCCGGGCGATGGCGGGGCCGGTAGGCTGCGGGCTTTGCGGCATCGAGAGCCTCTCCGAGGCGCTCCGCCCGCTGCCGCGCGCGCCCCGCGGCGGGGGCGCCACACTGGCGCTCGGCGCCCCCGCCGCCCTTGCCAAGGCGGCCCTTGCGGGCTTGCGGGCGGCGCAGCCCTTGCACGATCGGGTGCGCGCGAGCCATGCGGCCGGGTTTTGGTGCGCGGGGCGGCTGGTGCTCTGCCGCGAGGATGTGGGGCGGCACAATGCGCTCGACAAGCTGGCGGGCGCGCTGGCACGGGCAGATCTCGATGCGGGAACCGGTGCGGTGGTGATGACCTCGCGGATCTCGGTCGATCTGGTGCAGAAGGCGGCGATGATCGGGGCAGGCGCGCTGATTGGCGCCTCAAGCCCGACGGCGCTTGCGGTGGAAGAGGCGCGGGCCGCGGGGCTTGCGCTGATCGCGCGGGGGCCGGAGGGCCCGGTCCTTTTTTGCGCAGCCGGGGAGGGCGCGGCATGAGCGAAGAAAAACTGATCCGAATGGCAAACCAGATTGCCGCGTTCTTTGCGGTGCAACGCGGCGATCAGGCCGAGGCGGTCGCGGCGCATATATCGGAAAGCTGGGCCGCGCCGATGCGCGCCGCGCTGCTCACCCATATTGCCGCAGGGGGCACGGGGCTTGATGCGCTGGTGATCGCTGCGGCGCCGCAGATCCGCCCGCCGGGCTGAGCCGCCTCAGGCGTGCCCCGCGGCAGCCGAGAGCGAGCGCGGGTCCACCCCCATCGCGCCAAGCGCGCGCGCCCATTTGGTGGCATGCGCGCCATCAAGCGCAAGTGCCGGGTCGCCCTCGCCGATCAGCCAGCCATTGGCGAGGATTTCCCGCTCCAGCTGGCCCGGCCCCCACCCTGCATACCCGAGCATCAGCATCGCCTGCGCCGGGCCGCGCCCGGCCCCCCATTCCTCGAGAATGTCGCGTGTCGCGGTCATCGCCAGCCCCTCCCCCACGGGCATGGTGGCGGCGAACCAATCGGCTGAATGCAGCACGAAGCCCCGCCCCGTTTCCACCGGCCCGCCAAACAGGATCGGCGCCGCCGCCCGCCCGCCCGCGGTGAGCGGAATGCCGATCTGCGCAAAAAGCCCGCCAAGGTCCGGCTCCGGCACCGGCTTGTTGACGATGAGCCCCATCGCGCCCTCGGGCGAATGGGCGCAGATCACCACCACCGAATGCTCGAACCGCGGGTCTTCCATGCCGGGCATGGCGATCAGAAGTTTTCCGGTCAGATCCATCTTCGTCTCCCTGCCGCGGTTCTCCCCTCAAAGGTGGCGCGCGGGGGGGCTGCAATCAAGCCCCGGTTGCGGCAAAGCCGCCACGCAAGGCGCATGCCCCGCGTGCTTGGCGCTTTTGTGACTTGGTGCGAGCGGCGCAGAGCGGCTATCGGAAGACATGCGACCGATCCTCACAGCCCTTCCTGCCCTTCTTGCCGCCGCCCTGCCGCTTTGCGCGCAGGAGGCCATGCTGCAGCCCGGGCTTCTGGGCGCCGAGATCCGGCCGGGCTGGAGCGCGCCCGATGGCACGCGGGTGGCCGCCGTGCAACTGCGGCTTGCGCCGGGCTGGAAGACCTATTGGCGGGTGCCCGGTGAGGCCGGGGTGCCGCCGATCCTGCGCTTTGAAGGGTCGGAAAACCTTGCCGGGGTGAGCCTCGTCTGGCCCGCGCCGGATGTGTTTGAGCAAAACGGCATCCGCACGGTGGGCTATCATGACGGGCTGGTGCTGCCGCTCCGGGTCACGCCCAAGGATGCCGCCGCGCCGGTGACGCTGCGCGCAGATCTCGATTTCGGCATCTGCCACGAGATTTGCGTGCCGGTTCACCTTGATCTCTCCGCGCGTCTTGAGGGCCCGGGGGCGCCCGATCCGGTGATCGCCGCGGCGATGGCCACCGCGCCGCGCCGGATCGCCGATCACGCGCGCTGCCACGTTGAGCCGATCCGGGACGGGATGCGGGTGAAGGCCGCCATCGCGCTGCCGCCGATGCCCGGCGAGGTGGCGCTGTTCGAGCTTGCATCGACCCCGATGTGGGTCTCTGACACGCTGCAGCATCGCGAGGGGCCGATGCTGATGGCAAGCGCCGAATTCGTGCCCGAGAGCGGCACGCCCTTCCCGCTTGATCAGGGCGATCTGCGCATCACGGTGGTGAGCGCCGCGGGCGCGGTCCAGATCGACGGTTGCCCCGCCCCTTGAGCGTTACTCCGCCGCGGCCCGGCCAGCCCCGCGCAACAGCCGCGGCGCAAGGGCCCCGGCGGCCAGTGTCACCACAAGGGCGATCCCGACAAACAGGCCCAGCGCCGACATTGTGCCCGTGCCCGCCCAGAGCGCGCGGCCCAGCGTTGCGGCAAAAGCGAGCGCCACAATGGCCGTGGCCGCGCCCAAAACCGTGCGCAGCCGCCGCCCGGCGCCATGCCCGGCCCTGAGGCCGCGGCGCAGCGCCCGCAGTGCGCGGCCAAAATCCTCGCCCACCGCGAGCGCCGCGGGCACCACGATCAGCACGATCACCATGCCAAAGCCCAGCCCGTAGACCAGCGTGATCACCGTCGGCTTGAGGAACAGCGCCGAGGATGAGCGCTCGTAAAGGAGTGGCCCGAGGCCCAGCACCGTTGTCAGCGTGGTCAGCATCACCGGGCGCAGCCGGTCGGCCACCGCATCGACAATCGCCGGGCGCAGCCCGCGCCGCGTGGCGTATTCGTCGATGGTCGAGATCAGCACGATCGCGTCGTTGATGATGATCCCGGTCATGCCGATCAGCCCGACGATGGAGAACATCGACAGCGGCACCCCCCAGTGCCAATGGCCCCAGAAGGCGCCGATCAGCCCGAACGGAATCACCGACATCACCACCAGAGGCCGGGTCCAGGACGAGAAGATCCAGGCGAGGCAGATGTAGATGCCGATCAGCACGAGGGTGAGCCCGAGCATCGCATCGCCCATGAACTCGCGTTCGCGCTCGGCGGCGCCGCCAAGGCTCCAGCTCACGCCATATTCCTCGGCGATGCGCGGCAAGATCACCTGTGTCATCTGCCGCTCGATCTCGTTGGCGCGCTCGGCATTGTCCTCCGAAATGTTCCCCGTCACCTCGACCGAGCGCACGCCATCCTCGCGCCGGATCGTTGAAAAGCCGATGCTGGTGCGCGCCGAGACGATGTCGGAGAGTGGCACCCAAGCGCCTGCGGGCGTGCGCATCTGCATGCGTTCAAGAAAATCGGCGGTCAGCTCTTCCTCCGGCATCTCCACGCGGATTGCCGCCTCGCGCGTGCCATCGGGGAAGGTTGCGGCCTCAATGCCGTTGAGCCGGGCGCGCAATTCGCGCGCGAGCATGTCGATGTCAAAGCCGAGCGCGGCCCCCTGCGGGGTGAGGTCGAGGATCAGCTCTTCCTTGTCATAGGCGAGATTGTCTTCAAGCGCGGAAACCTCGGGGAAGGCGGCAAGCGCGAGCTTGAGATCCTCTGCCGCGTCTTTCAGCACCCGGCTCTCGGCATCGGCGAATTTCACCGAGATGCCGTCCGACGAGGGGCCGGAGTAGAAGGAGCGGAAGCTCAGCTCCTCGATCAGCGGATGCTTTTCCGCCGCGGCCTCGAACCGGGCCAGAAAATCGGCTGAGGAATAGCTGCGGTAATCCTGATCAATCAATTCAATGGTGATCGCGCCAAGAAGATCGGCATCCTTGCCGTCGGCCGAGGCGAGCGAGCGGCCGACCGCGCCGCCGATCTGGGCCACCACATAGGTCACCGGATTGGTGCCGTATTCCTGCTCGTAGCCGGCGCCCACCTGTTCGGCGGCGGCTTGCAGGGCACGCATCTGCGCGAGCGTATCTTCGCGCTTGGCGCCCGCGAGCATGGAGAAGGCGGCTGACACCATGGATTGTTCGGGCGGGCTGAAGAACCGCCATTGCACCGCGCCGCCAACGACGAGCGCGACCGCGGCGAGCATCAGCGAAATGGCGCCCGCCAGCACGGTATAGCGCGCCACCAGCACCATGCGCACGAAGGGCCGCATGATCTGCAGCCGGAACCAGTCAAGCCCGGCGTTCACCTTGCGCGAGGGCCAGTCATACCAGCGTTCCTTGGCGGTATGGGCGAGCGCATGGGCCATGTGGTTGGGCAGGATCAGGAAGCATTCGACGAGCGAGGCAGAGAGCACCGCGATCACCGTCCAGGGGATGTCGGAGACCATCCGCCCCATCGGCCCGCCCATCATGGTGAGCCCGCCAAAGGCGATGATCGAGGTGAGCGAAGAGGCCATCACCGGTGCGAGCATGCGCCGCGCGCCCTGTTCGGCGGCCAGCACCGGATGCTCGCCCAGCGCGCGGGCGCGGAAATCGGCGTGCTCGCCCACCACGATCGCATCGTCAACGACGATCCCGAGCGTCAGGATCAGCGCGAAAATCGAGATCATGTTGAGCGTCATGCCGGCGAGATACATCGCAAAAAGCGCCGCCGCGATGGCGGTGGGAATGCCCATCGCCACCCAAAACGCGGTGCGCGCATTGAGAAAGAGAAAGAGCAGAACCACCACCAGCACAAGGCCCTGCGTGCCGTTGCGCATCAAGAGGTCGAGCCGCGCCTGAATCGCCTCCGAGCGCGAGCGGATCAGGTCCATCGAGGTGGCTGCGGGCAGGGTCGGGCGCATCTGCGCCACGATATCCTCGACCTTGTGCTGCAGCGCGATCGCATCGCCCTCGGCAGAGCGCCCGACGTTGATCGAAATCGCCGGATTGTCGCCCACGTAATAGGCGCGCTCCCGGTTGCCGCCCTCAACGCGCACCCGGGCCACATCGCCCACGCGCAGCAAGGAGCCGTCCTCCTCCTCGCGCAGCACTAGCTCGGAAATGGTGCGCGCCTCGCGCCGCTCCTCGCCGACCCGCACGCGCTGGGCGCCATTGGCCACATCGCCCGCAGGCGAGGTGGCGGCCTCGGCGCCGATCACCGCGGCAATCTCCGTCAGCGTCACATTGTGGCGCATCATCTGCACGGTGGGCAGGTCCACCACCGTTTGCGGCGCGAGGAAGCCTTGAATCGTGGTGCGCGTCACCCCCTCCGCATAGAGCCGGGTGACAAGCTCATCAGCGAGACGCCCGATCTGCTCGGGCGAGAGCGGCCCGGTGATCACCACATCCGTCACCGTGTCGCGCCAGGCGCCGCGCTTGATCTCGGGTTCCTCCGAGGCCTCGGGCAGATCGCCCGCGGTATTGACCGCCTGCTCCACCTCGGAAACGGCGCGGCTCATGTCCCAGCCATCTTCAAAGGTGAGGGTGATCCGCGCCGCGCCCTCGATCGAGCGGCTCTCCGATTCCGACACCCCCTCGACGGCGATCAGCGAGGGTTCGAGCACCTGCACGATGGCGCGGTCGATCTCTTCCGCGCCCGCGCCCTCCCAGACCACCGAGACGGTGACGGTCTCCTCGACCGAGTCGGGGAAGAACTGCGCGCGCATCTTTGGCAGCGTGACCGCGCCTGCGAGCAGCAGCACCACAAGGAGCAGGTTGGCGAGGGTGCGGTGACGGGTGAATAGGGCAATGATCCCGTGTGGTTTTGGGAGCGCCTCGCCGGGGCGGGCAAAGTCGCCCTCGGCATGGGCCGCAACGGCGGCAGAGGTCTGCGGGCCGTCGGTCGCGGGGGGGGGCATGGTCATCGCTCAGCCCCCCATCCGCGCTTCGATCCGCGCGACCACCTCGGCGGGCACTGCCTCCTGATGGAGTTGCGCGAGCAGCCGCGCCTTGGCCTCGGCCCCCATGCGCGTGTTGCGCTCGACCGCGGCGATCAACCTTGCGCGCCGCGCCTCATCAAGCACCACATCGGCCGCCTTCGCCGGCGCGACCGGCGCCCCGCTGGCATCGCGGCGCAGCGGCCGGAGCTTCAGCCCCTCGCCCAGAAGCGGCGTGCGCTCGGCCACCACTTCCTGCCCGCTCGCAAGCTCTGCCGCGCGGATCAGCACATCGTCGCCCTGCCGGTGCACCACCTGCACCGGCACCGCACGAAGCCGCTCCTCTGCGTCGAGCATCAGCACCTTGCCATCGGCCCCCACGGCGGCGGCAGGCAGCAGTGCCACCGCCTCAAGGGCCGGCATCTCAAGCGCGACCGTCACGAAATCGCCCGCCTTGAGGCCCCGCACCGCTTCGAGCCGGGCAAAGACGAGCCGCCCCGCCTGCCCCTCGGACACCGCCGCCCCGGCACGCGCAAGGCGGGCCGGCACGGTGATCCGCCGCTCACCGAGGTCGAGCGAGACCTCGGCGGGCAAGGGCATCAGCCGCCCCTCGGGATCGGTGAGGCGCACATATTGCGCGGTCGACAGGCGGAACGCGACCTCAAGCGTGACCGGGTCGATCAGCGTGGCGAGGATCTCGTTGTTGGAGACGGGCCGCCCCGCGACCGTGCTCACGCCCGACAGCTGGCCCGCAAAATCGGCCCTGATCTCGGTTTCCGCGAGCTTCCGTTCCGCCTCCGAGAGCGCAATCTCGGCGCGACGCAGCGCATTTTTTGCCTGATCGAGCCCGGCCTCGGCAGAGGAGAGGGCGGAGCGTTTCGTCAGCACGGCCTGCTCGGCGGAAGAGAGCGCGAGTTCTGCGGTTTCGATATCGGCAGTGGCGCCAAAGCCGCGCGCGCCAATCGAGCGGGCGCGTTCCAGCGCCGCTTTGCGCAATTCTGCCTGCCGTTGCGCGGCGGCCAGATCGCCCCCGGCGAGATCAAGTGTGCGCCCGGCCAGCGCAAGCGCGGAGTCGGCCTCGGCTTTCGAGGCGCGCGCGGAATCGCGTGCTGCCCGCGCTTCGGCCGGGTCGAGTTGCACCAGGAGCTCGCCCGCCTCGACCGCGCCGCCTTCAACGAAATTGGGCGACAGGGCGAGAAGCGTGCCCGCCGCGGGGGCGCGGATCTCAAGCTCGCGCAGCGTGCGCAAGTCGCCATAGGCGGTCAGAACCGGGCGCCGGGTGCCGAAATCGAGCGTCACCACATTGGCCGCAAAGACCCGCTCCTGGCTCGCATGCAGGCGCCCCGGCGCCTTGGCGCGGGCATCAAGGGCCGATTTCATCGTGACCCCTCCCACCGCCAGCAGCGCCAGCGCGAGCGCGGCAAGGAAAAGCCCGGTAAGAGATCGAACGAGAAAACGCATGTCAGGGTCCTGCAGTCTCTGGCTGGGGCCGCTTGGGCATTGCACGAAAGTAGGAAGGCGGTCGAATTTCACAAGCTTTTGCATGAGAGATACGGGCGCTCCGCGTGATCCCGTCGCATATCACGAAGAATTCATGGAACTCTAATCATTGAAAACGGGCCGGGCCCGTTATTCCAGCCGCGCGCGCAGGCTCAGCAGATCGGCCCAGACGAGGCGCTTGTTGGCAGGCGTGCGCAACAGGTTTGCCGGGTGCAACGTGGGCAGGGCCGGGCGGCCAAAGGCCTCGGTCCAGGTGCCGCGCAACCGGGTGATGCCGCGCGTGCCCAGGGCCGCGGCGCAGGCGGTATTGCCCATCAAGACGATCAGGTCGGGATCGACAAGCGCGACGTGCCGGGCCAGAAACGGCAGCATCTGCGCAATCTCGGCCGGCTCCGGATCACGGTTGCCCGGCGGGCGCCAGGGCAGCACATTCGCAATATAGACCGCGCGCGCCGGGTCCGGGGCGGTGCGCGCGAGGTCTACCGCGGCCAGCATCCGGTCCAGCAATTGCCCGGCGCGGCCCACGAAGGGCTTGCCCTGCAGGTCTTCGTCTCGCCCGGGCGCCTCGCCGATCAGCATCACCCGCGCCTTGGCGGTGCCATCGGCAAAGACGGTGTTGCGCGCGCCCTGCTTGAGCGGGCAGAGATCATAGCTCTCGATTGCGGCGCGCAGCTCCTCAAGCGTGGTGGCCTTTGCCGCGGCCTGCTGCGCCACGGCGACCGGGTCCGGCCCTTCGGCGGCCACGATCCGCACCGGCGGCTGCGGGCGCTCTGCGCGCGGTTGCGGCGCGGGCATGGCGCGTTCGGGCATCGCCAGCCGCTCGGGCAGATCATAGGCATTGACCGGCGCATCGCCCACCGGCTCGCACACACCAAGTTCCAGCATCCACTCCAGCGCCGCGAGCGCGGCCTCGAAGCCGATCTCGGGGGGGCCTGCATGGGCTGCATCTGGGGGCGGGTGAGTCTGCATGGCTCTCTATCGCACGGCGGCCCGACCCGGTCAAAGCCGCTGGACGCACGCCCCCCCTTTTGCCATAAGCAGCCCGACAACATCGGAGGAAGTCATGGCTTTCCGCGCCCGCCATCTTCTGGGGATCGAGCATCTCTCCCCCGAGGATATCCGCACCGTCCTCGACCTCGCCGACCGCTATGTCGACCTCAACCGCCGCACGGTGAAGCGCACCGATGCGCTGGAGGGGATGACGCAGATCAACATGTTCTTCGAGAACTCGACGCGCACGCAGTCGAGCTTCGAGCTGGCCGGCAAGCGGCTCGGCGCCGATGTGATGAACATGTCGATGCAAACCTCGAGCGTGAAAAAGGGCGAAACGCTGATCGACACGGCGCTGACGCTCAATGCGATGCATCCCGACCTTCTGGTGGTGCGGCACGGCGCTTCGGGCGCGGTCGATCTGCTCGCGCAAAAGGTCAATTGCGCGGTGGTGAACGCGGGCGACGGCAAGCACGAGCACCCGACTCAGGCGCTGCTCGATGCGCTCACGATTCGCCGCGCCAAGGGCCGGATTCAGCGGCTGACCGTGGCGATTTGCGGCGATGTCGCTCATAGCCGGGTGGCGCGCTCGAACCTGCTTTTGCTTGGCAAGATGGAAAACCGGGTGCGCCTGATCGGCCCGCCGACGCTGATGCCCTCGGGCTTCGATCAGATCGGCGCCGAGGTCTATCAAGATATGCGCGAGGGGCTGCGCGACGCCGATGTGGTGATGATGCTGCGGCTCCAACGCGAGCGGATGGACGGCGGCTTCATCCCCTCGGAGCGCGAATATTTCCACCGCTACGGGCTTGATGCGGAAAAGCTGAGCTTTGCGAAAGAGGATGCGATTGTCATGCACCCCGGGCCGATGAACCGCGGCGTGGAGATCGACGGCACGATTGCCGACGACATCCACCGCTCGGTGATTCAGGAGCAGGTGGAGATGGGCGTGGCGGTGCGCATGGCGGTGATGGATCTCTTGGCACAGAACCTGCGCGCAGAGCGGGGCCGGGCCGCGCTTTCGGAGGCGGTCGATGTCTGAGATGCGGCGCGATCCGGTTCTGAACTATCGCCCCGGCGCAGAAAGCGAACTGCCCCTTGAGCCGGGCGAGACCGTCTCTGACGTGTTCGGCCCCGATCTGCGCCGCTACTGGATGGACCATCTCGTTCTTGGCGGGCTGGGCGCGGTGCTCGTCTCTGCGGTGCTGATCTGGCTTGGCAAGCTCGATCAGGTGCTGGTCGCGGTGATTGCGATCCTCGTCGGCATGGCGCTCCGCGCGCTTTATTTCCGCTCCGAAGCCTTTGCCCGGCGCTGGCAGCTGACCGACCGGCGCCTGATCGGCCCGCAGGGGCGGCAGGTGATGCTGCTCGAAATCGAGACCGTGCGCGCGCTGATGGGCGATGTGCAGATCGTCACGAAAGCGGGTGACAAGCACCTGATCCGGCATCTGGCCGAGGCGGCGCCGGTGATGGCCGCAATCGAGGCGGCGCGCGCCGCCCGTGCCCGGAGCCGCCGATGAGACCACCCCGCGCCCCCACCCGGGCCGAGCGGGAGGCTGCCGCACAGGCCGCACCGGTGCGGCTTTCCGAGCCGCCGCCGCCGATGCCCGCCCCTGCCGTGCAGGGGCCCGCGGGCTGGGACGGCATCCTGCAGCCCGGCGAGCAGATCTTGTGGCGCGGACAGCCGATCCGCCGCATCCGCTGGGGCAAGCTGGTGGCTGGCGTCGTGTTTGCGCTTGGCTTTTGCGGCATCGGCGGCGCACTCAGCCTTGCTGCGGCCCGCGAGGGGAGCCTGTTCTGGCTGGTCGGGCTCGTGCTTTGCCTCCTTGGCATCGCGGCGCTTGTCGTGACGCTTCTTGATGAGCGGATGCGGCGCAACGACACGTTCTTTACCCTCTCCGACCGCGCCGCCTATATCGCGCGGCGCCATTGGGCGAAGGGCCGGGTGCTTGAGAGCTGGCCGATCCGCGCGGGCATGGAGATCGCGCTTCAGGGCGGAGACAAGGCCGGCGACGTGATCTTTGCCAGCCGCACCACGGGGCGCGGCAAGGAGGCCGAGATCGAGCCGGTCGGCTTTTTCGATATCATCGGAGCGCCGGAGGTTTTCGCGCTCCTCAAACATGCAAGGGATGCGCGCGAATGACGCTGTTTTTGCAAGATGCCCGGCTGATCGACCCCGAAGCCGAGGGGGAAACCACCGCGAATCTCGTGATCGACGGTGGTATCATCGCGGCGATCGGGCAGATGCAGGCCCCCGCCGGAGCCGAGGTGATCGACTGCGGCGGCAAATGCCTGGCGCCGGGCATCATCGACATCGGCGTGAAGATCGGCGAGCCGGGCGAGCGCCACCGCGAGAGCTTCCGCACCGCGGGGCAGGCGGCGGCGCGCGGCGGCGTCACCACGATGATCGCGCGGCCCGATACGCTGCCCGCCATCGACACGCCCGAGATGCTCGAATTCGTCACCCGCCGCGCCGCCGAGGTGCCGGTGCGCATCCGCCACATGGCCGCGCTGACCAAGGGCCGCGAGGGCCGCGAGATGACCGAGATCGGCTTTCTGATGGATGCGGGCGCCGTCGCCTTTTCCGACGTGTTCCATGTCACCACCGATACCAAGGTGCTCAGCCGCGCCTTCACCTATGCCAAGAGCCTTGGCGCGCTGGTGATCGGCCATCCGCAGGAGCCGGGCCTCTCGCAGGGCGCCGCCGCTACCTCGGGGAAATTCGCAAGCCTGCGCGGCCTGCCCGGCGTCAGCCCGATTGCCGAACAGATGGGGCTCGACCGCGATCTCGCGCTCGTCGAGGTGACCGGGGTGCGCTACCACGCCGACCAGATCACCACCGCCCGCGCGCTGCCTGCGCTGGCGCGCGCCCGCGCGGCAGGGCTTGCGGTGACCGCGGGCGTCTCGGTGCATCACCTGACGCTGAACGAATTCGACGTGGGCGATTACCGCACCTTCTTCAAGCTCACGCCGCCCTTGCGCAGCGAGGATGACCGCCGCGCCATGGTCGAGGCGGTGGCCTCCGGCGCCATCGACATCATCTGTTCGATGCACACGCCGGCGGATGAAGAGAGCAAACGGCTGCCCTTCGAGGAGGCGGCGGCGGGCGCGGTCGGGCTGGAAACGCTGTTCCCCGCGGCGCTGCGGCTTTATCACGCAGGAAGCCTCTCGCTGTCGCAGATTTTCCGCGCCCTGGCGCTCAACCCGGCGCGGCTGCTCGGGCTGCCGCAGGGCCGTATCTGTGAGGGCGCGCCAGCAGATCTCGTGCTCTTTGACCCGGATGCGCCCTTTGTTCTGGACCGCTTCCAGCTCGCCTCGAAATCCAAGAACACCCCCTTTGACGGCGCAAAAATGAGCGGGAAGGTGCTTGCCACTTTCGTCGCCGGGGTGCAGGTTTTCGGGCAGGTGGCGCAGGACTCGGGGGAGTAATGGCAGATCTGCACGCGGGAGCCGCGCTCCTTTTGGCGGTGGCGGGCTTGGGCTATCTGCTCGGCTCGGTGCCTTTTGGCGTGGTCATCACGAAGCTCATGGGGCTGGGCGATCTGCGCCAGATCGGCTCGGGCAATATCGGCGCCACCAATGTGCTGCGCACCGGCAACAAGGCGGCCGCGGCGGCAACGCTGGTGCTTGATGGCGCCAAGGGGGCGGTCGCGGTGCTGCTCGCGCGGCTGATCCTTGGCAGCGAAACAGCGGCGATTGTCGCCGGGGGGGCGGCGTTTCTCGGCCATCTTTATCCGGTCTGGCTGAAGTTCAAGGGCGGCAAGGGGGTTGCAACCTTCCTTGGCACGCTGATCGCGCTGCATTGGGTGCTGGGCCTCGCGGCCTGCGGTGCCTGGCTTCTGGCGGCGGTGGTCGGGCGGATCTCGTCCGCCTCGGCACTCTTTGCCGCGGCGGCCTCCGTGCCGCTCGCCTGGGCGCTCTCCGATCAGGCGTTGATGCCGATCTGCGCGCTGATGGCGGTTTTGATCTTCTGGCGCCACCGCGCCAATATCTTGCGCATCGTCGCGGGAACCGAACCGCGGATCGGCAAGAAGGCTTGAAGTTCCCGCCATCCGGGCGCCTGATGAGATGTCATTCGGGAGGCAAGGATGGATTTCTTCACCGCCATAAAGACCTGCTTTCGCAATTACGCCGGCTTTCGTGGCCGTGCGCCCCGGTCCGAATTCTGGTGGTTCGGGCTCTTTTTCTTCATCGGCTCGGCCCTTCTGGCCATGATCGAGACGCGCTTTCTTGGCTTTGGCGCGGTGGAGCGTGTTCCGGGGGGCTGGGCATGGCAGTCAAATGGCGGCCCGCTGACAGGGCTGTTCGCGCTGGGCATGGTTGTTCCCTTGCTCGCCGTTGCGGTGCGGCGCCTGCATGATCTGGGCAAATCGGGCTGGTGGCTGCTGATCTCGCTCGTGCCGTTTTTCGGCACGCTGGTGCTGCTCTATTTCTACGTGCAGCCCTCGCAGCCCGGCCCGAACGCTTTCGGCCCGGCGCCGGACCGCAGCCCGCCGCCCCTGCCGTGACGAAAGGGGGCGCTGCCCCCTCGGCTTCGCCTCACCCCCCGGGATATTTGAGCAAAGTCGAAGGAACCTGTCGGCTTCGACTTTGTGCAAATATCCCGGGGGGAATTGCCGCGCAGCGGCAAGGGGGGCAGCGCCCCCGCTCCCTCAGTAACAGAACTCGCCGTAGATCCGGCTCAGATCGCCCTTCCAGGGGCCATTGTATTTATCGAGCAGGCGGTCGGCGGGCACCTTGCCGGTGTCGATGCTTTCTTCGAGCGCATTGAGGAAATAGGTCTCGTCGGGAATGAGCCCGCCCGCGCCCGGAAGCGCGCGCGCAGCCAGGCCCGCTTTCGAGATCGCCACCACTTCGCGGGCAAGATCATGCATGCGAATCCCGTTCACCTCGGCTTGCAGCGCATCCTTTGCCGCCGCCACGCGCAGCCCCTCGCGGGTTTCGGCATCCCAGCCCTTCACCAGATCCCAGGCGGCATCGAGCGCGCCTTGATCATACATCAGCCCGACCCAGAGCGCGGGCAGCGCGCAAAGCCGCCGCCACGGGCCGCCATCGGCACCGCGCATCTCGATGTATTTCTTCACCCGTGCCTCGGGGAAGACCGTGGTCATATGGTCCGCCCAATCCGAAAGCGTCGGCTTTTCGCCCGGCAGTGCGGGCAGTTGACCCTTCAGGAAGTCGCGGAAACTTTGCCCGAGCGCGTTGATGTATTTGCCGTCGCGATAGACGAAATACATCGGCACATCGAGCACGTAATCAACGTAGCGCTCATAGCCCATGCCCTCTTCGAAGAAGAAGGGCAGCATGCCGGTGCGCGCGGCATCGAGGTTTTGCCAGATATGGCCGCGCCAGGATTTCATGCCGTTCGGCTTGCCATCGAGGAAGGGAGAGTTGGCGAAAAGCGCGGTGGCCACGGGCTGCAGCGCCAGCGCCACGCGCATCTTTTGCACCATGTCCGCCTCGGAGGCGAAGTCGAGGTTCACCTGCACCGTGCAGGTGCGGAACATCATTGTCTTGCCCATGGTGCCGACGCTGTCCATGTAGCTTTTCATCAGCCGATAGCGGCCCTTCGGCATCATCGGCATCTCCGCCTCGCGCCATTCGGGGGCGGCGCCAAGGCCGATGAACTGCGCGCCGATCCGGTCGGCGATGCGATGCACCTCGGTGAGGTGTTCGTTCACCTCCTGACAGGTCTGGTGCAGCGTTTCGAGCGGCGCGCCGGAAAGCTCCAGCTGCCCGCCCGGTTCAAGGCTGACATTGGCGCCGTTGCGGGTGAGGCCGATGATATTGCCCTCTTCCCGCACCGGCTCCCAGCCGAACACCTCGGCCAGCCCTTCGAGCATGGCGCGGATCGAGCGGGGGCCATCATAGGGCAGCGGTTTCAGCACATCGCGGCAATAGCCGAACTTTTCATGCTCGGTGCCGATGCGCCAGTCTGCCTTCGGCTTCTCGCCCGAGGCGATATATTCGGCGAGTTGCGAATAGTCTTCGATCGGGCCGCCGCCCTGTTGCGGAATGGACATGGGGGCACCTCTTGCGCTGGTTGGTGCCACAGGTGGCGCGCAGGCCCGGGCAAGTCAAGCCGGATCAGTCGCGCCGCTGCCACAGGCTCTGTGCGGCAATGCGGGAAGAGAGCGCGGCGCTGAGGCGGCCAAGCTCGATTCCGGGCAGCGTGGCGAAGGCATCAAAGAGCTTTTCGGCGCCAGCCGCGGCGACAGGGATCAGCAGCGCCTGACCGTCGCGGCTCTTGAGCCGCCAGCAGGGCGCGCCGTTCAGATGGAGGAGCCGGATCTCGATCAGATCGGCCAGCGCCATATAGCCGCCGAGCGTGGCGCCGCCGGAGCCATAATAGCCGATCCGCCCCTCGTCGAGGTCGACCACGCCGGGGGCGGCGACGGGGCGGGCAAAGCGCGTGCGGCGCCACGCCAGAAGCGCCCATGCGCCACACAGAACCGCCAGGCCAAGCCCCAAAACGGCAAGCAGCCAGCCGCCGCGGCTGGCGATCCAGAGCGCGAGGCCGAGACAGAGCCCGGCCGCGAGCGTTTCGCGATGCTGCATGAGGTGGGCCCGCAGCTCGGGCCGAATCACCGCCAGTCCCCCAGCGCGGATTGCCACAGCGTGATCGCCGCGCAGGCGGCAGTATCGGCGCGCAGGATGCGCGGCCCGAGCGAGACGGGGGTGACAAAATCGCACCCGCGCAGGCGCGCGCGCTCCGGCTCGGAAAAGCCGCCCTCGGGCCCGATCAGGATCGCCCAAGGGCCGGGGGCGAACCCGGCCAGCGTCTCGGCGGGGCCGACGCGCGATTCGTCGCCCCAAAGGATGCGGCGCGCCGGATCCCAGTCCTGCAGCACTTTCGCGAGCGGCTGCAAATCGCGGACTTCGGGCACATAGGTGCCAAGGCATTGCTCGGCGGCCTCAAGCGCATGGGCCTGAAGCCGGTCTTGCCGGATCCTTTGCGCATTGGTGAACTCGGTCTGCACCGGCAGGATTTTCGCGCAGCCCAACTCCGCCGCCTTCTCGACGATGAAATCGGTGCGCTCCTTCCTGATCGGGGCAAACAGAAGCCACAGATCGGGCGGATCAAGTTGCGGCGCGGCCTGACCGAGGCAGAGAAGGCGGCCCGTTTTTTTTGCCGCCTCGACCACCTCGCCGGTCCATTCGCCATCGCGCCCGTTGAACAGCGCGACCCGCGCGCCAAGGCCCAGCCGCATCACCGAAAACAGGTAATGCGCCTGATCGGCGGTCAGGGGCACGGCTTGCCCCTCCCCCAACGGGTGCTCTACACAGAGTCGTATCTTCGCGCGTTCCATGGGGGGAGACTATGACCGGCAACAGCGAAATGCCAGAGGCCCAGATCGCCGGCGGCGTGGCAGGGCAGGTGGCCGATGCCTATCGCGGCAATTGGGTCGATCATCTCGCGCCAGCGTTTGCGCGCCCCTATCTGCGGCTTGCGCGTGCCGACCGGCCGATTGGCACTTGGCTTTTGCTTTTGCCCTGCTGGTGGAGCATCTCCCTTGCTGCCGCGACCGACGGGTTCCGGCTCTTCGATCTCTGGCTTGCCATCGGCTGCGCGATTGGCGCGTTTTTGATGCGCGGCGCGGGCTGCACCTGGAACGACATCACCGACCGCGATTTTGATGGCCGCGTGGCGCGCACGCGCTCGCGCCCGATCCCCTCGGGGCAGGTAACGGTGAAGCAGGCGGTGGGCTTCATGGTGGCGCAGACTGCGCTTGCCGCGCTGATTCTCTTCACCTTCAACTGGGCGGCGATCGGCATGGGGGTGCTCGCGCTCTTGCCTGTTGCGATCTACCCGTTTGCCAAGCGCTTCACATGGTGGCCGCAGGCCTTCCTTGGCATCGCCTTCAACTGGGGGGCGCTTCTGGGCTGGGTGGCCCATACCGGCAGCCTTTCCTGGGCGGCGGTGCTGCTCTACCTCTCGGGCATGATCTGGACGCTTTTTTACGACACGATCTACGCCCATCAGGACAAGGAAGATGACGCGCTGATCGGGGTAAAATCCACCGCGCGGCTGTTTGGCACCCATACGCCGCGCTGGCTGGGCGTGTTTCTTGTGCTCACGGTGACGCTGATGACGGGCTCCGTGCTCACGGCCCTTTTGCCGCTTGGCAACCCGTTTGCCCTCGCGCTTGGCATCTGCGCGCCCTGGGCGATGGGCTGGCACATGCTGGGCCAGCTGCGCAAGCTTGACATCGACAATGCGGATATTTGCCTGAGCCTGTTTCGCAAAAGCCGCGACACCGGGCTCTTGGCTGCGCTGTTTCTTGCCGCCTCGGCAATCGTGTGATTGATCCCCGGCGCCCCGCCCCGTAAGAGAGACCGACCCGAAAGGGAGGAGGCCAAGGACCATGCGCGCCCGCATCACCGCCCTGACCATCGCCATTTTCGTCTTCGCGCTGGTGGCTTTTGCCTTTGTCGCGGGCGGTTCGGCGACGATCATCGAACAACGCTCGCGCAAGGCGGTGCGGCTCGCCCTTGAGGCCGGAGGCCAATCCTGGGTGCAGGTCCATACCGATGGGCTTTTGGTCAATCTTGTTGGCACCGCGCCAAGCGAGGCAGAGCGGTTTCGCGCGCTCACCATCGTTTCCACCGTGGTCGACAGCTCCCGCATCGTCGACAATACCGATGCCGAGGTGGTCAAGCCGATCGCGCCGCCTGCCTTTTCGCTGCAAATGCTGCGCAATGATGAAGGGATCTCGCTCATCGGCCTTGTGCCCAAGGGCACCGACCGGGAGGCCTTGCTCAAGCGGCTCGATGGGCTTGCGGGCGAAGGCAAGGTGACCGACATGCTTGAGAGCGCGGATTACCCGGTGCCCGCGGGCTGGGCGCCAGCGCTCGCTTTCGGCCTTGAGACGCTGGAGGCACTGCCGCGCGCCAAAGTCTCGATCGACCCCGGCCATATCGCGGTTGAGGCGATCACCGACAGCCCCGAGGAAAAGGCCCGCGTCGAGGCGGATCTGAAGCGCGAGCGCCCCGCCGATGTGCGGCTTGATGCAGAGATCGCCGCGCCGCGCCCGGTGATCACCCCCTTCACGCTGCGGTTCCTGATTGATGCGGAGGGCGCGCGCTTTGATGCCTGCTCCGCCGATACCACCCGCGCGCGGACCCGCATTCTGGCGGCGGCCCGGCTTGCCGGGGCCAAGGGCGATCTCGATTGCACCATCGGCATGGGCACGCCCTCGCCGCAATGGGCCGATGCGGTGGTCAAGGCGCTCGGCGCGCTCAAGGATCTTGGCGCGGGCACGGTGACGTTCTCGGATGCCGATGTGGCGCTGGTTGCAGCAGAGGGCACGGACCCGGCGCAATTCGATACTGTGGTGGGCGAGCTTGAATCGAACCTGCCCGACGTGTTCTCGCTCAAGGCCGAGCTGACGAAAAAGGCAGAGGCGGGCGATGCCGTGCCGGTCTTCTCGGCGCTCTTGCGCGAGGATGGCCATGTGGTGCTGCGCGGCCGGGTGGGGGGCGAACGCGCCCGCGCGGCGGTGGAGAGCTTTGCGCGCGCGCAATTCGGGGCCGAGGCGGTTTACACGGCGACCCGGCTCGACCCGAATCTGCCGGAGGGCTGGCCGGTGCGCACCCTTTCCGCCCTGGAGGCGCTGCGGTTGATGCACGACGGCATGGTGAGCGTGACGCCGGATCTGATCCGGCTGACCGGCATCACCGGTGACCGTCAGGCCTCCGACAAGGCGGCGCGGCTCTTTGCGCAGCGGCTGGGCGAAGAGGCGCAGATCGCGCTGTCGGTAAAATATGACAAGCGGCTCGATGAAACGCTCGCGCTGCCCGACGGGGCGGAATGCGTGCGCCGCCTCAATGCGGTGTTGCAAGACAACAAGGTGACGTTCGAGCCCGCCTCCGCGACGATCCCCGAGAGCGCCGCGCCGCAGCTGGAGGCGCTCGCCAAGGCAATGAAGCAATGCCAGGATTTCCGCATGGAAGTGGCCGGGCATACCGACAGCCAGGGCAGCGAGGAGGGCAACCTCAAGCTCAGCCAGAACCGCGCCGAGGCGGTGCTTGAGGCGCTGCGCGCGCGCCGCGTGCTCACCCGCAATCTGGTGGCGAAGGGCTATGGCGAGGCGCAGCCGATTGCCGACAACAGCACCGAAGAAGGGCGCGAGGCGAACCGGCGCATCGAATTTGTGCTGCTCGATGCCACGCCCGTGGGCGAGGATGTGCCGGTCGATCTGCCCGTTTCCGAAGATGCGCTGAGCGCTGAACCGGTCGAGGCGGCCCCCGAGGCGGTGTTCGACGAGAGCGGTTTTGTCGATGCGCCGATGGAAGATGCGCATGGCGAGCCGATGCCCGAGCCGAGTGACGCCGCGCCTGCAGAGGCGCCCGCAGCGCAAGCTACGGAACCTGCCACAGACGCCGGGCCTGCAGAGGCCGCGCCTGCAGAGGCCGCACCTGTGGAGACTGCGCCCGAGGCGGCCCCCGTTCCCGCAGACTCCGAGCCCGAAAGCGCCGCGCCAGAGGCGCCCGCTGCCGCCCCTGAAGCTGCAACGCCCGAAGCTGCCGCGCCCGAAACCGCGCCCGAGCCTTCAGAGCCCGCGGTTGAGGCGGGCGCGGAGCCTGCGGCCCCCGAGGCGGCCCAGACGCCGCCCACCCAGACGCCGCCCACCCAGACGCCGCCCGCCGAGGCCGCCCCCGTCGAGGCCGCGCCCGGCATCCCCGTTCTGCCCGGCGCAGAGGCGCCCGGGCGTCCGAAACCGCGCCCCGCAGGGCTTGGCCCCGCGCAAGACTGAGGAGACCGGCATGAACAGAACCGAATTTGTCATCGCCACGGCGATCATCCTGTTCCTCGCCTTTTGTCTGGGCTGGTTCGCGTCTTGGCTCATTCATCGGCTGACCCGGGTGAGCGCCGCCGACATGGGCGAGCTTGAGCAGATGGCGCAGGCGCTGCATGAGGCGGAGGAACTGCGCGATCAGGCGATAGCCTATGCCAACGGGCGCGAGGCGGAGCTTGTCAATCAGCTCAACCAGAGCGAGGCAGAGTTGCGCGCCGCGATGGACGGGCTGCGCGATGCGCGCCACGAGGCCGAGGAATTGCGCGCCTATATCGAGCGGATGCAGGCCGGGCGCACGAGCTGATCCGGCCCGCGCCGCTCACTCTTGCGCTGTGCAGTCCGGCGCTGCCGCGTTTTGCAATTCCTGTGCGATCAACGCCACGATCCGGCGCGGCTTTCCGGTGTTGCGCCATGTCAGCATCAGCCGCTGGTCGTAGCGGGGCGGCAAAAGGATGTGGCGGTCGGAAAAGAAATCTTGCGCCACATGTTGCGGCAGCACGCTCAGATAGCCCCCCGCCACCAGCACATTGACGATGATCGGCAGCGAGTCGATTTCCACGATCTGCGCCGCGCTGCGCCAGTCTGCCCCCAGTTGCGCTTCCCAAAATGCCTCGGCGCGCTGGCGCAACCCGCTGCGGCGTGATTGCAGCACGAGCGGGTGGCTTTCCAAAAGCGCGCGCAGCTTGGCGCGGTCCGGCATCGCATCGCCCGGCGCAGAGGTGGCGGGCAGGCCGCAAAGTGCCACCGGAGAGCGCTGCAATTCGACCTGATTGTAATAGCGGTCATCCAGCCGTGCATCGAGGAACACACAGTCGAACCGGCCACTGTCGAGCCCGCTGAGCAGATCTTCGGCGAGGGTCGAGACAAGGCTGAAGGGCAGGGCGTGGCCCTCGCGCAGGCGCCGGATCAACCCGCCGAGCATCTGGGAAAGGGCGCCGTCGGGCGTGGCGGGGATCACCGAGCCCAGGCTGACGGGGCGCAGGCGGCGTGCCGGGGCGGGGGCGCGACCGGGGTTGCGCAACGCCTGCCAGTCTGCCTCAAGCGCGCTGACGCGGGTTTCAAAGGTTTGCCCCGCGGCGCTGGCGGTCAGCCCGGCATCGTCGCGCAGGGCAAGCGAGACGCCGAGCACCGCCTCGACCATCGCAACCTGCCGGGAGAGTTGCGGCTGACCAAGGCCGAGCGCGCGCGCCGCGCTGCGGATCGAGCCGCGGCGCAGCGCCTCGGCGGTGCGAAACAGCGTTTCGAGCGCAAGCGCGCGTTCGGGCACGGTGGGGCCGGGGTGGGCATGCAGCGCCCGCAGCCCCGCCGCGAGCCGCCCCAGCAGGGGCAGCGCCCGCCGCCCCTCAAGTGTCAGCGCCAGACCATCGGTATTGCGCCGCGCCAGCGTGACCGCAAGCGCCTCCTCAAGCCGCCGCAGCGCGAGGCTGCAGGTGGAGGCGGGCTGGCGCGTCTCGCGCGCGGCCAGTCGGATGCTGCCCAGCCGTAACGCCGCCTCTGCAAGGATGAGACTCGAACTGCGCATTTTTCCGCCAGTGCCACTGCATCGGGTGTGCAGAAAAAGACATATGTTCGCGCTCGATGCAATTGCCTATCGTCACGGAACTGACCCCACCCACCAAAGACCCGCGATGACGATCCCTCTGGCTCCGCCGCAAATCCTTCTTGATGCAACGCCGCTCTCGCTGGGGCTGATGCGGGCGGTTCTGGCCGCTCCGGTGCGGGTGGATCTGAGCGCCTCTGCCTGGGCGGCGGTGCGGCAAGGCCGCGCGGCGCTGGAGCGGGCGGCTGAGGGGGGGCAACCGATCTACGGCATGACCACCGGCGTTGGCGCGATGAAGCACAAGAGCCATGCCGGCGCGGAGATGGCGGCCTTCAATCAGGGGCTTGGATTCGCGCATGCGGTGGCGGTGGGGGAGCCGGTCCCGGTCGGGGTTGCCCGTCTGGCGCTGCTGCTCCGGCTCAACACGATCGCCAGCGGTCGGGTTGGCGTGACCGAGGATTTTGCCCGGTTTCTGGTGCGGATGATCGCGCAGGATATTCTGCCGCGCATGCATCGGCGCGGCTCTGTGGGCTGCGGAGATCTGGGCCAGCTGGGCCAGCTTGCCGCGGTGATGGGCGGCGCGGGCGATGTGGTGTGGCAGGGGCGCGAGATGCCCGCAGCCGAGGCATTTGCCGCGGTGGGGCTGAGCCCCTACCAGATGGCCCCGCGCGAGGGGCTCGCGGCGGTTGCCTCCAACAGTTACGGGCTCGCGGCGGCTGCGGCGGCGGTGTTTGCCGCGCGCGACCGGATCCGGCTTGCGCTGGCGCAGGCGCCGGTGACGGCGCTTGCCTGGGGGCTTGACCGGACGGTCTGGGCGGCGGCGGCGCAAAGCCTGATGCCGATGGAGCGCGAGCTTGCGCGCTTTCTGGGCGAGGCCACGGCGCTGCAGGCCGAATGGCCCGCGCGCGCAAGCGTGCATGACGCGCTTTCGGGCCGGTTTCTGGTGCAGGTGCTGGCACCGTGCCTGATTGCGGCGCAAGAGGCCGCAGAGGCGCTGCATCTGGCCAGCGCGCAGGTGGATGACAATCCCGCGCTGGATCATGAGGGGCGGGTGCTCACCTCAGGCGCGAGCCATCACGGGGTGATCGCGCTGCGCCTTGGCGCGCTGCAGGGCGCGCTTGCGCAGCTTTCGCGCAACCTTGCCAATCATTGCCTGATGCTGACGGGGGGCCAGCTTCCGGGGCTTCCGGTCAACCTTGTGCCGCCGGGGGTTGCGGCAACCGGGTATGGCCCGCTGATGAAGCTGGTGGCCGAGCAAAATGCCCGCATTGCGGCGGCGGCGGCACCGGTGGCCCCCTTTGCGCTGACGCTTGCGGCCGGGCTTGAGGACGAGGCCTTGCTGCTGCCGCTCACCGCCGAGCGGCTCGCCGAGCAGGCGGAGGCGCTGGGCTGGGTGCTCACCGTCATTGCCGCGGTTTCGGTGCAGGCGGTGGCGCAACGTGGTATCGTGCCGACGGCGGGGCTTGCCGCGCAGATGACGGCGCTGGTGCGCCAGCATCTTGCCCCGTTCGAGGGTGACGTGCCGCTTGGCGCGCCGCTCTCGGCCTTGCGCGCCACGCTTGATGCGCAGAGCACGCTGCAAACGCTGCTCTCGGGATGCGCCTTCCTGCCCGAGACCGCGGCGGATCTTCCGCTTTTTGTCGCGGCGGAGGCCGCACCGTTGCCAAGCGGTGACGACAGATCAGACGACCTCAAGACGTTGGATCAACCAACCTGATGACCCCCGCGCCAACCCTTCCAACAGGAGACCGGACATGACCCCCACCAAAACCTTTGCCGCCGCCGCGGCGCTTGCCCTTGCGGGGCTTCCCGCGCTGGCCGACCCGATCACCGTTTCCTCGAAAATCGACACCGAGGGCGGGCTTCTGGGCAATGTGATCTATCTCGCGCTCGAACATGCCGGTCTGCCGGTCGAGAACAAGCTGCAACTGGGCGGCACGCCGATCCTGCGCGATGCGATCACCTCGGGCCAGATCGACATCTACCCCGAATACACCGGCAACGCGGCCTTCTTCTTCAATGAGGCCGACAGCGACGTCTGGAAAGATGCCGCCAAGGGGGCTGCCCGCGCCGCCGAACTCGATCTCGCCGCGAACAAGATCGTCTGGCTGCCCGCCGCGCCCGCCAACAACACCTGGGCAATTGCGGTGCGCACCGATGTGACCGAGCCGAACGGGCTTGCCACAATGTCGGATCTGGGCAAGTTCATCGCCGAAGGGGGCACCATCAAGCTTGCCGCCTCGACCGAATTTGTCACCGCGCCCGCCGCGCTTCCGGCGTTTCAGACCACCTACGGGTTCAAGCTGAGCCCGGACCAGATCGTCCAGCTTTCGGGCGGCGATACCGCGGCCACGATCGCGGCGGCGGCGAGCCAGACCTCGGGCGTCAACGCCGCGATGGTCTATGGCACCGATGGCGCGATCGCCTCGGTCGGGCTGAAGGTGATGGAGGACGACAAATCGGTTCAGCCGGTCTACCAGCCCGCGCCGATCGTGCGCGAAGAGGTGCTGGAGGCCTATCCGCAGATCGCCGATGTGCTGGCGCCGATCTTTGCCGGGCTCGATCTGACGACCCTGCAAGAGCTCAATGGCCGCATTCAGGTGGGCGGCGAGCCTGCCGATGCGGTGGCGCGTGACTACCTGGCGACCCACGGCTTTCTGAACTGAGTCTGTGAGCCATCGGGGGGCGCCCTCACGCCCCCCTTATTGCGGTCTGCCGCGCCTGGCGGACCGCCCCCTTTCAACCGCTGGTGAACGATGCGCCTTGCCCTGCCCACCCGATCAGAGCTGAGTGCCCCGGGCCTGCTCTTCGCGCTTGCCGGCGCGGCGGGGCTGTGGCTGCCGCTGGTGCAGCTCAAGCCGAACCGGATCGTGCCGGGCACCGGGCTCGAGCTGGTCGCGGCGCTGCCCGGCGCGCCGGGATGGGCGCTGGCGCTCGCCCTTGTGCTGCCGCTTCTGATCGGGCTCGATGCCCGGCGCGGCCTGATCTTGCGGCTCTCTCTGGCGCTTGCCGGGCTGTGCCTGAGCCTGCTTGCGCTGGGCCTCGCCGCCGATGCCCTGATGCCCGCGGGCAACCGCATGGCGCGGGTTTCTCCTGCCGCGGGGTTCTGGCTTTTGCTGCTCGCCTTCGGGCTGATGGCGACCGATGCGCTGGCCCGGCTGCGCCCGAGCCTGAAGCTGCGCGCGGCGCTGCTTTTGGGCGCGGTGATCGCGGTGGCCGGGCTGCTTGGCTCCGGCTGGCTCGACCACACCTCGGTGATGATCGAATATGCGGCGCGGGCAGAGATGTTCTCGCGCAGCCTGTGGCAGCACCTTTTGCTCTCCTTCGGCTCGCTGGCGATGGCCTTTGTCGTGGGCCTGCCGACGGGGATTGCCATTTTCATGCTGGCGCCGCTGCGCAAGCCCGTGCTCGGCCTGTTGAACATGCTGCAAACAATCCCCTCGCTCGCGCTTTTCGGCATCATGATCCCGCTCTTTGGCTGGATTGCCACGCATGTGCCGGGGGCGGCCGAACTTGGCGTGGCGGGGATCGGCCCGTTCCCCGCGCTGATGGCGCTTTTTCTCTACGCGCTTTTGCCCGTGGTCTCGAACACATGGGTCGGGCTGTCCGCGGTGTCGCCCGCGGTGCGTGATGCCGCGCTCGGCATCGGCATGACCCCCGCGCAGGTGCTGGCCCGCGTCGAGCTGCCGCTTGCGCTGCCGGTGGTGCTGGCCGCGGTGCGCATCGTGCTGGTGCAAAACATCGGCCTTGCGGTGATTGCCGGGCTGATCGGCGGCGGCGGCTTTGGCAGCTTTGTCTTTCAGGGGCTGAACCAGACCGCGATGGATCTGATCTTGCTCGGCGCCCTGCCCACCATCTTCCTTGCCCTTGTCGCGGGCATCGGCCTTGATCTGATCGTCGAGGCGCTGTCGCGGCGAGATCCCGAACGGAGCACGCCATGATCCGCCTCGACCATCTGAGCAAACGCTACCACGACGTGACCGTTGTCGACGATGTCAGCCTGACGGTGGAAACCGGGCAGATCGGCGCGCTCGTCGGCACCTCGGGCTCGGGCAAGACAACGCTGCTGCGGATGATCAACCGCCTTGTCGAGCCCTCGGCGGGCCGGGTCTGGATCGGCGATACCGATGCCGCCACGCTCGCGCCGCACCTGCTGCGCCGCCGGATCGGCTATGCGATTCAGGGCCACGGGCTCTTTCCGCACCGCACCGTGGGCGAGAACATCGCCACCGTGCCGCGGCTTTTAGGCTGGCGCGAGGCGGAGATCGGCGCGCGGATCGACGAGTTGATGCACCTTTTTGATCTTGATCCCGCGCTCTACCGGGACCGGCTGCCGCATGCGCTTTCGGGCGGGCAGCAACAGCGCGTGGGCGTGGCGCGGGCGCTCGCGGCGCGGCCCGAACTGCTTTTGATGGATGAGCCCTTTGGCGCGCTTGATCCGGTGATCCGGGCGCGGGCGCAAACCGACCTGCGCGCGATCCAGCGCCAGCTTGGAACCACGCTGGTGATCGTCACCCATGACATGGAAGAGGCGATCACGCTTGGCGACCGGATCGCGGTGATGGACAAGGGGCGGCTCTTGCAATACGCGCCCCCCGCCGAGATCCTGACCGCCCCCGCCACCCCCTTTGTGGAGGCGCTGGTGGGCAGTGCCGAGCGCCCGTTCCGGCTCTTGTCGCTCACCTCTGTGGCCGATCTGCGCGAGGCGGGCACGGCGCCGGGCCCCGAGATCGCCCCCGAGACCACGCTGCGCGAGGCGCTTGCGCTCTGCCTCTGGCAGGGCCGCACAGCGCTGCCGGTTGCCGGGGGCGGCGTTGTCACGCTGGCGGCGCTGCAAGCCCGCGCCGAGGGGGGGCGGGTGTGATGGTCGGGCGGCTCTTCCTGCTGGCGGCGGCGGCACTCCTGTGCGCGCTTCTGGCCGTGCCCGAGCGCTTTGCGCCGCTCTTTGTGCCGCTCACCCACAACAATGCGCCGCCGATCTATCTGCAAACGAGCCTGTTGCAGCTCACGCTGTCGCATCTGGGGCTTGTCGCGCTTGCCGTTGCCGCCTCTACCCTCGTTGCGGTGGCGGGGGGCGTGCTGGTGACCCGGCCTGCGGGGCGCGAATTTCTGCCGCTTGCGCGCACCATCGCCTCGGTCGGGCAGACCTTTCCGCCGGTGGCGGTGCTGGCGCTCGCCGTCCCCGCGATGGGCTTTGGCGCCGGGCCGACGCTCGTTGCGCTCTTTCTCTACGGCTTGCTGCCGGTGTTCGAGAACACGCTGACCGCGCTTTCCACCCTCCCGCCCTCGGTGATCGAGGCGGCGCGCGGCATGGGGCTGACCCGGCGCCAGCGGCTTTGGCAGGTGGAGCTGCCGCTTGCCGCGCCGGTGATCCTTGCCGGTGTGCGGCTCACCGCGGTGATCTCGCTTGCCACCGCCACGATTGGCTCCACCGTCGCCGCGAAAACGCTGGGCGAGGTGATCATCGCCGGGCTGCTCTCGGCCAACCCCGCCTTTGTGGTGCAGGGCGGGCTGATCGTCGGGCTGCTCGCGATCCTGATTTACGAAGCTTTCCAGAAGCTCGAACTCTGGTCCGCACGGCGGGCCGGGCAGATTCGACCACGATGAGGTGATCCGATGTCCGATTTTGATCTCGTCCTGTCCGGGCGTGTGATCCTGTGCGACCGTGAAGTCGAGGGCGGCTTTGTCGCCGTGCGCGATGGCCGCGTGGCGCTGATCGGCGAGGGCGCCCCACCCGCGGCCCGCGAGCGCCATGCGCTTGGCGCCGCTATGATCCTGCCCGGCGCGGTGGATGCGCAGGTGCATTCGCTCTCACAAAAGGGCGCGGAGGGCTTTGCTGCCTCAACCGCCGCCGCAGCGGCCGGTGGCGTCACCACGATCGTCGACATGCCCTATGACGAGGGCAATCTTGTGTGCTCGGCAGAGGCGGTGCGCCTGAAGGCCGCGCAGGCCGAGGCGGAGGCGCGCGTCGATGTGGCGCTTTACGGCACCATCGACCCGCAAGACGGCCCCGCCCGCATCGCCGAGCAGGCCGAGGCCGGGGTCTGCGGCTACAAGTTCTCGACCTTCGGCACCGATCCGAAGCGCTTTCCGCGCATTCCGCCCGCGCTGCTCATGGCCTGCTTTGCCGAGGTGGCAAAAACCGGCCTGGCCGCGGGCGTGCACAATGAAGACGATGCCTTTGTGCGCGATGCCATCGCCGCGGTCGAAGCCTCCGGGATCACCGACTGGCGCGCGCATGGGCTCTCGCGCCCGCCGATGACCGAGATCCTCGCGCTGTTGCAGATTTACGAGACCGGCGCGGCCACGGGCTGCCCGGCGCATGTGGTGCATTGCTCGCTTGGCCGCGGCTACGAGATCGCCGCGCGCTACCGCGCCGAGGGCCATCACGCCACCATCGAGGCCTGCATCCATTACCTCACGCTCGACGAGGAAAACGACGTGGCGCGGCTTGGCGGCAAGGCCAAGATCAACCCGCCGGTGCGCCCGCGCGCCGAGGTGGAAAAGCTCTGGCGCCATGTGGCGGCGGGCAATGTCTCGATGGTCTCGACCGACCATGTGAGCTGGTCGGAGGACCGCAAGACCCACCCGGAAATGCTGAAAAACGCTTCTGGCGTGCCGGGGCTGGAGGTGATGGTGCCGCTGTTTTTGAAAGGGGCGCTCGCGCGCGGGATCTCGCCGGTCTGGGCGGCGCGGCTGATGGCGGAAAACCCCGCCCGCCACTTCCGCCTTGATCCTGCCAAGGGCGGCATTGCCCTCGGGCGCGACGCCGATCTGACGGTGCTCGAACCGGTCGAGAAACGCTATGATGCGACGGCGAGCCGGGTCTCCGTGGCGGGCTGGTCGCCCTATCACGGGATGGTGCTGCCCTGGACCGTTGCGGCCACCTGGCTGCGCGGCGCGCAGGTGTTTGACGGCGCCACGGTGGCGGCGCCGGGCACCGGGCGCTTTGTGCGACCCGCCCGCCCGCTCGGGCTGCGCGCGCCGGTGCACGCATGAGAAACCTGCGCGTCAATGCCGAGCGCATCGCCGCCGATCTGGCTTCGCTTGCGGCGATCACCGACCCCGACCGGCCCTGGACCCGGCGCGCCTTCTCGCCGCGTTTCGATGCGGGCCGGGCATGGCTCGCCGCGCGCTTCGCCGCGGCGGGGCTGCAGGTGACCACGGATGCGGGCGGCAACCTGCTTGGCACCCGCAAGGGGCGCGCGGGGGGGGGCACGATCTGCCTTGGCAGCCATTCCGACACCGTGCCCGATGGCGGCCGCTTTGACGGTGTTGCGGGGGTGGTCGTGGCGCTCGAAGTGGCGCGGATGCTGGAAGAGCGCGGCCTCACGCTGCGCCATGATCTGTGCATCGCCGATTTTCTGGCCGAAGAGGTCTCGGTCTTTGGCGTTTCCTGCATCGGCTCGCGGGCGATGGCCGGGGTGCGCCCGCCGGATTGGCTCACCCTCACCCATGACGGGCGCAGCCTTGCCGAGGCTTTGCGCGCGGTGGGCGGAGACCCGGAGCGGGAGTCCAAGCGCGACGACATCTGCGCCTTTTTCGAGCTGCATATCGAACAGGGGCCGGTGCTCGAAAGCGGCGGGCTCGATATCGGGCTTGTCACCGCAATCGCCGGCATCACCCGGATCGAGATCCTCCTGACGGGGCGGCCCGATCATGCGGGCACGGCGCCGATGCATTTGCGCGCCGATGCGCTGGTGGCGGCGGCGGGACTGGTGCAGGCGATTGATGCGAAGGCCCGCGCTGAGGCCGCGAAGGGCGTGCATTTCACCGCCACGGTGGGCGAGTTCGCGATCACCCCGGGCGCGGCGAATGTGGTGCCGGGCACGGCGCGGCTTTTGATTGATGCGCGGGCGGTTGCGCGCGGGCAGATGGAGGCGTTTCTCGTCTGGCTCGAGACCGCGCTTGCCGCCCTCCCTGCCGGGATCGCAGCGCAAAGCCGGGTGCTCTCGGACAATCTGCCAACGCCGATGGACCCGGAGCTGATTGCCCGGCTGGAGGCGGCGGCCAAGGCCTGTGGCGCGCGCGCGCTGCACATGGCCTCGGGCGCGGGCCATGATGCGGCCTTTCTGGCCCGGATCGCGCCCGCCGCGATGCTGTTTGTGCCCTGCCGCGAGGGCCGCTCGCACTGCCCCGAGGAATGGGCGGAAACCGCAGATATCGCCTTGGGGGCAGAAGTGATGGCCGAGGCCGTGCTTGCCTTCGACGCGGCAACCGAAGGAGATCCCGCATGAAACGCATCCTGACCGAAGCCGATATCGAACCCGCTGTGCGCGGCGGGTCCGTCTATGCGGCGGGTGGCGGCGGCTGGGCCGATCATGGCCGCATGCTGGGCCGCACCGCGCTTGGCATGGGCCGCCCCGAGCTTGTCTCGATCGACGAGCTTTCCCCCGATGATTGGGTGGCGACGGCAGCCGCGATCGGGGCGCCCGCCTCGACCACGGCATGGGAGATGCGCGGCGGCGATTACGTCAAGGCGGTGCAGCTTCTCAACGAGGCGCTTGGCACTCCGGTGGCCGGGCTCATGGTCGGGCAAAATGGCAAAAGCTCAACGCTGAACGGCTGGCTTCCGGCTGCGGCGCTCGGCTGCAAGGTGGTTGATGCCGTGGGCGATATTCGCGCCCATCCAACCGGCGACATGGGCTCGATTGGCATGGCGGGCAGCCCCGAGCCGATGATCCAGACCGCAGTGGGCGGCAACCGCGCCGAGGGGCGCTATATCGAGCTGGTGACCCGCGGCGCCACGGCGAAAGTCTCGCCGATCCTGCGCACGGCCTCGGATATGTCGGGCGGGTTCATCGCTTCTGCCCGCAACCCGCTCCCCGCCGCCTATGTGGCAAAAAATGCGGCGCTTGGCGGCATCTCGATGGCGCTTGATCTGGGCCATGCGATCCTTGCCGCCGCGCCGAAGGGGCCTGCCGCGATCCTTGATGCGATTGTTGAAAAAACCGGCGGGCGGCTTTTGGCCGAGGGCGTGATCACCCGCAAAGAGGTGCGTTACACCAACGAGGCGTTCGACATCGGCACGGTGACTGTGGGGGACGGCGCGCGCGCGATCACGCTGCATGTGATGAACGAATACATGGCGATTGATGATGCCGAGGGCAACCGGATCGCCTCTTTCCCCGATGTGATCACCACGCTTTCGACCGCGGCGGAGCCGCTTTCGGTGGGCGAGCTGCGCGAGGGCATGCGCGTGCATGTGCTCCATGTGCCCAAGACGCTGCTGCCGCTGGGGGCGGGGGTGCTCGATCCCGCCGTTTACCCACCCTGCGAGAAGGCGATGGGGATCGCCCTCGCGCCCTATGCTCTGGAGAAGACCAATGCCTAAAGCCAACCCGCGCCACCCCGATTTTCCGATCCCCGGCGGCCCGGAGCTGCGGGCGCGGACCTGGCGCGCCGAGGGGCTGTTGCGGCTTCTTGAAAACGTGCTCTCGGTGGGTGAGGCGCCCGAGCGGCTCGTGGTTTATGCCGCGCTTGGCAAGGCGGCGCGGAGCTGGCCCGCCCATCAGGCCATCGTCAAGAGCCTCACCGAGATCGAGGAAGATGAAACGCTGATCATCCAGTCCGGCAAGCCGGTGGGGCTGCTCAAGACCCATCCGGGCGCGCCGATGGTGATCATGGCCAATTGCAACATCGTGGGGCAATGGGCGAAGGCCGAGGTCTTTTACGAGCTTGAGCGCAAGGGGCTGATCTGCTGGGGGGGGCTCACCGCCGGGGCGTGGCAATACATCGGCTCGCAGGGCGTGATTCAGGGCACCTACGAGATCTTCATGCGCATTGCCGAGCGCCGCTTTGGCGGCACCCTCGCGGGGCGGTTCATCCTGACGGCCGGGCTGGGCGGCATGGGCGGCTCGCAGCCGCTGGCCGGGCGCATGGCGGGGGCGGCGATCCTGTGTGTCGAGGTTGATCCCGCGCGCGCCGAGATGCGCCGCGAAATCGGTTTTCTCGATGCGATCGCGCCCGATCTGGAGAGCGCGCTGGCGATGATCGACGCCGCCCGCGCCGAGGGCAAGGCGCTCTCGGTGGCGCTGATCGGCAATGCTGCCGAGATCTACCCCGAGATCGCGCGGCGCGGCATCACCCCCGATATCGTCACCGACCAGACCTCGGCGCATGATCTCGTTTATGGCTACATCCCTGCGGGCTATGACCTTGCGCGCGTGCAACGGCTGCGGGCGCAAAACCCCGAAGAGCTGATCGAGGCCGGGCGGGCCTCGATTGCGCAGCATGTGCAGGCGATGCTGGCTTTCCAGAGCCGCGGCGCCGAAGTGTTTGACAACGGCAACCTGATCCGCACGCAGGCGCAGCAGGGCGGGGTGGCGAACGCTTTCGACATTCCGATCTTCACCGAGGCCTATTTGCGCCCGCTCTTTGCCCGTGCCATCGGCCCGTTCCGCTGGATGGCGCTTTCGGGCGAGGAGGAGGACATCCGCCGCATCGACGATCTGGTGCTCGCGATGTTCCCCGATGACCGGATCGTGACGAACTGGATCCGGCTCGCGCGCGAGAATGTGCCGTTTGAGGGGCTGCCCGCGCGCATTGCCTGGCTCGGCCATGGCGCGCGCACCGACCTCGCGCTGGCGGTGAACCGGATGGTGGCGGAAGGCAAGCTTGCCGGGCCGGTGGCCTTTTCGCGCGACCATCTCGACGCCGGGGGGATGGCGCATCCCAATATCATGACCGAGAACATGCGCGATGGCTCCGATGCGATCGCGGACTGGCCGCTCCTTGATGCGATGACGCTCTGCGCCTCGGGCGCCGATCTTGTCACCGTGCATTCGGGCGGGGGCGGTTATGCGGGCTACATGACCTCGGCGGGGGTAACGATTGTCGCTGAGGGCAGTGCCAGCGCCGAGGACCGGCTGCGCCGCGCGCTGAGCAATGACACGGCGCTCGGCGTGATCCGCTATGCGGATGCGGGCTATCCCGAGGCGCTCGACGAGGTTGCCCGCAAGGGCATCGGCCACGTTCGCTGCGCCGGATAGAGGCGCAGCGGGCCTAGGCGCTGTCCGGGCGGCGGCGCCCCTTGGCGGCCCCTCGGCGGCCCTGACAGCCGGGCTTGGAACGGCGTTTGCATCCGGTGCGAAATCGGGGCCGCCGTTGCGCTTGTGCGCGTCTCTCAGGTCGATAGAGTTTGCGCAAACGTGAGTGACCGGCTAAACCCGGCAGCGGCCCGGCCGCACAGATCCCACGTGGCCGTGTGCCTTACGGGACGATCTTCAGGGGCGCAAAGCGCTTCCGGGCTGGTCCTCGATGGGCGGAGCAGTTTGGAGAGCGAACAGATGCACGAACTCAATCTGACCGGGAGCTTTTTTGGCATCCTGTCAGTCCTGATCTTTCTCGGCGCCTATGTGCTGGTGATTTTCGAAGAATCCACCCATATGCGGAAATCCAAGCCGGTGATGCTGGCGGCGGGGCTGATCTGGACGCTGATCGGCATCGCCTATGCAATGAACGACATGTCGGATGTGGCGCATGAACATGCCACGTTCATCGTCGAGGAATATGGCGAGCTGTTCCTGTTCCTGCTGGTGGCGATCACTTACGTCAACACGATGGAAGAGCGGCGCGTGTTCGATGCGCTGCGTGCCAAGCTTGTCGGCATCGGGCTGAGCTATCGCAAGCTGTTCTGGCTGACCGGCATCCTGGCCTTTTTCCTCTCCGGCGTGCTCGACAACCTGACCACCGCGCTCGTGATGGGCGCCGTCGTTGTTGCCGTGGGGCGGACCTCGATGAAATTCGTCACCGCGGGCTGCGTCAACATTGTGGTTGCCGCCAATGCCGGGGGCGCCTTCACCCCCTTTGGCGACATCACCACGCTGATGGTCTGGCAAAAGGGCGTGATCGAGTTTTTCGAGTTCTTCGTGCTGCTGCTGCCCTCGCTGGTGAACTGGGGCCTGCCGGCGCTGATCATGTCCTTTGCCGTGCCGCATGACGTGCCGCCCCCCACCACCGACAATGCCCGCATGAAGCCGGGCGGCGCGGTCGTGGTCTGGCTCTTTGCCGCGACCATCATCACCGCGATCAGCTTCAAGAACTTCCTGCATCTGCCGCCGGCAATGGGGATGATGATGGGGCTCGGCTACATGCAGATCTTCACCTATTTCCTCACCCGCAAGGGCAAGCGGCTGCAACGGGAAGAGCTGGTGCTCGACAGCTTCAAGCAGTTCGAGCGCGTCGAATGGGATACGCTTTTGTTCTTCTTCGGCATCATCTTCGCCGTAGGCGGGCTGGGCGTGCTGGGCTATCTCGACATGCTCTCCACCACGCTCTACGAGGGCCTCGGCCCGACGCCTGCCAACATGATCCTCGGCGCGCTCTCGGCAGTGGTCGACAACATCCCGCTGATGTTTGCGGTGCTGACGATGGACCCGCAGATGAGCCATGGCGATTGGCTGACGATCACGCTCACCTGCGGCGTCGGCGGCTCGCTCCTGTCGATCGGTTCGGCAGCGGGCGTGGCGCTGATGGGGCAGGCCCGCGGGCTCTACACCTTCTCGGGGCACCTGAAATGGACCTGGGCGATCGCGCTGGGCTATTTCGCCTCGATCGGGGTCCATCTGCTGATCAACTCCCACCATTTCGAGGTGATGGCGCGCGTGCACTGAGCCGGCGCCAGCGGGGGCGGACAAGACAAGGCCCGGGCTCTGCCCGGGCCTTGTCAGTTTGCGATAACACTGCCCGGATTGGCGGCCTGCGACCGGTTGCCTTTGCCGCCACTGCGTGATGATCTGGCGCGATCCCGCAGGCCCTGCGCCTGCCTCAGCGAAGCCGAGATCATGCCAGCCCCCAACGGTGCCCTGCCAGAAGAAGCCGAGGCCTTTCTGGCCGCCCATCCCGAGATCGAGGCCATCGACATCGTTTTGCACGATGCCAATGGCATTGGCCGCGGCAAGATCATCCGCCGTCATGAGCTGATGGGGATCTATACCGGCGGGCGGCATTTTCCGATTTCGATTCTCGGCCTCGATATCGTGGGCGAGGATGTGCACGAGACCGGGCTGATCTGGGATCAGGGCGATGGCGATCTGCGCGCCTGGCCGGTGCCGGGGAGCCTGAAGGCGCTGCATGGCACGCAGCCCGCGCGCGGCGAAGTGCTGATGAGCATGTATCATCTCGATGGCAGCGAGATGCGCTCCGACCCGCGCCATGCGCTTGCCCGGCAAGTGGCGGCGATGGCGGCGGAGGGGCTTTCCCCCGCGGGCGCCTTCGAGCTTGAATTCTTCCTCCTTGATCCCGATACCGCGCAGGGCGTGCGCCCGGCCGCCGCGGTGCTCGACGGGCGACGCTCCGACTGGACCGAGGTCTATTCGGTTGATCATCTGCACGGGATGGAGCCGCTGTTCTCGGATATTTACCGCGCGGCCGAGGCGATGGGGATTCGCGCCGAAACGGTGATTTCCGAATATGCGCCGGGGCAATATGAACTCACCCTCGATTACCGCAAGGATGTGATGCAGGCCGCCGATGACCTTGTGCGGCTTAAGCGAATCGTGCGGTTGCAGGCGCGCCGGCATGGGGTGGTGGCCTGCTTCATGGCCAAACCGGTCGAGAAATATGCCGGCTCCGGCATGCATTTCCACGTCAGCCTTTGCGATGCCTCCGGGCGCAACATCTTTGCCGAAGCGCAGGAAGGCACCTGGAACGACCCGTTGCGGCATGCGCTGGGGGGCCTGCGCGCGACGATGGCCGAATCGATGCTGGTCTTCGCGCCGCACGGCAATTCGTGGCGTCGGTTCGTGGGGCAGAGCTACGCGCCCGTCTCGCCGAACTGGGGGGTGAACAACCGCTCTGTGGCGCTGCGCATTCCCGTCAGCCCGCTGGCGGCGCGGCGCATCGAGCACCGGCCCGCGGGGGTGGATGCCAACCCCTATCTGGTGGCGGCGACGGTGCTGGCGGGCATTCGCCACGGGCTCAAAAACCGTATCGACCCCGGCCCGGAGACCACTGGCAACGGCTATGCCGACGAGAGTGCGGAAGCGGCGGCGATTCCGCGTGATTGGCGAGAGGCGATTGCAGCGGCGCAAGGCTCGGCGTTTCTGCGCGATGCGCTCGGGGCAGACATGCACCGCACCTTCACCGCGATCAAGGCAGCCGAGCTCGACCGCGTGGCGCGCTGGATCGCCGATGTCGATTACGCGCTTTATCTGCACACGGTCTGACCGGGTTCCCTCTGCAACAGGTGCGTAACCCCTGAAGCGGCGAGTTTCCGCCGGTCTGCCGGGGTGCGCGCATCCGGGGGGTTTTCGGAATTCGGCGAGGACGGTAAACGAACGGTCAATAACGAGCAGTGTTCAACAGACTCAACTGGAACCGATGACGACGCTTTCCACTCTGGGCGCGCGTGCCCTTAAACTTGTGCTTGCAATCAGCCTTGCCGCCAGCCTTTCGGCCTGCGTCGGGCGCGACGCCGAAGGGCAGATGCGCTTCGCCAGCCCGCAAGACGACACGACGCAGATTGACCCTGATCGCAAGGCCTTTGCCGTCTCGGTGGCGCACGAACTGCGGGCCCGCGGCCAACGCGTCTGGTGCGTGCCGTTTGCGCGCAACGCCTCCGGGGTCGATTTGCGCGGCAATGCCCGCACCTGGTGGTCGCAGGCCGATGGTCGCTACGAGCGCAGCCATGCGCCGAAAGTCGGCGCCGTGATGGCCTTCTCTGCCACCCGCAAACTGCCGCTTGGCCATGTTGCCGTGGTGTCCGAGGTGATCTCCGAGCGCGAGATCCGCATTGACCATGCGAACTGGCGCCGCAACCAGCTTTCGTTCGGGATGACCGTCATCGACGTGTCGAAAAAGAATGACTGGAGCCTTGTGCGGGTGATGAGCGAGCCGGGCAACCTTGGCCGCCCCTATCCGGTTTCGGGCTTCATCTACGCGGAGTCGCGGCGCGGCTGAGGCGGCGCTGCGGAGGCGGAGAGCCGGGGCGCGTTCAGGCGCCCCGGAGGTGGTCAACGGCGGCGGAACCGCAAATAGGTCATCAGACCAAGCGGCGGCAGCCGGTGTTCCTCGATCAGTTCCAGCCGCGGCTCGGCCATCACCTGATCACGCTCGAAATCGGAATGCCAGCCAAGCGCGTCGGCGAGCGGCGCCGCGGCTTTTGCGGCATAGCCCCAAATTCCTGACTGCTGCGCGAAATGGTTGGTGATCAGCACCGTGCCGCCGGGGCGGCAGACCCGCGCCATTTCCGCCATCACGCGCTCCGGCTCGGGCACCACCGACATGATATGCAGCGCCACGACATGATCAAAGCTCGCATCGGCAAAGGTGAGATGGCGGGCATCCATGATATGCAGCCCCTGCACATTCGCGAGCCCCTCGCGATCGGCGCGGGCCTTTGCCTGCGCCAGCATTTCGGGGGAAAGGTCGATCCCCGTCACCTCCACATGCGGCTGATAAAGCGCCAGCGCGAGGCCGGTGCCCACGCCCACCTCAAGCACCTTGCCGCCTGTCGTGTTCACCTCATGCGCGGCGCGGTGGCGCCCGGCATGGGTGATCTTGCCGAAAGTCTTGTCATAGATAGGCGCCCAGCGCCGATAGCTGCGGGCAATTGCGTCTTCATGCATGAAATCCTGTCCTCCGCGGGTCCGGGGTCGCTCAAATCGCGCAGAAACTGGCGTATCGCCCGCGATATGGCAAGGACTGCGTCGGTTTTTGCGCCCAAAGCGGCGCTTATGGACGGCACATCTGCGTGATCTGCAAGCGCCGCTGTCAGCGGGCCAGAAAGTGATCCCCGGAGTCTGGGAGAAGGGCCGGAAACGGCGGCAGCTGTGCAATGTAATCGGCAAGCTGGGCGGCATCAAGCGGGGCCGCACAGGCCGTGCCTTGGATCACGTCGCAGCCAAGCGCGCGCAGCGCCCTGGCCTCTGCCTCGGTCTCGACCCCCTCGCCAATCGTCATGCAGCCAAGGGCGCCGGCAAGGTTGATCACCGCGCGCACAAGCGTGTCGTTCTCGGAACCGCGATTGAGCTGAGCGACAAGCGCCGGAGCAATTTTCAGGGCCGCGGGGCGCAACTCCATCAATTCGAGCAACGCCGTTGGCCCGGCCCCAAATCCGGCGATTTCGATGGCGATGCCCGCTTCTTTGAGCTGACGCAGTTGCGCGCGGCCTTGCCCCATCGCCGCATCAAGCCGCAACGGGCCGCGCAACTGCACCGCAACCTGTGTCGTGCCGAAATCGCGGTCGCGCCAAGGCGCGAGCAGTTCGGGATGGGGGAGGTGATCGGTGTCGAGATCAAAGCCGATCTTTGGCACCACAAGCCCCTGTGCGCGCAGCCCGGCAAGCACCGTCTCGCTCTTGTTAATCAGGATGCGCTCGAGTTCGGGCAAGATCTGCACCTGTTCCGCCAAAGGCAGGAACACATGGGGCGGCAGCAACCCGCGCTTCGGATGGCGCCAACGCAACTGCGCCTCAATCCCCGCAAGCGCGCCCGTCCGGGTAAAGATCTGCGGCACAAAGCGCGGCTCGAAAGCTTCGCTCTCCAGCGCTTCCTGCAGATCCATCACCAGTGTGCGGTTGTCATGCAGCCGCCGCGTCAGATTGCCCGAGACCACCTCGATCCGGTCGCGGCCCGCCGCCTTGGCGCGATACAGCGCGGCATCGACGCTGACCTGCAACTCCTCGGTGAGCCCGGTCACATCGGGCACGCAGACAATGCCGAAACTCGCGCTGATCCGGCTTTGCGTGCCGCGATAGTGGAACGGCGCGCGCAGGGCCGCACGCATCTGCGTGGCAATCGCTTCGGCTTCGGTGCGGCTGCGCCCGGGCGCCAGCAACACGGAGAATTCGTCGCCGCCAAGCCGGGCCGCGAAATCGTCCGGGCCGAGGCAGGTTTCGAGCACTTCCGCCACCCGGCACAGCGCGCGGTCGCCCGCCTCGTGACCGAGCGTGTCGTTGATATGCTTGAAGTGGTCGATGTCGATCTGGATCAGGGCGCAGTCGCGCGCCAGCGTGCCCGCACGGGCGGCCTGCATCCGCTCTTCGAGACGGCGGTCGAAATAGCGCCGGTTTGGCAGGCCGGTGAGCCCGTCGTGCAGCGCCAGATGCTCGTTGCGCGCGCGCATCCGTTCCGCCAGCCCATAGGCGCGCTCCAGCTCGGTCTCGCGCGCGACATCGGCCGTGACATCGTGCAGCCCCCCGGTCCAGACGATCGTGCCGTCGTTCTGGCGCACCGGCTGTGAGGAGGCGCTGAGCCAGATCAGCCCGCGCTGCGGATGCAGGAAGCGGAACCGCATCCGCCAGGGGATCAGTTTGCGCGCGCTTTCGGCGGTCAGAACGTTCATCTTCGCCCGGTCTTCCGGCACAACACGGTCGCTCATTGCGGTGCCGACGCCGGTGAATTCAAGATGGCCGACGCCGAGGAGTTCCTTGAAGCGGGCGCTGGCATAGGGGTATTCGGTGCGCCCGTCCGGGTAGCGGCGAAATTCAAAAAGCCCCACCGGCGCAATGTCGGTGATCGAGTTGAGCCGGGTATGGGCAAGGCGGAGCTCTTCCGCGGCGGCTTCGGCCTGCGCCTCGACGGCAACGCGGTCGGAGATGTCGAGCGCCATGCCAAACCAGGTGAGCGCCCCGTCGGGCCGGGCGACGGGGGCGGCCCAGACATGCAGCCAGCGCTGATCGCTGGCCTCAAGGCCGACCCGGGTGCGAAACTCCACCAGCGTCAGGGTTTCGCGCGAAGCAGCGAAACGCGCCACAATCTTTTGCCGGTCTTCGGCGGGCACATTGCCAAAGGAGCGTTCCGGGTCGCGGCCGAAATCCTCCGGCGCGATCCCGAGCAGGTCAGGCAATTTCTGGGTGAAATAGGGAAACCACGTGCGCCCGTCGACTTCGCGGCGGTATTCGAACAGCGCCCCGGGCACGTTCTCGGCGATGGTGTTGAGCCGCTCATGGGCAACACGCAAGGCCTCGACGGTCTCGCTTTCCTCGGTCACGTCGAACACGCTGCCGTGCCATGTCACCGAGCCGTCGGGGGCGTGGCATGGCATGGAATCGAGGCTCATCCAGCGCAGACCGCGGCGCGGATGATTGAGGCGATACCGGATCTCGAGCGGGCGCATCTGCGCGCGAGATTCCGCGATGGCCCGCCCCAGCATTTCGGCATCCTCGGGGTGGATGTGTTTGGCCGCGGCGGTGCCATCGGCAAGGATTTCCTCGCGCGTCACGCCCAGAAGCTCGGGCAGGCGGGCGCTGAAATAGGGCAGGTCGACCTCGCCATTGACATGCTGGCGGTGCTCGAACAATGCGCCAGGCACATTGTCGGCAAGCGTGTTGAGCCGGTCGCGCGCGCGCTGCGCCACTGCCGCGGCCTCGGCCAGCTGGTGCTCGGTTTCCTTGCGGTCGGAAATATTCTGGAAGGCGCCGCTCAGCCGCACGGGCTTGCCATCCTCGAAGGCCGCCTCGCCCACCGCGCGCACCCAGACACGCTCGCCATCGGGGCGCAGGATTGGCAGTTCAATATCCCAGGGCATGCCGTGTTCGATGCCGCGCGCGATCGCGGCGCGGATCAGCGGCTGACCTTCGGGCGCGTAAAAGGCGATCGCCCCTTCCATCGTCGGCGTATAGCCCGGCGCAACCCCATGAATGCGGCAGGTCTCGTCCGACCAGAACAGCTCGCCACTGCGCAGATCAACTTCCCAACCGCCGAGGCCGGCCAGCATGCCGGCGCGCTCGAGCAGATCTTGCGATTGCAGCAGCCGCGATTCGCGCCGTTTCCACGCGTCGATGTCGCGGTGGATGCCAGACATCCATTCGGGGCGGCCATCCGCGGTCCAGGTCCGAACCCGGCCAAGATCGCGCACCCAGACCCAGCGGCCGGATTTGTGGCGCAGCCGCGCCTCGATCTCGTACCAGTCACTTTCGCCGGCAAAATGGCGTTCGAGCTCGGCGCGGGCCCGGCGCAGGTCTTCCGGATGCCACAGCCCCGCCCAGCGTTCCACGTCGATCGGGGCGAGATCGCTCAGCTGGTAGCCGAGTATCTCCGCCCAGCGCTCGCTCAGGATCGATTCGCCCGTCTGCACGTTCCACTGCCAAAAGCCGAGATCGGCGCTCTCGATCAGCACCGAGAGCGGGTCTTGCGCGCGCGCCGCGCTGCCGGCGGGCGGGCTTTCCACCAGCAGGCCGCGCCCCGCGAGCCCGGGGCCGAGCCGCAGCAGCATCAGCTGCAGCGTGCCGGTTGCGGAAGGCAAGCGCCGCGCGGAGGCCGCCAGAGACAGAGTGGCCTCGGTCGCATCCGAGGTGAGCCATGCCGTGAGGGCGGGGTGATCTGCGGCGTCAAAGAGCGAGCACAGCGGCTCAGACAGCACCTGTTCAGGGGTATGGCCGAGCCGGGCACAGAGCGCTGCATCGGCCGCAAGGATGCGGCCATCGCCATCAAACGAGAACCCCGGCGCGGGCTCCGCGGCGGGGCCGGGAAGGGGGGCGGCGGGAAGGGGGGCCCCACGGCCAAGCTGTGCACTCACCAGTTCAATCGTCATCCGAGACCTCCGCCGTCTTTGCCGGGGGGGCCGACAAAGGCTTCTTGTCCGATAGTGCCAAGAGACCATTTCAAGGTTAACCCGATGTTAATGACTGGGCAAAAATTTCATACAAATACAGGGGATTTGTGCTGCATGCCTTGGCGCAGCCGGTCGCGGGGCAGAAAAGGGTGTTTTGCAGGCACTTTGCAGAGGTGAAGGGGCCGGTCGAGCCGGGCGGAAATCTGCCGGTTGGCCGCGAGAGGCGCGCAGAACGCGCATCTCGCAGCCCCCTTGCGCCGCGCCTCTTTCCCCGATAGCGGGAGCGTCCTATAAACGTCGGGCCCGTCGGGGCCGAAAAACGGGGTGCTGAAGTGGCGCATATCATCGTTGTCGGCAATGAGAAGGGTGGGTCGGGGAAATCCACCACCAGCATGCATCTGGCCACGGCGCTTGTGCGCATGGGGCACCGGGTCGGCGCGCTTGATCTGGATCTGCGCCAGCGCAGCTTTGGGCGCTATGTCGAGAACCGGCTCGCCTTCGTGGCGCGCGAAGGGCTTGACCTGCCGAGCCCGGAATACCGCGAGCTGCCCGAGGCCGATCCGGCAGCCCTTGCCCCCGGCGAAAACCCCTATGACCACCGGCTTTCCACTGCGGTGGCCGAACTCGACCCGATCTGCGATTTCGTGGTGATCGACTGCCCCGGCTCGCATACGCGGCTGAGCCAGGTCGCGCATTCGCTCGCCGATACGCTGATCACGCCGCTCAACGACAGCTTCATCGATTTCGACCTGCTCGCCCGCATCGACCCGGAAACCTCAAAAGTGACCGGCCCTTCGATCTATTCCGAAATGGTGTGGTCGGCGCGGCAATTGCGCGCGCGCGCGGGGCTGAAACCGATCGACTGGATCGTGTTGCGCAACCGCATGGGGGCGCAGCAAGCGCATAACAAGCGCAAGGTGGGCGAGGCGCTCGACCAGCTCTCCAAGCGGATCGGCTTTCGCGTTGCGCCCGGGTTTTCAGAGCGGGTGATCTTCCGCGAGCTTTTCCCGCGCGGCATGACGCTTCTGGATCTGCGCGATCTCGGCGTGGAGAACCTCAACATCTCCAATGTCGCGGCGCGTCAGGAATTGCGCGATCTGGTGCGGATGCTCAATCTGCCGGGCGTCGAGGTCGATTTCTGAGGCTCAGGCGCGGGCCGCCCGGAAGGGCGAAATATGCCCATGCGCGGAGCCGCTCTGCGGCGCGCTGCACAGCGCTGAAAGGCGCGCGGCAAATTTGGCGTCTTCGGTCGGGCGCAGGCGCGCCAGAAGGCGGAACAGCTTGTGCATTTGGGTTCTCCATGCGGGCGGGCCGTTTTCAGCCATTGCCCCAGCCTCGCCGCGCTTTGCGGCCAAAGCGCGGCAGGTGCAGGGAATTTGCGGGGCTGCTCAGCGCCGCTTCATGGCATCGAGAAGGGCGGCGCCAAGCGCGCCGGTGCTCTCGCCCCCCTTGGGGCCGGCCTGCATCGGCGCCTTGCCCTTGGGCCCCTTTGCGTTCTCGGGCCCGCGGGCGGCGCGGTCCTCGCGCGCCGAGCTGCCCCCATCCTTGCGCATGGTGAGCCCGATGCGCTTGCGCGGCACATCAACCTCGGTCACGCGCACCTTCACCACATCGCCCGCCTTCACCACCTCATGCGGATCTTTCACGAAGCGGTCGGCCAACTGGCTGATATGGACGAGCCCGTCCTGGTGCACGCCAATATCGACAAAGGCGCCAAAGGCGGCGACATTCGTCACCGTGCCTTCAAGCTGCATGCCGGGGCGCAGATCCTTGATGTCTTCGACCCCCTCGGCAAAGGCCGCGGTGACAAAGCTCGGGCGCGGGTCGCGGCCGGGTTTTTCGAGTTCGCTCAAGATGTCGCGCACCGTGGGCAGGCCGAATTTTTCGGTGACAAAATCCTGCGCTTTCAGCCGGTTCAGCGCTGCGCTGTCGCCCATCAGGCTGCGAATGTCGCGCCCGCAGGCCTTCACGATGGCGCGGGCGACATCATAGGCCTCGGGGTGGACGGAGGAGGCATCAAGCGGCTCGGCGCCATCGGTGATGCGCAAAAAGCCCGCGCATTGCTCAAACGCCCGCGGCCCGAGGCGGGAGACCTTGAGAAGCTCCTTGCGGCTCTTGAAGGCGCCATTCGTGTCGCGATGCGCGACCACCGCCTCCGCGAGGCCCGGCCCGAGCCCCGAGACATGGGCAAGAAGCGGCGCTGAGGCGGTGTTGAGATCAACCCCCACCGCGTTCACCGCATCTTCCACCACGCCCTCAAGTGCGCGGCCAAGCTTGGACTGGTCAACATCATGCTGATATTGGCCAACGCCGATGGATTTGGGCTCGATCTTCACCAGTTCGGCAAGCGGATCTTGCAGCCGCCGCGCGATCGAAACCGCGCCGCGCAAAGAAACGTCCAGTTCGGGAAACTCGCGCGCGGCGAGTTCAGAGGCGGAATAGACCGAGGCGCCGGCCTCGGAGACCACCACTTTCACCGGCGCCTTGACGCTGGCGGGGAGCATTTTCAGCGTTTCCGCCACCATCCGCTCGGTCTCGCGGCTCGCGGTGCCATTGCCGATGGCAATAAGCTCCACCCGATGCGCCGTGATCAGCCGCAAAAGCGCCGCCTGCGCGCCGCGCATGTCGCTTTTGGGCGGGAAGGGGTAGAGCGTATCCGTGGCCAAAAGCTTGCCCGTGGCATCGACCACGGCGGCTTTCACGCCGGTGCGGATGCCCGGATCAAGGCCCAGGGTCGCCTTTGCGCCCGCCGGGGCGGCCAGAAGCAGATCCTTGAGATTGCGAGCAAAAACGCGGATCGCTTCTTCCTGCGCGCGTGCGCGCATCTCGCCCAGAAGGTCGAGCATCATGGACAGGCTCAGCTTCACCCGCCAGGTCCAGCCCGCACAGGCGCGCAGCCAGGTATCGCCCGGCGTGGCCGTGCGGGCCTCCAGCACGGCGGCCACCATCGCCTCGGCGCGCGCCTTGCCCTCGTCATCGGGCGCGATGTCGAGCGTCAGCACGCCCTCATTCGCGCCGCGCAGCATGGCGAGCGCGCGGTGGCTCGGCACATCGGCCCAACGCTCACGGTGGTCGAAATAGTCCGAGAATTTCGCGCCCTTCTCCTGCTGGCCCTCGACCAGCTTGGCGCTCAGATACGCTTCCCGGGCAAGGAAATCGCGCAAGCTCCCGAGCAGCGGCGCGTTCTCGACAAGGCTCTCGGCCACGATCTCGCGCGCCCCGGTGAGCGCCTCTTTCACCGTTGGCACGGCTTCGCCGAGATATCCCTCCGCCAGCGCCTCCGGCACGGCCCTGCGGTCAGCGAGAATCGCGTCGACCAGCCCGGCAAGGCCGTTTTCGCGCGCGATCATCGCCTTGGTGCGGCGCTTGGGCTTGTAGGGCAGGTAAAGATCTTCAAGCTCGGCCTTGGTTTCGGCGGCCACCAAAGCTTTCGCCAAATCGTCCGTCATCTTCCCCTGATCGGTGATCGAGGTGATGATCGCCGCGCGCCGCGCCTCGCGCTCGCGCAGATAATCGAGCCGTTCCGCAAGCTTGCGCAGTTGCGTGTCATCAAGCCCCCCGGTCGCTTCCTTGCGGTAGCGCGCGACAAAGGGCACCGTTGCGCCTTCGTCCAGAAGCCCCACGGCGGCGCTGACCTGCGCGGGCGTGGCGTTGATTTCGGTGGCGATGGTGCGGGCAATGCGGGTGGCGGTGTCCATGCGTTCCTCCGGGCTGGAGGGCTGATTTAGCTGCCCCGAAGCGCTCGGGCAAGGCTTGACACTGCCGGGGCAGGGGCGCCCATTTGCGCCAAAGGAGCCTCACATGACCGATTTTTGCCCCCGCCTCGAAGAGCGCCTGATCCGCTATTGTGCCGTTGACACGCAAAGCGACGAGGAAAGCCTGACCGCGCCCAGCACCGCGATCCAGCTCGACCTTGCGAATATTCTCGCGCAGGAGTTGCGCCAGATCGGCGCCGAAGAGGTGCAAATCACCGAATATGGCGCCGTGCTCGCCACCGTTCCGGCCACCGCCAAGGGTCCGGTGATCGGCATGCTCGCGCATATGGACACGGCCCCCGCCTATAATGCGACCGGCGTGAAGCCGCGGGTGATCCGCGGTTATGATGGCGGCGAGATCACCTACCCGGAGGCGCCGGGGCTGGTGAATTCACCCGCGCACAACCCCTATCTGGGCGAGAAGCTGGGCCATGATCTGATCACCGCCTCGGGCGCCACGCTTTTGGGCGCGGATGACAAGGCGGGCGTGGCGATTCTGATGACACTCGCCGAGCATCTGATTGCCAACCCCACCATTGCGCACGGAAAACTGCGCCTTGCATTCACCCCGGACGAAGAGATTGGCCGCGGCGTTGAGGCCCGCCTGCCCAAAGACCTCGGCGCCGATTTCGCCTATACGCTCGATGGCGGCGCGGTGGGCGAGATCGAATATGAGAGCTTCTCGGCCGATGGCGCGAAGGTGAAGGTGGTGGGCGTTTCCACCCACCCCGGCACCGCGAAGGGCAAGATGGTCAATGCGCTGCATCTGGCCGCAAAGATCATCGAGATGCTGCCGCAGGCCACGCAGACGCCCGAGGCGGTCGAGGGCCGCGACGGTTTCTGGCACATCACCAACATCGCGGGCACGGCGGCGGAGGTCGAGTTTTCCATCATCCTGCGCGATTTCGAGCTGGAGGGCCTTGCCGCGCGCGGCGCGCTTTTGCAGCAGGTCTGCGCCGCCGTTGCCGCGATCGAGCCGCGCGCGACCATCACCTGCACGATCAAGCCGCAATACCGCAACATGCGCTACTGGATCGAGAAGGACATGACCCCGGTCGAGCTTGCCCGCGAGGCCTGCCGCGCCGCCGGAATCACGCCCCTCTCCGTGCCGATCCGGGGCGGCACCGATGGCTCGCGCCTGACCGAGATGGGGGTGCCCTGCCCGAACATTTTCACCGGCATGCAAGACATTCACGGGCCGCTCGAATGGATCTCGGTGCAGGACATGGCGCAGGCAACCGATGTCTGCCTGCGGCTGCTTCAAAGCGCCGCAGAGGCTTGAGGCGCGCTCGGGGCCGCCGCATGGCGGGTGCGCAACACACCGGGCAATAAAGAAATTTTTGTCCCGCGGCGACGGAGTTGGGGGAGCGCCCCGTTTGGTGAAGGAACCTTCCCAAGCGGGGCCTATGCTCCGTCACAAACCTTAGAAAGACATGCCATGAACGCTGTTCTTAGCCGTTACGCCACCCCCTTCATTACCGGCCTTTTCCTTGTCTCGCTCGTCTCGGGCGTCGCGCTGTTCTTCCATGTGGGGCAAGCGAGCTTCCACGAAATGCACGAGGTTCTTTCGATGGTGCTGATCGCGCCCTTCGTGCTCCATGCCTGGAAGAACTGGCGCTCGATCGCCAATTATCTCAAGCGCGCGCCGATGTGGATTGGCCTGGCGGTGTCGCTCGCCGTTGCCGTGCCCTTTGCGATCCCCTCGGGGGGAGGCCGCTCGGGCCCGCCGCAATTTGCCTTGGCGATGAAAGTGATGCAGGGCTCGGTGACGGACGTGGCGCCGATCTTTGGCACCGATGGCGCCGGGCTTGCGGCAAAACTCACCGCCGCGGGCTTTACCGTCGCGGACCCGAGCGAAAGCCTGACCGCGGTGGCCGAAGGCTCTGGCGCCTCGGTCGAAGCGCTGGCGGCCGCTTTGGTGGCGCCGCCGGCGCAGTGAGCTGCATTTGAAGGGATGACCGGGGCCCCGCGAGGGGCCCTTTTCAAGTGCAAAGCCAAAGCCTTGCGAGCGCGGCTTCCGGGGTTTCCTGCCCACCGTTTTCAACGCCCGCGGCCCAGAGCGCGGCCCCCGCCGCATAGGCGCCGGGTGCCAGCCCGCCCGCCTCGCACTGGCTCACCGCGCGCAAGCGTTTGCCTGCGGCAAGGGCCTCTTTCAGGGCGTCGAGCACGGCGCTGTCGGCCATCACCGTGCCCGCGCCAAACACCCGCAAAACGGCCCCGTCGAGCTGCGCGAGCACCGCGGCAAGCGCCGGGGCGGGCAGGCCCGGCGAAAGGGTCAGCACCGCGAGCCGCCGTGCCGGGTCAAAGCGGCGCCGCGCGGGGGCAGGGAAGGCCTCTTGCGGCTGGCTGCGAAAAGCGTCGGCGGCATGGCTGTGGTGCTTCACCAGCCCCGCGGCGGGCAGAAGGCGCCCGTTGAAGGCAAGATCCACCCCCGCGCCGGGGGCCTGCGCAGCGGTGAGCGCAAGGTCGAGGTTGCGCTCGGCATCGCCGCCTTGCCCGAGCGGCTGCATCGAGCCACACAGAACAACCCGGCGCGGCTGGCCTGCCAGCGCCTGCGACAGCGCCGCACCGGTAAAGGCCATCGTGTCGGTGCCATGAGTGATCAGCGTGGGCATGGCCGGGGCGGCCTCGATCTGATCGAGCATGCGGTTCCAGTCTGTCGGGCCGATATCGGCGCTGTCTTTCAGCGGCGCAAAGAGATGCGCCCTGAGCGCGACGCCCCTGGGCAGGCGCGCGGCGATTGCCGCTTCAACAAGGCCGGGTTCGGGGCGCAGGCCCTCCGGGCCGGGCGCCATGCCGATGGTGCCGCCGGTATGGATGAGCAAAAGCGTCATGGCGCCTCCCACTGGTTACCGGGCGCAACCGGCGCCCTTCCGCGCGGCCATCGCCCAGACCGGCCGCATGCGCAAGCCCCCCGCGCCGCAAGGCCGCGACTCACCCGGCCCGCAGCCCCGGCGCCACCCCGGCACCGGCGGAAATCCGCTTGGCCAATCTTTGCGGAAGGCCTTGTTTTCCAGCGCGGAAAGGCGCTCCACTGTGCGCAATGAGCAACTTCATGACAGCTTCGCCCGGGGTTGCGCAACTTTGCGCCGAAACGGGCACATGCCGGCCCATTTGACAGGGGTGTGACGCAATCTCTCTTGCCAGTTTTTAAGCGCTGTGACTATAGAAACAGCAGTTGGGCGACCTTTAGGTGGCCTTTAGAACTATATGAGTTTGAACGAAAACCATGTCCTCCCGCCGTTCCGACCTCCCTCTCTCCCTGAGCCGCCGTCAGCTTCTGGCGTCGTTGTCTTCGGCTGCGGTGCTGGCCGGGGCGGGCCTGGTCCCGGCGCGCCTGAACGCGCAAGAGATTGCCGCGCCGCCCGCAGACATGCCTGCGCCCGAGGCGCCGCCCGCCGTTGTGCAACAGCCGTTCAGCTTCGAAACCCTGACCGACACGATGCGCGCGCTGGCCGCCGCGGGCCCCGATGCCCCCGCCACGCTGCCGGACAGCTTCCTGTCGAAGCTCACCTATGACCTTTACCGGTTGATCCGCTTCGACCCGGAGCGCGCCCGGTTCTCCGATGTCGAAAACAGCCATTTCCTGCTCCATGCCTTCCACATGGGCTGGCTCTTCAAGGAGCCGGTGCTGCTCTATCAGGTCGAGAACGGCATGGCGCAGCCGATGGAATTCGGCACCGACGATTTCATCTACGAGCGCGAAAGCCGCGACAAGGTGCCGGAACACATTCCGCTGCCGGGCGTGGCCGGGTTCCGCCTGCACGCGCCGCTCAACCGCCCCGACCTCTTTGACGAGCTTGTCGCGTTTCAGGGCGCCTCCTATTTCCGCGCGCTGGGCCGCAATTCGGCCTATGGGCTCTCGGCGCGGGGCCTTGCGGTCAATACCGGGCTTTCGGTTGCCGAGGAATTTCCGCGCTTTACCAAGTTCTGGGTGCAGCGCCCCGAATCGGGCTCGGAAACGATCACCGTCTGGGCCGCGCTTGAAAGCGCCTCGCTCACCGGCGCTTACCGGTTTGTCATCACGCCGGGCTTCGAGACGGTGATGGATGTGACGGCGCGGCTCTTTTTCCGTGCCGATGTCGAGCAGCTTGGCATTGCGCCGCTCACCTCGATGTTCCTCTTTGCCGAGCGCAACCGCGCCGCCTTTGATGACTACCGCCCGAATGTGCATGACAGCGACGGGCTTGGCATCACGCGCGCCGATGGCGATGTGCTCTGGCGTGCGCTGGCCAATCCGCCGCGGCTCGCCTCCTCCTATTTCTCGGAAACCGCGCCGAAATCCTTCGGGCTTTATCAGCGTGACCGCGAATTTGACCATTATCAGGATGATGCGGCGCATTACGAAAAACGCCCCTCCTGCGTGGTCGAACCGATGGGGGATTGGGGCAAGGGCATCATCCGGCTGGTCGAGATCCCCTCCGATCTCGAGGTGAACGACAATATCGTTGCCTTCTGGATTCCCGACACACCCGCGCAGGCGGGCGAAAGCCGGGAGTTCTCCTATCGGCTGCGCTGGGGCGACATTCCGTTCGACCCGGCCGACGAGCGCGCCCATGTCAAAGAGACGCGCGCGGGCGAGGGCGGTGTTTCCGGGGTGGAGAACACCAACGGCACCCGCAAATTCGTGATCGACTTCGTCGGCGGGCTGATGGATGCCCTGCCGCATGATGCCGCCGATGATCTGACCATCGTTGCCAGCGCGATGAATGGCGAGATTGTGACCAAGGTACTTTCTCGTAACCAAACCGATGGTATCTGGAGACTTGTCCTCGATGTGCGCCCGACTGGGGGTGACACCGTGGAACTCGCTGCCCATATCGCGGGTTATGGTCGTAAGCTGACTGAAACCTGGCTTTACCAATGGATCCACGCATGACCGCGCATACTCTCCCCCCCGCTGCGCTCGCGTCTGAACTCGCGTCCCGCGTCAACCTTTCCCCCGACGAGCTGATCGCCGGCCCCTGTGCCCTGCCCGTCGCGCCGCTCGCGATGCCGCATCAGGTGATCGAGCACGACCGCGGCCTTGTGCGGCGTCTCCTTGCCGGGATGCTGCCGCCCGCCGCGCCCACGCCCGGCACCGGCCACTAATCCGATGGCCCCCTCGGCCCTCTCGCGCGCAGGGCTCTTCGCGCTGCGCGCTTTTGCCGTGGCACTGAGCCTCTGTGCCGGGGGCGGCGCCTTCGTGCTGTTTTTGCAGTTCGGCGCCGCCGACGGAATCGACACGCTCGATGTCACGCGCGCCGTGTTGATCCTGATCTCCACGCTCTGGCTCGCCTGGGGCGCGGTGCAGGCGCTGATCGGGCTGACCTCGCGCGCCCGCCCCCCGGCCTATGACCCGAAAGCGCCGATCAAGGGCCGCACCGTGGTTCTGGTGCCGGTCTACAACGAAGATCCGATGGTGACCTTTGCCCGGATCGCGGCGATGGATGCCTCTCTCGCGGCCATGAAAGACCCGGCAGAGGTGCATTTTGCGGTTCTGTCCGACACCCGCAACGACATGATTGCGGCGCGCGAAAAGCAGGTCTTTGCGCAGCTTGTGGCCGAACGAAATGGCGTCGGGCGGTTTTTCTACCGCCGCCGTGAGCAGAACACCGGCAAGAAAGCGGGCAATATCGAGGATTTCATCACCCGTTCGGGCGGCGCTTATGAGTATGCGCTGATCCTCGATGCCGACAGTCTGATGGAAGGCGAGACGATCTTGCAGATGATCCGCCGGATCGAGGCGGAGCCGCGGCTCGGTCTGTTGCAAACGCTGCCGAAAGTGATCCGCGCGCGCTCGCGCTTTGGCCGGGCGATGCAGTTTTCGGCCTCCTTCTTCTCGCCGGTCTTTGCGCGCGGCCTTGCGATGATGCAGGGCTGCACCGGGCCGTTCTGGGGCCATAATGCGATTGTGCGCGTGCGTGCCTTTGCCGAAAGCTGTGGCCTGCCGCCCCTGCGCGGCAAGCCGCCGTTTGGCGGCCATGTGATGAGCCATGATTACGTTGAGGCGGCGATGCTCGCGCGGGCGGGCTGGATCGTGCGGCTCGATGACGACCTTGGCGGCAGCTATGAGGAAGGCCCGGAGAACCTCGTCGATCACGCCAAGCGCGACCGGCGCTGGTGTCAGGGCAACCTGCAGCATTCGCGCATCATCGGCGCGCCGGGGCTCAAGCCATGGTCGCGCTTTGTGTTTGCGCAGGGCATCATGGCCTATATTTCGCCGCTGTTCTGGCTCGGCTTCATCCTGGCCTCGATCGCCGCGCCGCTAATGGCCCCGCCGCCGGATTACTTCCCGATCCCGGATTGGCCGATCCCTTATTTCCCGCCGTCAGAGGCCTCCAAGGCGATCGGTCTTGCCATCGGTATCTTCGGGCTTCTGCTGCTGCCCAAAATCCTGATTGCGGCCCGGGCCGCGATCACGGGGGAGGCCAAGGCCTTCGGTGGTCCGGTGATTGCCTTTGTGTCGACGCTGGCGGAATTGCTCCTTTCCTCGATCACCGCGCCGGTGCTGCTGCTTTATTCCACCCGCTCGGTGATGCAGGTGCTGCTGGGCCGGGACGGCGGCTGGCCCACCAACAACCGGGGTGATGGCACGCTGAGCCTCAAGGACGCCTTTGCCGCCTCGCACTGGATCGTCACCATCGGCCTCGTCGGCCTGATGGCGACCTGGACCTTCGCGCCGGGCCTGTTTCTGTGGCTGGTGCCGGTGGGCCTGCCGATGGTGCTTGCGCCGGTGATCCTCGCGTGGTCCTCACGGCCCTCGCGCTCGCGGCTGATGGGCGTGCCGAGCGAATATGCCAAACCCGCGGTGGTGGTGCTTCACGATGTCATCCTTGACCGTTGGGCGCTTGACGCAGAGCGTTCCGAGGCTCAGGAACCGCGCCAGTCGGCCAAGGTGGCCGCGCCAGCCAAGGGTATGGCCGTTCAGAATGTTTGATTTCCGTTCCGCTCCGCAGCCCGGCGGCCTTCCGCCCGGCGCGCGCGATCCACGCCTTGATTTCTTCCGGGGCCTCAGCCTCGTGATGATCTACATCAACCACGTGCCCGGCACGATCTACGAAAATTTCACCTCGCGCAATTTTGGCCATTCCGACGCCGCCGAGGGCTTCGTGTTCATGTCGGGCTGCGCCGCGGCGCTCGCCTATGGGCCGAAGCTGAAAGACGGGCTGAACTGGCCCGGCATCCGCAAGATCTGGGGCCGGGCCTGGCTGCTTTACATGGTCCATATCCTCACTGCGGTCTGGGCCATTGCCATTGCCGCCTCTGCCGCGCTCTGGTTTGGCGGCGAGGAGATGTTGCATCACAACGCCTTCGGCCCGCTCAACGACAAGCCGCTCGCCTTTCTGATCGGCATTGCCACGCTTGGCCATCAGCTCGGCTATGTGAACATCCTGCCGATGTATGCGGTGATCTTGCTTGGCGCCCCCTTCCTGATCCGGCTCGGGCAGCGCTCGCCCAAGGGGCTTTTGGCCTTCACCTTCGGGTTTTGGGTGCTGACCGGGCTCACCCGCCTCGATCCGCCCAATTACCCGTTCGACGGCGGCTGGTTCTTCAACCCCTTTGCCTGGCAACTCCTGTTTTGCCTCGGCATTCTCACCGGGCTCGCGCTGCGCGGGGGGCAACGGTTCGTGCCCGTGACACCGTGGTTGATCTGGCCTTCGGTCGCGTGGCTGATCTTCTCGGCGATCTGGGTGCAATCCCCCGGGATGATGGAAGGCCTTGGCCATGCGATCTGGGTGATGCGGCAATGGGGCGTGCCGTTCTTCCTTGTCGAATTCGACAAGACCTATGTTTCGGGGCCGCGGCTGCTGCACTTCATGGCGCTCGCCTATGTGCTTTCGCTGCCGTGGGGCGTGCCGACGCTTGCCGCCTCACGCTGGGTCAAGCCGATCCGCACGCTTGGCAAGCAGGGGCTTCAGGTGTTTGCGCTGGGAACGGTGCTCGCGATCCTGAGCCAGGCGATCAAAACTTCCCATCCTGCGGGCTTTGCGCAAGACAGCGTGTTGATCCTCGGGGGGCTCGGGATTCAATGGGCCTTCGCGGCGATCCGCGAATATATCAAGCCCCACCCCACCCATCCTTCAAAGCTGGCGGCGGCCTGAGCGCCGCCGCTCAGCCGGCGTGATCGAGCCGCACCGCCGCCGCGCGCAGGGCCTTGAGCGCGGCCTGCACCTTTGGCGTGCGATGCAGATCGACATGGGTGACGAGCCAGAACGGGCTGTCCCATTCCGGCTGCGGGCCGATCACCTCGACGATCCGCGGGTCCGAGCGCGCCTGCAAGATCGGCAGAAAGCCAAGACCAAGCCCCGCCTGCACGGCTGCCGCCTGCGAGGCGATCTCGTTGGTCATGAACACCACCGCATCGGCAGGCTGCGTCTGTGTCAGCCAACGGAAGAAGGGCGCGCGGCTGTCGCGGCTGTCGGGGCCAATGAAGCGGTGCCCGGCGAGATCAGAGATCCCCTTCGGCGTGCCAAAGCGGGCCAGATATTCCGGCGAGCCATAAAGAGCGGTGCGGTTGATGCCGAGTTGGCTCACCACATTGTCCGGCTCGGTCGGGCGGGCACCGGCGCGGATCGCCACATGCGCCTCGCCATATTCGAGCCGGAACACGCGCTGATCGGTGATGTAGCGCAGCACCAGCGCGGGGTGGTCGCGCATCAACTCCGACATCGCGGGCATCACGAGGCCGGCAAGCGCGGGCAGGGAGGTGATGATCAGCTCGCCCCGCATCTCCTCGCCCGCGCCCGCGATCCGGGCGGCAAGTTGCGCGAACTGATCCTCGGTGGCCTGCCCGACAGCCAGAAGCTGCACCCCGGCCTCGGTCGGCGTGTAGCCGCGCGGATGGCGTTGAAAGAGCTTGGTGCCGAGCCGCGCCTCAAGCGCATCGACATGGCGGATCACGGTGGCATGGTGCACGCCAAGAACTTCCGCCGCGCCCGAAACCGTACCGACGCGCGCCACCTGATAGGCGGTGCGAATTTCATCCCAGTTTTCCAGCCGCATTTGTGCACCCATGAACGAAGTCGCGGCCATCATCGCGATTTTGTTCCCGTCTGCAAGGCGGTGCGGCGTCGCGCGGGGGCATTCCGGGCAAAAGGGAGCGCCGTCGTTGACTCGGGGGCGCTTTTCGCCTAAGCCAACACGGATTCCCGGAGGACGAAGCCTCCGGTCCCCGCATGTGCAGGGATCGCCACCAGTCAGCGCGTTGCGCCCACTGGTGCGCTTGTCGTTTTTCAGGCCGCGTGTGCGGCGCAGGAGGGCACGATGTTCGAGTCTCTTTCCGAACGCCTTGGCGGGGTGTTCGAGCGACTGACGAAACAGGGCGCGCTGACGGCCGAGGATGTCAAGGTCGCGATGCGCGAGGTGCGCACCGCGCTGCTGGAGGCCGATGTCTCGCTGCCTGTGGTGCGCGATTTCGTCAAGCGGGTCGAGGCCAAGGCCACCGGCGCGCAGGTGACAAAGTCGATCAGCCCCGGCCAGCAGGTGGTGAAGATCGTCCATGATGAAATCGTGGCGATGCTGTCGGGCGAAGAACCGGCCGATACGCTGAAAATCGACAACCCGCCCGCGCCGATCCTGATGGTCGGCCTGCAGGGCGGCGGCAAGACCACCACCACCGCCAAGCTTGCGCGCCGCCTGAAAGAGCGCGAGAAAAAGCGCGTGCTGATGGCATCGCTCGACATTTACCGCCCGGCGGCGATGGAGCAGCTTGCCATTCTCGGCACGCAGATCGGCGTTGATACGCTGCCGATCGTGGCGGGCGAGAGCGCGGTGCAAATCGCCAAGCGCGCGAAGACGCAGGCCGCGATGGGCGGCTATGACGTTTATCTGCTCGACACCGCGGGCCGTCTGCAGATCGACGATGTGCTGATGCGCGAGGTGCAGGACGTTCGCGATGCGGTCTCGCCGCGCGAGACGCTGCTTGTGGTCGACGGCCTCACCGGGCAGGTTGCCGTTGAGGTGGCGCAGGAGTTTGACGACAAGATCGGCGTTACCGGCGTGGTGCTCACCCGGATGGATGGCGACGGGCGCGGCGGTGCGGCGCTGTCGATGCGCGCCACCACCGGCAAGCCCATCCGCTTTGTCGGCCTTGGCGAAAAGATGGATGCGCTCGAAACCTTCGAGGCGGAGCGGATCGCGGGCCGCATCCTCGGCATGGGCGACATTGTTGCCCTCGTCGAGCGGGCGCAGGAAGTGTTCGAGAAGGAACAGGCGGAGCGCATGGTCAAGCGCTTCCAGAAGGGCCTGTTCAACATGAACGACATGAAGTCCCAGCTTGAGCAGATGATGAAGATGGGCGGCATGCAGGGCGTGATGAGCATGATGCCCGGCATGGGCAAAATGGCAAAGCAGGCCGAGGAGGCGGGCTTTGACGACCGCACCATCCGCCGCCAGATCGCCATGATCCAGTCGATGACGAAGCAGGAGCGCGCGCGCCCCGAGATGCTGCAGGCGAGCCGCAAGCGCCGCATCGCCGCGGGCTCGGGCGTTGATGTTTCCGAGCTGAACAAGCTTCTGAAAATGCACCGGCAGATGGCCGACACGATGAAGAAGCTCGGCAACATGAAAGGCGGCATGCTGAAACAGGCGATGGCCGCGATGCAGGGCAAGTTCGGCGGCCTGCCGGGCAAGGATGATCTCGATCCCGCGAAGATGGAAGAGGCCACCCGCGCCATTGGCCAGATGAAGGGCCTGCCCGGCGCCATGCCCGGCATGGGCAACCTTGGCGGCGTGAAGCTGCCGCCGGGCCTCTCGGGCCTTGGGCTCGGCAAGAAGAAGTAACATGGTCGCACTGTCCCCCACCCCGGTTCTGGAGACCGCGCGTCTCGTGCTCCGCGCCCCCGCGGCGCGGGACTTTCCGGCGTGGTGCGATTTTCTGCTCTCCGAGCGTGGCCGCTTTGTGCGGGCCACGGAGAGCATCGACGAGGCGCAGGCCTGGCGCGCCTGGGCCGGTGTGATCGGCCATTGGGTGATGCGCGGCTGGGGCAGCTTTGTCATCACCACCAAGGAAAGCGATGCCGCGCTGGGCATGACCGGCCCCTGGGCGCCGATCAACTGGCCCGAGCACGAAATCGGCTGGACCTGCTGGTCTGAAATGCATGAGGGCCGTGGCCTGATGACCGAGGCCGCCCGCGCCACCATCGACCACGCCTACCGCACGCTGAAATGGGACACGGCGGTGAGCTATATCGCGCCCGACAACGCCCGTTCGATCGCGCTGGCCGAGCGGCTTGGCGCCACGCTCGATGCCTCGGCCACGCCCTTCCCGGGCGAAAAAGAGGCGCTTGTCTACCGCCATCCGAAACCGGAGGATCTCGCATGAGCGATGCCGCCGCCCGCGCCGCGCAGCTTCTGGCCGAACATCGCGCCTCGATCGACCGGCTCGATGCGATCCTCGTCTATACGCTCGCCGAACGGTTCAAGCAGACGCAAGCCGTGGGCAAGTTGAAGGCGGAGCACGATCTGCCGCCCTCCGACCCCGCGCGCGAGGCGCAACAGATCGAACGGCTGCAACAGCTTGCCCGCGAAGCCGATCTTGACCCGGAATTCGCCCGCAAATTCCTCACCTTCGTGATTTCGGAAGTGATCCGGCATCACGAGACTTTCCAGAAATGACGGCCGCCGAAGGCCCTCACCCAGCCATCTGAAGGAGATACACAATGGCTATGAAAATCCGTCTCGCCCGCGGCGGCTCGAAAAAGCGCCCCCATTACGCGATCGTCGCGTCCGACTCGCGCATGCCGCGCGACGGCCGCTTCCTTGAGAAGCTGGGCACCTATAACCCGCTCCTCGCCAAAGACAGCGAAGACCGCGTGAAAATGGACATGGAGCGCGTGCAATACTGGCTCGGCCAAGGCGCCCAGCCGACCGACCGCGTGGCCCGCTTCCTTGAAGCCGCCGGGGCGATGCCGAAAACCGAGCGCAAGAACCTGAAAAAAGCCGAGCCGGGCGACAAGGCGAAGAAACGCGCCGAAGAGAAAGCCGCCAAGGCTGCCGCTCCGGCCGAGGAATGAGTTCCGCAAGGAACCTCGTTTCGCTATGACTTGGAGGCCGGGCAGCGATGCCCGGCCTGTGCATCTGGAGGGGTGATGTCGAAACCGGATCGTGTCTGCGTGGGGGCCATTGCCGGCGCCTTTGGCGTGCGCGGCGAAGTGCGGCTGAAAAGCTTTTGCACCGAGCCCGAAGACATTGCCGCTTACGGCCCGCTCTTCACCGAGGACGGGGCGGTGAGCTATTCCGTCACGCTGACCCGGCCGGTCACCGGCGGGCTTGGCGCGCGGCTTTCGGGCGTTGCGACGAAAGAAGCGGCCGATGCGCTCAAGGGGGTCACGCTCTGGGCAGATCGCGCGCGGTTGCCGAGCTTGCCCGATGATGAATTTTATCACACCGATCTCATCGGCCTTGAGGTGCGCGACACCGGCGGCGCGGTGATCGGCAAGGTGCGTGCGGTGCAGAATTTCGGCGCCGGCGACATTCTCGAAATCTACGCGCCCGGGCGCAAGACTACGCTGTTGCTGCCCTTCACCCGCGCCGTGGTGCCCACGGTTGACCTCTCGGCGGGGCGCATCATCGCCGACCCGCCCGAGGAGGTTGAATGATGCAGGTGTTTCTGCATCTTGGCTTTCATAAAACCGCCACCTCCTCGGCGCAGGCCTTTTTGCACGAAAACCGCGAGCTGATCTGGCCGCGCGCCGCCCTTGCGCTGCCCGGGCGCATGCGCGCGGTCTCGCATGCCGTTTTTGAGCATTGCTTTGCCCGCAATCCCCGGAGCGCCGAGGCGATCACGGCGGCGATGCGGGCGTTTTTGTCCGGGCTCACGCTCGGGCCCAAGCGCAGGCTGATCATCAGTGCCGAAAACCTGCTCGGGCCGATGCCGCTCGGGCTTGATGCGGCACCTTATCCGGCTGCGGGCGAGAGCATATCCGCGCTTCTGGCCGCGTTCGAGATGTTTGACTGGCCGGTCGAGGTGACGCTCTATTTTTCCACCCGCGCGCAGGCGAGCTGGGGCGAGAGCATCTGGGCGCATCAGGCGCGCAAGGATCAGCTTGTGCCGTTTTGCGAAGATCTGGAAAGCTTCCGCGCCGGGCTTGACCAGATGCCGCTGCGCGCGCAGCTCGCGCGGATCTGCGCCGCGCTGCCGGGGCAGAAGGTCGTCAGCCATGACGTTTCGGAATTTGCGTCCATGCGCTTTGGCGCGGGCCAGCCGTTCGTTGATTTTCTGAGCCTTCCGCGGGACGTGCAAGATCAGTTCGTGGCTGTGCCCGCGCGCAATGTTGCCCCGCCGCGGGCCGTGACCGAAGAGCTGATCGCGCTCAATCGCGCGGATCTGCCCGATGCAGAGCTCGCCGCGGCGAAACACGCGGTGTTGCAGCGCGCGGGGCTGATCGCGCCCGAAGGAGAGACGTTTTGAGCACGCCCGAAGACCCGGAAAAAGAGCCCGGCCCCGCGCCGGCGCGCCCACCCAAAGCGGGTGCGGTAAAGCTTTCCACCTTCGATCTTGCCGCAGATCTGCGCACGGATGCGGGCCCGATGCCGGGGCCGGCCGCGCGCTCGCATGGCAGCCGCTCGGTGGTGACATCGCTGGGCGCGGTGGTTCGGCCGCGTGATCTGATGGCCGAGACCGCCGAGGCAAAGGCCGCCTGGCGCGCCCGGATCGTGACGCTCTTTCCCGAGGCGTTTCCGGGCGTTCTTGGCCTCAGCCTCACCGGCAAGGCGCTTGAGGCCGGGCTTTGGGGGCTTGAGACGATCGACCTTCGTCTGTTCGGGATCGGCAAGCACCGCAATGTTGACGACACGCCCGCCGGGGGCGGCGCGGGGATGGTGCTGCGCGCCGATGTGGTGGCTGCGGCGCTTGATGACGCCGCGCGCGGCACGCCCGCGGACCGCACCCTTTGGCCGGTGATCTACATGTCGCCGCGCGGCAAGCCGTTCACGCAGGAAGACGCCCGCCGCCTTGCTGCCGCCGAAGGGGTGACGATTCTCTGCGGCCGGTTTGAAGGGGTCGATGAGCGCGTGCTTGAAGCCTATGGCGTCGAAGAAATCTCGATCGGGGATTTTGTGCTCACGGGGGGCGAGCTTGCGGCGCAGGTGGTGCTTGATGCCACGGTGCGCCTGCGCGAGGGGGTGCTCGGCAATGCCGACAGCGCCACCGAGGAGAGCCATTCGAACGGGCTTTTGGAGCATCCGCAATACACCCGCCCGGCGGAATGGCAGGGCCGCGCGATTCCCGAGATCTTGACCTCGGGCAATCACAAGAAAATCGCGGCGTGGCGGCGCGAGATGAGCGCGGCGCTCACGCGCGCACGCCGCCCCGACCTGTGGCAGAAGTTCACCGCCAAGGAGTAACGCGCCGCCGCGTTCCTCTGCCGCGCGGCGTTACTCTGCCCAGTCCCATGGCACGGTGAACTGCCCCATCACCTGCCGCAGCTTGGCCTCGTCAAGCGCGCCGGTGCTGGCGAGTTGCGCGACAAGCCCGCGCTTTTTATCCTCGACCACGGCGAGCACACGCGCGGTCACCTCTGCTTCGGCCAGCGCGGCATTGATGACGCGCGTGATCGCGCGCTTGCGCAACTCCGGTTTGAAGATCTTGCCCACCGCGGTTTTCGGCAGTTCTGCCATCACCTCGATATGCTTCGGGATCGCGGCGCGTTCGTGGATGTGGCGCTTGGCATGGGCGATCAACTCGTCCATCTCGACGCTCGCGCCATCCATCAGCTCAAGATAGACGCAAGGAAGTTCGCCCGCAAAGGCGTCGGGCTGGCCGATCGCGCCTGCAAAGCTGACGGAGGGATGCGCGAGCATCGCCTCTTCGATCTCGGCGGGGTCGATGTTATGGCCTCCGCGGATGATCAGATCCTTCGCGCGGCCGGTGATCCAGAGATAGCCATCCGGGTCGAGCCGGCCGAGGTCGCCGGTGCGCAGGAACCGGTCTTCGGCAAAAAGATCGTGGTTCTTGTCGACTTCCGTGTAGGTCGAGCCCTCGAACACGCCGGGGTTGGCCACGCAGATCTCGCCCACCTCGTCGATGCCGCATTCGGTGAAGCCGCCTTCGGTCTTGCGCAAGATCCGCACGTGGGAATAGGGCAGCGGCAGGCCGACAGAGCCGACCTTCTTCACCCCGTCAACCGGGTTCACCGCGACAAGGCAGGTGGCTTCGGTGAGCCCGTAGCCCTCGCAGATTTCAACCCCGGTCGCCTCCTTGAAGCGGTTGTAAAGCTCCACCGGCAGCGGTGCCGAGCCCGAGATCGCCGTGCGCAGGCTTGAGATATCGGCATCGACCTTGCGCTGCATCAGCGCGGCGATGGCGGTGGGCACCGAGATCAGGAAAGTGACCTGCCAACGCTCCACGAGCTTCCAGAAATTGTCGAACACGCCCTCGCCGCGATAGCCCGCTGGGGTGGGGAACACTACATGCGCGCCCGAGGCAATGGCCGACATCAGGATCGGATAGGCCGCGAAAACGTGAAACAGCGGCAAAGGGCAGATCATCACATCCTTGTAATCAAAGAGCAAAGTGCCGCCGAGCCAGCCATTGTAGATCATGCCGGAATATTTGTGCTGCGCCACCTTGGGCATGCCGGTGGTGCCGCCGGTGTGGAAATAGGCAGACACCCGGTCGCCCGTCGCATCCTCGAACACGAGCCGGTCGGCGGGCATGCCGTCGCAGGCGAGGTTGAAGCAATAGACATCGGCATGATGCTTGAAATGGGTCTTCGGACGCAGGAAGGGGACGATGAACTTTTTCGCGCCGGTGAGATAGCGGTTGAGGTCAACCTCCAGCACCACCTGCACATTGGGCGCGTGTTTCACCGCCTCGGCAGCCTTTTGCGCCACATCGGTCTTCGGGAAGCTTTTCAGCGTGACCAGCACCTTGGCCTTGGTTTCGCGCAAGATCGCGGCGACCTGTTCGGCTTCAAGGAGCGGGTTGATCGGGTTCACGATCCCCGCAACCGAGCCGGCAAGCAGGACCACCGCCGTTTCAAGGCAATTGGGCAGGAGGTAGGCGACGGTGTCGGTTTCCTTCACGCCGAGGCTGCGCAGCAGGTTCGCAGCCTGCGTCACCCGGGCATGAACCTGATCCCAGGTCCAGGTTACGGCCGGATCTTTGGGACCGGAGGTGATCTGGAAGCTCAGCGCCGGGCGGGAGCCATGGCGCTGTTTGACCCGGGTCAGAAAGTCATACATCGTCAGCGCCCGGTCGCGCTCTTCCCATGGCATCTGTGCTTCAACGCGGTCGCGGTCGGCCACGGTCGCAAAAGTTTCGGTCATGCTGGTCCTCCCCGGCCCGTTCCTCCCCGAGCCTGCCCGTCACTTTGCGCAATCCTGCGCTGACGGGCAAGGCCGAGGGGCGACGAAACGTCACGTCATGGCGCGGCCTGACGCCGCGTGAGGGGCTCAGTCCGTGAGCCCCCCGGTGGTGAATTGCAGCCGCGCCAGTTCGGCATAGAGACCGCCCTCGGCAACAAGGCTCTCATGCGTGCCCTGCGCGACGATGCGGCCATGGTCAAAGACCAAAATCCGGTCCGCTTTCTTCACCGTGGCAAGCCGGTGCGCCACAATGAGCGTGGTGCGGCTGGCGCGCATCTCGTCCACGGCGGCCTGCACCGCGCGCTCGGAGGCGGCGTCAAGCGCCGAGGTCGCCTCGTCAAGCAGCAGGATCGGCGCATCGCGCAGGATCGCGCGGGCGATGGCGATGCGCTGCTTTTGCCCGCCCGAAAGCATCACGCCCCGCTCGCCCACATAGGTGTCAAACCCCTGCGGCAGGGCCTGCAGAAAGTCGAGCGCATGGGCGGCGCGCGCGGCCTGTTCAACCTCGGCATCACTTGCCTCGGGGCGACCGAAGCGGATGTTTTCGCGCGCGGTGGTGGCAAAGATCACCGGGTCTTGCGGCACAAGCGCAAGGGCGCGGCGGAATTCGGCGCGTTTGAGGGTGCGCAGGTCGTGCCCGTCAATCGTCACGCGGCCGGTTTCCGGGTCATAAAACCGCAAGATCAACTGGATGATCGTGGTTTTTCCCGCCCCGGAGGGGCCGACCAGCGCCACCGTCTCGCCCGGCGCGATGGTGAGGCTGACCGCGTCGAGCGCCGACATCTCGGGCCGCGACGGGTAGTGGAAGGTGACGGTTTCAAAGGCGATGGCGCCCTGCACGGGCGCTGGCAACACCTCGGGCTGGTCCGGGTCTGAAACCTGATCCTCTGCCCCCAGAAGTTCGACGAGCCGCTCGGTCGCGCCTGCGGCGCGCAAAAGCTCGCCCCAGATCTCGCTGAGCGCACCCACCGCCGCGGCCACCATCACCGCATAGATGACAAATTGCACGAGTTCGCCCACCGTCATCGCGCCGGCGCGCACGTCGCGCGCGCCAATCCAGAGCACGCCAACGATGCCCGCGAACACGAGGAAGATCACGAGTGCCGTCATTGCCGCGCGCATGGTGATGCGGGCGGAGGCGACGGCGAAGGCCTTCTCTGTCACATCCGCGAAGGCGCTCCGGGTGCGCGGCTCATGGGTGAAGGCCTGCACCGTCTGCACCGAGGAGAGCGCCTCTGAGGCGGAGCCGGAAGAGGAGGCGATCCAGTCCTGGTTTTCGCGGCTCAGCCGGCGCAGCCGTCGCCCCATGACGATGATCGGCACCACAACAAGTGGCACGATCAACAGCACGAGGCCAGTGAGCTTGGCCGAGGTCAGCAGCAGCATGAAAAGCCCGCCCGCGAGGATCAGGATGTTGCGCAGCGCGACAGAGACAGAGGAGCCGATCAGGGATTGGATCAGCGTCGTGTCGGTGGTGATGCGGGAGATGATCTCTCCGGTCAGCACGCGCTCGTAAAAGGCAGGCGAGAGCCCGATCACGCGGTCAAACACCGCCTTGCGGATATCGGCGACGACGCGCTCGCCAAACCGCGTCACCAGCCAGTAGCGGGTGGCGGTGCCGACGGCGAGCAGGATGGCGATGATATGGGCGGCGAGGAAATACTCATCGAGCAGTTCGCCCCCGGACTGGAAGCTGTCCACCACGCGGCGCGCGGCAACGGGCAGAAGCAGCGTGACGCAGGCGGTGAGCACAAGCGCGGCGAGCGTGGCAAACGCCATGCCGCGATAGGGGGCGAGAAAGGGGGCAAGGCCCCTCAACCCGGCAACGCGGCGTGTTTTCGGGCGCTCTTCGAGCGGGGTCTGTGGTCTGCGGGCCATGGCTCCTCCTCCGGGCTTGACCCGGTTTAGGAGCGGCGGCAGGGCGGGGCAAGCGCGGAATCCGCCCCGCGTGAAGCGGCTGGTGCGGGCGACCGGACTCGAACCGGTATGGAGTTGCCTCCGAGGGAGTTTAAGTCCCATGCGTCTACCATTCCGCCACGCCCGCGCCGGCCCTGCCTAACGCGGGGCGCGCGGGCGGGCAAGCGCCCCGATGCCGCCCCGCCCGGCTCAGGTGCCGCTGAAGCGCGGGGCACGCTTTTCGAGAAAGGCGGCCACCCCCTCGCGGCAATCGGCGCTGCGGCCCAATGCGCCTTGCAACCGCGCCTCGAGCGCGAGTTGCGTGGTCAGGTCATTGCCAAAGCTTGCGCGGAGCGCCTGTTTGGTGGCGCGCAGGGCTGCGGTGGGCCCCGTGGCGAGATGGGTGGCGCGTGCGCGCCAATGTGCGTCGAAATCCACGTCGGGCACCGCCTCCCAGATCAACCCGAGCGCGGCGGCCTCCGCTGCGCTGATCTTTTCGGCGAAGAGCGCCAACCCCATCGCCCGCGCCAGCCCGACCTGACGCGGCAAGGTCCAGGTGCCGCCCGCATCGGGCATCAGGGCGATCCGGGTAAAGGCTTGCAGAAAACTCGCGGAATGCGCGGCAATCACCACATCGGCGGCCAGCGCAAGGTTGGCACCCGCGCCTGCGGCGGCGCCGTTGACCGCGGCCATCACCGGCACCGGCGCTTCGGTGATGGCGCGCAGCATCGGCTCGTATTCCGCGCGCAGGAGGGTCTCGAGATCCGTGATCGCTCCGCTGTCGTTGAGGTCTTGCCCGGCGCAAAAGGCGCGCCCGGTGCCCGTCAGCACCACCGCGCGGGCCTCCGCCTGTGCGCGCAGCAAAGCGGCGGTGATCTCGGCGCGCATCACGGTATTGAGCGCATTCATCACCTCGGGGCGGTTGAGCGTGATCACCGCCAGCCCTTCGGCAAAATCGTATCGGATCGTTTCGTAGCCCATCTCGTGCCTCCCTCGCTCGCGCGATCTTGCCGCGCGGGAGAGGTGGCGCAAAGCGGAACCCCGCGTCACGAGAGGATTGATTTCGCCCCGCTGGCGCGGTGCGACCCGCCGGGGGCTCCGCCCCCGGACCCCCGGGATATTTGGGGCAAGGAGAAAGGGCAGCCTTCGCTCAATGTGGATGGACGCACAAGCTCCCGGACCGCATGGCGAAGATCGGCGCGGAAAACCGACCGGCCTTTTCGACTTTGCAGAAATATCCCGGGGGGTCCGGGGGGCAGCGCCCCCCGGCGGGTCGCTTCGGCTCTGCCGAAGCGAAAGCTGCGATCTGGGCCCGCGGTTTAGTCTTGCAGCAGTTCCTTCAGCCGCGCTTGCTCTTCGGAACTGAGCGCCACTGCCGGGGCCTGCTCTTCCTTGCGTCGACCGCGCAGCCACAGGAACACGCCGCCCAGCGCAATCATCAGCACCACCGGGCCCATCCAGTAAAGGATCAGGTTCGCGCCGCGGCGCTCGGGTTCAAAGAGCACATATTCCCCGAACCGATCCTTCACATAGTCGATCACCTGGGTGTCGGTATCACCCTCGACGAGCCGTTCGCGCACGGCAAGGCGCAGATCGCGCGACACCCCGGCGTTTGATTCGTCGATATTTTCGCCTTGGCAGACCGGGCAGCGCAGCACTTGGGAGATCTGCCGCGCCCGCGCCTCGAGCGCGGGATCGGCGAGCACCTCGTCGGGCTGCACCGCATGGGCCGGTGCGGCAAGGGTGAGAAGGACAAGCAGCAAAACACGGTTCAACATCGGCTCACTCCGCAGCAACAGCCGTAAGGGGCGCGGCCTTGCGCGCGCCGGCGGCAACCCGGTAGCGCCGGTCAGAGAGGCTCATCAGCCCGCCAAAGGCCATGATCAGGCAGCCCGCCCAGATCCAGGTGGCGAAAGGCTTGATATAGGTCCGCACCGCCCAGCCCCCGCCCTCTTGCGGATCGCCGATCACAAGATAGATGTCGCGCCAGAAGCCGTTGTCGATATCGGCCTCGGTCGTGGGCATCGCCTGCACCGGATAAACGCGCTTTTCGGGGTGGAGTGTGGCAATGAGCGTGTCACCGCGGTGCACTTCCATCGTTGCGCGCTGCGCGGTGTAGTTTGGCCCCGGCACGGCCTCGACCCCGTCAAGCGTGATCTCGAAGCCCGCAACCGTGAAGCTGTCGCCCGCTTTTGCCACGCGGATATCCTCGACCTGACCGGCCATCAACAGCCCGATCCCGGCGATGGTGATGCCAAGCCCGCCATGCGCGAGCGCCTTGCCCCAGTCGGCGCGCGGCAGCCGCGCGATGCGGGCGGGGGTGCGGCCCGCGCGCTGCCAGATTTCGGCAAGCGCCCCGAACACGAGCCAGGAGCCGAGCCCGGCGGAGACAAGGGCGAGCACCGGCCGCCCGGTGGCCATCGTCCAGACGAACGCCATCACCGCAAGGGTGAGGATCGCGGCGGGCGCGAGCGGGCCGACCAGGCGGGCAAGGTTGGCCCGTTTCCAGGGCATCATCGCGCCGATCGGCAGCAGGACCGCCAGCGCCACCATGAAGGGGGTGAAGGCCTTCTCGAAGAAGGGCGCGCCGACCGAGAGCTTGCGATCCCAGAAGAGTTCTGCCACCAGCGGCCAGACCGTGCCGGTGAACACGACAAGCGCCGCCACGGCAAGCAGGATGTTGTTGATCACCAGTGCCGATTCGCGGCTGACCATCGAGAAGATGCCCTTGGCCTGCATCTCCCCGGCCCGCGCCGCAAAGAGCATCAGCGCGCCACCGGTGAAGGCGGCGAGGATCATCAGGATGAAGACGCCGCGTTCAGGGTCATTGGCGAAGCTGTGCACCGAGGAAATGACCCCCGAGCGCACGAGGAACGTGCCGATCAGCGAAAAGCCGAAGGCCATGATCGCCAGAAGAATCGTCCAGCTTTTCAGCGCCTCGCGCTTCTCCACCACGATGGCGGAATGCAGCAGCGCCGCTGCGAGCAGCCAGGGCATGAAAGAGGCATTCTCGACCGGATCCCAGAACCAGAAGCCGCCCCAGCCAAGTTCGTAATAGGCCCACCACGAGCCGAGCGCGATGCCGATGGTGAGGAACACCCAGGCCGCGAGCGTCCAGGGCCGCACCCAGCGCGCCCAGGCAGCATCGACCCGCCCCTCGATCAGCGCGGCGACGGCGAAGGAAAACGCCATCGAGAGCCCGACATAGCCGAGATAGAGGAAGGGCGGGTGGAAGGCGAGGCCGGGGTCTTGCAAAAGCGGGTTCATGTCGCGCCCGTTGAAGGGGACATCGACAATCCGCGTGAACGGGTTCGAGGTGAAGAGGATGAAGGCAAGGAAGGCAAGCCCGATCGAGCCCTGCACGGAGAGCACCCGCGCGCGCAGCCGCTCGGGCAGCGCGCCGCCAAAGGCCGCCGCTGCCGCACCGAACAGCGACAGGATCAGCACCCACAAGAGCATCGAGCCCTCATGGTTGCCCCAGACGCCGGAGACCTTGTAGAGCATCGGCTTGTCGGTATGCGAATTGGCATAGACGAGCTCGAGCGAAAAATCCGAGACGACGAAAGCATAGGTCAGCGCCGCAAAGGCGGTGGCAATGAGCAGGAATTGCGCCAGTGCCGCGGGGGCGGCGACCGCCATCCAGCCCGACCAGCCCTTGTGCGCGCCCACAAGCGGCACGGTGGTTTGCACCAGCGCCACGAACAGCGCGAGGATCAGGGCAAAATGCCCGGTTTCGACGATCATCCGGGGGTCCTCCTCAAGTCGGTGGGATCATAGAGGCGCGCGCCCCCCGGGCCAAGTCAGTTGCGCATCTGCCCTGCATCTTTCGCAAAAGCGTGAAAAGCGCAGCGCATTGCGCCGAGCGCGGGCAAGCCTGCGTCGCGCCGCACGCGCGCGAGTTCACGAGAGAGATTGGGACGATGGCGCTTGCTCTCCGGGGCATTGGAGACGGTTTGCGGACGTGTCTTTCAGGGGGCGATATCGGGGCCTCCCTTGCGCTCTTGCGGTTTCACTTTGACAGCGCGGAGCGGATTCGCTAAGCGCAGCCCATGATCACCCGGACCGCCCTCATCGCCCGTCCCCGACGTCGCCGCACCCGCGCCTGACGCCTGATCTGCCGTGGCTTCTCGCCACATCTCTCCACAAATCCGCCCATCCCGGCCAGACAGTGTTGACAGCCGCCGCGCGCCTGTTGCACCCCTTGGCCTTCCTTTTTCGGAGCACAAAATGATCGCTTCCATCCTGCCCACCTATTCCCGTGCGCCCCTCGCCTTTGTGAAGGGCGAAGGTTCCTGGCTCGAGGCGGCGGATGGCAGCCGATATCTGGACCTCGGCGCGGGCATCGCGGTGAATGCGCTTGGCCATGCCGCGCCCGCGCTTGTGGCCACGCTCACCGAACAGGCGGGCAAGCTCTGGCATGTCTCGAACCTCTACCAGATCCCCGAGCAGGAAAAGCTTGCCGATCTGCTTGTGGCCACCACATTTGCCGATACCGTCTTCTTCACCAACTCCGGCACCGAAGCCTGCGAGCTTGCGGTGAAGATGGTGCGCAAATACTGGTATGAGAAAGGCGCGCCCGAGCGCACCGACATCATCACCTTTGCCGGTGCCTTCCATGGCCGGTCCTCTGCCGCCATCGCCGCGGTCGGCTCGGAAAAGATGACCAAGGGCTTTGGCCCGCTGCTGCCGGGCTTCGTGCATCTGCCCTGGGATGACCTTGAGGCCGTAAAGGCCGCGGTCGGCGAGACCACCGCCGCGATCCTGATCGAGCCGGTGCAGGGCGAGGGCGGCATCCGCCCGGCGACGGACGCTTTCCTCAAGGGGCTGCGCGAGATCTGCGATGCGACCGGCACGCTTCTGGTGTTTGACGAGGTGCAATGCGGCATGGGCCGCACCGGCAAGCTCTTTGCGCATGAATGGGCCGGCGTCACGCCCGATGTGATGATGGTGGCCAAGGGCATCGGCGGCGGCTTTCCGCTTGGCGCCGTGCTCGCCACCGAAAACGCCGCCTCCGGCATGACCGCGGGCAGCCATGGCTCGACCTATGGCGGCAACCCGCTTGGCTGTGCCATCGGCGCGAAAGTGATGGAGATTGTCACCGCCGAAGGGTTCCTTGACGCGGTGAGCCGCAAGGCGGCCTTTTTGCGCCAGCGCCTTGAGGGGCTCGTTGCGGCCCATCCCGAGGTGTTCACCGAGGTGCGCGGCCAAGGCTTGATGCTGGGCCTCAAATGCGTGCCCGCGCCTGCCGATGTGGTCAAAGCCGCTTATGCGGAGCATCTGCTCACCGTGCCCGCGGCGGATAATGTGCTGCGCCTCCTGCCCGCGCTGACGATCTCGGAAGACGACATGGCCGAGGCCGTGCGCCGCCTTGATGCCGCCGCCGCGCATCTCGAACAGAACCCGGCCTGATTTCATCTTGCCGAAAATATCCTCGGGGGTCCGGGGGCAGACAGCCCCCGGCGTCGCAAGAAAGAAAAGATGATGACCCATTTCCTCGACATCCATACCACCGCGCCGACCGAACTGCGCGCGATGATCGACAGCGCCCGGGCCATGAAAACCGCCCGCCTTGGTCGCCCGAAAGGGGCGCCCGATGACGACAAGCCGCTCGATGGCTGCATGGTGGCGCTCATTTTCGAGAAACCCTCGACCCGGACCCGGGTGAGCTTCGACGTGGGCGTGCGGCAGATGGGCGGCCAGACGATGGTGCTTTCGGGCAAGGAAATGCAGCTCGGCCATGGCGAGACCATCGCCGACACCGCCCGCGTGCTGAGCCGCTATGTCGATCTGATCATGATCCGCACCTTCGAGGAGCAGACGCTCCTTGAGATGGCCGAATATGCCTCGGTGCCGGTGATCAACGGGCTGACGAACCGCACCCATCCCTGCCAGATCATGGCCGATATCATGACCTATGAGGAGCACCGCGGCCCGATCGCCGGGCGCAAGGTGGTCTGGTCGGGCGACGGCAACAATGTCTGCGCCTCCTTCCTGCAGGCGGCGGGGCAGTTTGGCTTTGACCTCACGTTTACCGGCCCCTCGACGCTCGATCCCGAACGCGAATGGATCGAATTTGCGCGTGCCAAGGGCGTCAACGTGACGATCGAGCGGGATCCGGCGAAGGCGGTCGAGGGCGCGGATCTGATCGTGACCGACACCTGGGTGTCGATGCATGACCCGGAATCGGCCAAGGAGCGGCGCCATAACCAGTTGCGCCCCTATCAGGTGAACGAGGCGCTGATGGCCAAGGCGAAGTCCGATTGCCTGTTCATGCATTGCCTGCCCGCGCATCGCAACGATGAGGCGACCAGCGCGGTGATGGATGGCCCGCATTCGGTGATTTTCGACGAGGCGGAAAACCGGCTCCATGCGCAAAAGGCCGTGATGCGCTGGGCTTTGGGGAAGTAAGGAAGAAGGGGGGCGCTGCCCCCCTCTTTTGCGCTGACGCGCAAAATTCACCCTCCGGGATATTTGCACAAAGTCGAAGGGGCGAGGATGGGCAAGACGGCGCTTTTGATCATCGACATGCAGATGGAGATGCAGGCGCGACTGGATGAGGGGCGCGCGGCGGTGAACCCCGATGCGGCGGCCGCTATTGCCCGGCTTGCCGCGGCCTGCCGGACCACGGGGCGCGCGGTCGTGCATGTGCGCCATCATGACGCCGATGCCGGCTCGCCCTTTTATCCCGCAGCGCCCGGGGCGCAGCCGATGCCCTGCGCCGAGGCCCTGCCGGGGGAAGCGGTGTTTTACAAATCCACCTCTTCGGCGTTTGCCTCGACCGATCTTGCCGCGCATTTGCGCGCCGCGGGGATCACCCGGCTCATCGTCACCGGTGCGGTGCTCGGCTTTTGTGTCACCTCCGCGGTGCGGGCCGCCGCCGATCTGGGTTTTGAGGTGATTTTGCCGCGCGATGCCTGTCTGGGCTTCGATCTGCCGATGATGGGTCTTTCGGCTGAGGAGATCGCCGCCGTGACCTTTGGTGTGCTCGGCGCCGATTTCGCCACGCTGTCGCGCTCGGAGGCGGTGATCGCCGGGCTCTAGGTGCCGCGCGGTTTTGCGCGCGTGGTCGGGTCGGCCTCGCGCGGGTTTTCCGGCCAGGGGTGGCGCGGGTAGCGGCCCCGCATATCCTTGCGCACCTCGGCATAAGAGCCCTCCCAAAAGCCGGGCAGGTCCATCGTCACTTGAATTGGCTTGCCTCCCGGCGAGAGGAGCGCGATGCGCAAGGGATGGCGTTTCGGGCCCACGGTGGGGTGGTGCGTCACGCCATACATCTCGGGCAGTTTCACCTCGATCGTCGGCACTTCGGCGCCATAGTCAATTGGCACACGCCGCCCGAGCGGGGTTTCGAAATGGCCGGGCACGAGCCGGTCGAGATCAGCCATCTGGGCCCAGTCGAGCTGGGCGCGCAGCGCCTCGGTGAGATCGAGACCGCGCAGCTCGGATTCGGTGCGCGCGCGTTTGAGCCATGGCAGCAGGGCCTCACCCGCGAGCAGGGCCGCGTCGGAAAGGTCCGGGAATGCGGCGCCATCGCCGCGCAAAATATCGACACGGGCGCGGAAGCGGGCGGCGGCGGGCGTCAGCGGGAGCCCGATCTGGCGCAGCCCGTCGAGCGCGCCGCGCGCCAGCGCTTCGGGCGGGGCCTCGGGCCAGTGCCGATCTTCGAGCACCAGCGCGCCAAAGCGCTCCTGGCGGCGCGCCACAACGCGCCCCTCGCGCTTTGACCAGGCGCAAACGTCGTGCCAGGCGATCTGGTTTTCATAAAGGCGGCGCAACTCGGCATCGGCGAGCGCGAGGCCTTGGCGAACCCGCGCTTCGCGGGGGTCTCCGTCAAGGTCGGAGGCCACGATCAGCCGATGCTTGCCAAGCCCGTCGGCCTCGTCCAGCACCGCGCCTTTGCCGCCCGAGAGCACATAGCGCGCGGCATCGCCCTTCCGGCGCAGGCCGATCCGGTCTGGGTAGGCGAGGGCGAGCATTTCGGCGGGGCTGTAGCGCTCGGCCGGGGCCGGGACCATGCGCGCGAGGCGTTTGGCCTCGCTGCGGATACGCTCCAGCGTGCCGCGATGGAGCTGGCCGGGGTGGTGCGCCTCGTAGCGGCCCGGATCGCGGATCGCGCTCAGCCGCAGCGTGAGGTCTGCCGGGGCGCCGCGGATCGGGTCGCGCTCCTCAAGGAGGGCGGCGAGCGGCGCGGCCTCGGGCCCGGCCATCACCAGCATATGCGCAAGGCGCGGATGCAGCGGCAGCGCGGCGAGGGCCTTGCCATGCGCAGTAATGCGGCCCGCATCGAGCGCGCCAAGGCTTTCGAGAAGCGCGCGGGCCTCGGCCAGCGCCGGGCCGGGCGGCGGGGTGAGAAAGGCAAGGTCCGCGCCATCCGAGCCCCATGCCGCAAGCTCGAGCGCCAGCGCAGCGAGATCCGCCACCGCCATCTCGGGCGGCGCAAAGGCGGGCAGTGCGCCCTCTTCGCCCTTGGTCCAGAGCCGGTAGCAGATCCCTTCGGCGACACGGCCCGCGCGGCCGCGGCGCTGTTCGGCCTCGGCGCGGGAGACGCGTTCGGTGACCAGCCGCGCCATGCCGGAGGCGGGGTCAAAGCGCAGCCGCCGCGCGCGGCCTGCATCGACCACCACGCGGATATCTTCGATGGTGAGCGAGGTCTCGGCGATGGCGGTGGCGAGCACCACCTTGCGGCCCCGCTCGCAAGGCGCAATCGCGGCGCGCTGGGCGGCAAATTCCATCGCGCCAAAGAGCGGGCGCAGGGCCACATCGGCGGGCAGACGGTCGCGCAAAAGCGCCTCGACGCGGCGGATCTCTCCTTCGCCGGGCAGGAACACCAGCACGCCGCCCGTGGTCTCTTCCACCGCTTGGTGCACGAGCCCCGCGACTGCCGCCTCAAGCCGCATCCCCGGCGCGACGGGGCGCGGCAGCCAGCGCGTTTCAACCGGAAAGGCGCGCCCCTCCGAGCGCAGGATCGGTGCATCGTCCAGAAGTGCCGCCACCGGCGCGGCGTCGAGCGTGGCCGACATCACCACCAGCGCAAGATCGGGGCGCAGCGCCGCGCGCGCCTCCCAGGTGAGCGCGAGGCCGAGATCGGCATTGAGGGAGCGTTCGTGAAATTCGTCAAAGATCACGCAGCCCACGCCCGCAAGCTCGGGGTCGGATTGCAGCATGCGGGTGAGGATGCCCTCGGTCACCACCTCGATCCGGGTTGCCTTCGAGAGCTTCGCCTCGCCGCGGATGCGGTAGCCCACAGTTTCGCCGACGGTCTCGCCCAGCGTTTGCGCCATCCGCTCGGCGGCGGCCCGCGCGGCGAGGCGGCGCGGCTCCAGCATCAGGATTCGGCCCGCGACCTGATCGCGAAGCGCAAGCGGCACCCGTGTGGTTTTGCCCGCACCGGGGGGCGCCATCAACACAACGCGCCCCGCCGCAGCGAGCGTGCGGCAGAGGTCAGGCAGGATCGCGTCGATGGGCAGTGCGTCTTTCACCCGGCCCTTATCGCCGTTTCAGGCGGCCTTTGCCAAGGATCGTCTCGGTGGAAATGTCGACCACCTGCAAATGGGCCCCGTCCGGGGTGGGCGCATAGGTGAGGGTGAAGGGGAAACGGGTCTTTTCCGCCATATCCTTCTCGGAAAACCCCTCAAGACGGCGATATTCGCCCGCACAGCGCAGCCCGGCTCCGGCGGGTTCGGGCGCAGACAGCGCCACTTGCGAGCGTTTCGTGCCGTCAAAGAGCGTGACGGAGAGTTTGCACGCCTCATCGGGGGAGACGTCGCGCAAAACCGCGTAAAGCGCGGTGAGCGGGTCGATCGTGCCGCCCTGTTTGGCGGGGTCGACATCATTGGGGCGCGGCGTGCGGGGCGGCTCGTGGATCACCGAGGCCGGCACACCGCCATTATAGATCACCGTGTTGCGCGAGCGGGCATCGCCGCGTTGCGAGACCACTTCGACACTGCGCGGAGAGAAGCCGCCGCGCGTTACCCGGCCATCTGCCGTGGCTTCGTAGCGGATCTTTTTCAGCATCCCTGCCAGCCCCGTGGTCTGCATGAGGCCTTGCGCGCCGTAGCGCCCCGCGGCGATCTTGCCATCGATGACAAGCTCGCCCGCCTTGACCCCGCCGAGCAGGACATCAAAGACGATATGGTCGGTCTGGTCGGCCTGAGCCGGTTGCGCCAGCGCGAGCGCGAGCCCGGTGGCAAGTGCAGTCAGGGTGCGGACGGCAGCTCTCATCGGTGCCTCGAAACTGTCTGGGGGTCTTCACTCTGGACATACACTGCCCGCCTCGGGCATGAAACCGGAACAGATCGACGACCCGATGACAGTTTCGTTAGACGTGCTTTGAGGAGGCAAAGATGACCGTGACGACCGACCCCGTGACCGATCTTGCCCCGCGACTCCTTGCCGGTGAGCGCCGGGCGCTGGCGCGGGCGATCACCTTGGTCGAATCGGGGCGGGCAGATCATCGCGCGCAGGCCACGGCGCTGCTCGAAGCGCTGGCGGGGGCGGGCAAGCAGGCGCTGCGGATCGGCCTTTCCGGCACGCCGGGCGTGGGCAAATCGACCTTCATCGAAAGCTTCGGCATGATGCTGGTGGGGCAGGGGCTCAAGGTTGCGGTGCTGGCGGTGGACCCGTCTTCGGCGCGGTCGGGCGGCTCGATTCTGGGCGACAAGACGCGGATGGAGCGGCTCTCGCGCGAGCCGATGGCGTTCATCCGGCCCTCGCCGAGCCAGGCGCAACTGGGGGGCGTGGCGCGCCGCACCCGCGAGGCGGTGAGCCTGTGCGAGGCAGCGGGCTTTGACGTGGTGCTGATCGAGACGGTCGGCGTGGGGCAGTCCGAAACGCTCGTGGCCGAGATGACCGACCTTTTCATCCTGCTCATGGCGCCTGCGGGGGGCGATGAGCTGCAGGGCGTCAAGCGCGGCATCATGGAAATGGCCGACATGATTCTCGTCAACAAGGCGGACGGGGATCTCAAGCCCGCGGCACTGCGCACGATGTCTGATTACGCGGGCGCGCTCCGGCTTTTGCGGCGCCGCCCGCAAGACCCGGAGGGGTTTCCGAAGGCCGTCGCGGTCTCGGCGCTGGCCGAAGAAGGGCTGAAAGCGGCATGGGGCGACATGTGCGGGCTTGCCGACTGGCGCCGGGAGCATCACCATTTTGAGCGCCGCCGGGCGCAACAGGCCCGGCACTGGTTCGAAACCGAGGTGCGCGAGGGGCTTCTGGCGCGGCTTCACACCGACCCTGCCGTGCGCGCCAAGATGCAGGCGCTGGGGGCAGCGGTGGCCGAAGGCCGGGCCGCCCCCGCCGCCGCTGCAGCCGAAATGCTCGCGGCGCTATCGCACTGAATAAATGCAAAAAGCCCCGCAAAAGCGGGGCCTTGCACGAACCATCGGAAGCGGTCAGGCGGCGGCCTGAGCTTTTTGGATGGCTTTTTTGATTTTCAGCGCATTGGCCGAAAGCTCGGTGTCCGAGGCTTTCATCAGGAAAGCGTCGAGGCCACCACGGTGGTCAACGGTGCGCAGGCCAGCGGCCGAGACGCGCAGCTTGAACGATTGGCCCAGAACGTCCGAAATCAGGGTGACGTCGTTCAGGTTCGGCAGAAACCGGCGACGCGTCTTGTTGTTCGCGTGGCTGATGTTGTTGCCCGACATCGGGCCTTTGCCGGTCAGTTCGCAGACGCGCGACATGGCGATGTTCCTTCGTTTCCTCGGGCGCTCGCGGCCCACTTCCAATACTGCGAGACCCGCTGGCGCGGTTCCCGGAAATCCGTTCGCGGGGCATAAGGGCAAAGCCGCTCCGCGTCAAGCGATTCATATCCCTTTCAGGTCTTGTCCGCCAGCATCTCGCGCACCCATGCGGGCACGACCTCGGTGGCGGGGCCATGGCGGGCCGTGTCGAACATCCGCGTGCCCGCCGAGGGCTCAAGGTTGAGTTCCAGCGTCGGCACGCCCGCATGCATCGCATCGGCGACAAAGCCCGCCGCCGGGTAGACATTGCCCGAGGTGCCGATCGAGACAAAGAGATCCGCCTGCCGCAGCGCGGCCCAGATCTCTTCCATCCGGTAGGGCATTTCGCCAAACCAGACGATATCGGGCCGCGTCTTGGGTTTGCCGCAGGCGGGGCAGGGGTCGGTGATGTGCATCTGCGCCGGCGCGGGCCAGCGATGGCCGCAGCCCGCACAAACTGCCCCCGCAAGCGTGCCGTGCATGTGGATCAGGTTTTGCGTGCCCGCGCGCTCGTGAAGGTCATCCACATTCTGCGTCACCACCAGAACGGCATGCCGCCCGTCCGCCTCCAGCGCGGCCAGCGCGAGATGGGCGGCATTTGGCGCTGCCGCGGCCGCGGCGGCCCGGCGCGCGTTGTAAAAGCGCTGCACCAGGTCCGGGTTGCGGGCGAATCCCTCCGGGGTGGCCACCTCTTCGATGCGGTGCTCTTCCCACAGCCCATCCGCGGCCCGGAACGTGCGGATGCCACTTTCCGCCGAAATTCCCGCGCCGGTGAGAATCACGATTCTGGCCATGGGCGCGCTCCTTCGCTACAGATGCCTCATGCGTATCCTGTTTCTCTGCCTTGGCAATATCTGTCGCTCTCCGGCTGCGGAGGGGGTGTTTCGGTCGCTGGCGGCGCAGGCCGGGTTTGCGGCCACACTCGACAGCGCAGGCACCGGCGGCTGGCATGCGGGCGAGCCGCCCTACGCGCCGATGCAGGCCGCGGCATCGCGCCGCGGGTATGATCTGAGCCAGCTCCGGGCGCGGCAGATCACCCAGGCCGATTTCGCGACGTTCGATCTGATTCTCGCGATGGACCGGCAAAACCTGCGCGATGCAGAGGCCCTGCGCCCGGCAGGCGCAACGGCACGGCTTGAGATGTTTTTGCAGCCGGAAAAGGGCGCCTCAGAGGTGCCCGATCCCTATTACACCCGCGATTTCGATGGCTGTCTCGATATCATCGAGGCGGGGGCGCGGGCGCTGCTGGCGCGGCTTCAGCGCGCGCAATAAGCCTCGGCGGCCTCGGCAAAGCCCTTGTAGCGCAGCCAGAAATCCTCATCCGAGCGGCTGTCGGACATGCGCACATCTTGCGCCATGTCGGGGTCGGTAAAGAATTTCGCCGCCCGGCGCTGGTCGGCGCGCGAGAGGGTCGCATCCGCGACTTGCTGGATGCAGCCACACAAGCCGCGGTCGGCGGTGCGGCCCGCCTTCACACAAGCGCTGTCGATCGGGCCTGCAAAGGCTGCGCTGCCCGCAAGGGTGAGCGCGGCGGCGATAACGAGGGTCTTCATGCTGCTGTTCCCAAGGTTGCCTGAATACTGCCAGTTGCGGGCGCGGTTCGTGCCGGGCCCGTCAATTTGGCATGGATTTTAACGCTTTTGGCAACCGGGCACAATGCGCTCGGCGGGTTCTTGCCGATTGGGCCTGCGCACGCGAGATATTGGGGAACCCTGCCGCGCACACCCATAAATGGCGCGGTCGGGGCGTGGCGGGCGCCGTTCTCAGGCGATCACCTCGGCCTCGTAACCGGCCGCCTTGAGCGCGGCGAGCACCGTCTCCTCGGGCAGGCCGTTCACCTCGACTTCGCGGTCTTCGAGGCTGACGAGGGCGGAGCCGCCCACCTCGGTGATGGCATTCTCGACGGCAGCCTTGCAATGGGCGCAGGTCATGTTGGGAACGGACAGGATCATGGGGGCCTCCGGGGGTCTGTGGAGCGATTGATTAGCCAAGCGAAGCGCGCGGTCAATGGCAATATCGCGGCGCTTGGAAACGCCCGGGGGCGCGCCCGCATTATGCCCCGCGCCGCCCTCTCGTGACCCCTTCCCGGCTTGCCTCTTTGCCGCTATATGCGCGGCATGACAAAGCTCGATCACATCCGCAATTTTTCCATCGTGGCGCATATCGACCACGGCAAATCCACGCTCGCCGATCGTCTGATCCAGATGACGGGCACGGTGGCGCAGCGCGACATGAAGGAACAGCTGCTCGACAGCATGGATATCGAGCGTGAGCGCGGCATCACCATCAAGGCGAACACCGTGCGGATCGAATATCCGGCGAAGGATGGCCAGACCTACATCCTGAACCTGATCGACACCCCCGGCCATGTCGACTTTGCCTATGAAGTCTCGCGCTCGATGCGCGCGGTGGAGGGTTCGCTTCTGGTGGTTGACGCCTCCCAGGGCGTTGAGGCGCAGACGCTCGCCAACGTCTATCATGCGCTCGATGCGGGCCATGAGATCGTGCCGGTCCTGAACAAGATCGACCTGCCCGCGGCAGACCCGGACGCGGTGAAGGCGAATATCGAGGATGTGATCGGCCTCGATGCCTCTGACGCGGTCCCGATTTCGGCCAAGACCGGGCTCGGCATTCCCGATGTGCTCGAAGCCATCGTGCATCGTCTGCCCCCGCCCGAAGGGGAGCGCGACGCGCCGCTCAAGGCGATGCTGGTAGACAGCTGGTATGATGCCTATCTCGGTGTTGTCGTGATGATCCGCGTCATGGACGGGGTGATCCGCAAGGGCGACCAGATCAAGATGATGCAAACCGGTGCAGCCTACCGCATCGACAAGCTGGCCGTGCTGAAGCCGCAAATGGTCGATATTGCCGAGCTTGGTCCGGGCGAGATCGGCGTGCTCACCGCCTCGATCAAGCAGGTGCGCGACACCCGCGTGGGCGACACGATCACGCATGAGAAAAAGCCCTGTGACAAGCCGCTGCCGGGCTTCAAACCGGCGCAGCCGGTGGTGTTTTGCGGCCTCTTTCCGGTTGACGCCAACGATTTCGACGCCCTGCGCGACGCGATTGAAAAACTTGCGCTCAACGATGCAAGCTTCAGCTCCGAGATGGAGACCTCGGCCGCGCTCGGCTTCGGCTTCCGCTGCGGCTTCCTTGGGCTGTTGCACCTCGAGGTGATCCGTGACCGGCTCGAGCGCGAATATGATCTTGATCTGATCACCACCGCGCCCTCGGTCGTGTTCAAGCTCTACATGAAGGATGGCGAGGTGCGGGAACTCCACAACCCCGCCGACCTGCCCGACCTCACCTATGTCGACCATATCGAAGAGCCGCGCATCAAGGCGACGATCATGGTGCCCGACGAATATCTGGGCGACGTGCTCAAGCTGTGCCAGGATCGCCGCGGCATCCAGCTCGACCTCACCTATGCGGGCTCGCGCGCGATGGTCGTTTATGACCTGCCGCTCTCGGAAGTGGTGTTCGACTTCTACGACCGGCTGAAATCCGTCACCAAGGGCTATGCGAGCTTTGACTATCAGCTTGCCGAATATCGCGAGGATTTCCTCGTGAAAATGTCGATCCTTGTGAATGACGAGCCGGTGGATGCGCTCTCGATCATGGTGCACCGTGACCGCGCCGAGGGCCGGGGCCGGGCGATGGTGGAAAAGCTCAAGGAGCTGATCCCGCGCCACATGTTCAAGATCCCGATTCAGGCGGCGATCGGCGGGCGGGTGATTGCGCGCGAGACCCTTTCCGCCATGCGCAAGGACGTGACCGCGAAATGCTATGGCGGCGACGCCACCCGCAAGAAGAAGCTTCTGGAAAAGCAGAAGGCGGGCAAGAAGAAGATGCGCCAGTTCGGCAAGGTCGAGATCCCGCAAAGCGCCTTTATCGCCGCGCTGAAGATGGACGACTGAGCCCCTCGGGCGCGGGTGTGAAAGCCGCTGCCGGGAGGTGACAAGCGCCCCGGCAGTGCCTATAAGGCGTCCGACTTCACACCCATCAGATCACCCGAGGAACGCATGACCACCAAGGTTTTCGGCCATAAATCTCCCGACACCGATTCCACCGGCTCGCCCATCGCCTGGGCCTGGTACATGACCGAAGTGCTGGGACAGCCCGCGCGCGCGGCGCTGCTGGGCGAGCCCAACACCGAAGCCGCTTTCGTGCTCAAGCACTGGGCGCTCGAAAAGCCCGAGATCATCTCCGGCGTGGCCGAAGGCGAGAAAGTGGTGATCGTCGACACCAACAACCCCGCCGAGCTGCCCGAGGGCATCAACAAGGCCGACATCACCGCGATCATCGACCACCACAAGCTGGTGGGCGGGCTTGAGACCAAGGGCCCGATCGACATCACGATCCGCCCGCTCGCCTGCACCGCCACCATCATGTATGACCTGATGGGCGATGCCGTGGCCAAGGCACCGCGCGGCATCAAGGGCGCGATGCTGTCGTGCATCCTCTCCGATACGCTCGAATTCCGCTCCCCCACCACCACCGCGCATGACAAAGAGGTCTGCGCCGCGCTGGCCGCCGATCTCGGCGTCGACATGGGCGCGCTTGCCACGGCGATGTTCGAGGCGAAATCCGATGTCTCGGCGTTTTCGGATGCGGAATTGCTGCGCATGGACAGCAAGGAATACACCGTCGACGGCAAGGAGCTGCGCGTGAGCGTGCTCGAGACCACCGCGCCGAAGCTGGTGCTTGACCGCAAGGCGAGCCTGATGGCCTCGATGGTCGATGTGGCCAAGGAAGACGGCGCCGATCAGGTGCTCCTTTTCGTCGTCGATATCCTCAACGAGGAAGCCACGCTGCTGGTGCCGAACGATTTCGTCAAGACCGTCGCCGAGGCGAGCTTTGGCTGCACCGTCACCGGCGACAGCGTCGTGCTGCCGGGCATCATGAGCCGCAAGAAACAGATCATCCCCGCGCTCAAGGTCTGAGCCGGATCGAGAGGAACGGTTTCGCGCCCGTAAGCGGGCGCGACCCGGGCGGGGGGCGCTGCCCCCCGCACCCCCCGGGATATTTGCGCAAAGTCGAAGGGGAATACGCCTTCGCGCTTTGCCTTTTGTCCCCCGCCTACATCCCCGAAAGAGCTTTGAAAGATTGGGTCCGCCGCGCGTGAGCGCCGCAATCTGCCCGAGCCGATCCGGCGCGGAAGGCTTTGCCTTTCACCTTGCTCTCAATATCCCGGGGGGGCGGGGGCGGAGCCCCCGCGCGGGTCGCCGCGTGTAAGCGCGGCGAAAGAAAGCCCTTTGGCAAACGCAAAAACCCGGCACGAGGCCGGGTTTCTGGATTTTCTCTGGACCGGGTCGGCTCAGTTCAGGCGCGTTTCCACGTCGCCAATCGCCTTGTCGATCAGACCGGCCTTGTCCGAAGCCGACATCTGTTTTGCCAGAACTTCGCCCGCGGCGGCAACGGCCACCTGCACGGCACGGTCCTTGACTTCCTTCAGCGCCGCGGCTTCCGCCGAGGTGATCCGGTCTTCGGCCGCTTTCAGGCGGCGTTCGATCGCCACCTTCAGATCGTCCTTGGCCTGATCGGCTGCAAGCTGCGCATCGCGCTTTGCCGCCACCACGATCTCTTCGGCCTGGGCTTGCACTTCACGCGCCTTGCGCTCGTAGGAGGCAAGGATCGTCTGCGCTTCTTCGCGCAGCGCCCGCGCCTCTTCAAGCTCCGAGCGGATGCCCGCCGCACGCTTGTCGAGCATGCCCGCCAGCATCGAGGGCACCTTCACCTTCAGCAGCACGCCGATGAAGATCAGGAACGCCACCAAGATGACGAAATGCGCGTTGCGCAGCGAGAAGAACGGCCCTTCCGAAGCGAAAGCCGGCGAAGCCGAAAGGGTCACGAGCAGGAACATCAGTTTCTTCATCGTGTTACCCCTTCACCCGCGCATCGACCGCCGCGCCAAGCGCGGCCTTGTCGGCCTTGCCCCCGAGCGCCACGACGATTTCCGCCGCCGCTTCGGCTGCAACGGCTTGCACCGCCTCAAGCGCACCCAATCGGATCTCGCCGATGGCGACTTCCGATTGGGCAACGCGCTCGGCGATTTCCGCATCGGCCTTGGCCGTCGCGGCGTCGAGCTCTTTCTGGATCTCGGCCCGGGTCTCGGCGATGATCTTTTGCGCTTGCGCGCGAGCATCGGCGAGCGCCTTGGCATAGGCCGCTTCCGCGTCCTTGGCCTTGAGCTTGTATTCCTCGGCCGCCGCCAGATCGCCCGAGATCGTCCCCTGACGGTCCGCCAGCACCGAGGCGATGCGCGGCAGCGCAATCCGCGTCAGCAGCCAGTAGATGACGCCGAGCGACACCAGAAGCCAGAAGATCTGGTTCGGGAAGGTCGAGAAGTCGAGCTGCGGCATCCCGCCTTTTTCTGCGGCTTCGGCGGCATGACCGGCGACAGCGGCAGCGGCGTCGACCGCCTGTGTTTCGTTTGCCATGTCGTCCCCCTGGACCCCTCAGTTACCGGGTGGGCACGATGCGCCCACCCGACCGCAAGGATGAGGTAGTGGGATCAGACGGCGAACATCAGCAGAAGCGCGACGAGGAACGAGAAGATCCCCAGCGCTTCGGCGAACGCGATACCGATGAACATGGTGGCGGTTTGCGAGGCAGCCGCCGAGGGGTTGCGCAGCGCGCCCGAGATGAAGTTGCCCACGACGTGGCCCACACCGACGGCAGCGCCGCCCATGCCGGTGCACGCGAGGCCGGCACCGATGTAGGCACCCATTTGAACGATATCGCCTTCCATGATCGACACTCCTTGAGGTTGGAATTGGCTAGATAGGTTGAAGACTTGCGATGCGGCCCTGGGGCGCGCGGCTGAGGGGGCTCAGTGGCCCGGATGCAGCGCGTCCTTCAGGTAAACGCAGGTCAGGATGGTGAAAACATAGGCCTGCACGAAGGCCACCAGCGTCTCAAGCGCATACATGGCGGTGATCGCGAGGACCGAGAGCGGCGTGACGGCAATGCCGACGGCCGAAACGAGGATCAGCGGCGCAAAGGCGGCAAACACTTCCATCACGGCGTGGCCGGCCATCATGTTGCCCGCAAGCCGGATGGAGTGGCTGACGGGGCGCACGAAGTAGGAGATCACTTCGATCAGCGCCAGAAGCGGGCGCAGCGCAAGCGGCGCGGAGGTGATCCAGAACAGGCCGAGGAAGCCCGCGCCGTGCTTGACGAAGCCAAGGATCGTCACGCCAAGGAACACCGCAATCGCCATCAGCCCGGTCACCGCAATATGCGAGGTGGGGGTGAAGGCCATCGGGATCAGGCCAAGGAAGTTCGAGAAGACGATGAACAGGAACAGCGTGAAGATATAGGGGAAATACTTCAGCCCGTCCTTGCCCGCGACGTCTTCGACCATCTTGTGCACGAAGCCATAGGCGAGTTCGGCAACCGATTGCACCCGGCTCGGCACCACGGCGCGACCGCGCGTGCCCACAACGAGCAACAGCGTGATTGCCAGAATGCCGATGAACATCCACAGCGTCACGTTGGTGGGGGTGTACCAGTGGATCGGACCATCGCCGAACAGCGGATGGATCTTGAACGGTTCCATCGGGTGGAACACAAGGCCGGTGCCAGCTTCTTCTGCCACGACTATTTCCCCTCTTTGCCAGCGGACTGGGCCGCCGCCTGTGCCTTTGTCATCTCGTCGGCGGAGCGCAGCATCACCTTCACGCCCGCCGCAAAGCCGAGGAAGATGAACACCAGCATCAGGAAAGGCTTGGTGCCAAGAATGGCGTCGAGCCCGTAGCCGATGCCGAAGCCGATCCCCAGCCCCGCAATCAGATCGATGATCATCCGGTAGCCCATCTCGGCCATCCGAAAATCACCCGTTGCCGCAGGTTTGGGCGTGGCTTCTTCCTTGCGCAGTGTCGCAAGGCGTTTTTCCAGCGCCGCGAGGCGCTCGGGATCGGGTTCTTCCGAAACTGGATCCGACATAAGACGCCCCCCGCAGGTTGAGGTTTGTCTAACCATGAGAGGCCCCTGAGTCAACGCCGTTGGGGCTTGGCTTGGCACAGCGCAAGCACCTGATTTTGTTCGCATTCGAGTCTTCCGCGCGGCGAGGGGCGCTGGCGTTAGCGCAATCTCGCTGCGCGTGCATATTCAACCGATCGGTTGACGTTTCCGGGGCGCGCGCGCATTCTGTGGCCATGATTGCCCCGCCCAGCCTCGCCCTTGACGCCGTTTTTGCCGCGCTGGCGGACCCGACCCGGCGCGCCATCCTCACCATGCTGCTCGAGGACGACATGGCCGTGACCGATGTGGCGGAGCCCTTTGCCATGTCGCTTGCGGCAATCTCGAAGCATCTGGCGATCCTTGCCGAGGCCGGGCTGATCAGTCAGGAAAAGCGCGGCCGCGTGAAATGGTGCAAGCTCGAGCCCGCGGCGATGGAGGGGGCGATCACCTGGATCCAGAGTTTCGGCCAGTTCGAGCCGCTCGATCTTGACGCGTTCGAGCGCTTTCTCGAGGCCGAACTGGGGCCGGGCGAGGGCGGCTGAACGCGCGCTTCGTCGCAGGCGCGCGGCCCGGATCGGGCGTGGCATCGGGCGCGCAAAACCGCTAGTCAGGGGCAGGATTTCCGTTGGAGAGCGCCATGACCAACACGATCGCCGAAGCCGAGCGCAAGACGCTTGAGATGACCGTCCTGATGACACCGGATCTCGCCAATTTTTCCGGCAAGGTGCATGGGGGGGCGCTTCTGAACTGGCTGGACCGCGTCGCCTTCTCGCTCGCCTCGCGCTATTCGGGGCGCTATGCGGTGACGATCTCGGTGGACCAGGTGATCTTCAAGGAGCCGATCCATGTGGGTGAGCTGGTGCGGTTTCGCGCCAGCGTGAACCATACCGGGCGCTCCTCGATGGAAATTGGCATTAGGGTCGAGGCGGAAAACATCCGCGAGGGCACGCGGCGCCATACCAACAGCTGCTATTTCACCATGGTGGCGGTGGATGAGGCGGGCAAAACCGTGCCGGTGCCGCCTCTGGAGCCCGAGACCGAAACCGAAATACTGCGCTGGAAGGCTGCGGAATTGCGCAAGGCGCTGCGCCGCGAGCATGAGCAGCAGATGGACGCGGCGGCCCTCGGCAAATCCGAATAAGCGCACGGCTTTGCGCAACCAGCAGGGGGTCCGGGGGGCGCAGCCCCCCGGCGGGTCGCGCCCCGCGCCAGCGGGGCGAAACCAGTCAGGCGTGGATCGCGCCATCGCCGCAGGCAAGGGCTGCCTCGCGCACCGCTTCCGAATAGGTCGGGTGGGCATGGCAGGTCAGCGCCACATCTTGCGCCGAGGCGCCGAATTCCATCGCCACACAGATCTCGTGGATCATGTCGCCCGCGCCGGGGCCGATGATGTGACAGCCGAGAATCCGGTCGGTTGCCGCATCGGCAAGGATCTTCACGAAACCATCGGCCTGGAACACCGCCTTGGCGCGGCCATTGCCCATGAAGGAGAATTTGCCAACCTTGTAGGCGCGGCCCTCCTGCTTGAGCAGCTCCTCGGTCTTGCCGACCGAAGCGACCTCGGGCGTGGTGTAGATCACGCCGGGGATCACGTCGTAATTCACATGGCCATGCTTGCCCGCGATCACCTCGGCCACGGCCATGCCTTCGTCTTCTGCCTTGTGCGCCAGCATCGGGCCCACGATCGCATCGCCGATCGCATAGATGCCGGGAACGGAGGTCGCCCAGTGGCTGTCGGTCTTCACCTGCCCGCGCGGCAGCATTTCAACGCCGAGCGCCTCCAGCCCGAGCCCGCCGGTGAAGGGCTTGCGCCCGGTTGCCACCAGCACCACCTCGGCCTCGATCTCATGCGTGCTCTCGTCCTTGCGCAGCGCATATTTCACCGTGGCCTTGCCTTTGGTCTTTTCGACCCCGCTCACGGCGGCGCCGAGCACGAATTTAAGGCCCTGTTTGGAAAGGATCTTCTGCAGCCCCTTGGCCACTTCGCCATCCATGCCCGGCGTGATCGCATCGAGATATTCGACCACCGTCACCTCGGCGCCGAGGCGGCGGTAAACCGAGCCAAGCTCAAGCCCGATCACGCCCGCGCCGATCACCACCATCGATTTTGGCACTTTCGGCAGGCTGAGCGCGCCGGTGGAGGTGACGACCATCTGCTCGTCGATCTCGATGCCCGGCAGGCTCGCGGCCTCGGAGCCGGTGGCGATGACGATGCTCTTGGCCGAATGCACCTCCTCGCCCACTTTCACCTGACCGGGCGCCGGGATCGAGCCCCAGCCCTGCAGATAGGTGATCTTGTTCTTTTTGAACAGGAACTCGATGCCCTTGGTGTTCCCGTCGATGACATCCTGCTTGTAGGATTGCATCTTTGCCCAATCGACCTTCACCTTGGCGCCCATCAGCCCCATTTTCTCGAAGTTTTCATGCACTTCGTGAAGTTCGTGGGTGGCATGCAGCAGCGCCTTGGAGGGGATGCAGCCCACGTTGAGGCAGGTGCCGCCAAGGCTGCCGCGCCCCTCGACACAGGCGGTTTTCAGGCCAAGTTGCGCGCAGCGGATCGCACAGACATAGCCGCCCGGGCCGCCGCCGATCACGATAACGTCGAATTCTGCCATGGGTTTCGTCCTTTGATGGCTGGCGCCGGGGGGCTGTCTGCCCCCCGGACCCCCCGAGGATATTTGCACAAAGTCGAAGGGGGGCGGGAAGAGGGAAGGGGGCGGCGTGCCGCCCCCGCAGGGCTCAGAGGTCCATCAGCAGGCGGCGCGGATCTTCGAGCGCTTCTTTCACGCGCACGAGGAAGGTCACCGCGCCCTTGCCGTCGACGATCCGGTGATCGTAGCTGAGCGCCAGATACATCATCGGGCGGATCACGATCTGGCCGTTCACCACCACGGGCCTCTCCTGGATCTTGTGCATGCCAAGGATGCCCGATTGCGGCGGGTTGAGGATCGGCGAGGACATCAGCGAGCCATAGACGCCGCCGTTCGAGATCGTGAAGGAGCCGCCCTGCATTTCCTGCATGGTGAGCTTGCCGTCGCGGCCCCGTTTGCCGAGCGCGCCGATTTCCTTTTCGATTTGCGCGAAGCCCTTGGCATCGGCATCGCGCACCACCGGCACGACGAGGCCCGAGGGCGTGCCCACGGCCACGCCCATATGGACGTAGTTTTTGTAGATGATGTCGCCGCCGTCGATCTCGGCATTGACCTCGGGCACTTCCTTGAGCGCGTGGCAGCAGGCCTTCACGAAGAAGCCCATGAAGCCGAGTTTGACGGCGTGCTTTTTCTCGAACTGGTCCTTGTAGGCGGTGCGCAGATCCATCACCGCCGACATGTCCACCTCGTTATAGGTGGTCAGCATCGCTGCGGTGTTCTGCGCATCCTTGAGGCGGCGCGCGATGGTGGCGCGCAGGCGGGTCATTTTGACCCGTTCCTCGCGCGCGGCATCCTCGGCCGGAACGGGCGCGCGCGGCACCGAAGCGGGCGGCGGCGCAATCGAGACCTGCGTGGTTTGCACCGGCGCCGGAGCGGGCGTGGGGGCCGCCGCGGCAGCCGCCACATCTTCCTTCATGATCCGGCCATCGCGGCCGGTGCCGGTGACCTGATCGGGCGAGAGCCCGGCCTCGGCCATGGCCTTTTTCGCCGCGGGCGCATGTTCGACATCCTTGCCCCCGGCGGCGGGGGCGGGCGCCGCCGCGGGCGCCGCGGCTTTGGGCGCGGCAACCGCCCCGCCTGCGCCCTCGGCCATGACCGCGAGCTTGCCGCCTGCGGCGACGGTTTCCCCCTCGGCGGCGAGGATTTCGCGCAGCGTGCCCGCGACGGGGGCGGGCACTTCGACCGAGACCTTGTCGGTCTCGAGTTCGCACAGGATCTCATCTTGCGCCACGGCGTCGCCCGGCTTTTTGAACCAGGTGGAAACGGTGGCTTCCGACACGCTTTCGCCCAGCGCAGGCACCATTACATCCGTCATCTTGACCTCTTGAAAATTGGGCGCGGCGGGTTGAGGGGCGGCCGGGCCTTCGGATTTGGATTGCGCGGGCGCGGCACTGGCGCCTGCGGGCAGGAGCGTGGCGAGAAGGGCATTCACGCCCACCGTCTCGCCCTCTTGCGCGACGATCTCGCCCAGCACGCCCGCCTCGGGCGCGCGGACCTCGACCGTCACCTTGTCGGTTTCGAGTTCGCACAGGATCTCGTCGGGCCCGACCGCCGCCCCCGGTTTCACGAACCAGGTGGCGACCGTCGCCTCGGTGACGCTTTCGCCGAGCGTGGGCACACGAACATCAGTCATGGATCAGCCCTCCAGCGCGTCGTTCACGAGCGCGTCCTGCTCGGCCTTGTGGCGCGAGGCGAGGCCCGTGGCGGGCGAGGCGGAGGCGGCGCGGCCCGCATAGCGGGGGCGTTGATGTTTCGCGCCGATCTTCGAGAGCACCCATTCGAGGTTGGGTTCGACGAAGGTCCAGGCGCCCTGGTTTTTCGGCTCTTCCTGACACCAGATCACCTGCGCATCCTTGAAGCGGCCAAGCTCGGTCACCATCGAATGCGCCGGGAACGGGTAGAACTGCTCAAGCCGCAGGATGTAGACATCTTCGAGCCCGCGCTTGTCGCGCTCGGCAAGCAGGTCGTAATAGACCTTGCCCGAGCAGATCACGACGCGGCTGATCTCGGCATCGGGTTTCACCGTCAGCTCGGAGTTGCCCGGATGCTGCGGATCGGCATCGTCCCAGTTCACGCGGCGGAAGAACGATCCGGTGGTGAAGTCTTCGGCGCGCGAGATGCAGAGCGGATGGCGCAGCAGCGATTTCGGCGTCATCAGGATCAGCGGCTTGCGGAAGTTGCGGTGGATCTGGCGGCGCAGGATGTGGAAGTAGTTCGCGGGCGTCGAGCAGTTCGCGACGATCCAGTTATCCTCCGCCGAGAGTTGCAGGAAGCGCTCCAGCCGCGCCGAGGAGTGCTCGGGGCCCTGACCCTCGAAGCCATGCGGCAGCAGGCAGACCAGCCCCGACATCCGCAGCCATTTGCGCTCGCCCGAGTTGATGAACTGGTCGAACATGATCTGCGCGCCGTTGGCGAAATCGCCAAATTGCGCTTCCCAGAGGGTGAGCGCGTTCGGTTCGGCCAGCGAGAAGCCGTATTCAAAGCCGAGCACCGCATATTCCGAGAGCATCGAGTCGATGACCTCGTATTTGGCCTGACCGGGCTTGATGTGGTTGAGCGGGTAGTGCCGCTCTTCCGTGGTCTGGTCGATCAGCCCGGAGTGGCGCTGCGAGAAGGTGCCGCGGGTGCAGTCCTGCCCGGCAAGGCGGACCGGGAAGCCCTCGGCCAGAAGCGAGCCGAAGGCGAGCGCCTCTGCCGTGGCCCAGTCAAAGCCCGTGCCGCTCTCGAACATCGCCTTTTTCGCCTCAAGCTGGCGGGCGACGGTGCGGTGGATGTCAAAATCTTCCGGGTGGCTCGTGAGGGCTTTGCCGACCTCGGCCATCAATTCCGGCGAAATCGGCGTGACGCCCGCGTCATAATCCGAGGTCTGCCGGTCAAGGTGCTTCCAACGGCCATCGAGCCAGTCTGCCTTGTTCGGGCGAAACTGTTTGCCAGCCTCGTATTCCTCGTTCAGCACGGCCTGGAAGGCGGCCTTCATGTCGTCGATCTCGCCTTCGGGGATCAGCCCGTCGGCCACCAGCCGCTCGGTGTAGAGCTGCAGCGTGGTCTTGTGGCCCTTGATGTTTTTATACATCGCCGGGTTGGTGAACATCGGCTCGTCGCCTTCGTTATGGCCAAAGCGGCGATAGCAGAAGATGTCGAGCACCACGTCCTTGTGGAACTTCTGGCGGAATTCGGTGGCCACTTTCGCGGCATGCACCACCGCCTCCGGGTCATCGCCATTGACGTGGAAGATCGGCGCTTCCACCATCAGGGCGATGTCGGTCGGATAGGGCGACGAGCGCGAGAAGTGCGGCGCCGTGGTGAAGCCGATCTGGTTGTTGACGACGATATGGATCGTGCCGCCGGTGCGGTGGCCGCGAATGCCGGAAAGCTGGAAGCATTCCGCCACCACGCCCTGGCCCGCAAAGGCCGCATCGCCATGCAGCAGCACCGCCATCACCTGCGTGCGGTCCGGGTCGTTGAGCTGGTCTTGCTTGGCGCGCACCTTGCCCAGCGCCACCGGGTTCACCGCCTCAAGGTGGCTGGGGTTCGCGGTGAGCGACAGGTGCACGGTGTGCTCGTCAAAGGTCCGGTCGGCGGAGGCGCCGAGGTGGTATTTCACATCGCCCGACCCATCGACATCGTCAGGCTTGTAAGAGCCGCCCTGAAATTCGTGGAAGATCGCGCGGTAGGGCTTCATCATCACATTGGCGAGCACCGAGAGGCGGCCGCGGTGCGGCATGCCGAACACGATCTCTTTCATCCCGAGATTGCCGCCGCGCTTGATGATCTGTTCCATCGCTGGAATGAGCGCTTCGCCGCCATCAAGGCCAAAGCGCTTGGTGCCGGTGTATTTGACGTGCAGGAACTTTTCGAACCCCTCGGCCTCGACGAGCTTGTTGAGGATCGCGCGCCGCCCCTCACGGGTGAACTGGATCTCCTTGCCGTAGCCCTCGATCCGTTCTTTCAGCCAGGCGGCTTCCTCGGGGTTGGAGATATGCATGTATTGCAGCGCGAAGGTGCCGCAATAGGTGCGCTTGAGCACGTCGATGATCTGGCGCATCGAGGCGATTTGCAGCCCGAGCACGTTGTCGATGAAGATCATCCGGTCCATGTCTTCTTCGGAGAAGCCATAGGAGCGGGGGTCAAGCTCGGGATGGGGGTCGCCCGAGCGCATGCCGAGCGGGTCGAGATCGGCGATCAGATGGCCGCGGATCCGGTAGGCGCGGATGATCATCAGCGCGCGGATGGAATCGAGCACGGCGCGCTTGATCGATTCCTCCGAGGCTTGAACGCCCGCGGCCTTGGCGGCGGCGGCAATCTTTTCGGCTGCGGCTTTCGATTCCTTCGGGGCCACCGGCATCGCCCATTCGCCGGTCATCGCCGCGGTGAGATCATCCTCGGGCGTCGGTGGCCAGTCCGCGCGGGCCCAGCTCGGCCCGTGGGCAGACCGTTTCGCATCCACCTCGCTGTCGCCCAGCGAGGCAAAGAACGAGGCCCATGCCGGGTCGACCGAGCCCGGGTCATTGGCGTAATTGGCGTAAAGCTGCTCGACGTAATCGGCATTGGCGCCCTGCAGGAAGGACGAGGCGTGCAGCTGGTCGTTCGGAGAATGATCATTCATCGGCGTGATCCTTGCGAGATCGGTTGAGGGGCTGGGCTGCGGCGCGGGGGCGGCGCCGGGGCCGGTCGGTTTCAGGTGCAGTGCACCACGAGCGCTTTCATGCCGGGCACCCGGTCGCCGGGTTCGGTGACATGCGAGTCTTTCAGCGCCCGGCCATATTGGCCGCACAGCCGCGCCGGGGCGGCCGCGACCGCCGCCTTGTCGGCGGCAAATAGGTCGTAATAGATCACGCTCTGGCGGGCGTCGCCCGAGAGCGCGGCCACCGCATCGCTGTTGATGCCGGTGAGTGCGGTGAACTCGGCCTTGGGCCGGTCATCGCGCGGGATTGGTGGCGCGAGATCGGCTGCGCCCTGCGGGGCCGGGCTCATGCAGGCCGAAAGGGCGAGCGTGGCGAGACCGAACAGGCCGGAGCGGAGGCGCGAGGGCCGGGAGGACAAAAAACGGAGCGGGGACATGAGCATTTTCCCTCAGTCGCGATAGACGACGAGGGCTTCGCCGCCATTGGTGTTGAAAACGAAGGTGTAGCGCTTGCCGTTCACCACCTTCTGTGCGGTGCTGGCGCTGCCCGCCAGGCCCTGCGCGGCAAAGAACGCCTGCCGCAGCAGCTCGGGCGCGGCGACATCGGCGCCGGTCACGGCACATTCGAACCCGTGCGGGGTGGTGACATTGACCTGAACGCTCTGATTGAGGGCGGAGTTGCGGGCGATATAGGCGGAAGGACCAAGCAGCTGCGAGCCGCTGAGCGCACTTGGGCCGAAACCGCGCGCCCGTGCCGCATTGGCAATGCCCGCCGGATCGTCGAGATGGGCAGCACAGAGCGCCCCAAAGGTTTCGACCAGCGGCTGCGCCGCGGTTGACGTTTCGAGAGCGGGACCTGCCGCAGGCGCCGCCAGGGCGCTGGTCACGATCTCGTCGGGGGCTCTGCCGGGCGTTGCGACGGCATAGCCCGTCGCGCCGGTGGAGACCATTCCCGCCGGCGTGGTGGAATGGGCGGCACGCACCGGCACGGTCGTGACCGGGCCGGGGGGCGGCGGCGCCGTCCCCGATGTGCTGCCGCATCCTGCGAGAGCCAAAGCCGCAATCCAAGCCGGCGCGCGTTTCATCGTCATCTCGACCTCCAGTCAAATTCCCGCACCCGGCTGCGGCGCCAGTTGCAGTGCAGGGGCCACGGCCCCTGAAGGGAAGGGGCCGTGGCCCCCTCCCGATGGGTCGGGCCTCAGCCCTTGATCGCTTTGAGCACGGCTTCGCCAAGGCTCGCCGGGCTGTCGGCCACAACGATGCCCGCGCGTTTCATCGCCTCGATCTTGCTTTCGGCATCGCCCTTGCCGCCCGACACGATGGCACCGGCATGGCCCATGCGGCGGCCCGGAGGCGCGGTGCGGCCCGCGATGAAGCCCGCGGTGGGTTTCCAGCGGCCCTTTTTCTTTTCCGCCATCAGGAATTCGGCGGCTTCTTCCTCGGCGGAGCCGCCGATCTCGCCGATCATGATGATCGAGGTGGTTTCCGGGTCGGCGAGGAACATCTCGAGCACGTCGATATGTTCGGTGCCCTTGATCGGGTCGCCGCCGATGCCCACGGCGGAGGATTGGCCAAGGCCCACATCGGTGGTTTGCTTCACCGCCTCATAGGTCAGCGTGCCCGAGCGCGACACCACGCCCACCGAGCCGCGCTTGAAGATCGAGCCCGGCATGATGCCGATCTTGCAGGCGTCGGGCGTCATCACGCCGGGGCAGTTCGGGCCGATCAGGCGCGATTTGCTGTCCACCAGAGCGCGTTTCACCCGCATCATGTCGAGCACCGGAATGCCCTCGGTGATGCAGACAATGAGTTCCATCTCGGCGTCGATCGCCTCAAGGATACTGTCCGCGGCATAGGGCGGCGGCACATAGATCACCGTCGCATCGGCGCCGGTCACGTGCCTGGCTTCATGGACCGAGTTGAAGACCGGCAGGCCGAGATGCTCGGAGCCGCCCTTGCCCGGCGTCACGCCGCCGACCATCTTGGTGCCATAGGCAATGGCCTGTTCGGAGTGGAAGGTGCCCTGCGAGCCGGTGAAGCCCTGGCAGATGACCTTGGTGTTTTCGTTGACGAGGACCGCCATGTGCAGTTGCTCCTACATTGTCCGCGCGTTTACCGCGGGATGTAATAATCCATGATGAGTGAGTTGGCCGAGAAGACCGACTTGACCTGAATGACGGTCGCACCAAAGGCAAAACGCTGGTAGCTGAAGTCGCCCCCCGAAGGCGCGCCAACAGACTTTCCACCCTTTTTTGCCATGTCTCTCAGGGCAGCGTCGAAGACCGCGCGCGCGGTGTCGTATTCGGTGCGGATCACCTCGATACGGCAGCCACGCACACCCCGATTGTTCTCGCCCAATTCGATCGAATACACGGTGTCGAAATTGGCGCGCAGGCCGGCTTTGGCTTCGTAGATCGTCTTCCTTTTGGTCTGGCGCGTCATCGCCAGACCGGCCTGCGCCAGGTTCGCCCCGTCATTGACCTTGTGCAGAACGAAATCGACGCAGGTCTTCTGCATTTGCAGCATGACCGGGGTGTAGCGGGCGGCGTATTGATCCGCCGCCGCCCAACCGGGCACGAGCGCAAGCGCGAGAGACAGAAGCAAACGGCGCATCCCGATCAGCCTTTCACCGCGGCCACGATCTTTTTCGCACCGTCGGCCAGATCATCGGCCGCGATCACGTTGAGGCCGGATTTCGCGATGATCTCCTTGCCCAGTTCGACGTTGGTGCCTTCAAGGCGCACCACGAGCGGCACCTTCAGCCCCACTTCGGTCACCGCGGCGAGCACGCCCTCGGCGATGATGTCGCAGCGCATGATGCCGCCGAAGATATTGACGAGGATGCCTTTCACCTTCGGGTCGGAGGTGATGATCTTGAACGCCTCGGTGACCTTTTCCTTGGTCGCGCCGCCGCCCACATCAAGGAAGTTCGCCGGTTCTGCGCCGTAAAGCTTGATGATGTCCATCGTCGCCATGGCAAGGCCCGCGCCGTTCACCATGCAGCCGATCTCGCCATCAAGCGCGATGTAGTTGAGGTCGAACCGCGAGGCTTCCAGCTCTTTCGGGTCTTCCTCGGTCACGTCGCGCAGGTCGAGAATGTCGGGCTGGCGGTAGAGCGCGTTGTTGTCAAAGCCGAGCTTCGCGTCGAGCACCTTGAGGTGGTGGTCGGTGGTGACGATCAGCGGGTTGATCTCCAGCATCTCCATGTCCTTCTCAAGGAAGGCCTTGTAGAGCTTTTTGACGAGCTGGGCGCATTGCTTGATCAGGTTGCCCTCAAGGCCGAGCGCAAAGGCGATGCGGCGGCCGTGGAAGTCGCTGAGCGAGGTGGCCGGGTCAACCGAGAAGGACAGGATCTTTTCGGGTGTCTTGGCCGCGACTTCCTCGATATCCATGCCGCCCTCGGTCGAGCAGACAAAGGAGATCCGCGAGGTCTTGCGGTCGATCAAGAGCGCGAGATAAAGCTCGCGGTCAATGTCCGAGCCCTCTTCGATATAGACGCGGTTGACCTGCTTGCCGACCGGCCCGGTTTGATGGGTGACAAGCGTCCGGCCCAGCATCTTGCGCGCCTCGGTCTCGGCCTCGGCCACCGACCGGGCCAGCCGCACGCCGCCCTTTTCGCCCGCCTCGGGCTCGACGAAATGGCCCTTGCCGCGGCCGCCGGCGTGGATCTGCGCCTTGACCACCCAAAGCGGCCCGTCGAGCTCGCCCGCCGCCGATTTCGCCTCGTCGGCCTTGAGCACGACGCGGCCCTCGGAGACCGGGCAGCCGTAGCTCTTGAGGAGCTGCTTGGCCTGATATTCATGAATATTCATGGCTTGGTTCCCATGCTGATATGTTCGACCCGGTGTGGCACATCCCTCTGTTGTAACAAAACGATAAATGCGTGATTTGCAGGCAGATGGCGAAGAAAACGATTTTTGTGATCACGCATTTGCGAAGTGTGATCACAAAACTTCGGGGGCCGGAAAATGCTTGCGATAACGGAATCAGCCGCGGCGCAGCATCATCGGGGCCGCGCCTGCGCAAAGGAAAAGGGCGGAGAAACTCCGCCCTTTCCGCCCCGCTGGGGGCAAACAGTGACCGTGCGGGCTCAGGCGAGCGACGGGTCGATGGTCTTGCAGGCGGCAACGAGGCCTTTGACCGCGTCAACCGACTTGTCGAACATCACTTGTTCGGCATCGTTGAGCTTGATGTCGACAATCTTTTCGATGCCGCCGGCCCCGATGATCGTCGGCACGCCGACATACATGCCGTCGAGCCCGAAGGCGCCATCCACCCAGGCCGCGCAGGGCAGCAGGCGCTTTTGATCCTTGAGATAGGCTTCCGCCATCTCGATCGCCGAGGTGGCCGGGGCGTAGAAGGCCGAGCCGGTTTTCAGAAGGCCCACGATCTCGGCGCCGCCGTCCCGGGTGCGCTGGATGATCGCGTCGAGTTTTTCCTGCGTGGTCCAGCCCATTTCGACCAGATCCGGCAGCGGGATGCCGGCAACGGTCGAGTAACGCGCGAGCGGCACCATCGTGTCGCCATGGCCGCCCAGCACGAAGGCGGTGACGTCTTTCATCGACACGCCAAACTCGACCGAAAGGAAGTGGCGGAAGCGCGCCGAGTCGAGCACGCCAGCCATGCCGACGACTTTTTCAGCGGGCAGGCCGGAGAATTGCTGCAGCGCCCAGACCATCGCGTCGAGCGGGTTGGTGATGCAGATCACGAAAGCGTTCGGCGCATGGGCGGCAATGCCTTCGCCCACCGATTTCATGACTTTCAGGTTGATGCCGAGAAGGTCATCGCGCGACATGCCCGGCTTGCGCGGCACACCGGCGGTGACGATGCAGACATCCGCGCCGGCGATGTCTTCATAGGAGTTGGTGCCCTTGAAGCAGCCGTCGAAGCCTTCGGAGGGGCCGGATTCCGCAATGTCGAGCGCCTTGCCCTGCGGCGTGCCCTCGGCGATGTCGAAGAGGACAACGTCCCCCAGTTCTTTGATCGCGGCGAGGTGGGCAAGCGTGCCACCGATCTGACCGGCGCCGATGAGGGCGATCTTGGGTCGAGCCATGGGTTCCTCCAGAGGTCAAGCTGTTATGGGTGTTGCGCGAAGGACTAGCGTTTCGGCGCCCGTCTGTCCATAGCGCTGCGGTGCCGCGCGGCGGACGGATGTGAATTGTATGCGATTGCATGCCGTATTTTGCCACTGTTTGCGCTAAACATTTCCTTGCAGGCGCGGCGGTGATGGTTCATCCGGGCAGGAGAGCCAGGGCCGGGCGGAGCCGACCCGGACCGGCGCCGAATCTCGGAGGCGGAATGGAACTGGACGGCTTCGGCTGGGCGATGGCGATCCTGGCGGCGATCAGCGTGGGCATCTCCAAGGGCGGGCTGCCGATGGCCTCCTCGCTCTCGGTGCCGCTTCTGGCGGGGGTGATGAACCCGGTGGCCGCCGCGGGGCTGTTGCTGCCGGTCTATATCATCTCTGATGTGTTCGGGCTGATCGCCTATCGCCGCGTGTTTGAGCCGCGGGTGCTGAAAATCATGATCCCCGCGGCGGCGCTGGGCGTCGGCTTTGGCTGGGCCACGGCCTCGGTTGTGCCCGAGCGCGCGGTGACGGCGCTGGTGGGGGGCATCGGCGTTGTGTTTGCCCTCAATGCGCTGATCCGCCCGCATCTGGGCATGGCGCGCGAGGCGAAGGTGGCGCCCGGGGTCTTTTGGGGGGTGCTGACCGGCTTCACGAGTTTTGTCAGCCATTCGGGCGGGCCGCCGTTTCAGGCCTACACGATCCCGCTTGGCCTGCCGCGCACGGTGTTTGCGGGCACGTCGACAATTCTCTTCGCTTGGGTCAATGCGATCAAGCTCGTTCCCTATGCCGCGCTTGGGCAGCTCAATTTCTCGAGCCTCGAGCTTGCGCTCAAACTCGCCCCTTTCGCCGCTGTCGCGGTCTGGGCGGGGGTGCGGCTGGTGCGGGTGATCCCGCATGAGACCTTTTACAAGATCGTCACCTGGGCGCTGCTTGCGATCTCGCTGAAATTGCTCTGGGACGTGATTTTCTGATCGTGCCGCGGGCGCTGGGTCGCAATTGCGCAAAGCCCGCACCGCGCGGATGAGGTTGGGCGGGCGGTCCGGCCCTCCGGCTCGCGCCCGTCCAGAAGTTTGGAGCGCTCACGCGGCCTTGCGCAAAAGCACGCGGCGCGCCTTGGGATGGCCTGCGAGCAATTCGAGCGGCCCCATCGCGGCCAAGTCCCAAACCTGCGGCTCCACGGATTTGAGGCGCAGATCGAGCAGCACCGCGCCCGTCGGGGCGACCTGATCGCGGAAAAAGGCGCTGTAGGTCGAGGCCGGGTAATGGAAGCCGCAGGAGACAAAACTGACGGCAAGGTCAAGCGTCCCGGCTGTTGCAAGATCATCGGTTTTCGGGTTCAGCGTCAGCACCTTGTCTTCCGGCACGCCATTGGCGATCAGGAAGGCGCGCGCCTTTTGCAGGCTGGTATAGGCCGCGCCCTCGCTTGCGTAGCCAAAATGCCGCTGGCCGTTCTCCTCGATGTCGATCAGCACGATTTCGCAGCCGGTGTCGCGATGCGCGAGCAGATCCCAGATGGCATAGCCACAGCCGATATCGGCAACGCGGCGCGGATTGAGATCCTTGATCCGGGCCTGCATCGCCCGATATTCGCCCAAGATCACCGCCGCGGTGCGCCGGGCGATCTCGTCTCCGAGTCGGTCGATCTGCGCGGCGATCGGCGCCTCGTCGCCCTCGCTCCATGCCTTGATGATGCGCCCCGCGCGCGGCACGTCGAACAGGGTTTCCGAGCGCTGCAAAAGCATGTTGAGAAAATCGGCCCGGTCGAACATCGACACGTCAAGCGCGCGGATTTCGGGCTGTTCCGCATCCGCGGCAATATTCAATTCGGCAATCTCATGTGCGGTCATAGAATCCCCTTTTGGCAGGTCAGGACGTCCTGTCCGGCAGAACCCTCGCCGCATCTTATGCATGGTGCAAGGGCATTTGGCGGTTCCCGCGCGCTGTTTGCGCGCCGCGGCGCGGATCGGCCAGAAGCCGCGCAATCCTTGGGCGAGGGCGCCGCGTCCGGGCGCATTCTGCGCCGCGGCAAATGAGGGCTTGCCGAATGTGTCTGCCTCATGTTCTTTGGCGCAAGATTATTGCGAGGAGAGAATCATGAACGCCGCCGCCCGCCCTTATCGCTCGGTGCTCTATATCCCCGGTTCCAAGGACCGCGCGCTGGAAAAGGCCACGACGCTGGCCTGTGACGCGATCATCTTCGACCTTGAGGATGCGGTGGCGGTGGAGGAAAAGGTCAATGCGCGCGCCACGCTGGCCCGGGCGCTGACCGAGGCGGATTACGGCGCCCGCGCGCGGATTGTGCGCGTCAACGGGCTCGATACCGCATGGGGCCGCGATGATGTGATCGCGATGGCGGAAGCGATCCACGCCGGCGCGAAAATCGACGCGATCCTGATCCCGAAAGTGTCGATGAAGGGGGATCTTGATGCGGTGGCGAACCTGATCAACGGCGTGCCGCTCTGGGCGATGATGGAAACCGCGATGGGCATGCTCAACGCCGCCGAGATTGCCGCCCATCCGCGGCTCGAAGGCATGGTGATGGGCACGAATGATCTTGCCAAGGAACTGCAAAGCCGGTTCCGCGCCGACCGGCTGCCGCTTGTCACCGGGCTCGGGCTTTGCCTGCTCGCGGCGAAAACCTATGGCCGGATCATTGTCGATGGCGTTTACAACGCCTTCAAGGACGAGGCGGGGCTGAAGGTCGAATGCGATCAGGGCCGCGACATGGGCTTTGACGGCAAGACCCTGATCCACCCCGCGCAGCTTGAGATTGCCAATGCGGCCTTTGCCCCCTCGGAGGCTGAAATCGACCTCGCGCGCCGCCAGATCGCCGCTTTTGAAGAGGCGCAGGCACAGGGTCTCGGCGTTGCGGTTGTGGATGGAAAGATCGTTGAAAACCTGCATATCGTGACCGCGCGGCAAGTCCTCGCGAAGGCGGAGGCGATTGCCGCGCTCGCCAATTGAGGGACACGGCCATGACGATTCTCATTTTGGGCATCTTGCTTTGGGTGATGCCGCACATGTTCAAGCGCCTCGCGCCGCACCGGCATCTGATGATGATGCCGCAGGTGAAGGGGATGGTCGCGGGTTTCGTGCTGGTGGGGGTCGTGTTGATGGTGATCGGTTACCGGCTGGCGCCGGTGGTGCCGGTCTATGACCCGCTGCCGGGGATGGGGCATGCAAACAATGCGATCATGCTCGTCTCGATCTATCTGTTCGGGGTCGGCGGCGCGCGCTCGGTGCTGATCGACAAGCTGCGCCATCCGATGCTCACCGGCATGGTGCTCTGGTCGCTGGCGCACCTGCTGGTGAACGGTGATCTCGCCTCGATCGTGCTGTTTGGCGCGCTGGGGCTCTGGGCCGTGGCGGAGATGGTGCTGATCAACCGCGCCAGCCCGTGGAAACGCCCCAAGCCCGGCAAATGGACGGGCGATCTGAAAAACCTGATCGGCTCTGCGTTGATCTATGGGCTGATCACCTGGGTGCACACGCTTTTGGGGCACAACCCTTTCATGGGGAATTACTGATGCACGTCTATCGACTGTTGACCGAGGACGACACCTCCGCCTTCTGCCACAAGGTCTCGCTCGCGCTCGCAAAGGGCTGGGTGCTCCATGGCAGCCCGAGCTACGCCTTTGACGCCGCGCGCGGCGTGATGCGCTGCGCGCAGGCCGTCACCAAGGAGGTGGAGGGCGATTATCACCCCGATCTGAAACTGGGAGAGCTTTGAGTGATGGCAACGAAGACGAATCCGGGCCGCTTTTTTGAGGATTACGCGGTGGGGCAGGTGATCGAGCATGCCGTGCCGCGCACCATCGCCGAAGGAGAGCGCGCGCTTTACCACGCGCTCTATCCGGCCCGGCATGCGCTCTATTCGAGCGATGTCTTCGCTGCCGAATGCGGGCTTGACGGCTCGCCGCTTGATGACCTCGCGGCCTTCCATGTTGTCTTTGGCAAGACCGTGCCCGATGTCTCGCTCAATGCTGTCGCCAACCTCGGCTATGCCGAGGGGCGCTGGCTCTTGCCCGTCTATCCCGGCGACACGCTGCGCTCTGTCTCCGAGGTGATCGGGGTGAAGGAGAACTCGAACGGCAAGTCGGGCAATGTCTATGTGCGCACGCTCGGCCTCAACCAGAACGGCGAGATCGTGCTCGACTATGTGCGCTGGGTGATGGTGCGCAAACGCGACGCCGCAAGCCCCGCGCCCGTGCCGGTGCTCCCGGAGCTGCGCAAGGTGGTGCCGGTCGAGGATCTGGTGATCCCCGAGGGGCTGACGTTCGAGGATTACGATTTCACGCTGGCGGGCGAGCCGCACCGGCTTTCCGATTACGAAATCGGCGAGAAGATCGACCATGTCGATGGCGTGACGATCGAGGAGGCCGAGCACATGCTCGCCACCCGGCTGTGGCAAAACACCGCCAAGGTGCATTTCGACGCCACCTTCCGCGAGGATGGCAAGCGGTTGATCTATGGCGGCCATGTGATCTCGATGGCGCGGGCGCTCTCGTTCAACGGGCTCGCGAATGCGCAGATGATTGTCGCGCTCAATGGCGGCGCGCATGCCAACCCCTGTTTTGCCGGCGATACGATCAAGGCCTGGTCCGAGGTGCTCGACACGGCAGAAACCGGCGCGCCCGGGGTTGGGGCGATCCGGCTCCGGCTCGTGGCGACCAAACAGGGCGCGACGCCTTTCGCGCTCAAAGGCGACGACGGGAAATACCTCCCCGAGGTGCTGCTCGATCTCGATTACTGGGCGCTGATGCCGCTCTGAAACGCGGGCGACTCGGGGCCTTTGCGGGGCGGTGCGCAGGCGCCGCCCTTTGCTTTGCGCAATGCGGAACATGGATTTGAATGTTTGCGCTCAACCGCGGCTTCCGTCGCGGGACTTTGTGATCACAAAACCGCCTTTCGCTGATTTTTTTGCATTTGCGAAAGGATTTTTTGATCTGGATGCGTGACTTGGCCGCCGGATCGGCCTAAGGAAAATACATAATTCCGGCCAACCCGCCCGCGCCTCCTTCACGGGTCCAGTCGCAGGCGGCCCAGCACAGAGGGTTCTCCAATGGCTGAAACGAAACGGGTCGAGCGGCCCCTTTCTCCGTTCATGCTCGGCCTCTATTACCGCATTCAGATGACGTCGATGGGCTCGATCATGACCCGCATCACGGGCAATGCGCTGATTGTGGGCTTCCTGCTCGGCGCCTGGTGGCTGATCGCCGCCGTCTCGAGCCCCGGTCACTTCGCTTTCGTCAACTGGATCGTGACTTCGTGGATCGGCTGGCTGCTCTTTGCCGGCATGGCCTGGTCGATGTGGTTCCATTATCTGACCGGCCTGCGGCACCTGTGGTGGGACAGCGGGCGTGGCCTCGACATCGAGACCGCCGAGAAGCTCGGCTGGGGCGCGTTCTATGGCGCCACCGGGCTGACCCTGTTCACGCTCATCGTTCTCTGGATCGTCTGAGGAGGTTCCCATGCGCTATCTGACCGATCGCAAACGCGCCGTCGGCAAGGGGGCTTCCGGCTCCGGCACCGAGCATTTCTGGTGGATGACGATGTCCTCCGTTGCGCTCGCCTTCCTCGTGCCCGTGTTCATCTTCGTTTTCGGCTCCGCCATCGGCGGCTCGCAAGAAGAGGTGA
>NZ_JBHUIX010000002.1:0-5799 GCF_042683065.1 Rhodobacter lacus | reverse complement strand
GCGCCACTTTGCCAAGGGCGCGCAGGTGATGCTGGAGGATTACACCGCCGGCTCCGTGCGCAAGGCGCTGGTGATCACCGTTTATTCGCTGTCCTACCTGGTCACGGCGATGGTGCTTTATGCGCTGGGCAAGATGGTGTTCATGAGCACCGCCGCGCAGATGCTGAACCAATAAGAGGCAGGACAGATGGCTTCCTACACTTACGAGACGCATAACTACGACGTCGTGGTGGTCGGTGCCGGCGGCGCGGGCCTGCGGGCCACGCTGGGCATGGCCGAACAGGGGCTGCGCACCGCCTGCGTCACCAAGGTTTTCCCGACCCGCTCGCATACCGTGGCCGCGCAGGGCGGCATCGCCGCCTCGCTTGGCAACATGGGCCCGGACAGCTGGCAGTGGCACATGTATGACACGGTGAAAGGCTCGGACTGGCTGGGCGACACCGATGCGATGGAATATCTCGCCCGTTCCGCCCCGGCGGCGGTTTACGAGCTGGAGCATTACGGCGTGCCGTTCTCGCGCACCGAAGAGGGCAAGATCTATCAACGCCCGTTCGGCGGCCACACCACCGAATTTGGCGAAGGCCCGCCGGTGCAACGCACCTGCGCCGCCGCCGACCGCACCGGGCACGCGATCCTGCACACGCTCTACGGCCAATCGCTCAAGAACAACGCGGAATTCTTCATCGAATATTTCGCGCTTGATCTGATCATGTCGGAAGACGGCGTCTGTCAGGGCGTGGTCTGCTGGAAGCTCGATGACGGCACGATGCATGTCTTCAATGCGAAGACGGTGGTGCTGGCCACGGGCGGGTATGGCCGGGCCTATTTCTCCGCCACTTCGGCGCATACCTGCACCGGCGACGGTGGCGGCATGGTGGCGCGCGCGGGCCTGCCGCTGCAAGACATGGAGTTCGTGCAGTTCCACCCGACCGGGATCTACGGCTCGGGCTGCCTGATCACTGAGGGCGTGCGCGGCGAGGGCGGTTATCTCACCAACTCCGAGGGCGAGCGGTTCATGGAGCGTTATGCGCCCCATTACAAAGACCTCGCGCCGCGCGACTATGTCTCGCGCTGCATGACGCTTGAGATCCGCGAAGGCCGCGGCGTGGGCGAGCACAAGGACCACATCTTCCTCAACCTCTCGCACCTGCCCAAAGAGGCGCTGGCCGAGCGGCTGCCGGGGATCTCGGAATCGGCGAAGATCTTTGCCGGCGTCGATGTGACCAAGGAGCCGATCCCGGTGTTGCCGACGGTGCACTACAACATGGGCGGCATTCCGACCAACTACTGGGGCGAAGTGCTCAACCCGACCGCCGAGAACCCGACCGCGATCGTGCCGGGGCTGATGGCGGTGGGCGAGGCGGGCTGTGCTTCGGTGCATGGCGCGAACCGGCTTGGCTCGAACTCGCTCATTGACCTTGTGGTCTTTGGCCGTGCTGCGGCGATCCGCGCGGGCGAGGTGGTCGACCGCAACGCGCGCCCGGCCGAATATAGCAAGGCCTCGGTCGACAAGTGCTTTGACCGGTTTGACGGGCTGCGCAACGCCAAGGGGCCAATCCCGACGGCGGAGCTGCGCCTCGAGATGCAGCGCACGATGCAGGCCGATGCGGCGGTGTTCCGCACCGACAAGACGCTGGCCGAAGGCGTGGAGAACATGACCAAGATCGCCGCCAAGATGGGCGATCTGAAGGTTACCGACCGCTCGCTGATCTGGAACAGCGATCTGATGGAAACGCTCGAGCTCACCAACCTGATGCCGAACGCGCTTGCCACGATCGTGGCCGCCGAGGCGCGCAAGGAAAGCCGCGGCGCCCATGCCTCGGAAGACCACACCACGCGCGACGACGAAAACTGGCGTGTCCACTCGGTGGCACGGGTCGAAGGCGCCAAGGTCGATCTGAGCTACCGCCCGGTGATCACCGAGCCGCTCACCACCGAGGCCGAAGGCGGCATCTCGATGACGCTGATCGCGCCGAAAGCGCGCACCTTCTGATGGCCCGGGCCGGTGCATATGCGCCTTGCGCGGCGGGGTGCTCCCCCGCGCGCGCGGGCCTGCCCGGCCGCCCTCTGTCCTGCCAAAGCGGTCGCCTGCCGACGCGGCCGTGTCTCGCCCGAACCGACTGGAAGGGATAAACCATGGTTCAGTTCACGCTTCCCAAGAATTCGAAGATCCGCGTCGGCAAGACCTGGCCGCGGCCCGAGGGCGCGAAGAACGTCCGCAAGTTCATGATTTACCGCTGGGACCCGGACACCGGCGAAAACCCGCGGGTGGACACCTATTTCCTCGACATGGACCGCTGTGGCCCGATGGTTCTTGATGCGCTTTTGAAGATCAAGAACGAGATCGACCCGACGCTGACCTTCCGGCGCTCCTGCCGCGAGGGGATCTGCGGCTCCTGCGCGATGAACATCGACGGCATCAACACGCTGGCCTGCATCTACGGGCTTGATGAGGTGAAGGGCGATGTGAAGATCTACCCGCTGCCGCATATGCCGGTGGTGAAGGATCTGGTGCCGGATCTGACGCATTTCTACGCCCAGCACGCCTCGATCATGCCGTTCTTGCAAACCAAGACGAACCGGCCCGAGAAGGAATGGCGCCAGTCGATCGAGGATCGCAAGAAACTCGACGGGCTTTATGAATGCGTGATGTGCGCGTCTTGCTCCACCTCCTGCCCGAGCTACTGGTGGAACTCGGATCGCTACCTCGGCCCGGCGGCGCTGCTTCATGCCTATCGCTGGATCATCGACAGCCGCGACGAGGCGACGGGCGAGCGGCTCGACGCGCTCGAAGACCCGTTCAAGCTTTATCGCTGCCACACGATCATGAACTGCACCAAAACCTGCCCGAAAGGGCTGAACCCGGCCAAGGCGATTGCCGAGATCAAAAAGCTCATGGTCAGCCGCCACGTCTGAGGCGCCTGCAAGACCTGTCATTTCGGGGCCCCGGCACTGCCGGGGCCTTTTTTTCGAGAGCTGTGATTGCGTTAACGCCGCGGCGCAGAAATTGCATATCGCGATTGCAGCATTAGCATGGGTGCTGCGACGGAATGTCACCTATAAGCGCGGGCGGGAGGCTTGCGTAATCAGGAGAGTTCCATGTCGAAGATTGTCACCTTCCGCAAAAAGTCCGAAAGCGAAAAAGCGGCTGAAGCGCTCGCCGTTCTGGAAGCGGCCTGGGCCTATTACACGCCGCTGCGTGGTCCGGCTGCCGCGGTTGAAGAGACCGAAATCGAACAGATGTTCGAATATTACGCCGCCTGACCCGCATCCGGTTGCGGCGGGGCCAAAGGGTCCGTGCCGCTTTCCGCCTAGCCGATCAGGTGCCGCAGCCCCTGCGTGACATCCGTGCGCACAGCAAGCCGGAGCCCCGGCTCGTCGCCTGCGCGCAGAGCGGCGAGAATGAGCCTGTGATGGCGCGGCGGCTCGACCCTTGGTACCCGTTCATAGAGGCCGCGCATCGTCGGCCCCAGCTGCAGCCAGACCGTTTCCAGAATGGCGAGCATCGCAGGCGCCTGCGCGCGCAGGTAAAGCGTGCGGTGAAATTCCAGATTGGTGCGGATATAGGCGACGGAATCGCGCTTGGCCACGGCCTCCGCATTCGCGGTATTGATCGCCGAGAGCCGGTCGATCAGCGCAAGGTGCGCCCGCGGAAGCGCGCGGGAGGCAAGCTCCGGCTCGATCAGCGCGCGCAGCGCGGCAAGCTCCTCGATCCGCTCATTGGTGAGTTCCGGTGTCGCCACGCGCCCCGAGGAGGAGAGCGTCAGCGCCCCCTCCGCCACCAGCCGCCGCAGTGCCTCGCGCACCGGTGTCATCGAAAGGCCGAATTGCTTGCCAAGGCCGCGCAGCGTCAGCGCCTGCCCGGGCGCAAGCTCGCCCACCAGAATTTGCTGGCGCAGCGTGCGGTAAAGCCGGTCATGCGCGGCCGTATCAGCCGCGGGGCGCGGCGCAGGGCGGGGCTTGATGTCGCTCATGCGCTCTTGTGATCACAAAAGCGCCTTCCGTCAATGCGGCACAGCCGCCCCGCCACCGTCCCGCAGCCGAATCGCCTGCAATTCGGCGCCATGCCGTTTCAGCCAGGCGCGGTGGGGCGCATATTCCGGCATAAGCCGCGCCACGACCGCCCAAAAGGCCGGGGAGTGGTTCATCTCTGCCAGATGGGCAACTTCATGGGCGGCGACGTAATCGAGCACCTCGGGCGGCGCCATGATCAGCCGCCAAGAGTAGCTCAGTGAGCCATCCGCGGCGCAGGAGCCCCAGCGCGAACGTGTGTCGCGCAGGGTGATGCGGCGAAACGGCCGCCCCAGCGCGCGGGCATGGCGCTCGCTGGCCTCCTGCAGGCGCATGCGCGCGCAATGCTTCAGGAAGGCTTCGAGCCGGGCGCCGAGCCGCTCTTCGCCGGGGGGCACCAGCAGACAATCTGCCTCTACGCGCGGTGCGCGCAGCGCCGCCGGTTCGATCCGCAGCGCGCGCCCCTCGAAGGGCAGGGTATCGCCAAAGCCGGGGCAGTGCCTTTGCGGCAGTTTATCGAGCGCAGCCTGCAGCCACGCGCTTTGCGCGCGGGCAAAGGCGAGGGCTTCGGCAAGACGCGCCCGCGCGGGCAGGGTGAGCGTGACGCTGCCGTCGATGCGGCTCACCCGCAGCGAGAATCGCCGCGCCCGCGCCGACCGGCGCAGATGCAGCGCAACATCCCCCAGTTCGGGCAGCAGGATCGGAGTTTCGCTCATTCTCGCTTCGCTTCGCTCGACATGTCGCGAAAAGGCTTTGACACCCCGCGGCGGTTGTGGCAATCGGCCTCGACTCTGTGCGTAAGAGCTTGCCAGGAGATTTCCATGCCGAAAGAGGAATGGGGCGTCAAGCGCCTCTGCCCGCATTGCGCGAGCCGGTTTTACGATCTGACGAAAGATCCGATGACCTGCCCGGTGTGCGGCAACAGCTTCACGCTCGAGAGCCTGACTGCCGCGGGCCGCGGTCGTGTGATGGTCGCCGACAAGGCGGCGCCGCGCGAGGCCGAAATCGACGTTGATGATCTCGCCGATGATGATCTCGACGAAGATGGCGGCGACGTGGATCTCGACGACGATCTGCTCGAGGATGACGAGGACGACAACGTCTCGCTTGACGACATCGCCGATGTCGCGGGCAGCGAGGATGAGAGCTGAGCAGCAAAACCGCTGCGGGTTCGGGAACCGGGACGGGCGCGAAGCAAGCTTCGCGCCCTTGTGCGTTTGCGGCAGAGGCCATTTTCGGGGCCAGATGCCGGGGGCTGGCGGGCGATGAAATTTTTCCGCAAGGGGGCGGAAATTCCTCTTGCGCCGGTCGCGGGCTCCCCGTATAGACCCCCCACGCAAGACGCGCAGCGCCTTGCGGACCTCAGGTGGGGCCATAGCTCAGTTGGGAGAGCGCTTGAATGGCATTCAAGAGGTCAGGGGTTCGACTCCCCTTGGCTCCACCAATTTCACATATACTAGTGAAATCAAGGACTTACCTGGTCATTCTGACCATGCTGACCGCCCCATGCTGACCAACCCCGCTTGAAGCCTTCCTGATCATTGGACGGGTCTCCTCGACGCCGCAGACGCATCCGCGACTCACGCTAGATCGCATCCGATTGCCCGCTGTGCGAGGGGGCCACACCGCCTGAGGTGTGCGCAGCGAGAGACCGAAGGTCCATCCCCTCAGAAGCGCACAGGGTGTCCAAATTGGCCATGTCAGGGTGTACAGATGGTGCCCCCGATCAGGTGCCCGCAAACGCCGCCCAAACGGTCCCCGCGAGGCCTTAACAGATTGGCCCCCCCG
>NZ_JBHUIX010000001.1:95201-149796 GCF_042683065.1 Rhodobacter lacus | reverse complement strand
TCTTGTTCTTCGGGGGGCGGGGGATGTCGCGTGGCCATTCAAGGTCTGCGGACCAGTTTTCGCTGAACCAAGTTGAGACCTTCTGTGCCATTTTCGTGCGGCAGTCGGATCCATCGCTCAAGCGCCGGAAGAATTTTCCGTCGTTCGCGCAGTAGGCGCCCACGGTGGACAGTTTGATGCCAACGTGCCCGGTGTAGCGATCAGCTCGTGTCATTAGGTCCTTGGGCTGCATCTTTGCCTCAGTGTCCGGCTAATGCCTAATACACCAAGCTGGACATTGCCTAATTGTCAGCGGTGGAAAAGTTGGGCATTATCCCAATCTCTTTTTCCGGGGGAACGATGGCATTCGCCGATGTCATTCTTAGCAGACTCGATGAGCTCGACCTGAACGTCAATCAGGCCGAGGCGAGGGCAGGTCTGCCGCAGGGCTACATACGGGGCGTCATTCGCAACGATGAAAAGCGCGCGATCCCGAACTTAGATAAAGCGGCGCGCATCTGTGAGGCACTTGGATTGGAGTTTTACTTCGGTCCACCACGGGACCATGGTGCCGTCGAAGTGGTTCCGCCCAAAGACGACGATTTCGCCAAGATTCCAATTCATGAAGCCACCTTAGCCGCAGGAAGTGGATCAGTGAACGGGGCCGAAGAAATCGTCGGAACACTCGCATTTCGTAGTGACTGGCTGAGAAAGCTCGGCGTGGTGGCGTCGAAGGCTCGTGTCGCGCGCGTTCACGGTGACAGTATGGCGCCTACCCTGTGCGATGGGGACATGATCCTGATCGACACATCGAAGACAGAAGTTGTATCAAGGTCGAAAGCGTCAAGGCGCAGGCCTCCGCCGATTTACGCGTTCGTCGAGGATGGCGCGGCACGCGTGAAGCGGATCGAGCGCATCGACGAAGACTTCTACGCAGTCATGTCTGACAATCCGGAATTTCAGACAGAGTTCAAACGAAAATCGTCAGTCAACTCAATGAAAATAATTGGGAAAGTCCTTTGGTGGGGGCACACCAGTCAGGAGTGAGACATGCCGGCTTGTTCACGATGCGGCACTGATATCGGTTTTTTGGCACGTCAGTTGATGGGATGTGCATGAAATGCGTAAGAGCGGTTGAAGGCAGTGCGCCGACGAAACTCGAAGACAAGACAGTCGTTGATGCCCGCCATGCGCGAATTATCTTGACGACAGAGACCGCGCACGACCTGCCGGTGGACGAGCGTCTCGGCATCTTGACGGCCGAATATGTCGTTGGGCTGAACATCTTCCGGGATATTGCCGCGGCGGTGCGAGACACCTTTGGCGGTCGCAGCGAGACGATGCAACGCGGCCTTCGTGAGGCGCGCGAGGCGGCACTTGATGATCTTCGTGCCCAAGCGGTGCAACTCGGTGCCGATGCCGTTGTCGCGGTCGACTTGGACTATTCCGAGATCTCGGGCGGCGGCAAAAGCATGCTGTTTCTTGTCGCCAGCGGTACTGCCGTGAAGCTAAGCCAAGTCTGAGCTATGCACTGAGAGCATAGCGCTCCATCCTTGCTAGTGCAGTTTTTTTGTCGCGCTACACAACGCACCCGGACGAGTCGCAGATTGGCTACGGGTCCCTGTGTATCACCGTCCGCGATGTTGAACTCTGCTTTCAGGATCCTGATGACCTTGAAGTCCTCTCGGTGCTGATGGTCGCTAAAGAGTTTGGTTTTGCTCTCTCGTCTCTCGACCAAGCGGTGGAGCAACTGCGCGCTCTGCGGGAGCCTTGGACGGGTCTGGCCAATGAGTTTGTGTGCGAGGCTGCGGCCGCATGACATTGGACGCGGGCGGTGTGGCAACGCATCGCCCGTTCCCGTTGCAGAACCATCCAATGTTGCAGAGGGCACCGAAAACGAGGAACGCCACCGTCTCAGGTGGCCTTCATCACGTTGGATTTATTGATATTTTTGGCTCCGGCGGTAGGGATCGAACCTACGACCAATTGATTAACAGTCAACTGCTCTACCGCTGAGCTACGCCGGAACACGGGGCGGTGTATAGCGGCGGTGGCGGGGGGGCGCAAGAGGGGGGGAGGAAGTTTTTTACATCTCTGTCACGCGCCGGAACCGGGCGCTCGGAGAGAGCGCGGGCGTGGCGCGGATCTGGCCTGTTTTCGCAAGCTCGACCAGATGCGCGAACACGTTGCGCTCGGCCGCGGCGCGCAAGGGTTGGGGGATTTCCGTATAGATTTGCGCGGTCAGCGTGGCGGCATCCGCCGGGCCTTCGGCGAGGGCCGCGAGAATCTGCGCGCTGCGCATGGCGCGGTGGGCGCGCAATTCTGCAAGCCGTGCGGCGGGGTCGGTCACGGGTTCCCCATGCCCCGGATAGAACATCGCGGCGCCTTCGGCCGCCAGCACATCGAGCGATTCGTAATAATCGCCCAGATCGCCATCGGGGGGCGAAATGAGCGTGCTGGACCAGCCCATCACGATATCGCCGGTGAAGATCGCATCTTGCATCCGAAAGCACAGATGATTGCAAAAATGCCCCGGCGTGAAAAGCGCGGTCACCGCCCAGTCGCCGATCGAAAGCCGCGCGCCATGGCCGAGGGTGTGATCGGGCCGGAACGCCGCGTCGCGGCCCTCGCCGCCGCCCGCAAGCCCTTCTTGCGCGAGCCGGCGCATCGTTTCCGAGCGCCCGGCCTCGGGCGGGCCAAAGGCAAAGACGGGCGCACCGGTGCGCTGCGCCAAAGGGCGGGCGGCGGCGGAATGGTCCAGATGCGCATGGGTGACGAGCACCGCGGCCACGCTTTCTCCGGGGGAGAGCCCCGCGATCAGGGCGGCAAGGTGCGCGGGGTCATCAGGCCCCGGGTCGAGCACCGCCACCCGGCCCGTGCCGAGCACATAGGTGTTCGTGCCGCGATCGGTGAGCGGCGACGGATTGGGCGCCACGATGCGGCGGATCCCTTCGGCCAGCGGCTCGAGTGCCATCTCTCTTCCCCTCGTCTTCGTCCCCCGGTAGGGTTCTGCCATGAAACTCGGCTGGCTGAAACACTTCCTGCCCCGTGGCCTTTACGGCCGTGCCGCGCTGATCCTCGTGTTGCCGGTCATCACGATTCAGCTCGTGGTTTCGGTTGTCTTCATTCAACGCCATTTCGAGCGCGTCACCCAGCAGATGACCAATTCGATGCTGCGCGAGATCGTGCTGGTGATCGAGCGCGCCGATGCCGCACCCGGGCTGATCGCGGCGCAAGCGCAAATGGCCGAGCTGGAACAAGCGCTTGACATGATGCTGGAGCTGCCCGCGCCGGGGCCGGTGCCTTCGGGCGATGCGCGCAGTTTTGCCGATTTTACCGGCATGACCGTCACGAAAACGCTGCGCGCCGGGCTGCCGGGCTTGCGTGCGATCGACCTCACCGATGGGGGCCGGGTGCAGCTCTGGACCGAAACAAAGAACGGTTGGCTCTACATCCGCTTTCCGCGCGGCTGGGTATCTGCCTCCAATCCGCATCAGCTCCTTGTGCTTATGGGGGCGGTCTCTGCCTTGATGACGGTGATCGCCTATCTCTTCTTGCGCAACCAGTTGCGCCCGATCCAGCGGCTGGCGCGCGCCGCGGAGGCGTTCGGGAAGGGGCAATCGCTGCCCTATCGGCCCACCGGGGCGCTGGAAGTGCGCGCCGCCGGGCGCGCCTTCATCGAAATGCGCGACCGGATCGAGCGCCAGATCGAGCAGCGGCGCTTGATGCTCTCGGGGATCAGCCACGATCTGCGCACCCCGCTGACGCGGCTTCGGCTCGGGCTCTCGATGTTGCCCGAGGAGGAGGAGACGCGCGACGAGATCGCCGCGATGGAGCGCGATGTCACCGATATGGGCAAGCTGATCGACGCGTTTTTGAGCTATACCCGCGAGGAGGCGGTTTCCGATGAGGCCGAGCGGATCGACATCGTGTCGCTGGTCGCGCAGGTGGTGGGGGATGCAGGCCGCGCAGGCCATGATGTGCGCCTGATCGAAGCGCCGGAGGGGCCGATCTGGGTGACGGTGCGCCCCGATGCGGTGCGCCGGGCGTTGGAGAACTTGCTGGGCAATGCGGTGCGCTATGGGCGGCGGGCGGAGCTCAGCCTTGCGGTGCGGGCGCGCAACCTGCGGATCATGGTTGAGGATGATGGGCCGGGCATTCCGCCCGAGCGGCGCGAGGAGGCGCTCAGACCGTTCACGCGCCTCGATCCGGCGCGCAATCAAGATCGCGGTCAGGGCGTGGGGCTGGGCCTCGCGATCGCCGCAGATATCGCGCGCGGCCATGGGGGCGGTTTGCAATTGGGAGAAAGCGCGCGGCTCGGCGGGCTTGCCGTCGAACTGGTGGTGCCGCTTTGACGCGGGCGTCAGGCCCGGCGGGGCCGTCAGGTCAGAGCAACAGCACCAGAAGCCCGCCCCAGAATGCCGCCCCAAGCGGCAGCGCGGGCAAAATCCACCAGCCGCCGGGCCACGCCTTGCCGGTGTCCCCCTGAGTGTCTTCGGCTTCGGCTTCGGCGTCGATCGCGGGCGGCAGCGGCGAAGACAGGCTGTGATGGCGTGCCGATTGCGCCGGGGCGCGCGGCAGGCCGAGGGATGGGGGCAGCGGCGGGGTCAGGGTCGACGGCATCTAGGCAGGCTCCAGTTCTGCGGCCCGGGCGATCCGCCTGGGAAGGTCTCGGAAGACGGCCGGGGCCGTCAGGGGAGGTCTCGCGGTGCCGGTTCTGCGCAGGGCTGCTCAAGAGAGCGGCTCGGGGCTGCCGACAGGCCGCAGGTGCCTCGCGAAACATCTTTGTGTGTTCTGACTCCGGTGCTTTGATTCGCGTGTGAGGCCCGTATCCTGAAAGATACCGCCAACTTCGTTAATCAATCCTTGACATGCATCAGGACACTGTCAACCCGCCATGGTTGTATTTTTGAGCTTTCCAACCTCTACAGGTGGGGCAGGGGGGCGGCATGGGGCTGCGCCTATGCCCTTGTCTCAGCCCGATTGCGCCCCTTGTGTACGCCTTTTGGACGCCGCGCCTGTGTGCGCAGGGCCGGCAAAAGCAGATGCCGACCGAGACAGACCTGCGGCGCCTTTGCACGATCAGTGGCATTGGAGTGAAGCTGTGCTTGCGGGGCGCGCGTTTGTGCCGCAATTTATGCGCCAACGTAACGCTTCGATGAAGGCCGGACAGGCCGGGAGGCTGGCCCCAGTTGAACTGCGCAGTCCCCCCTCCTAGATAAGGCAAAGGGAAGGGGCAGGCTGCCAAGGTGGGGCCCGTTCCTTTCGCCATAGAGGACAGAGAATGACCGACACCCATCCCAGATCCCATCCGGTCCTGCCGCTGCGCGACATCGTCGTGTTTCCGCATATGATCGTGCCGCTCTTCGTCGGGCGTGAAAAATCGGTGCGCGCGCTCGAGGAGGTGATGACGGATGACCGGCAGATCCTGCTGGCGAGCCAGCTCGATCCGTCTGTCGACGAACCGACGACCGATGGCATCTTCCGCACTGGCGTTCTCGCCAATGTGCTGCAACTGCTCAAACTGCCCGACGGCACGGTGAAAGTGCTCGTCGAGGGCAAGACGCGGGTGAAGATTACCGAATTCATCGCCAATGAGACCTTCTTCGAGGCCGAAGCCGAGGTGCTTGAGGAAACCGAGGGCGATGTGGCCACGATCCGCGCGCTGCTGCGCTCGGTGGCGGAGGAATTCGAGCGCTACGCCAAGATCAAGAAGAACATCCCCGAGGAGGCGATGACGGCGGTGGCCGAGACCACCGAGGCCGACAAGCTCGCCGATCTCGTGTCGGGCCATCTTGGCCTTGATGTGCGCCAAAAGCAGGAGCTGCTGGAAACGCTCGACATCTCCGCCCGGCTGGAAAAGGTCTACGGGCTGATGCAGGGCGAGGTTTCGGTTCTGCAGGTCGAGAAAAAGATCAAGAGCCGCGTCAAATCCCAGATGGAGAAGACGCAGCGCGAATATTACCTCAACGAGCAGATGAAGGCGATCCAGCGCGAGCTGGGCGATGGCGAGGACGGCCAGAACGAGCTCAACGAGCTGGAAGAGAAAATCGCCGCCACCAAGCTCTCCAAGGAGGCGAAGGAAAAGGCCGATGCAGAGCTGAAAAAGCTGCGCTCGATGAGCCCGATGTCGGCCGAAGCCACGGTGGTGCGCAACTACCTTGACTGGATGCTGAGCCTGCCTTGGGGCGTCAAGAGCCGGGTGAAAAAGGATCTGATCGCCGCCGAGAAGGTGCTCGATACCGATCATTATGGCCTTGAAAAGGTCAAGGAGCGGATTGTCGAATACCTCGCGGTGCAGGCGCGCTCGGACAAGCTCAAGGGCCCGATCCTCTGCCTCGTCGGCCCGCCCGGCGTCGGCAAGACCTCGCTTGGCCGCTCGGTCGCGCGGGCGACGGGGCGCGAATTCATCCGCATTTCGCTTGGCGGCGTGCGGGATGAAAGCGAGATCCGTGGCCACCGGCGCACCTATATCGGCTCGATGCCCGGCAAGATCATTCAGGCGCTGAAAAAGGCCAAAACCACGAACCCGCTGATCTTGCTCGATGAAATCGACAAGATGGGGCAGGATTTCCGCGGTGATCCGGCTTCGGCGATGCTTGAGGTGCTCGACCCGGAACAAAACGCGACCTTCGTCGACCATTACCTTGAGGTGGAATATGACCTCTCGAACGTGATGTTCCTCACCACGGCGAACAGCTACAACATGCCGGGCCCGCTTCTGGACCGGATGGAGATCATCAGCCTCGCCGGCTACACCGAGGACGAAAAACGCGAGATCGCGAAGCAGCACCTGATCCCCAAGCAGATCAAGGCGCATGGGCTGAAAAAGGGCGAGTTCACGCTTACCGATGACGGGCTCAATGACATCATCCGCTACTACACCCGCGAGGCCGGGGTGCGGAACCTTGAGCGCGAGATCGCCAAGCTTGCCCGCAAGGCGGTGACGGAGATCATCAAGGCCAAGGGCACGGTGAAGTCGATCACCGTCGATGCGGCCAAGGTGGGCGAATATCTCGGCGTGAAGCGGCATCGCTACGGGCTTGCCGAGGCCGAAGATCAGGTGGGCGTGGTCACGGGCCTTGCCTGGACCTCGGTTGGCGGGGATCTGTTGCACATCGAGGCGCTCAAGCTGCCCGGCAAGGGCCGGATGAAGACCACCGGCAAGCTTGGCGAGGTGATGAAGGAATCGATCGAGGCAGCATCGTCCTATGTGCGCTCGATCGCGCCCGAAATCGGGGTGAAACCGCCGAAATTCGAGAAGGTGGACATCCATGTTCACGTGCCCGATGGCGCCACGCCGAAGGATGGCCCGAGTGCAGGCCTTGCGATGGTGACCTCGATCGTCTCGGTGCTCACCGGCATTCCGGTGCGCAAGGATATCGCCATGACGGGCGAGGTGAGCTTGCGCGGCAATGCCATGCCGATTGGCGGGTTGAAGGAGAAACTGCTCGCGGCGCTGCGGGGCGGCATCAAGACCGTGCTCATTCCCGAGGAGAACGAGAAGGATCTCGCCGACATCCCCGACAATGTGAAGGAAGGGCTTCAGATCATTCCGGTGACTCACGTTCGCGAAGTGCTCAAACGCGCGCTGGTGCGCATGCCCGAGCCCGTCGAATGGGATGAGGCGGCCGAAGAAGCCGCTGCCGCCGCTGCCGCTGCGGCGGCGGTTGCTAAGCCCGAAAGCTCCGGCGCCGCCACGCATTGAATCTGGCGCACAAGGATACAATCGGGGCGCGTCCGGGCCGGGCGCGCCCCGTTCTTTTTACCTCTGCAAGCGCGAAGCATATGGCACGGCGCGGCGCGGCGCCGTAATCTGATCGCATGGCAGAAACAATGAGGCAGCTATGGCAAAAGCAGGCAAGACGGTGCAGGGCGAACGCGCCAAGCCCGACGATGCGGCGGCGGTGGCCGCACGCGTGCAGGTGAAGAAAAAGGATCTCATCGAGCGCGTGGCGCTGAAAGGCGGGGTCAAGAAGGCCGCGGCGCGCGATCTGACCGATGCGGTGCTGGCGGTGATGGCCGAGGCGCTGGAGGCGGGCGAAACGCTTGTCGTGCCGCCGCTGGGCAAGCTGTCGCTTGCGCGGCGCACCGAGCGTGCCGGCAGCGCGGTGCTGCATCTGCGGCTCAAACGTGCGGGGGCACAAGAGGGCGAGAAAAAGGATGAAAAATCCGGCTCAGACCCCCTTGCGAAGCCCGAAGAGTGAGTCTAAAAGCCCCGCTACCGGGCGATTAGCTCAGCGGTAGAGCGCTTCGTTCACATCGAAGATGTCAGCGGTTCAAATCCGTTATCGCCCACCATCCTACAGAAGCGTCGCCGAAAGGCGGCGCTTCTTGCGTTTGCGGGTGTTGTGACCGCGTGGTGTTGCGACGGCGCTGGTTGTCCCCGGCGCAGGGCGGTTCCGGCGGAGAGGCGCTTGCAACATGTGCTTTGTGCCTTGCGGCAGCCCGCGCCGCCGGGCTAGAAAACACCCGCCGGGTGATTAGCTCAGTTGGTAGAGCGCCTCGTTTACACCGAGGATGTCGGGAGTTCGAGTCTCTCATCACCCACCATGTCAGCCCATTGATTTCACTAAGGAATTGCTTTCAAAGGAAAAGCGACGCCTCTACTGGTACATAGAGGTGGTACATATGGGACTGACGATGCCAACTCCGATTCTGATCGGCTCGACCTACTATCTGCGCGTCCTTGTGCCCAGCGACGTGGCCTCAAAGGTGTGCGGAACGGTTGTCTCGGTGCCCGTCGATGGAGTGCCGCGTTCGGTGCTGATCAAGGGCCACGCAAAGGTGTCCCTGCGGACCAAGGATGCCGCCGAGGCCAAGTCGCGCTTCACACTGGCTCATGCGGCGCTGGAAGAGCACTGGGAGATGGTGCGTAAGGGGCCGAAGCCGCTCAGCCACAAGTAAAGCCTCGCCATTGCAGGAGCGCTCCATGCTGCATGGGTCGACGCGTTTGATGAACAACCCGGCCCCCCCCGAGCGGTGGCAGCGTGTTCTTGATGCCAACGATAAGGCGCGGCAGGGGAAGCTTACCCCGCTGTACATCGGTGAACAGGTGCGCATCGCTCGCAGTTTGGATTCCCGCTTCGGCCCCATGGTCGACGCCTTCACCACCGCCAAGGGCATTCTGGTCGCGCCCGAATCTCGGCCCCAATTGTTGCGCCATGTTGCGGACGCACTAGACGACATGGCAAAGGTGAACGAAGCGAAGGCGGTAGGGGATTATTCCCAACACGGTAAGGCTGCGTATTATCCCGAGTTGACCCTTCCCGAGAAACGATCGGTTCCCGTTAAGGTCGACACTTCGCCGAAGACCTTCGCGGGGACTATTGACGCTTGGGTCGCCGCCAAGGCGCGCGGCAAGGATGCCGCTCCAGTACGGCCTGAGACCGAGCGGAAGTATCGCTTTCAGTGTGCGGAGTTTGTGGCATTCCGTGGCTCAGACGACCTAACAACGCTCACCGCCCGTGAAGCAGAGGCATGGATGAATGCAATGCTCGAGGAGGCCAAGCTCTCGAACAATTCCATTCGCCAGCGCGTCCAGAGGGGCTCGTCGGCGTGGAGCCGAGGCAGAGGTGCCCCGGAAGGTGGCCTGATGGTCCCGCGCAGGATGCGGCCCAACATCAGCTGACCCGTTCTGTCGTCGATCATCCGGCTTCGCCGAGGGAGACCACAGAGAAGGTGTTGGCCTCGGGGTCATCCCGAGGTCGAGGTGTCATTGAGAGGTGGGCTTGAGGGAGAGCGTTGCTCTTGCGCATCCTGCAGCCCCCAACGGTCAGCCCTCACGGGAAGCGTGGAGGTTCCCGCCATCAGTCCCTGTTCCGCTGTGTCGTCGGAGATCTCCGCCACCGTGGCCACCCCTTCGATGACACATGGTCACGGGACCACGGCCACCCGATACGACCGCTGCCCGCAAACCTTCTTCTCTGCCATCATGCTCGCCGCAACCGTCTTGTTTTGGCTATGATCCAGAACGAGTCCTGAGCCTAATGGAGGGTGCCACGGGAAACGCCAGCGCGCTCTTCCCTGCTACTTCAACTAGCCAAAGGCAGCATAATATCCGTATCGTCACCTCACCTTCACGGCCTCCACGCATTCCCGCATCTGTGCCCCTGACGAGGCCGCGATGTAGGACGCGCGGGTGACGTTCTTCTTGTCGGGGACGTGGCCGATCACGTCCTTGATGACAGCTTCCCAGACGCCTGCCCGGTCGGCCTTCGTGGCGAACCAGCGGCGGGCCGAGTGGAAATTGACCAGCGACCGCCGCACCCCTTCCCGTTTGTCATCCACGCCCACAGCCTCGCGCCACCGCTTCGAACAAAGACCGTTTGACGGCTGGTACATGTCACTGATACAGTTTGGGCATCCGAGGCGTCGAGAAACCTTTTAAAATCAATGCCTAAGACGGTGGCGAAGCAGAATTCGAGTCTCTCATCACCCACCGCAAAATCACGCCAAATCAATGATTTAATATTTTTGATGTGGGGGGCTTGTGGTGGTGCGTGGGGCCGCTTGTGGCGCCGTTTCTCTCGATGATCCGGCCCTTTATGGGGCGAACCAAGGTCTCTGTCATCGCGAATCGTATGGGGAATGGATGAGCTTATCCGTTCCGACGCCTGATCCCGCATCGAGCAGCCCCTTTGCCGGCATCTCCGGCATTTCGGGCGCGACTTTCGAGCTGTTCGGGATGATCGGCTTTGGCAGGCTGGGCAGGGTGTTGCGCACGTTCGACCTGCCTTGGCGCCGATCATCCCGATCTTCGTCGGGCGGTGGTGCGCAGCCGCATGCATGAGCGTGGCGACGCCGAAAGCCCCCCGATTGCGCGATCCTTTGTGCCGACAACCCGCCCCGCCGGACTTCGGGCGGGGCGAGAGCCGGGGACTCGCATGCGTGAGGGCGAACGGCCCGGTCACGCGGGCGCCTGGCGCAATTGGCAAGGTCAGGCGGCTGTTGCGCGCTGGTTCTGTGTTCCGGTCGTGAATTGCGCCACATTGGTGACGAGTTGATCCGCCTCGCCGCGCAACGCGGTCAATGCGGCATTCGTCTCCTCGATCATCGCCGCGTTTTGTTGCGAGGTCCGGTCAAGTTCCGTCGCGGCCTTGGAAATCTCGGCGATGCCAAGCTTGCTCTCGTCAACGGCGCCCGCGATGTGGTCGATCCGCTCTTGCACGTTGCGGAGCGCCCCGACGATCTGGCCAAGCGCGCCTGCGGTGTGATCCACCATCTCGACACCGCGGCCCACGTCCCGCGTTGCCGTTTCGATGATCTGTGCGATTTCGCGCGAGGCTTCCGAGGACCGTTGCGCAAGGGCCCGAACCTCGGAGGCAACGACGGCAAAGCCGCGCCCGCTCTCGCCCGCCCGGGCCGCCTCGACCCCGGCATTGAGCGCCAGAAGATTGGTCTGGAAGGCGATGTCGTCGATCACCTGCAACACGCCCTCGATCCGCTCGGAGGATTGCCGGATGCTCTCCATCGCCGTGAGCGCATCTTGCGCGATGGCATTGCCGTTTTCGGCATGGCTCGAGATATCGCGCATCTGCGCCTTGGCATCATTGGCAAGCCCCGCCATGCCGCCGATTGTGCTCGACATTTCCTCGAGTGCGGAGGCGGTTTCCTCCAGCACGGCGGCATTGTGCTCACTGCGGCGCGCCAGATCATGGGTGGCAGAGCCGATCTCGGCGCTGGACCCGTCGATGATCTGCGTCGTGGCCTCGATCGCAACCACGGTGCGGGTGATGCTGTCCTTCGCCTCCCGCACCGACTGGGCCATCTCGGCGAAAACGCCGACAAAGCCCTGCTTGATCTCATAGGTCAGATTCCCCTCGGCAAGATGATGGAGCGCCTTATTCACCTCGGAAATGCTGGCATCGGTGGCTTCGCCGATCTCGTTCAGGCCGCGGCAGATCTCGGCAAAAATCCCTTGCTTGTCGGACAGATCAATCCGCCGCGAGAAATCGCCTTGCGCACAAGCGCCCACCACCGCAGAGATTTCGGTGGCGATCTGATGATCGCGCTCGGCTTCCAGCCGGGCCGTCTCGGTCTCGCGCGCCACGCGCGCTTCCTTGTCCGCCCGTTGCGCCGCCTCGCGTTCCGCTTCGGCCTGACGATGCGCCGCGGCTTCCGCTTCGGCCTGCCGTGCGATCGCCTGCCCTTCGAGAATGCTGACCCGGAAGCTGTCGAGCGCGGCGCCCATGCGCGCCGTTTCCTGCAGTTGCGGCTTGGGGAGCGCCGCATCAAGATCACCCTGCGCCATCGTATCTGCGGCCACCACCAGTTGCTGCACCTCCGTTTCGGCGCGCCGCACTGAGCGCAGGCCGATCCAAAGCGAGAGCAAGAGCGCGGCGGTGATGAACGCGCCCACCGCGAGGAAGCCGATCAGGGCGGATTGGGCCTGTTTCGTCACTTCCGCCTTGATGCCATTGCCAAGGGAAAGCTCGATCTCTTTCATGGCGTCGATGCGCGCCGTCGTTGCAGCAAAGAACGCGTCCCCCGTCACCCCGGCAAGGTCATGGGTATCGGGGGAGGCAAAAGCGATCTTGCGCATCCGCTCAAGTTCCGCGCTGGCGGGCAGGCTGTCGAGCTGCACGGCCGCCGCCAGATCCTGAGGCGCGGCGAGCGCATCGAAAAACAGCAACGCTTGCTCCTGCTGGGCCACCATCGTGCGCATCGCGAGAAGGATCGGCGTGTCAAAAACGCCCTTGCGAAAGGCGCCGGCACCCAGTGCCCGCTCCAGCCCGGACCGTTCCTTTGCCGTCATGAAGGCGCTGAAGGCCACGATCCTGCCGGTGATCAGCGCGTCCGACCCGGCCTCGGCCAGTTCGTTGACCATTTGCAGAACATCCGCGTTCATCTCGGTGAAATAACCGATGGCTTCGGGCAGCGGCAGGCTGCGCGTGTCGATCCCGGTGTGGATCTCCGTGGCGCGGTCAAAATCTCCGGCGAGTTCGGTCACCAGCGCAGAAATCTCGCCGGGCAAGCGGTCAAGGCCGATCTCATCAGCCTGTGCCAGAAGCGCCTTGCGGGATGCATCGGTCGCGGCGCGCTGCGCGATCAGGCGCTCGGACGGGCTGGCGTCCTTGCCGTTCAGAAACAGGCTCGTCAAGCCGCGCTCAAGCTGCTGCTCATGGGCCACCGCACCTGCAGCTCGGGCCAGATCCATCAATCGCAGCATCCGGCGCGCATCGCTTAATGTGCTCCAGCGCTCGACGATCAGGAAGACGCCGAACACCAGCGCGAGAAGCGCGGGAACGGCAAGGGAAATCGCCATGACGCGACGCAACGAGGTCTTGGGGAGATCAACACGGGTCATCGTTACCAGCCGAAAAAACAACATCCCGTAAATCTGCGACAGGTTTCCTAATCCTTTGCAAAAGGCCGCCTGAAAGCGGGCAGGCAATGGCATCGGCAAACACAAATGCTTAGATCGGAACGGGAATTTCTTCAGTAAAATGCTTCCGATCGGCGCTCCGGGCCGCCATGGCCGTTCCCCGGACGGGGCGCAGGCGCTGCAACGGCCGGGGAATGGCCCGATCAGAGGAGCGAATAATCGATCCCGCGGGCCAGCCAGCAGCCGATGGTCAGGCCCGCAACGGCGCCTGTGGCATCGCGGCGGATCTGCACGGTCCATTCGCCCGGGGGGGCCGCGTCCATCGCGCGGCGGGAGGTGACGGTCCAGAGATCTTGTGCCAGCGGATACATCCGCTCCATCGGCCCGCGCCCCAGCATGCCCTCAAAGCCGATGCTGGCGGCACCGCCTCGGGCCTCGATCACCAGCGTCGCGCCGATCTCTTCGGACCGGTAGGTGCCGGCAATCTCTGCCGCGTTCGCGCGTGCGAGCGGGTGCAGGCGCCTGGCGTGCACCGTCAGGTTCTCGGCGGTGCGGGTCATGACCAGCATGTCCCCCTCCCGTCGCAGGGAAAGATCGGGGGCGCTGGCACGGGTTTCATCGCTTTGCGGCAATGTGACGGGCGAGACCGCGTAATGGAGCCGCACGCCGCCCGCCGTGTCGCGCGTGCGCAAAAAGAGCCCGGTCTCGGTGTCATGCCAAAGACCGTCCCAGCCCTTTGCGGGCGTGGGGGCGGCGGGGGGGGCCAAGCCGAGGGCGGCCGCCATCAGCGTCTCGGCGGCCCGCATCGCGCTGGCCTCATGGTTGAAGATCACCACGACCGAGAGCCGCTCTGCCGCGACATGCAGACGGTAAGAACAAAAGCCCCGCACCCCGCCGCCATGGGCGGTGACCGCGCGCCCGTCGCGCATATAGCGGCGCAGGCCATAGCCATAGGGGGCGGCGGTTCCATCGGCAAAGCACACCGGGCCGGAAATGCGCTGATAAAGCCCCGCCGGGTTCGCGCGCTCCGCATCGATATGCGCTTCCCATGCGAGCATGTCCTCGAGCGAGGCCGAGACGCCGGAATCGCCAAACCAGCTGATCGCGCTTTGCGCGGGCAGAAAGCCGACCTCGTCATTGCCCTCATAGCCGATCACCCCGTCGACCCGTTCGGCCATATCGGGAGAAAGGCGCGCGCCGGGCATGCCCGCGGGGCGAAACAGCCGCTCCTCCAGAAGAGCGCCAAAATCGTGCCCCGTCGCGCGGGTGATCAGCTCCGCCAGCAGCCGGAAATTGCCGTTGCAATAGGAAAAATGCGCGCCGGGGGCAAAATGGCCGCGCTGCGCCTGCCCGATCAGGGCGAGGCCATCGGCCAGGGTGCACCGGCCCTCGGGGGCGGCGCCGTGCAGCACCGTCATCGCCCAATAGTCGCGCAGCCCCGACTGGTTGTGGCAAAGCTGCGCCACGCTGGGCAGAGGGCCGCGGAAATTGGGCAAGAGCGCGGGCAGGAGCGGGGCCAGCACCTCCGGGCTCTCGAAAAGATCAAGGAGCAAGGCGCAGGTCATATGCTTCGAGATCGAGCAGATCGGCATGCGGCGGGCCGCCGTCATCGGCAGCCGCGCCGCCACATCCGCATGGCCCCAGGCACGCTGGGCCACCACCTTGCCGCGATGCACCACACCGGCCACCCCCGCCGGGCCGCGAAACTGATCGGGGAGCAGGTCAAGCGCTTCATCGAGCGCCGAAAGGTCGATCTCTGACACGATGGGTCCTATTCCTCCGCGCGGAAGCAAAGCCGCGTTCCCGGCGCGGCCAGAGCGAGAAATTCGAGCAGATCCGCGCGCGTCAGCGTGGCGCACCCCGCAGTTGCCCCATAGCCTGCGCTTGCCACATGCAAAAACACCGCACTGCCCGCGCCGGGCACGACCGGATCGTCATTGTGACCGAGCACGACGACGATGTCGTAAAGGTCATCGGCACGCCACATCTCTTCGTGGCTGGCCGCAAAGGGGCGCTTCACCGGGCGGTTATAGTCGGGGTGCTCGGGCGCATCGCACCAGCCGTCATCGGCGGCGATGGTCTCGGTCGGAAAGACCGAGGCCGGGGCCTCGCCAAGCTTGTCGGCGCGGTAGAGCACGCGCCGGATCGGCCAGCAGCCGATCGGGCTGATGCCATCCCCCTCGATCCGCTTGGGCGCGATGCCGCCGCGCCCCACACCGGCCTGCCAGACTTTTTCGCCGTAACGGGCCTGCCAGATATCGCCCTGCCGGGTCACGATCAGATCCATGATTGTCCTTTCATCCCTCAAGCGGAAAATGGCACGCGACCGCGGGACCGCTGCCCCCCTGCAACATCGGTTCCTCGGCGCGGCAGATGTCGCGCGCGAAGGGGCAGCGGGTGTGAAACCGGCAGCCCTTTGGCAGGTTCATCGGGCTCGGGATCTCGCCTTGCATCATCGGGCGCGGCTCGCCGCGGCGGCGCGGATCGGGGCGCGGCACCGCCGACATCAGCAGCATCGTATAGGGATGCCGCGGATGGGCAAACAGCTCTTCGGTGGTGCCAACCTCGACCAGCCGGCCCAGAAACATCACCCCCACGCGGTCGGCAAACTGGCGCACCACGGAAAGATCGTGGGTGATGAAGAAATAGGTCAGCTGGAGCTGATCTTGCAGATCGCCCAGCAGGTTCAAGACCTGCGCCTGAATCGAGACATCGAGCGCAGAGACAGATTCGTCGCAGACCACGAAATCGGGCTTGTTGGCGAGCGCGCGCGCAATGCCGATTCGCTGGCGCTGCCCGCCCGAGAACTGGTGCGGGTAGCTGCGCAGATACTGCCGGCGCAGGCCCACCATCTCCAGCAATTCGGTGCAGCGCTCGCGGATCTCGGCGGGCGTGCCATAGCCATGGCTGCGCAGCGGCTCGGCCAGGATCTGTTCGATCCGCATGCGCGGATTGAGCGAGGCAAAAGGATCCTGAAACACGATCTGCAGGTTCTTGCGCAGGGCGCGCAGCGCGCCTTCGCCCAGATCCGTCAGATCGGTGTCGCGGTAGCGAATGGTGCCGGAGGTCGGCTCCTGCAGGCGCAGCATCACCCGGCCGAGCGTGGTCTTGCCGCAGCCCGATTCCCCCACCAGCGCGAAGGTTTCGCGGGCGCGGATGTCGAGCGTCACGCCATCGACCGCGCGCACCACGCGCGCTGGCCCCCCGAAGAGGCCGCCGCCGATGCGGTAATGCTTGGTCAGATCCCGCGTCGAGATCAGGATCTCGTCGTGTGCGGGGGCGGGGGGGGCTTTTGCGGTCTGGGTCACGGCATCTCTTCCAAAGGCTGGGCGGCTTCGGGCGCATGCAACCAGCAGCGCGCAGAATGCCCCGCACCGAGTGCGGCCAGTTCGGGCGCGCGGGCGCAAAGCGGCATCGCATCGCCACAGCGCGGCGCGAAGCGGCAGCCGGGGGGGAGTTTGGCGAGGTTTGGCACCATGCCCGGAATGCTCGGCATGCGCCGCCCGGCGCGGGGTTCGTTTGCTCGCGGGATCGAGGCGAGCAGGCCGCGCGTGTAGGGATGGGCGGGGCGCTCGAACAGGTCGAACACATCCGCCTGCTCGACGATCTGGCCCGCATACATCACGTTGACCGCGTCGCACATCTCGGCGATCACCCCCAGATCATGGGTGATCATGATGATCGAGGTGCCGACCCGGTCGCGCAGATCGCGCATCAGCTGCAGGATCTGCGCCTGCGTTGTCACATCCAGCGCCGTCGTCGGCTCATCCGCGATCAGAAGCTTCGGCTCGCAGATCAGCCCCATCGCGATCATCGCGCGCTGGCGCAGCCCGCCCGAAAGCTGATGCGGATAGGCGTCGAGCCGGCTTTTGGGCTCGGGAATGCCCACGAGTTCGAACATTTCGAGCACGCGCGCGCGGATCGCCCGACGCCCAAGCCCCTGATGGATCGCGAGCGGCTCGCCGACCTGCTCCCAGACCTTGCGCACCGGGTTCAGGCTCGTCATCGGCTCCTGAAACACCATCGCCATCTCGCCGCCGCGGATGCGCCGCATCCCGGCGCCGTCGAGACGCGCGAGATCAACCCCGTCGAGAAGGATTTCGCGCGCGCTCACGCGGCCCTGCGGCTGCGGCACGAGCCCCATCAGCGACAGCGCCGTCATGCTCTTGCCGGAGCCCGATTCCCCCACCAGCCCGACGATCTGGCCGCGCCCGACCTCGAAAGACACATCGTCGAGCACCGTCACATTGCCCCGGTCGCCCGAAAACGCAGTCGAGAGGCCGCGCACCGAAAGGATTGGATCTGCTCTTCCCATCGGCTCAATCCTTCATCGAGGGGTCAAGCGCATCGCGCAGCCCGTCGCCAATGAAGTTGAAGGCCATCACCGTGAGCAGGATCGCGATGCCGGGGGCAATGGCCACGCTTGGCGCCTGAAAGATGTATTCCTTGCCCTTGGCCACCAGCAGCCCCCAGCTTGCCTCGGGCGGTTGCACGCCAACGCCCAGAAAGCTGAGGCTCGATTCCCACATGATCGCCTCCGGGATCGAGAGCGAAAAGAGCACGATCAGCGTTGGCACCACATTGGGGAAGATATGGGCAAACATGATCGTGGCGCGGGCGGTGCCATTGGCGCGCGCCGCCTCGATGAATTCCTTCTCGCGCAGGGCGAGGGTCTGGGAGCGCACCACCCGCGCGACCGAGGCCCAGCCCACGAGCGCGAGCGCGAGGAAGATGTTCAGAAGGTTCGCGCCGAGCGTATACATCACCACCATCGCAAGCAGCAGCGAGGGGAAGGCGATCATCATGTCGGCAAGCCGCATCACCACGAAATCGGTCTTGCCGCCAAGATAGCCGCTCAGAATGCCGAGCACCGTGCCGATGGTGAGCGAGACGAGGCTCGGCACAATCCCCACCATCAGCGAGATCCGCGCGCCGTAAAGGATGCGCGTGAGCACATCGCGGCCAAAATTGTCGGTGCCGAGCCAATAGGTGTGCGACATCGGCAGGAGTTGCTCGTCCAGCGCCACGCGATAGGGATCATGCGGGCTCACCCAGGGGGCAAAGATCGCGCCCAGAACCAGCAGCACCACGAAGGCGAGCCCCACCATCGCCATGCGGTTCTTGCGAAAGGCGCGCAAAGTGTCCCGCAGGAAGCTTGCGTCTTCAAGCGTTTCGGGGTCGGTGGCCGGGGGGGCGGGAGCGGCCATGATCAGGCGTCCTTCTTCATCTGTGCGCGAATGCGCGGATCAAGGACCGAATAGAGAATATCGGCCACCAGATTACCAAGGATCACAAGCGCCGTGGCAAAGAGCACCGCGCCTTGCAACAGCGGCATGTCGCGCGAGGAAATCGCGTTGACGGTGATGCGCCCGACGCCGGGGATCGAGAAGATCGATTCCGTGATCACCGCGCCCGAGAGCAGCCCCGCCACCTGAATCGCCATGATCGTCACCACCGGGATCAGCGCATTTTTCAGCGCATGGCGGGTGATCACGCCGGTCTCGCGCAGGCCCTTGGCGCGGGCGGTGCGGATATAATCGTGCCGCATCACCTCCAGCAGGCTTGAGCGTGTCAGCCGCGCGATCACCCCCGCCGAGGACCAGCCCAGCACAATTGCGGGCAAGATCATGTATTTCCAGCCGTAAAAGCCCGAAACCGGCAAAAGCCTCAGTTGCATCGCGAAGATGTATTGCAACAGCAGCGCCGACCAGAACACCGGCATCGAGACGCCCAGAAGCGAGAAGCCCATGAAGAACCGGTCAATCAGGCTGTCGCGCCGCACCGCCGACAGCACCCCCGCCGGAATGCCGATCACCCAGGAAACGAGCGCGGCACAGACCGCCAGCATCAGCGTATTGGGAAAGGCCTTGAGCAAAAGATCGGTGACGGGGCGGTTGAGCTTGATCGAATTGCCCAGATCACCCTGAAGCGCATTCGCCAGAAAACGGAAATAGCGAACGATCATCGGGTCATCGAGATGCATCTGCGCCCGGACCCGGGCGATCACATCGGGGCTCGCATGTTCCTTCATCATCAGCGCCACCGGGTCGCCGGGCACCACGTTGAGCATGATGAAGAGGATCATGGTGATCCCGATCAGCACCGGGATCGACACCAGAATGCGGCGCAGCGCAAACATCAACATCGGCGAAGCGGTCTTTCTGCGGCCCCGGCAGGGCGGGGCAGATGGGCGAAAGGCCGCCCGGTCAGGGCGGCAAGAGGGGCGGCCCGGGGCGGCGTGAATCCGCCCCGGAGCGGGGTCTTATTCGACCTCGACCTTGTAATAGCTCATGTCGCTCCAGCCGTTCCACGGCACCACGAAGTTCTTCACCCGCGGCTGCACGACATAGTTGTGATCGAGGCTGAAGAGCGGCACCCAGGCGGCATCGGTGCCCACGATCCGCGCCGTCAGATCCTGATAGAGCTTGCAGCGCGCTTCCTGATCGACCATGCCGCGCGCGGTGACGATATCGGCAAAAACCTCGGGGTCGTTGTTGTTGTAGGCGCGCGACTTCGAGCCGGATTCAGAGAAGAAGGTGTAGAAGAAGTTGTCCGGGTCGTTGAAATCCGCCGACCACACCTGCATGTAGTTATGCGTCTCGCCCGCCTTGCGCGCCGCCATGAAGGTTGCCTCGTCAGGCGTTTCGATCGTGGCGCGGAACCCGGCTTCGGCGATCTGGGCCTGCACGATCTGGTTCATGTCGGACCATTTTTGCGACCAGTTCGCGGCCTGGCTCAGGGTGATGTCCACGCCATCGGGGTAGCCCGCTTCGGCGAGCAGTTCCTTGGCCTTGGCGGGATCATAGGTGATCGGTTCCGCCGGGGCGTAGCAGGTCAGCCCGCGCGGCATCACGCCGTCTTCGAGCTTGCCCTTGCCGTAGAAGTTCTTGTCAACGATGGTCTGGCGGTCGATCGCCATCTGGAACGCCTTGCGCACGCGCACATCGTCAAACGGCTTCTGGGCCTGGTTGATGTTGTAATAGTAAATCCCGACGCGCGGGCCCGAGCGGATCTGATCCTTCCAGGTGTCGCTGCCGTAGAAATAGGGCGTCTGGGTCGGCGCATAGTCGAGGTCGAGCACGTCGATCTCGTCGGATTCAAACAGCATGCGCAGGGTTTCGGAATCGGCCACCACGCGCACGAGCAACCGGTCCAGCTCCGGCCGGCCGCGCCAGTAATCGTCGTTTGCCTCAAGCATCTGGCTGTCGTTGAGCGTATAGTCACGCAGGATGAACGGCCCGGTGCCGTTCGTCGTTTCCGGCGTCAGGCCGAACTGGTCGCCCGCCGCTTCGGTGAAGGCGCGCTCATAGATCGAGGCGCCGGGCGCGGCCAGAAGCGCAAGGAACGCGGCATAGGGCTGCGCCAGCGTGATCTGGACGGTGTGATCATCAAGCGCTTTCAGCCCCGAGACGCTGTCGGCCTTGCCGTCGAGCCGATCTTCGGCCCCGGCGATGAAGGTGAGAATATCGGTGTTCAGCGCCTTGGTGGCCGGGTTGAGCATCCGGTCAAACGTGTAGACCACATCATCGGCGCTCAGCACGGCGCCGTCATGAAACTTCACGCCCGCGCGCAGATGGAACGTGTAGGTCAGCCCGTCTGCCGAGACCTCCCAGCTTTCCGCAAGCCCGGGAACGAGGCTCGATTGCCCCGGTCCGGTGGTCTCCGATTCCACCAGCCGGTCGAAGATATTGAGCGGCAGCGTGTACAGATCCGTCGTCATCTGCGCATCGGCAGTCTTCGGGTCTTCGGTATTGGAAATGCGCAGCATGTTCTCGGCCAGCGCCGGCGACATAAGCATCAGGCTGGCAAGCCCCGAGGCCAGCAACAGCTTCATCTTGGGTGTGAGGATCATTGGTTCAGTTCCATGTCGGTTTGACCGCAGCTGCGGCATCCAGCGACGTTTTTTGGAAAAAAAGCAGAGCCTGTCGCACAGCGCCACCCCGGTTCTCGTACATGTCCGGCCACTGCCGGAGACCGCCCTGTCGAGGCTGCGGCAGACCGCGGACACCCGCGTGGCAACGTAGGACCGGGGCTGTCTTGCGCCGCGCAACGGAACGGGAATCAAATCCCGCGCGTGCGCGGCGCATGACATTGCGTCACCTTAGGCGGCGCGCGTGCGGAATACTAGCGGATCTCCTCAGGCACGCCCCGCAAAGCCTTGATCCCTGTTGCAAACCTCAGATTTTGCAGATTTGCCGCGCCGCGGATTCCAAAGCCGCCTTCGTCTTGGGCAGAGTGCCACTTTGTCCCTCAGCCCGTCAGCGGCAGATCTGGGGTATGGGGGGACGGCGCGAGGCGGAGGGGCGCGCGATCAAGCGCGCAGGCGCCCGCAGCCTTTGCGCGCAAGGACGGCCTTGGGTGCAACAGATAAACGCCGCCCGCGCCGCCGTGCCGCCGTGAAGGCTGCGGTTGAGAAAGGTGTTCTGCCCCTGAAACGTGACCTGCGAGGCGTTCTGGAAGGGAGGGTCGAGCATGCCGGGCCCGTATCCGGCCCTGGTGATGCGGCCGCAACCGCACCGCTCAGGCGCACATCGCGGCGGATCAGGTGTCTGCCGACCGGAACAGAATGCGCCATTCGGCTCAGGCTTTGGCGCCCTCGCAAATTCAGCGCCATCCAGGCGGTGTCACTCATACCAGGCGGAGAGCGGGCGGGTGATGCCGGTGGATTGGTCCTGCGTCACCTCGCGATGCACGTTATCCTGTGGCACGACGGTGGCGTCACGCCCTTTCGCGAAGCTCTGCTCGCGCACGATCTCCCGGTAGGCCTTGTCAAGCGCGAGCGCGCGGGCGGGCGAGGGGTAAAGAAGCCGGGAGACATCGGCGCGAAACGTTGCCACCGGCGCGGGGCGCAGCGTGCCTGCTTCGGTCAGGTAGCGTTCGATCACCTCGGTATTGCCGCGCAATTCGTCGCCTGCGCCATTCGCTTGCAGGTAATGCGCATATTCGGGGGCGCCATCGGCGCGGATCATCTCGGGGATGCCGTAAAGCGCCTTTTGGCTCCAGTGCCACCAGCCGCCATTGCCAAGCGTTGCAGGCACCTTGCGCGGGAAGGCGAAAGTGTCATCGTCATTGGCGCCGACCCCGCCATGGCAGCCGATGCAAAACACCGTTTCCTCAAAACTTTGCGGGCGCAGATCGCCCTTGGCATCCTCGATGAAGCCCTGCAGGCGCCAGCCGGTGCCATTTGTCACCCCCTCTTCCGAAGAGCCGAAGAAGAGCGAGATCCGGTCCGGGAAATCGACACGTTCCTTGGCTTCGGCGAGCGCGCCCTCCTGCCGGTCGAAATAGGTCTGCCAGCGGGTCTTGCGCATGTAGCGCAACTCTTTCAGCCGCGCTGCCATGCGGATCTCGCCCGAGGTCTCATCAAGGTCGATATACCGCACGGTGTGCAAAAATTCCGTGCCAAGCGGGTAGAGCCCGGCGGCCAAGGGCGCCGAGCCCGCCGCCTGCAGGCTTTTGGCAAGCCCCACCCAGCTCATGGTGCGCCCCTCTTTGGGCGCCCAGTCAAAGGCAACGAAAAGCGCCTGACCGAGCTTGCCGTCATGGTCGAGATCAACGCCGAGGGCGGTTTCGTCGGTGGGCGCGATCGGCACCGGGGCGCGGCGGATCAGCGCCTCGACGATGGCGAGGTTGGTCTCGTACACAAGCCGGTTCTCGGTGCCATCCGCGGTTTCGCGGTAGGCCGCGGGCAGGCGGATCATCACGTCATCGGTGGCGCCATTGGTGGGCCAGAAGGCGCCATTGAGCGGATAATAGGCAAAAGCCCGCCAGCCGGTCATGCGGCCATCGGCGCCGATGTCGAAGCCGTCCGCATCGAAATTGTAGGTCACATCCGGGGTGAAGCCGTTCCAGCGGCCATCGCCGTTCACATCCCATTCGGGGGGCAGATCGGCGAGTTTCGCGGCGAGCAGGTTCCGGCCCTCGTGATCGAGATAATTGCCGGTGCGGATATAGGCGAGGATCTCGTCATCGCTCACCTTGGCCACCTCGGCGCGGCGGTCGACAAAAAGGTTCGTCCAGGGGTTTTTCAGCGCCGGGCCGGGCAGGCTGTAGGCGGTTTGCAGGTCATCATCGTTGATGAAATGCGGCGCCCGGCTCTCGACATGGCAGGTGAAGCACGGGTTATGCACCGCGCCCGCGGCATCCTCGGTTTTGGTGTAGCACTGCGGGGGAATATAGGCGGTGCGGTTTTTCAGCACCGTGGTTTTGAGATCCACCACCGGCGGGGCGGCGTGCGCGGGCAGGGCCAGACCGGCCAGAACCAGACATGCGAGGCTTATGCGGGCAGCGGGGTGGGTCATCTATGTCTCCTGCAAAAAGACGGGGAGGGCGGTCCCTCCCCGTCGGCTTGTGGCTGTGCTTATTTTGCGTCGAGCGCGGGCATCGGGCCGATGTAGCCGACATAGGCGCGCGCATCGGCAGCGTCTTGCAGCTTGTCTTCATCCGATTCCCCGTAGGGGTGCTGCACCACGGCCATCAGATAGGCATGGCCGCCCACATTCGGGTAGAAATAGGGCGAGGTGGTTTCCGAGCCGTAGGGCGTCGAGAAGATCCGGGTCAGTTCGCCCGAGCCGAGGTTCATCGCCCAGATCACGTCGTTCTGGTGGCCTTCGCCGGTGTCTTCGCCGATGATCAGCGTGTTCGTGCCCGGCATGTAGGTGATGTTGTCGGGGTTGGCGATCGCGTTGATATCGCAGGTGTTCACCTCGGCCGCGGCGCCGCACATGTTATGCGCGGGGTCGCAGTTCGGATCGGCCGCAGCGGCCACCTGTTCATCGCTCATCGGCTTGCCCGAGATCAGCGCCTTCATCGTCGTGGCATTGAAGTTTTCGTCCAGATCGAGCGCGAAGACGGTGCCGCAGGCGTTTTTCGGCAGCTGGATCAGGTCGCGCGAGGCGAGATCCTTCTTGTCGCCCGCGGTCATGCCCTTGGCCACTTCCGACATCGCCACATAAAGCTGATGCGTGTCGGGGTTGTAGGTGATGCCTTCCATCTTCCGAAACTCGGTCGAGGCGCCCAGCATCGAGGCGTAGCGGCGGGTCTCGATGCGCGAGGCCACCGCTTCCATGCCCGGTTTCACCTTCAGGCATTCGAGCACGCCCTCGGCGTTCGAAGGCGCGAAGTCCATGGTGCAGGTGCCGTCGTCGCCCAGCTTGGTCGCTTCGAAAATATCCGAGAAGGCCGGTTTCTTGGCGATCGCTGCGGCGATCTCGGCTTCGGTCGCATGGCCGAGGTCGATCCATTCAAGCGTTGCCGCGCCGCCGTTTTCAGCCGAGGTCTGCACCCATTTCGCGGCATAAAGCGTGCCGGCGCTCAGATCGCCCGCCGTGTCGGCGACAAATTTGAACAGCCCGACGTTGGTGCCGTCATCCGAGATATAGGCGGTTTTCTGGTCGGGCAGCACATAGGCGAGTTCCACCGCAACGCGGCCCATCGCGTAATGCTTGTCGGCCTTGGCCGCGCCATCTTCCGAGACGGTGATCTCGGTCGGATAGCCATAGGCATAGGGGTTGAACACCGAGCGGAACGTCGCGAGGTCCATTTTCGCCGGGTCCACGCCAAAGAAGCGCACCATCGGGAAATAGTAATCGTCAATATCCGAGAGCGCGGCGGCGGTTTCGATCGCTTCGGCATCCGGCGGATACTCTTCAGAGCCCAGATGCGTGCCCCAGGGCGTCACGGAGCCCGCGCAGGGCACCCAGAGCCCGCCCAGATCCTTGAATTCGACCGGCTTGGTCGAGACCGGGGTCAGCTTGCCATCGGCATCTTGCTTGAGCTCGCTCACATACATCGCGCCGGGGCGCGATTCGAAATGGCTGATCGAATAGAGCTTGTCGCCGACCGGGAGCAGCGAGGCGAAGTCGGCATCGACCGAGAGCGCTTCCGAGCCATCCTCGGCGGTCACGACCTTGCCGTTTTCATCGACCAGCGCGCCAAAGACGCCATCGCCGATCTTGTCGCCGGTGCGGGCGAGGATGTTGTAGCCAATGGCATGTTCCTGACCGTCGATGACGATCTTGTCGGTGGCGAGAACCTGCCGTTTGGCGGCATCCTCAGCCGCGAACGGCACCGGGGCGAAGCTGATCTCATGGGCGAGCGCGAGGCCGGGCAGCAGCACGAGGGCCGTGGCGCCCAGCAGGGCGGATTTGAAAGTCATGTCGAGCACCTGATCCTGTCTAAGGTTGGGGTGCCCCCCTGCTAGGCTCGCTCTGCGACGTCTGGTTGACGTTTGTGTAACGTTCAAATGACGTGTGCGCGCGGCCCTGCGGCATGGCGCCTCTCAGGCCTCGGTGCCGCCAAACCCGGCCTGCACGCGGGTGTGGCTGTGCGCATGGCCGGGCGCGCCGTGGCCATGATCATGGGCGTGCCGCGCGCCGTCGTCGCGCACCGGAATGAGCGCAAGCGTGCCATGCGCAACGCCGCGCTCCAAAAACTGTGCCTCGGCGGTGCGGGTGACGCTGGCAAGCGTGCCCCGCGTGACCTCGATTTCGAGCGAGGTGGTGTGATCGAGCGGCACCGAAAGGGCGGCAAGCGTGTGGTCATGCGTGTCGAGCCGGCGCTGGGCGAGCCGGGCGCCGAGGTTGCGCAGGCCATGATCGACGGTGCAGGACATCACCGCGAGGCAGGGCGCCTCGGGGGGCGCATCGGGGCGGGCCAGAAGCGCGCGCCGCACCAGATCGCGGATCGCCTCAGAGCGGTTGTCCGCCCCGCTGCGCGCCATGAACAGGTCAAGCTCGGTCGCCAGATCCTCGGTCAGGGTGATCGTCACACGCTGCATGGAAACTTGTCCTTTCCGGTGGTCAGAGGCTTACCATGCTGATTTTCTGATTCTTTTTGCGCTTTCGCAACGGTTTTTGCTTGCGTGGCGTGGCGGTATGATGAATCTTTGGATAAATCATACAAGGGTGCCATTCAGGGAGGATCCGATGCCCCGCCGCAACGCCCCGCTTCTGGCCGCCGCCGCGCTTGCGCTCTCTGCCGCGCCGGCCTGCGCGCATTTTCAAGAGATCCTGCCCTCGGCAGATGTGCTGCCCGAGGGCGGCGCGGTCACGCTCGATCTCACCTTCACCCATCCGTTCGAAGGCGGGCCGGTGATGGAGATGGCGCGCCCCGCCGCCGTGGGCATGCTCGCGGGCGGAGAAAAAACGGATCTGCTGCCCGCGCTCACCGCAACGCCGAAAGAGGGCAAGAGTGCCTGGGGTGTCAGCGTCGATCTGCCCGAACCGGGCGGGGCCGTGTTCTGGGTCACGCCCCAACCCTATTGGGAGCCCGCCGAGGGCAAGTATATCGTGCATTATGCCAAGGTTGTGGTCGACAGTTGGGCCTCGGGCGCGGGCTGGGAGGCCATGGTGGGCCTGCCGGTCGAGATCCGCCCGCTCACCCGCCCGACCGGGCTCTGGGTCGGCAATGCCTTTTCCGGCGTGGTGATGAAGGCGGGCGCGCCGGTGCCTTTTGCCGAGGTGGAGGTGGAGCTTGTCAACACCGCCGGGATTGCCGCGCCGAACGAGGCTTTCGTCACGCAGGTGATCACCGCGGATGCCCATGGCACCTTCTCTTACACGATGCCGTTTGCCGGGTGGTGGGGCTTTGCGGCGCTGACCGAAGCTGATAGGCCGATGCTGTCGCCCGAGGGCCGGGAGGTTCCGGTTGAGGAGGGCGCGCTGATCTGGGTGCAGGCCACGGCGCCCGGACGATAGGCAGGAAGGTCGCAAGATGGCGCATATTCCCGACGGAATCCTGACGCTGCCGGTGCTGATCGGGGGCGGCGCTCTGGCCGTGGCGGGCGTGGGCATGGGCCTGCGCGCGCTCGATGACCGGGCGATCCCGCGGGTGGCGCTGTTGGCCGCGGTGTTCTTTGCCGCCTCGCTCGTGGCGGTGCCGGTGGGCCCTTCGAGCGTGCATCTGATGCTGTCGGGGCTGATGGGGGTGATGCTCGGCTGGGGGATCTTTCCGGCGGTGCTGGTGGCGCTTGCGCTGCAGGCCGCGCTGTTCGGCATTGGCGGGCTGACGACCCTGGGCGTGAACACGCTCAATATCGCGCTTCCGGGCGCAATGGTGGGCCTTGTTCTCGGCCCGATGATCCGCGCCGCAAAAAGCTCCGTTCGCGCGGGCGCGCTGGCCGCGCTGGGGGCGGCGCTTGCGGTGCTGGCCACCGCAGGGGGGGTGGCGCTTGCGCTTTATCTCTCTGCGCCCGAATTTACCCCGGCGGCGAAGATCCTTGCCGTCACCTATCTGCCGCTCGCCCTTGTCGAGGCGGCGATCACAGGTGCGATCACCTCTTTTCTCGCGCGCGTCGAGCCGCGGGCGTTGCACCCGATCCTGCCGGGGGAGGGGGAGCCGGCATGATCCGCGCCCTTCTCCTTTTTGCTGCCCTCCTTGCGGCGAGCCCGGCGAGCGCACATGGGATGAAGGTCTTTGCCAAGGTGGTCGGCGATCAGGTGAGCGGTTATGGCTTTTTCATCGGCGGCGGGCGGCCTGAGGGCGTGGAGTGGCAGGCCGAGATGGCCGGTGCGCCCCTCGCGCAGGGCAAAACCGACGCTTCGGGCGGCTTTGCTTTTGCGGCCCCGGCTTCCGTCACCGGCCCCGTCACCGTGACGCTCAACACCGGCGACGGTCATGTCGCCCGCGCGGAACTGGCGCCCGCGCGGTTCGGCGCGGTTCCGGGCGCGCCGGCGCCCGCTCTGGCCGCGCCAGAGCCTGCCGCGCCCGAAGCGGCGGGCCCCGAGCTGGCCGCGCTCGTGGCGGTGGCGGTTGCGCGCGAGGTCGCCCCGCTTGCCGAGCGGATCGAGCAGATGGACAACCGGATGCGGCTCACGGATCTGATGTCGGGCCTGTTTTTGATCATCGGCCTCGCCGGCATTGGCCTGTGGGCACGCGGGCGGCGCCGGTGAGGCTCGCGCCGGTCGATCTGCGACCCCGGCTTGCGGCAGGGATTTGCGCGCTCGTTCTGATCGCGCCGCTCACGCGGCCTGGCCCCGCCTGCGCCGCGCTGGGGCTGGTGCTGGCCCTCTATCTCCTGGAGCGCCGCGCCCTGCCGTGGCGGCGGCTGATCCATCTTGAGGCGTTTCTCGCGCTCCTCTTTGTCACCTTGCCCTTCTCGGTGCCGGGTGCGGCCTTGCTCTCGCTTGGCCCGGTCACGCTCACCGATGCGGGGCTTGCGCGCACGCTCACCCTTGCCGCCAAGGTCACCGCCTCGGTGCTGCTGCTTGCCGCGCTGTTTGCGGGCACCGCGCCCGAGCATTTGGGGGCCGCCGCTCGGGCGGCGCATCTGCCCGAGCGGCTGATCCGCATCTTTCTTGGCCTCGTGCGCTACCTCGCGCTGATCCGCGCCGAGATGGCGCGCGCGCAGGAGGCGATGCGGGCGCGCGCCTTTCACCCCGGCACGAACCGGCACAGTTGGCGCGCCTATGGCTGGCTGATCGGGCGGATGCTGATGCGCGCGCTCGCCCGCGCGGACCGGGTGGAAGAGGCGATGCGCCTGCGCGGCTATGCAGGGCGGCTGCCGCGCCCGGTGCCCCCGCCGATCCCCGCGGCAGATCTGGCCCGCGCCGGGGCGCTTGGCGCCCCCTTCCTTGTGATCCTGCTCTGGGAGCTTGCCCGTTGATCCCGCTTCTGACGCTGACCGATCTGGAAATCCGCCGCGACGAGCGCGCCGTGATCTCCCATGCCACGCTGACGCTCAAAGCTGGCGAGCGGCTCGCCATCGTTGGCCCGAACGGCGCGGGCAAGACCACGCTTTTGCGCGCCGTGGTCGGGCTGGAGCGCGCCGCGGCGGGTGCCGTGAGCCTGTTTGGCGAGACCTGCCGAACCGAGGCAGAGTTCCGCAAAGGCCGCCGCCGCATCGGTTTTCTGTTTCAAGACAGCGATGACCAGTTGTTTTGCCCGAGCGTGGTGGAGGATGTGGCCTTTGGCCCGCTCAATCTCGGCGCCTCCGAGGCCGAGGCCCGCGCGACGGCGCTGGAGGCGCTCGCGGGGCTCGGTCTCGAACATCTGGCCGAGCGCTTCACGCATCGGCTCTCGGGGGGCGAAAAACGCCTCGTTTGCCTTGCCGGGCTCTTTGCCATGCGCCCCGATGTGCTCCTGCTCGATGAGCCGACAAATGGCGTCGATGCCGAAAACGGCGCGCGGCTGCGCGCGGCGCTTGCCGGTTTTGCGGGTGCGATGATCCTCGTCTCGCATGACGATGCCTTCGTGGCCGAGCTTGCGACGCGGGCGATGAGCCTGCGCGCGGGGGTGCTCCGCCCGGCCGAGATCCATAGCCATCCGCATTTCCACGCCCATCCGCATATCCACCCGGTTTGAGGGGGCTTGGGCCCTGTGCCGGGGGCGCGGTTTTCGGCGCGACTCTGCCTGATTTGAGGGGGGTGGTAACAAACCTTCCGATCTTGCCGCTTTGGTGGTTAGTGCGGAACCGCCCGCATTTTCTGGCCCCGCGCGGCGGCGGATTTTGCGCAGGCAATGCGCGCGCGTTTCGGGGGGAAAAAGCGGCGAAAGTGCCGTTGCGCAGGCGCCGCCTTGTGCCCGCAAACGCGGCGGAGGCGCGCGCGATGGGGCCGGGGTGGACCCAATTGCGGCGGCGCGGCGCGCGCGGGCCGCATCGCCTTAAAAAGAAGGCCCGCCAATCCGCGCGCGCTGACGCGCCTTGGCGCGGGAGCTGCGCGCGGACCTGTCCTTTTGGGCAGGCTGCGGGCGCGATCCCTCGCGTCTGCCGGCAGATTTAGTCAGCCATCGTGACCAATCGCCGGGCGCCGCTGTTTGCCCATGGTGGGGCGGTTTTTTCCCGAGGTCCCGCGCGGATCGGTGCAAACCGGCAATTCGTTTGACCCACCCGCCGCCGCGCGCGAAATTTTACCTGTTCCAGACGGAGACCCCTGATGCCCTGCCCCGAAATGAGGATCGCCTCCAGAGCCGCGCGCCACCGCGCGCCGGGCGCATTCGGGCGGCACCGCGTCTCCGCTTTCGGAGCGGTTTTTGGTTCGGCCCGGCCCCGCGCCCGGGCCGGGTGTTCTACGATCATCGCGCTTGGTGCCCGCGCGGTGACCGGAGGCCTGCCTGCGCCTGTCGCGCATCTCGATGTGGGCGAGATGCCCGGCGCCCCTGCCTGTGGGGTGCTCGGGGGGTGGGTCAACGTCCCGGACGGTCCAGAACCTTTCACTCCCAGGGTCGGGGGGCAGGGGGTCATTGTGGCCGTCCGGGTCGAGCCTTTGACGATGCGGTCTCGCCGTGCCGCGCCGGTGCCGCCGCGCCGATCACGGCAGATGCGCTGCCCGCTCGCCTGACATCGACGCCCTGAAAGCCCGCCTATGTATGCCTCCCGCCCTCTGGAACCCGACAGCGCCCGCCCCGATCGCGTGGCGCCCGCCGTTCCGGCCCGGCAGATCTCGCTCGATGCGCCCGCGCCGCTCGGCGATCAGGGCCGGGTGACGATCCGCCTGGATGCCGCAGGCGCGGTGGATGAGGCGCGGCTCCATATCGTCGAGTTGCGCGGCTTCGAGCGCTATCTCGAGGGGCGCCCCTTTGCCGAGATCCCGCAGGTTGTGCAGCGGCTGTGCGGGATCTGCCCGGTCTCGCATCATTTGGCGGCCGCGCGGGCGATGGACCAGCTTGCGGGCTATGCGCGGCTCACCCCCACCGCCGAAAAGCTGCGCAGGCTTCTGCATTACGGGCAGATGGTGCAAAGCCATGCGGTGCATTTTTATCATCTCGCCGCGCCGGATCTGCTGCTCGGGCATGAAACCGCGCAAAACCGTCGGGCTTTGGTGGCGGTGGCCGAGGCGTTCCCCGAAATGGCCACGCAAGGGGTGCTGGTGCGCCGCTTCGGGCAGGAGGTGGTGCGCGCGGTCATGGGGCGGCGCGGGCAGGACGGTGGCGCGGTGCCGGGCGGGATGAGCCGCCCGCTCGCCCCCCAGATGCGCGAGATGCTGCGCGGCGATGTTGATCAGGTGATCGACTGGACCGAGGGCGCGCTTTTGATGATCGCGCGGCTGCACGCGACGAACCCCGATTTCTATGCCGGGTTCGGCGCGGTTGCGGGGCCGATGGTCGGGCTGGTCACGCCCTCGGGGGCGTCCGACTTTTATGAGGGCGTGCTGCGGGCCCGCAGCGCCGCGGGCGGGCCCCTGTTCGACAAGATCGTCCCGGCGGGCTTCGATACGGTCATCGAGACCCGCCCGGCGCCCTGGAGCGATACAGAGTTTCCGCACCTCAAGGGGATCGGTCCGGAGGAGGACTGGTACCGCGTGGGGCCGCTGGCACGGATTCAGATCTGCGATCTTCTGACCTCCGAGAAAGCAGAGGCTGAGCGCCAGCGGCTCCTGGCCCAAGGGGAGGGGCGGGCGCTGCATGGGGTCTTGTTCCACCACTGGGCGCGGATGGTCGAGCTTTTGCACGCCGCCGAGGTGATCCGGGACCTGCTCGATGACCGCAGCCTGTGCGGGCTCGATCTGATGGCCGAGCGCAGCGCCGAAAGGCCGCTGCAGGCGGTGGCAATGATCGAGGCGCCGCGGGGCACACTGGTTCACCGCTACAGCGGCGATGAGGCGGGGCGCATCACCGCCTGCAAGTTGATCGTGCCCACCACCCACAACACCCATGCGATGAATGCCGCTCTGGGGCAGGTGGTGCGCCGCCATCTGCGCGGACGTGACATCACCGAGGCGTTGCTCGGCCATATCGAAGTGGCGATCCGCGCCTATGACCCTTGCCTCTCCTGTGCCACCCATGCGCTCGGGCAGATGCCACTTGAGGTGGAGCTGCGCGATGCCTCCGGCCATCTGCTCTCCGAGATCCGGCGCGGCATTCGCGGGGAGGTCTCATGCGCAACCCCCGGCTGAACCCGCGGGTGGTGATCCTTGCCTGGGGCAACGAGAGCCGCGGCGATGACGGGCTCGGGCCAAGGCTGGCGTCGCGGATCCATGCGGCGGGCTGGCCGCATGTGACGCTGATCGAAGATTTTCAGCTTCAGGTCGAACATGGGCTCGACCTTGTCGGGCAGGATTTCGTGCTGTTTGTCGATGGCGGACAGGGCACGCCCCCGCCGTTCTTCTTTCGGCAGACCGGGCCAAGGCGGTTGATGACCCATTCCAGCCACGGCGTTGGCCCGGAGGCGGTGCTGGAGGCCTACCGGCAGGTGATGAATGCCGAGCCGCCCCCGGCCTTTGTGCTGTGCATGGCGGGGGAGCGGTTCGATCTGGGAGAGGGGCTGAGCCGACGGGCGCTGACGCATCTGGCGGCGGCCTGGGGTTTTCTTGTGCCGCTGCTCTCCTGGCCCGATCTTGCGCATTGGCAATCGGTGCAAACGGGGCCGGTCGCGGTGGCCGAACCGGCGCCGCGGCGCCCGGCGGCAGAATAGGGGGCGGCGATGTGTCTGGGCATTCCGGTGCAGATCGAGGCGATGCTTCCCGAGGGGCGCGCGCGGGTCACGCTTGAGGGCGTGGCACGGGCCGTTTCTCTGGCCATGATCGAGGCCGCAGCGCCCGGTGACTGGGTGATCGTGCATGCGGGCATCGCCTGGGAGCGTGTGCCCCCCGAAGAGGCCGCCGAGATCCGCGCCGCACTCGTTTCGGCGGGCGCGTTCGCACCGCCTCTCGCCTGAGCCCCTCCTTTGCCGCGCCCCCTTGCCTGAGCGGCACTCTGGGGTAGACTGGAGCCTGCGTGCCGGGCGGCTTTCCGGGCGCGCCCCCACCGACTGCCCGCCCAGAGCCCGGAGCCCCAAGCACAGATCATGACCGGCAAGGACAGCCTTTCCCGCCACGAGGCCGCCGCGTTCGACCCGGCCCGGCTTGGCATGCTCGCGCCCGAGACCGGGGATGCGGTCTGGGCCGATGTGCTCTCGGCGGTGGACCGCACCTGGGCCGAACTCGTCGATTACCAGGAGCGGCTGGAGCGGCAGAACCATGAGCTTGAGGGGCTGCGCTCCTTCCTGGGCTCCATCCTTGCCTCGGTCTCGGATGCGTTGATCGTGGCCACCCGCACCGGCGCGGTGCTTGAGACTTCCGCCTCGGTCGATGCGCTCACCGGGCGCGCCCCCGGCGGCTGGACCGGGGCTGCGCTCGTTGAGATGTTCGAGCCCGCCGCCGGGGGGCGGATCGAGCAAGCGATGGCGGAGGTCGCGGCGGGGCGCACGCCGATCACGCTTGAGGTGGCGCTGATTGGCCGCGACGGGCCCGCGCCGCTTGAGCTTTCAATTTCACCCCGGCGCGACGAGCGCGGCCGGATCGTGGGCTTCGTGCTCACCGGGCGCCCGCTCGGAGAGCTGCGGCAGGCCTATTCGCAGCTTGAGAGCAGCCATGCCGCGCTGATCGCCGCGCAAGCGCAGCTTGTGCGCAACGAAAAGCTTGCCTCGCTGGGCCGGCTGCTCGCGGGGGTGGCGCATGAACTCAACAACCCGATCTCGTTTGTCTACGCCAATGCCCATGCGCTGGAGCGTTATGCCGGCAAGTTCGAGACCTATTTTGCCGCCGTGCAGCAGGGCGCGAGCCGCGATGCGCTGATCTCCTTGCGGGAGGAACTCAAGCTCGACCGGGCCGTGACCAATCTGCGCACCGCGATCGAGGGCGCGCGCGATGGCGCCGAGCGGGTGCGCGACATCGTCGAGGATCTGCGCCGTCTTTCCGCCGAGGGCAGCGGGGAGATGGTGGATTTTGATCTTGTCGAGGTTGCCCATGTCGCGGCCGACTGGGTGCAGCGCGGCACCAAGACGCTGGCCGATATCGGCTTTTCCGGCGCGCCCGCGCTGATCGTGCGGGGGCGGCCCGGGCATATCCAGCAGGTGATGATGAACCTCGTGCAAAATGCGCTCGACGCGCTCGAAGATATGGGCGGCGCGCGGGTGATGATCGAGGCGCGCGTGGTGGCGGGGCGTGGCGAGCTTCGGGTGTGCGACAATGGCCCCGGTGTGCCCGAGGCGGTGGCGGCGACGATCTTTGACCCGTTCTTCACCACCAAGGCGGTCGGCAAGGGCACCGGGCTCGGCCTCTCGATCAGCCACAAGATCGTCGAGGAACATGGCGGACGACTGCGGCTGTTGCCGGAAAGCCCGCTGGGCGGCGCCTGTTTCGGCTTTGATCTGGCGCTGGGTGCGAGCGGCGCGGCGCCGGAGGGGCAGGCATGAACATTCTCTGGCTTCAGGCCTCCGGTTGCGGCGGCTGCACGATGTCGGCGCTATGCGCCGAAGACCCCGACTTTCTGGAAACGCTGGCAGGTGCCGGGCTCTCGTTTCTCTGGCATCCGGCGCTCAGCCTCGCGAGCGGGGCGGAGGTGCGCCGGCTGCTGGAGGCGATCGAGTGCGGCGAGACCGCGCTCGACATTCTGGCCATCGAGGGGGCGGTGGCGCGTGGCCCGCAGGGCACGGGCCGGTTCCAGATGCTCTCGGGCACCGGGCGTTCCATGCTTGAATGGGTGCAGGCGCTCGCGCCCCGTGCCGCGCATGTGGTGGCGGTGGGGAGCTGCGCGGCCTATGGCGGCGTGAGCTCGGCGGGGGGAAACCCCTCGGACGCGGTGGGGCTCGCCTATGAGGGCGCGCATCCGGGCGGGCTGCTCAGCGCCGCGTTCCGCGCCCGCGCAGGGCTGCCGGTGATCAATATCGCGGGCTGTCCGACCCATCCGGGCTGGGTGACGGAAACGCTGATGCTGCTCGCCGCCGGGCGATTGACCGCGGCAGATCTGGATGCGATGGGGCGGCCGCTTTTTTATGCGCAACATCTTGTGCATCACGGCTGCCCGAAGAATGAATATTACGAATACAAGGCCTCCGCCGTCATGCTGTCTGATCTGGGCTGCATGATGGAGCATCTGGGCTGCGTCGGCACGCAGGCGGTGGGGGATTGCAACATCCGCCCGTGGAATGGCGAGGGCTCCTGCACGCGGGCGGGCTATCCCTGCATCGCCTGCACCGCGCCCGAGTTCGAAGAGCCGCGCCACCCGTTCACCGAAACGCCGAAGGTCGCGGGCATTCCGGTGGGCCTTCCGGCTGACATGCCAAAAGCGTGGTTCATGGCGCTCGCGTCGCTCTCGAAGGCCGCCACCCCCGAGCGGATCGCCAAAAATGCGGTGGCGCCGCGCATCGAGGTCTTGCCCGCGATCCGCAAACCGAAGGAGCGCAGATGAGCGACGCGCCAAGGCTCGTGGTCGGGCCGTTCAACCGTGTCGAGGGCGATCTGGAGGTGCAGCTTGAGCTGGCCGGGGGGCAGGTGGCCTCCGCCCGGGTCAATGCGCCGCTCTACCGCGGCTTTGAGCGCATGCTGGAGGGGCGCGACCCGCGCGACGCGCTGACGCTGACACCGCGCATTTGCGGCATCTGCTCGATCTCGCAATCCGCCGCCGCCGCGCGCGCGCTCGCCGCCGCGGCCGGGGCGCGGCCAACGCCGCAAGGCGCGCAAATAGCGGCGTTGATCCATGCGATCGAGAATGTCTCGGACCATCTCTTTCACTTCAACCTGTTCTTCATGCCGGATTTCACCCGGCCTTGTTACTCTGGCCGACCGTGGTTTTTGCATGCCGTCGAGCGCTTTGCCGCGATGACCGGCGCGGCGGGGCGGGCCGCGGTCGAGGCGCGGGCGCGGCTGATGCATATTCTGGGCCTGATGGCCGGGAAGTGGCCGCATACGCTCGCAATCCAGCCCGGCGGCGTGACCCGCGCGCCGGGCCCGCGCGAAATGCTGCGCATCGAGACCGGGTTGCGCCAGTTCCGCCGCTATCTGGAGGCGGAACTTTTTGGCGGTCGGCTTGAGGATTTTGTCGCGCTCGCCACCCCCGAGGCGCTCTGCGGCTGGGGGCGGGGCGATGTGGGGCTGTTTTTCGAGATCGCCGCCGAGACCGGGCTGGCGGATCTGGGGCGTGGCTCGGGGCGCTATCTGAGCTTTGGCGCCTATCCGCTCGAGGAGGGGCACGGGTTTGCGCCGGGGCTGTGGCAGGGCGGGCAAGTGCGGCCCGTCGATCCGGGGGCGATTGTCGAGGATCTGAGCCACGCCTGGATGCTCGGCCCCGCGGCGCATCCCTATGAGGGCATCACCGAACCCGATCAGGCGATGCGCGCGCAAGCCTACAGCTGGTGCAAGGCACCACGTCTGGGCGGGGAGACGGTCGAGGTGGGGGCGCTCGCGCGGCAGGTGCTGGATGGTCATCCGCTGGCGCTGGCGCTCGCCGGCGGGGGCGTGCTCGCCCGCGTGGCCGCGCGGCTGCTGGAAATCGCGCGCACGCAAATTCTGATGGAGCGCTGGGCCGCGCACATCCGGCCCGAGGCAGAGTTCATGGCGCCGGTGGCCCTGCCCGCCGAAGGCCGGGGCGCCGGGCTTGTCGAGGCGGCGCGCGGCGCGCTCGGGCATTGGGTGCGGATCGAGGGGGGGCGGATCGCCGCGTATCAGATCATCGCGCCGACAACCTGGAACTTCTCGCCGCGCGATGCCGCGGGCACGCCGGGCCCGCTTGAGGCCGCACTTGTGGGGGCGCCGGTGGCTCCGGGCGAAGAGAGCCCGGTTGCGGTTCAGCATATCGTGCGCAGTTTCGACCCCTGCATGGTCTGCACCGTGCACTGACTGGGGGGGGCACTGACGGGGGGGCATCGGGGCCCGCGGGGACAGCGGTGCCGCCGCCCCCGCGCGCGTTTAGCGCAGCACCATCACCGAGCAGGGCGCATGGCGCACCACCCGCGCCGCGGTCGAGCCGATCAGATAATCGCCAAAATCCGGCCGATGCCCGGCGATCACCACGCAATCGGCGCCGATCTCGTCGATCAGGTCGAGGATTTCGTTGGCGGCATGGCCCTGGCGGATCACCCCCGCGCCATTCTCGAAACTGTTGGCGAGCTGGTCGAGCTGGGTTTGCAGCGTGTTGCGCAGCTCCAGATCATATCCTTCGGGCATGTAGGAGATTGCATAGCCGGGCACATCCGCCATCACATGCACAAGCGTCACCCGCGCGCCGGCACCGGCAAGCACCCGCGCGGCCTCAAGCGCGGCAGCGGGATCGTGGCTCTCATCGAAAGCCACGGGAACGATGATATTGGAATACATGACGAACTCCCCTCCTCTGGAGAACGGTTGCAAGATCAGTCTCGGCGTATCGCGGCACGGATGCATTGATGCAGGTCACGTGCTGCGCGGGGCGCGCTGTGGCGGGAGCAAAGTCATCCCCCGGTGCGGTTCATCGGCCGGGCCACGGCGCCTTCGGTTGCGGTCTCGGTATAAAGAAAATCATGGCCACGGGGCTTGGCACCGAGCCCCGCGCGGATTGCGGCGAGCAGGGGCGCATTGCCCTCGGAGGCGCGCAAAGCCTCGCGCAGCTCGACCTTGCCGATCTGGCCGAGGCAGGGGTAGAGCGTGCCGGTGGCGCTGACCCGCACCCGGTTGCAGCCCTCGCAGAAATTGTGGCTCAGCGGCGTGATCAGGCCGATCTTCTGCCCGGTTTCGCGCAGGCGCAAATAGCGCGCCGGGCCGCCCGTGGTCTCGGCAAGGTCATCGAGGGTGAAGCGGCTGGCCAGCCGCGCGCGCAGATCGGTGAGCGGCCAGAACTGCTCACGCCGGGCCTGTCCGGGCAGATCACCGAGCGGCATCACCTCGATGAAGCTCAGATCATGGCCCGCATCGCCCGCCCAGGCCACGAGATCAAAGAGCTCGTCTTCGTTGAAGCCCTTGAGCGCGACGGTGTTGATTTTCACCCTGAGCCCCGCCGCCTTGGCCGCGGCAATGCCCTCCAGCACCTTGGCGAGATCGCCGCGCCGGGTGATTTCGGCAAAGCGGGCGGGATCGAGGCTGTCGAGCGAAACATTGATCCGCCGCACCCCGTGCTCTGCAAGGGCCGCGGCATGGCGGGCAAGTTGCGAGCCGTTGGTGGTGAGGGTGAGCTCGTCCAGCGCCCCGCTTGCAAGATGGCGCGAGAGCGCGCGCACGAGGCTCATCATGTTGCGCCGCATCAAGGGCTCGCCCCCGGTCAGGCGCAGCTTGCGCACGCCAAGGCCGATGAAGGCGGTGGCGAGCCGGTCGAGTTCCTCCAGCGAGAGCACATCGCGGCGCGGCAGGAAGGTGGTGTCTTCCGACATGCAATAGGCGCAACGGAAGTCGCAGCGGTCGGTCACGGACAGCCGCAAGTAAGTGATCGGGCGCGCGAAAGCGTCGGTGAGGGCAGGGCTCGTCATTGCGCAAGGGTAGTGTGGCAGGGGGCACTCGGCAAGCGGTGGATGCGCTCAAGTGACGCGGGCGCGGGCATGGAATTCGGGCCGGTCCCAGCGGCCGGTTTTGAGAATATCGGCAAGGACCCCGGCGGCACGGTCGACCTCATCGGCGCCGAGGTAGAGCGGGGTGAAGCCGAAACGCAAAATGTCGGGCGCGCGGAAATCGCCGATCACGCCCTCGGCAATCAGCGCCTGCATGATCGCATAGCCCTGCGGATGGGCGAAGCTGGCCTGAGAGCCGCGCTGCGCGGGATCGCGCGGGGTCACGAGCCGCAGATCCGGGCAGCGCGCGTCCACGGCGGCAATGAACCGGTCTGCGAGCCGCAGCGATTGTGCCCGGACATCGGCCATATCGACGCCCTCCCAGACATCGAGCGCGGCCTCAAGCGCGGCGAGTTGCAACACCGGGGGCGTGCCAACGCGCATCCGTTGTGTGCCGGGCGCGGGCCGGTAGTCCTGCAAAAAGGCAAAGGGCGCCTCATGGCCGAGCCAGCCACAGAGCGCAGGCTTTGCCGTTTCGGCATGGCGGGGGGCGACATAGATGAACGCGGGCGCCCCCGGCCCGGCATTGAGGTATTTATAGGTGCAGCCCGCCGCAAAATCTGCGCCCGCGCCGGCAAGGTCGACCGGCAGCGCGCCCGCGGAATGCGCCAGATCCCAGACCGTGAGCGCGCCCGCGGCATGGGCCTTTGCGGTCAGGGCGGCCATGTCGTGCTTGCGGCCGGTGCGGTAATCGACCTCGGTGAGCAGTGTCACCGCCACGCTCTCGTTGATCGCGCCCTCGACCTCTTCGGGGGCGACGATGCGCAGCTCATGCCCGGCGGCCAGAAGCTCGGCAAGGCCTTGGGCGATATAAAGATCGGTGGGAAAGTTGCCGCTGTCGGTCAGGATCACGCGGCGCTCGGGCCGTGCTTGCAGCGCCGCCGAGACCGCCTGAAACACCTTGATCGAAAGCGTGTCCCCCAAGCTTACCGTGCCGGGCTCGGCGCCGATGAGCCGGCCCACCCGGTCCCCCAGCCGCTCGGGCAGCCCCATCCAGCCTGCCTTGTTCCAGGCGGTGATCAGCAGTGCGCCCCATTCCTCGGTCAGCGCGCGGTTGACACGCTCCGGCACCGCCCGGGGCAGGGGCCCGAGCGAGTTGCCGTCAAGATAGATCACCCCCTCGGGGAGGTCGAACAGCGCGCGGGTGGCGGAGAAATCTGTGCTCATCTGGGGGTCCTTTCGCGGTGAGCCTGCCTGCGGGCGGGCGCGGACGCAAGAGGGGCTGCGCGCACATGCCCCGTCTGCCGGGGCTTGAACGCGCGCGCGCAAGGCCCAAGATGGGGCGGGGGAGACCGGGATGAAACTGGCAACGACACTCAGGACTGCGCTCAAGGAGCTTGAGCTTCCGCCGATGTGGCTGGCCGTGTTTGCGGCCCTTGGCTGGGCGGTGGGACGGCTGATCCCGCTGCCGATCCCTTATGCCGATGTCGCCGGCTGGGGGCTCGTGGCGCTGGGGCTCGTCATCTCGGGGCTTGCCGCGGGCCAGATGGTGCTTGCCCGCACCACCTTCATTCCGCGCCGCCAGCCCGCGAGGCTTGTCACCTCCGGCATCTTCGCGCTGTCGCGCAACCCGATTTATCTGGCCGATGTGCTCATCCTTTCGGGGCTTTTGCTGATCTGGGACGCGCTCTTTGCCGCGCCGCTGGTGCCGCTTTTCATGCTCTGGATCACGCATCGCTATATCAAGGGCGAGGAGGCGTGGATCGCCGCGGCCCATGGTGCGGAGTATGCGCAATATTGCGCCCGGACCCGGCGCTGGCTGTAACAGATGCCGCGGCGCAGAAAAATCGTCGCAGCCCGGTTTTTGAGCAGCCCGGGGCAGGCCCTTGCCCTATTGACAAGCAAGGAGGCAAACCCTTGAAACATTTTGCGAAATGGGAGCGGTAACATGGTATGCCGCGGTATGCCGCGTTGCGGCCCGCAGCGCCTGCCAGATTTCGAACTGTTTCCCTCGATCATTCGCTTGTGAAACTTTCTTACGCGGTGTTAAGAGGCTGTCGCCACGTTTTGTCCCCCGGCTGAAATCGTCCGGGTGAGCCAATGGGAGAATGAAAAGTGAAAATCGGCGCTCCGAAGGAGATTTTCGAGGGGGAAGCGCGCGTCGCACTGACCCCCGACTCTGCGCTCCAGCTGCAAAAGCTCGGACATGAATGCTACGTCGAGGCCGGGGCCGGTCATGCGGCGGGGTTTGCGGACAGTGCCTATGAGGCCGCGGGCGTGACCGTGGTGAAAGGGGCTGCAGCGCTCTTCGAGGCGGTTGATTTCGTCGTCAAGGTGCGCCCGCCCGTCGATGCCGAGATGGCGCGCCTCAAACCCGGCAAAACGCTGATTTCGTTCTTCTATCCGGGCCAGAACAAGGAGCTTCTGGAGGCCGCGAAGGCGACCGGCGCCAATGTCATCGCGATGGATATGGTGCCGCGGATCTCGCGCGCGCAAAAGATGGATGCGCTGTCGTCGATGGCGAACATCTCCGGCTACCGTGCGGTGATCGAGGCGGGCAACAACTTTGGCCGGTTCTTCACCGGGCAAGTGACCGCCGCGGGCAAGGTGCCGCCGGCAAAGGTGCTTGTGGTGGGCGCGGGCGTGGCCGGCCTCGCCGCGATCGGCGCCTCGACCGCGCTCGGTGCGATCACCTATGCCTTTGACGTGCGCCCCGAAGTGGCCGAGCAGATCGAATCGATGGGCGCTGAATTCGTCTATCTCGATTTCGAGGAAACGCAGCAGGACGGCGCCGCGACGGGGGGCTATGCCGCCCCCTCGAGCCCCGAGTTCCGCGAAGCGCAACTGAAGAAATTCCGCGAACTTGCGCCCGAGATGGATATCGTCATCACCACGGCGCTGATCCCCGGCCGCGACGCGCCGATCCTCTGGACCAAGGATATGGTCGAGGCGATGAAGCGCGGCTCGGTGATCGTTGACCTTGCCGCCGAGCGTGGCGGCAACTGCGAGCTGACCAAAAAGGACGAGAAGGTCGTTACCGAAAACGGCGTGACCGTGATTGGCTACACCGATTTCCCGTCCCGGATGGCGCAGCAATCGAGCCAGCTTTACGCGACCAACATCCGTCACATGATGACCGACCTGACGCCGGGCAAAGACGGCGTGGTCGTGCACAACATGGAAGACGATGTGATCCGCGGCGCAACGGTTGCCTATCAGGGCGAGATCACCTTCCCGCCGCCGCCGCCGAAAGTGGCCGCGATCGCCGCGCAAAAGCCGAAAGAAAAGCCCAAAGCGCTGACGCCTGAGGAAATTCGCGCCGCGGAGACGGCCGCCTTCCGCAAGCAGACCCGCGATCAGCTGATCATGCTCGGCGCGGGCGGGGCCTTCCTCCTGGGCATCGGCCTTGTCGCGCCGGCGAGCTTCATGGCGCACTTCATCGTTTTTGCGCTCTCGTGCTTTGTCGGCTTCCAGGTGATCTGGAACGTCTCGCATTCGCTGCACACGCCCTTGATGGCCGTCACCAACGCGATCTCCTCGATCATCATTCTGGGCGCGCTGATGCAGGTGGGCTCGACCAACTATCTGGTGGTGCTGCTTTCGGCCGTCTCGGTCTTCCTTGCGGGCATCAACATCTTCGGCGGTTTCATGGTCACCCGGCGCATGCTGGCGATGTTCCAGAAGTCGTAAGCGGAGGGGAACATAATGGATTTCGGTTTCACCACGGCCGCTTACGTTGTTGCGGCAGTTCTTTTCATCCTCTCGCTGGGCGGGCTCTCGGGCCAGGAAAGCGCCAAGCGGGCGGTCTGGTACGGCATTGTCGGGATGGCGCTTGCCGTAGCGGCAACGCTGGTCGGCCCCGGTCAGGGCTACTGGCTGCTGTCGATCATCCTGCTCGGCTGGGGCGGCTTTTATGGCGTCAAGGTCGCCAAGAAGGTGCAGATGACCGAGATGCCGCAACTCGTTGCGGCGATGCACTCGCTCGTTGGCCTGGCCGCCGTGCTTGTGGGCTATAACGCCTATATCGAGTCGGTCACCGTGCCGGAAATGAACGAGGCGGCGAAGGCGCTGCTGCGCGGCTTTGGCGCGGTTGTGGCGCATAAAACGCCGACCGAGCTCACTATCCTGCATGTCGAGCTGTTCCTCGGCGTGTTCATCGGGGCCGTGACCTTCACCGGTTCGATCATCGCCTTCGGCAAGCTCGCGGGCAAGGTCGACAGCAAGGCCAAGAAGCTTCCGGGCGGCCATATTCTCAACGCCGTTGCCGCGCTTGGCTCGGTGGCGATGCTCGTGCTCTTCATGCTCGGCTATGGCACCTGGCCGCTCATCGTGATGACGCTTCTGGCGCTTTTCATCGGCTATCACCTGATCATGGGCATCGGCGGCGCCGACATGCCGGTGGTCGTCTCGATGCTCAACTCTTATTCGGGCTGGGCCGCGGCGGCGATCGGCTTCTCGCTTGGCAACGACCTTCTGATCGTGACCGGCGCGCTGGTGGGCTCCTCGGGCGCGATCCTGAGCTACATCATGTGCAAGGCGATGAACCGCTCGTTTGTCTCGGTGATCCTCGGTGGCTTCGGCAACACCGCAGGCCCCGCGCAAGCGGTGGAGGGCGAGATGGTGGCGATTGACGCGCAGGGCGTGGCCGATGCGCTCAACGAGGCCGAGAGCATCATCATCATCCCGGGCTACGGCATGGCGGTGGCGCAGGCGCAGATGGCGGTGAGCGAACTCACCACGCTGCTGCGCTCGCGCGGCAAATCGGTCCGCTTCGCCATTCACCCGGTGGCGGGGCGCTTGCCGGGGCACATGAACGTGCTGCTCGCCGAGGCGAAAGTGCCTTATGACATCGTGCTTGAGATGGACGAGATCAACGAGGACTTCCCCGAAACCGACGTGGCGATCGTGATTGGCTCGAACGACATCGTGAACCCGGCGGCGCAAGACGATCCGAACTCGCCGATCGCTGGCATGCCGGTTCTGGAAGTGTGGAAGGCGAAGCAGGTCTTCGTTTCCAAACGCGGTCAGGGCACGGGCTATTCGGGCATCGAGAACCCGCTTTTCTACAAGGAAAATACGCGGATGTTCTACGGTGACGCGAAGAAGTCGATCGAGGAACTGCTGCATCTGATCCGGCGCTGAGCCTGATCCCACGGTTTTGGAAAGCCCCGCCCCTGGCGGGGCTTTTTCTTTCGCCTCGGCAAGGCCGAGGCGACCCGCGCGGGGGGCAAAGCCCCCCGCGCCCCCCTGATGCCCTTTGTCGTGCGTGATGATTGCAGGAGGCTGTTTCGCCCTGCTGGCGCAGAGCGACCCGCCGGGGGCTCCGCCCCCGGACCCCCGGGATATTTGGACAAAGTCGAAGGAGGGGCATCTTGGGGCGGTTCGCACGAACGGGGCAGAAGCCTCGGCACCGCCGCAGCAGGGGCGCCTGCGCTTGGAAGCTGCTCAAATGTCGCCTTCGACTTTGTCCAAATATCCTGGGGGGGTCCGGGGGGCAAAGCCCCCCGGCGGGTCGGCTCGGCTCTGCCGAGGCGAAAGACTCTCAGCCGAAGAGGATCAGATGCGAGCGGGCGATCACCAGAAGCGTCACCGCGCCATAGGTGGCAAAGCCTGCCATCGCCCAAAGCGTGAACCGGCGCGCGACCGGCGGCAGGGCCGTTTCAAGGCTTGCACGGCGCTGGAACGGGGCGGTGGCGCCAAGCCCGAGCGCCAGCGCCGTTGCGCCGAACAGCGGCACATAGAAGGCGTAGCCGATATAGAAATACTCCCGCTGCAGAATGCAGAACGGGCAGTGATGGTTGGGGTTCTCATAGACATAGAGCGAAATCACCGAAACCATCGCCGTCAGCGCCACCGCAAAGAACACCGCCCCCGCGAGCGCGAAGAGAGCATGGCCGCGCCCGGTCCTGACGGCATAGGCGCCGAGCCCCAACACGACCAGCTCCGCCAGTGCCAAGGCCCAGAGCGAGAGCCCCGGGCCGAGGCCCGCCATCTCGTTGCTGATCCCTTCATTCGCCGGGGTGAAGAGCTTCGAGCAGCAGGAGGTGATCACATCGGTGCGCAGGTTGAGAAAATAGGCGAGTTCCAGCCCCCCCGCGAGGATCACGAGCGGCGCGATCCCAAGGATGAGGGCATATTTCACGCGGGTGAGCGGATAGTCGCGCCCGAGCCGGTCCACATGATCGACGATCAGCCAGACCGCAGCGGCGAAGAACACGGCAATCTTGGCATAAAGCGCGGGGAAGCCGTAGCCATTCACATTGAGCGTGCCGACCGCGCACATCGCCCCCACGAACAGCGCCGCCATCCGGTCTGCGTTGAACACAAACAGAAACAGCGCCACCGCCTCAACCAGCATCACCATCGCAAAGAGCGTCGAGACAAGTTCTGTGCGCCGTTCCATCTCAAGCTGCGCGCGGTTTCCCGAGGTCAGATCCCAGTGCCGCACCAGCCGTTGCCCGAACCAGGCCGCGCCCAGCGCCACCAGAAGCGCGAGAAAAGAGACGAGCAGCAGGGTCAGGATCGGGGTGCGGAAGATCACGAGCGCACCTCGACCACCTGCCCGTCGCGCATCTCGACCACCGCGGTTACGGGGGCTGCTGCGATGATGCGCGGGTCATGGCTTGTCAGCAGGACCGTTTTGCCCTGATCGCGCAGCGCGGCGACGATATCGAGAAAGCGGTGCGTGAGCGCGGTATCGAGGTTTGCCGTTGGCTCATCGGCGATCAGCACCGGCGCATCGTTCACGAGCGCGCGGGCGATGGCGGCGCGCTGCGTTTCGCCGCCCGAGAGCACTTCGACGGGCATCAAGGCCTTCGGGCCGAGCCCCAGAGCCTCAAGCCGGGCCAGCGCGCGGGCTTGCACGGCGCGCGGGTCTTCGCCCAGGGGGGCGGCGGGCAGCATCACGTTGTCGAGGACCGTCAGACCGCGGATCAGGTTGAAGCGCTGGAACACGAAGCCGAAGTGTCGCCGCCGCAGATCGGTCAAAAACCGCTCGGGCAGGCCGGAGACCGGCGCACCATCGAGGGTGATGCGCCCGGTGCTGGGGCGCGCCATGCAGCCCACAAGGCTCAAAAGCGTGGTCTTGCCCGAGCCCGAGGGCCCCATGAACACCGTGACCCCGCCCCGGGCGATGGTCAGGGTGACGGCATGGAGTGCCGTGACCGCATTCGGGCGGCCCTCGTTATAAATTTTTGAGACATCAGAGAGGGTTATCATCGCATCACCGCATCAGGGTCGGCACTTGCCGCGCGCCAGACCGGCACCACGGTTGCTGCCGCATAGGGCAGCGTGGTGAGCAGCAAAAGCACCACAAGCTCGGAAAGATCCACCCCGGGGGCGAGCCGGAACGCGGGGTAGATCACGGCCCAGCCTTTCAGAACCGGCGCAAAGAGCGGCGCACCAGCCCAGAAAACATGGGCGTAAGCCGCGGTTGTGCCAAGGAGAAACGCGCCAAGCGAGACAAAGCCGCCTTCCCAGAGCTTCATTGCGATCACATCGCGCGTATCCCAGCCGATCGCCTTCAATATGCCAATCTCGCGCGCTTCCTCGGCGGAGAGGCCCGAGGCTTTGTCGGCGGCAAAAATCGCGAAGGCGAGCATGGCAACCGCGGCAAGGGCCACCATCATCCCCTCGCGCCAGTCAAAGAGCTTCATATAGGTGCGGGCAATGTCGTCACGGGTGACGAAGCGGGCATCGGGCATCGCGCGGCTGGCCTTCTCGACCACGGTGGCGCGTTCGCGCGGGTTGCGCACGCTGGCGGCAAGGTCGGTGAACATGCCCTCGGGCACCGAGAAAAAGGCGCGGAAATCCGCCGCGTTCATCAAGAGCAGATCGGCGGTCAGCAGGGCGGAGTCGCTTTCAAAGGTTTGCGCCACGTCGAAGCGGTTCAAATCCCCCTGCTTGCGGGAGAGAAAGAGCGGCGCGCCCTGCCATTCAAGCCCGCGCGCCCGCGCGATGCCCTCGCCAATGATCACCTGCCCGGGGGGAGGCATCTGGCCCGCGTCGGGCACCATCACGGTGTAATTCGCGCCGCTGACCCGGTCATAATAATAACCCCAAAGCCGGCCGCGCACATCGCGCACGCCGCGGATGCTGGCGAGATCGTCGATCAGATCGGCAGAAATCATCGCCTGACGGCCCAGCGAAAGCTGCTGCACAATCAGATCCGGCGCGCCCTCAAGCGCGGCATCCGCCTCTTGCCGCAGGGCCGAGGCGAAGAACATCGCCGAGGCCAGCAAAAACACCACAAGCGAGAACACCGCGACGAGGGCAAGGTTCTTGACCTTGCGGCGGGAAAGCGCGGCGATGGTGTAATCAGCGAGCGCGCGCTGACGGCGCAGCGCGTTCATCGTGCGACCTCCGCTTCCGAAAAGCCGAGCCTTGCCGCGCCCCATGGCCCCGCTGGGGGCACGAAACTGCCGGAGGGGAAATGTTCGAAACTGCCGGGCGCATCTTGAAAGGCGGCGGCATGATCGGCAAGCGCGGGGTGGCGGGTGTAGCGCGCCTCGGTGAAAAGCGCGAGATCGCTCAGGCCGAGATCGGCCACGATCTGGCGCTCGCGCGCGAGGCGTTGGCGCTCTTGCGGGGCATGCCAAAGCGCATCGGCGGCCTCGGCCATGCCAAGCACCATGAGCAGGCCCAGTGCCCCGAACACCGGCGTGGCGGGGCGGCGATATCGGGGCAGGGCGGTCACTCGAAGCGGCCCTCATCAAGCGCGAAGGGCAGCTCGGGCGAGACCTCGGCAAAGCTCACGAGCCGCTTGCCCTTGTGGTCGCGCATGAAATCCTCGGCATCGGCCGGGCTCGCGAGCGGCACGAACTCATGGCCCATCGGCCCGAGCACATCCGAGCCCACCGCATAGAGTGCGGCGCCGGCATCAATCATCGCGACGTTGTAGTAATCGCTCACTCCCATGCCGGTGATCTGCGCGCGGCTGCGACCGCGGGCGTATTTGCCGGGGTCATGCAGGAATTTGAAGAAATCCTTCGGCCCGTCGAAATGCACCGCTGTGCTGTCGGAGAACTGGATCGTCGCGATCCAGTCCGGGTAGCGCGCGACGAACATGCCGCAGACCGGGCAAGTGTCGCGGGGGCCGGGCGGTGGCAGTGTGATTTTTGCCGCCTCGGCAGAGGCAAGGCCGGGCGCGAGCGGCAGCGCCGCCGCGCCGAGCAGCAGCGCGAGCGCGCTCCGCCGGGATTGCTGCGAGATGTTGCACATGGTCAACTCCAGGTCAGGCCGCGCGGTGAGACGCGGCCAAAATGTTGCAAAAGGTCAATTGCCGGCGGGCATCGGCATGCCCATTTGCTTGCGTTTTTCCCCACGGCGGGCGCGAATGGCGAGCGTATCCTTGGCCATATCGAGATAGGCGAGGGTCAGCGCCTCGTCAAAACCTGCGGTCTTGGCGCCCGCGGCGCTGGCGGCGGCCTCGGCCTTGGCCGCATCGGCATAGGCCCATTTTGACACGGCTGTCATCGTGCCGGGTTTGCCCGGGTCGATCACATAGGTCATCGCGCCCGTTTCGGCGAGCGGCTTCACCTCGCCCTCGGCCCCGGCATCGCCCGCATAGATCGCCTTTGGCCCGGCATCCATGTTGAGCGCGAGCGAAATCGCCGCGCAGTGAAGCGAGCAGGTGGCATCGACCGTGTCATTGGCATAGACGATGAGGTGACGGGTGTGGGAATACATCTGGCGCATCATGCCGCAATAGGGGCAGCGCGGATATTTTTCGAATTCATCGGTGAGCGGGTCGGGATCGACCTTCAAAAACCGCGTCAGCCCGTTCTCGTCGGTCCATTGCATCGGGCTTACGGGCTTTTCCGCGGGCGCCATCGCCATTTCGGCGCGCGCGGCGGTGCCTGCCAGCCCCGCGAATGCGGCGCCGGTGGTGGTGGTGATCAGAAAATTGCGACGGTTCATGGAAATCTCCGGTCATTGGCGTGGGGCAAGCGCCTGAAGGCGGCCCCGGATCATGGCGCGAACACGGCAAGACACCCGACCGGCGCCGGAGGTGCGGGACGCTGCCCCTCCGGCCCGGACGCGGGGGCGTCAGGCCTGCGGCGGCGCGCGGATCTGGCCAGAACGGGACAGCGGGGCGATGAAGCCAAAGGGGGCAAACAGCGCGGGCGCGAGCGCGGCAATCAGCGTCACAATCGGCGCGAGGGCAAGGCTCGCGACCGGCGTATCAAAGCTGCACACGCCCGCCGAGGCGCAGACGGCGCAATCGCTGTGCCCTGTGGGGGCGGGCGCGCCGGGTTGGGCGACGATGCGGCCCGAGGCGGGGTCATAAAGCGCAACGCCCTCGCCCGTGCAAATTTGCAAAAAGCCGAGCCGGGCGCCGGGGTGGGCCGCGCCCATCTCATGCACGGCCGCCGCCCCCAGATGCTCTGCAAAAAACAGCACCTGCACCAGCATCGCAAGGAGCGCCAGCGCGCGCGGCAGCGCGTGGCGAAGCGGTCGGGCTGGAAGAGGGGCGGTGAGCGACATGGGCCTGCGTGCGATGGGTTGCCGCAGCCTCGCCGCAGATGGTTCAAAAAGCAACACTCTTCCTGCGCCGCGGGGCCAGTGGCTGCGACAATCTTGCGCGCGCGGCGGAGCCGGCCTGCCGATGTTGCCCTTGGCGCAATCGCGCGCTTGCCAATGGCGGCCTCTGCCCGCACAACGGGCCATCATGACCCGTGCCCCCTCTTTCGTTCCGAGCCAGGACCGCCCGCTCGCAGGCATCGCCTGGATGCTTGCCACCACGCTGAGCTTCACCGCGGTGAATGTGAGCGTGCATTATCTGGGCGCGGGCCTTCCCGCGACCCAGACCTCTTTTGTGCGCTTCCTCTGGGGCTGGCTTTTCGTTGCCCCGGCGCTTTGGCAGCTTGTGCGGTTGCGCTTCACGCCAAAGGTCTGGGCGCTCTTTGGGCTGCGCGGGCTGTTGCATGCGGCGGGCGTGATCTTGTGGTTCTACGCCATGGTGCGAATCTCGATCGCCGATGTGACGGCGATCGGCTATCTCAACCCGATTGTCGTCTCGATCGGCGCGGCACTGCTGTTGGGCGAGGCCTTCGCGTGGCGCCGGGGCGTGGCGATTGCGGTGGCGCTTCTTGGGGCGCTGGTGATCTTGCGGCCGGGCCTGCGCGAGATCTCTTCGGGCCATATCGCCCAGCTGGGCGCGGCGCTCTTTTTCGGGCTCTCCTATCTGGTGATGAAGCGCCTCTCCGTGATCGCGCCCGCCGCTGTCGTGGTGGCCATGATGACGGTGGTGGTGACCTTCTGCCTTGCGCCGCTCGCGCTTTGGCAATGGCAGCCGATGACGCTTTCGGAAAACCTGATGCTCGGCGCCACGGCGCTTTTCGCCACGCTCGGCCATTACTGCATGACCCGCGCCTTTGCCTGCGCGCCGGTCACCGTGACCCAGCCGGTGGTGTTCTTGCAGCTTGTCTGGGCCTCGCTGGCGGGGCTCTTGCTGTTTGGCGAGGCCGTCGACCCCTTCGTCTTTCTTGGCGGTGGGATGATCGTTGGCGCGGTGAGTTACATCACGTGGCGCGAAGCGCAGGCCCGCCGCCGCCGCAGTTGAAAGGCCCCTCAGAGAGGGGCCTTTGGGGCGTGTCAGCGCAGCCCGTCGCTGCCACGCGGGTCGATCAGCCGCGCAATCACCCCCTCGCGGGTGACGCGGCGCCCGCCCGTGAGCGCCACGGCAGGCACGTCGCGCAGGAGCGCCATCACCTCTTTCACCGGCAGATCGGGCGAGAAGGGCGTGCCCTCCGCGCTGCCCGGCTCGGAGACATCTGCCGCGGTCAGCACACCCAGCGGGTTCATATGCGCCACGAAATCCTCGACATAATCATCGACCGGATTGGCGATGATGTCGCGCGCCGTGCCCATTTGCACAATCCGCCCGCCCTCCATCAGCGCGATCCGGTTGCCGATCTTGAAAGCCTCATCAAGGTCATGGGACACAAAGACGATGGTGCGTTTGAGCGCGGATTGCAGTTCGAGCAGCTCGTCTTGCAGCTTGGCGCGAATGAGCGGGTCAAGCGCCGAGAAGGGCTCGTCCATCAAAAGGATCGGCGCCTCGGTGGCAAAGGCGCGCGCAAGGCCCACGCGCTGCTGCATGCCGCCTGAAAGCTCGCCCACCTTGCGATCTGCCCAGTCCTCAAGATGAACCAGTTGCAGCTGCGCATCCACCCGGTCACGCCGCTCCGCCTTTGACATGCCGCCAAGTTCAAGCCCGAGGCCGACATTTTCGCGCACCGTGCGCCAGGGCAGCAGGCCGAACTGCTGGAACACCATGGCCACGCGAGAGAGGCGAATGCGGCGCAGGGTTTGCGGATCGGCATGGGTGACATCCACAAGCCCGTTGCCGTCACAGACCTCCACCTTGCCGCGGCAGACCGGGTTGAGCCCGTTCACCGCGCGCAAAAGCGTTGATTTGCCCGAGCCCGAGAGCCCCATCAGCACAAGGATTTCGCCCTCGGCCACCTCGAGCGAGCAATTGTGCACGCCAAGCACCTGGCCCGTCGTCTCCTGAATCTCGCTCCGGCTGCGGCCCTGATCCATCAGGGGCAGCGCGCGCCCCGGCTGGTCGCCGAACACGATCGAGACATTGTCGAACCGCACCGCAACGCCCGCGGTCTCCTTCGGGGTCATGATCCGGGTCATTTCTTGCCTCCCAGACGCAGCATCCGGTCAAGGATGATGGCAACGACGACGATGATCATCCCCGCCTCGAAGCCGAGCGCGGTATTGACCGAGTTGAGCGCGCGCACCACCGGCACACCGAGCCCGTTGGCGCCGACAAGCGCCGCGATCACCACCATCGAAAGCGAGAGCATGATGGTCTGGTTCATCCCCGCCATGATCTGCGGCAGGGCATAGGGAAGCTCCACTTTCCACAGCACCTGCCGCGGCGTGGCGCCAAAGGCGCGGGCGGCCTCAAGCAGCGCCTGCGGCGTGGAGGACACGCCCAGATGCGTGAGCCGGATCGGCGCGGGCAGCACGAAGATTACCGTGGCGATCAGGCCGGGCACCATGCCGATGCCAAAAAACACGATGGCCGGAATGAGATAAACGAAGGTCGGCAGGGTCTGCATGAGGTCCAGAACCGGCTGCATCGCCATGTAAAGGCGGGGCCGATGCGCCGCGGCAATGCCGATCGGCACCCCCACCACCATGCACACGACGCAGGCCGAAAGCACCAGCGTCAGGCTTTCCGTGGTGGGTTTCCAGTAGCCCTGGTTGAGGATGTAGAGAAAGCCGACGAAGACGAGCACGACCATCTTCCAGCTGCGCTGCGTGGCCCATGTGATGGCGCAGAAGATCGCGATGATCACCAGCGGCGGTGGTGTCTGCATCAGCCACAAGATGCCGTCGATCAGCGCCTGCATCAGTGCCGAAAGCATGTCGAAGAAGCCCGAGGCATTCTCCTTGAACCAGTCGAAGACGAATTTCGCCGTCTTGCCGACCGGGATTTTCTGGGCCGTAAGCCACTCCATCTACATCTGTCCCCTGAAAGTGCGCCCGATATCGGGCCATCATCGCCCCCCGCGACCGAGCGGGCGGGGGGCGGAATGGTGCTTATTTCAGCGCTTCGGACACCGCGGCCAGCGCGTCGCCACCGTCCTTGGTGGTCACGCCCTCAAGCCAGGGCGCGAGCACCTCGGGATGCGCCGAGAGCCAGGCCTTTGCGGCCACTTTCGGCTCCTCGCCGTCATCGAGGATCTTGCCCATGATCTCGTTTTCCATCGCAAGCGAGAACTCAAGGTTTTCGAGCAGTTTGCCGGTATTCGGGCATTCGGCCACATAGCCTTTGCGCACGTTGGTCATCACTTCCGCGCCGCCAAAGTTCGGGCCGAAGAAATCGTCCCCGCCCGCAAGATAGGTGAGATCGAAATTGGCGTTCATCGGATGCGGTTCCCAGCCAAGGAACACCACCGGCTCGTTTGACTTGTCGGCGCGCGCGACCTGCGCGAGCATGCCTTGCTCGGAGCTTTCGACCACTTCGAAGCCCTCAAGCCCGAAGGCATTTGCCGTGATCATGTCCATGATCAGCCGGTTGCCGTCATTGCCCGGCTCGATGCCGTAGATCTGCCCGTTGAGCGCATCCTTGTGCGCGGCGATATCGGCGAAATCCTTGATCCCGAGCGCGGCGCCCGCGGCATTGGTGGCGAGCGTGTATTTGGCGCCCGTCAGGTTCACCCGCACCGTTTCCACCGAGCCCTCGTCGCGGTAGGGCGCAAGATCGGCCTCCATCGTCGGCATCCAGTTGCCGAGGAACACATCGACATCGCCACCCGCAAGCGCGGTATAGGTCACCGGCACCGAGAGCACTTTCACATCGGTCTCGTAGCCAAGCGCTTCGAGCACGACCGAGGTGGCGGCGGTGGTCGCGGTAATGTCGGTCCAGCCGACATCCGAGAACACAACCTTGGTGCAATCGGCGCTGGCGGGAAGGGCGAGCGAAAGTGTCGCAGCCCCGGCAAGAAGGAACGAACGAAGGGTCATTTTGGTCTCCCGTTGGTTGCCCGGTTTGATGGTCAGGCTTTTTGTTGATTGACGAGTCAATAAACTTGCCTGTAGCTCCAGAAAGCAAGACCTTTTTGTCGCAGGGACGTAAAAGCCATGCCGAAGCTTGGAGCAGAGCCTATTCGACGGGCGGCCTTGGTGAAAGCCACGATCGAGACCGTGGGCGAGGCCGGGTCGCTTGAAGTGACCGTCGCGCAGATCGCGCGGCGCGCAGGCATGTCTTCTGCGCTCGCGCATCATTATTTCGGCTCGAAGGAGCAGATTTTTCTTGCCGCGATGCGCGCGATTCTGACCCTCTACGGGGCAGAAGTGCGCGGCGCTCTGGCGACGGCACAGGACCCCGAGTCGCGGCTTCGGGCGATTGTGGCGGCCTCTTTCGCGGCGGGCAGCTTTCGGCGCGAGACGATTTCGGCCTGGCTGAACTTTTACGTGCTCGCGCAGACGAATGCAGAGGCGCACCGGCTCTTGCGGGTCTACCAGCGGCGGCTGCGCTCCAATCTGCGCCACGATCTGCGCGTGCTGGTGGGCGCGCGGGCCGAGGCGGTGGCCCGGGGTCTCGGTGCCATGATCGACGGCGTCTATATCCGTGCTGCCCTTGCCGATGGCGCGCCGGATCGCCGATATGCACTTGATATCGTGACAGAATATCTCGACCGTGAACTGGAGGGAACGCCATGAAGGCTCAACCGCAAGCAAGCCATTTTGTGGATGGCAAATGGCTCGAAGACGCCGCTGGCGCCGAGATCGAGGTGATTTATCCCGGCACGGGCGAGGTGATCGCGCGGCTCCATGAGGCGACGCCCGCGGTGATCGACGCGGCGCTTGCCTCTGCCACGCGGGCGCAAAAAACATGGGCGGCGATGAAGCCTGTCGCGCGCGCGCGAATCCTGCGCCGCGCGGTGGATCTCATTCATGCGCGCGCGGCGGATCTGGCGCAGCTCGAAACCCTCGACACCGGCAAGCCGATTCAGGAGACCGAAGTGGCCGACTGGCCCTCGGGCGCCGATGCGCTTGAATATTTCGCCGGGCTCGCGCCCACGCTGACAGGCGAGACCATCCCGCTGGGGGGCGATTTTGCCTATACGATTCGCGAGCCGCTCGGCGTGTGCGTGGGCATCGGCGCGTGGAACTATCCAAGCCAGATCGCCTGCTGGAAGGCCGCGCCCGCGCTTTCAACCGGCAATGCGATGGTGTTCAAACCCTCCGAGATCACGCCGCTTGGCGCGTTGCAACTGGCCGCGATCTTCATCGAGGCGGGGATGCCGCCCGGCGTTTTCAACGTGGTGCAGGGGCGCGGGGCCGCGGGCGCGGCGCTCTCGACCGACCCGCGGGTGGCGAAGGTTTCGCTCACCGGTTCGGTGCCGACGGGCGCGAAGGTCTATGCCGCCGCGGGGGCGGGGATGAAGCATGTGACGATGGAGCTTGGCGGCAAGTCGCCGCTGATCGTCTTTGACGATGCCGATCTGGAAAGCGCAATCGGCGCGGCGATGCTCGGCAATTTCTACTCCTCGGGGCAGATCTGCTCGAACGGCACCCGCGTGTTCGTGCAAAAGGGGATCAAGGAGCGGTTTCTTTCACGCCTCGCGGCGCGCACGGCGGCCATCGTGGCGGGCGACCCGCTCGACCCG
>NZ_JBHUIX010000001.1:0-95138 GCF_042683065.1 Rhodobacter lacus | reverse complement strand
AGGCAAGGAAGAGGGGGCGCGGCTTGTTTGCGGTGGCGCCGCCGGCAACGAGGGGCCGCTCTTTGTGCAGCCCACTGTTTTCGCCGATGTCACCGATGACATGACGATCGCACGCGAAGAGATTTTTGGCCCCGTGATGGCGGTTCTGGAGTTCGAGACCGAGGACGAGGTGGTTGCGCGCGCAAACGGCACCCAGTTCGGCCTCGCCGCCGGGGTCTTTACCGGCGATCTGGCGCGCGGCCACCGAGTGATCGGCGCGCTTGAGGCCGGCACCTGCTGGATCAACGCCTATAACCTGACGCCCGTCGAAATGCCGTTTGGCGCGGTCAAGGCCTCGGGCCTCGGGCGAGAGAACTCAAAGGCGGCGGTCGAGCACTACACCCAACTCAAGGCCGTCTATGTCGGCATGGGGCCGGTGGAGAGCCCCTATTGAACATCACGCCGGGGGCGCTGCCCCCGGACCCCCGGGATATTTACGGCAAGATGAAAGAGCACGGCATGGATGCGGATTATGTGATCGTGGGTTCGGGTTCGGGCGGTGCGGCGCTGGGCTACCGGCTGGCCGAGGCCGGGCGCAAGGTTGTCATTATCGAACATGGCGGCACCGATTGGGGCCCTTTCATCCAGATGCCTGCGGCGCTCTCTTACCCGATGAACATGGGCCGGTATGACTGGGGCATGTCGACCGAGCCGGAGCCGAACCTCGGCGGGCGGCGCCTTGTCACGCCGCGCGGCAAGGTGATCGGCGGCTCGTCTTCGATCAACGGCATGGTCTATGTGCGTGGCCATGCGCGCGATTTTGACCATTGGGCCGCGCAGGGGGCAACCGGCTGGGCCTATGCGGATGTGCTGCCCTATTTCAAGCGGCAGGAAAACTGGCACGGCAACCATGACGGGGCAGATGCGGCATGGCGGGGCCATGCGGGCCCGCTGCATGTGACCCGTGGGCCCCGCAAAAATCCCCTTTTCGAACATTTCATCGCCGCGGGCGCCGCCGCCGGTTACCCGGTGACGATGGATTACAATGGCGAGCAGCAGGAGGGCTTCGGCCCGATGGAGGCGACGATCTGGAAGGGGCGGCGCTGGTCGGTGGCCAATGCCTATCTGCGCCCCGCGCTCAAACGTGGCAACCTTCAGATTTTGCGCGGCCTCGCCCGCAAGGTGGTGATCGAGGCGGGCCGCGCGGTGGGCGTGGAATACGAGCGCGACGGGGTGATCAAGGTCGCGCGCGCGCGCGCCGAAGTGGTGCTCTCGGCCTCTTCGCTCAACACGCCGAAGCTTTTGATGCTGTCGGGTATCGGCGATGCGGAGCATCTGCAAGCGCATGGGATCGAGGTTGTGGCGCATCGCCCCGGGGTTGGCGCGAACCTGCAAGATCACCTTGAAATCTATATGCAATTTGCGGCGCAAGAGCCGGTGACGCTGTTCAAATACTGGAACCTCTGGGGCAAGCTGACGGTGGGCGCGCAATGGCTCTTCACCCGCAGCGGGCTGGGCGCCTCGAACCAGTTTGAGGCTTGCGGCTTCATCCGCTCCGATGCCGGGGTCGAATATCCTGATATCCAGTATCACTTCCTGCCGATCGCCGTGCGCTATGATGGCAAGGCCGCGGCGGAGGGGCATGGGTTCCAGGTTCACACCGGGCCGATGCGCTCGAAATCGCGCGGCACCGTCACCCTGCGCTCTGCCGATCCGAAGGAGAACCCGGTGATCCGGTTCAACTACATGTCGCATCCCGACGATTGGGCAGAGTTCCGCAAGGTGGTGCGGCTCACGCGTGAGATCTTTACGCAAGCGCCGATGGCGGGCCATGTGAAGCACGAGATCCAGCCCGGTGCGGGCGTGCAAAGCGATGCCGAGATCGACGCTTTCATCCGCGATCATGCCGAAAGCGCCTACCACCCCTGTGGCACCGCGCGCATGGGGCGCGCCGATGATCCGATGGCGGTGGTTGACCCGGAGGCGCGGGTGATTGGCGTCGAGGGGCTGCGCGTGGCGGACAGCTCGATCTTCCCGCGGGTGACGAACGGCAACCTCAACGGCCCCTCGATCATGGTGGGCGAGAAGGTCGCCGATCACATCCTGGGCCGCCGTCTCGCGCCGGAAAACGTTGCGCCCTGGATCAACCCGAACTGGAAAACATCACAGCGTTGACGCAGCATGTTGTGGTTTTTCTAAAGGCCGCCACATAATTTGCTTGCGTTCGGGCGTTGCCGCGCTAGCGTCGCGCCATGATGAGATGGCTTTTGATGCTGATGGTTCTGGCCGCCCCGGCGGCGGCTGGTGTTGTTGAGGGGCGCGCGCGCGCGATTGACGGCGACACGCTGGCGATTGGCGATGTTCGGGTGCGGCTGGAGGGGATCGACGCGCCCGAGCATGATCAGAAGTGCGAAGATGCGCGCGGGCAGGCCTGGCCTTGCGGCGCGGCGGCCACCGCGCGGCTTCGGGCCTTGGTCGAGCAGGGCAAGACCCGCTGCGAGGGGCGCGATCATGATCGCTACGGCCGATTTTTGGGCACCTGCCACGTGGCGGGGCAGGTTGTGAATGCGGTGCTTGTCTCCGAAGGGCTCGCGGAGGCGTATCGGCGCTATGCGCTCGATTATGTCGGGCAGGAACAGGCCGCGCGCGCGGCGCATCGCGGAATTTGGGGCGGAACGCATCTGGCGCCGGAGGCCTTTCGTCATCGGGGGGCGGATGTGCCCCCCTCCACCGGCTGCGCGATCAAGGGCAATATCTCGAAAAACGGCAAGATCTATCACATGCCCGGCGCGCCGGATTACCTGCGCACCAAGATTGATCCGGCGCGGGGCGAACGCTGGTTTTGCTCCGAGGGGGAGGCCCTGACCGCGGGCTGGCGCCGCGCGGGGCAATAGCGGGCCTCTCAGGCGATATCGTAAGGCAACAGCCCGCGGCGGTTCGGATTGACGTGCAGGCGCCGCTCGAGCGGGGGCACGGAGCGCTGGTGGCATTCCTTGCGCTCGCAGATCCGGCAGGAAATGCCAATCGGCTGATAGGCGCGCGGGGTGCTCAACTCCATGTCGTCGGCATAAATCAGCCCGCGGGCATGGCTGACCTCGCAGCCAAGGCAAATGGCGTAGCGCCGCACCGGCGCGGTGAAGCTCCCCCCCGATTTGGACACATCGCGCGCAAGGCAAAGATAGCGCACCCCGTCTGGCGTCTCGGCAAGCTGGCGCAGGAATTTGGTTGGCGTTTCAAAGGCCTGATGGACGTTCCAGAGCGGGCAGGCGCCGCCGAACCGGGCGAACTGGAGCCGGGTTGCGGAATGGCGCTTGGTGATCGTGCCGGCCTGATCCACGCGCACGAAAAAGAACGGGATGCCCTTGGCGCCGGGCCGTTGCAGCGTGGACAGACGATGCGCGACCTGTTCGATGCTCGCGCCGAAATGGTCTGCCAATCGCTCCAGATCGTGCCGTGTTTCCTGCGCGGCATCGAGGAAGGCGCGATAGGGCAGAAGCGCGGCACCGGCAAAATAATTGGCCAGACCGATCTTGGCGATGGCGCGCGAGGTTTCGGATTGAAACCTTGCGAGGTCGAGCGTGGCTTCCAGCAGCGGGTTCTGCGTCACCAGCGCGACCTGATGCAAAAGCTGGAATGCCTGCGTTGAGCGGCGCGCATGGCTGGAGAGATGCAGATTGTCCCCCTGCCGCAGGCGCAGCTCCGAAATATCGGAAAACTGCACCTTCACCCCATGCGCGGCCAGCATTTCCACGGCCCTTGAGATCGGGTCCAACCGCTTGCCATTGGGGCAGGAAAACTGCTCGGCGGCGCGGTCCACCGCGTCAATGTAGTTATCGCAATAGTGAAAGAAGTCTCGGACTTCCTCCCACGGGCTCACAACCGTTTGCGCGCCCTCGCGCCCCAGCGCTTCGTCGAGCGAGGCGAGGCGTTCATGGGCCTGACGGTAGCCTCGGTGCAACTCCAGAAACGCCCGGGCAAGCGCGGGGGCGTTGGAGGCGGCAAGCCGCAGATCGGCGAGCGGCGGCGCGCCGCCATCGGCAAAGACCGGATCGGCCAGCGCCTCGCGCATGTCACTGACAAGACGCTCCGCATCGCCCGCCGAAAGCTCGGTCACATCGAGCCCGAACTCGCCCGCGAGCGCCAGCACCACTGCGGCAGAGACCGGGCGGTGGTTGTTTTCCATCTGGTTGAGATAGGGCAGCGAAACGCCGAGCCGGTCGGCAAAGGCCTTTTGCGTCAGGCCGAGCCGGGCGCGCGTTTCGCGCAGCTTTACGCCCGCATAGAGTTTCTGGGTTGTCATCGGCGCCTCCCCGCGCTTTTGCAAAGCAACTCTAGTCTTTGCAAAGCGGTGGCGTCAAATGCCGAGCGCACGACGGCGGTGAAACACCCACAAGATAGCGATAACAGAGAGCAGCGACGAGACGAACATCACCGCGATCAGCCGGAACACCGAGACCTCGGCCCCGATCAGCGCCGCGGTGAGGCTTGAGAGCAGCGCGCCACAGCCGATCGTGAGCGTGGCGCCAAGGCCCGAGGCGGTGCCCGCCAGATCGGGGCGCACTGACATCATCCCGGCATTGGCCGAGGGCAGCGAGAGGCCGTTGCCGATCCCGGTCACGCCGACGAGGGTGAAGAAGAGCAGCGGGCCGAGCACCCCGGCGAGGCTTGCCACAAGGGCTGCCGCAAGGGCGAGGGTGGCAAGGGCCGTGCCCGCCAGCACCATCTTGTCCATCCCGAGGCGCGTTGCAAACCGGCCCGAGACCCAGTTGCCGATCAGGTATCCCACCGACGGCAAGGCGAAATAATAGCCAACCTCGGCCGGGCTCAGGCCGAACGCCTTTTCGCCCACCAGCGGCGCGCCGCCAAGATAGGCATAAAAGAGCCCCGCAGCAGAGGCCGCCGAGAGCGCATAGCCCCAGAAGCGCTGCGAGCGCACCAGCACCGGATAGGCGCGGGCCTGCGCCCGAAAGCCGAGCCCGCCGCCCGCCACCGTCTCGCCCATATCGGCCCAGACGAGCCCGTAAAGCGCGAGCCCCGCCGCGGCGAGCACCCAAAGGTTTGCCTGCCAGCCGAAGGCGGCATCGAGGAGCCCGCCGATCACCGGGCCCACCATCGGCACAAGCGACATTCCCATCGTCACATAGCCGATTTTCGAGGCGGCCTCGGGGCCGGGCACCATGTCACGCACGGCGGCGCGCGAGAGAACAAAGGTGGTGGCCACCACCGCTTGCACGAAGCGCGCGGCCAGAAAGCTCTCTGCCGTGGGGGCGAAAAGCGCGGCCAGCGAGGCCAGCGAGAAGATTGCCACCACAACAAGGGTGATCGGGCGGCGGCCGAACCGGTCCGAGATCGGCCCGATCACGAATTGCGCCAGAGCCGAGACGCCAAGATAGGCCGAGATGGCGAGTTGCATCGTGCCGTAGTCAACGCCGAAATGCCGGGCCATGCCGGGCAGCGAGGGCAGAAAGATATTGAGCGATAGCGCCGCCACCCCGGTCGACAGCACCAGGGTCACGATATGGGGCGGCGTGGTGCGATCAAGAAAGGCCATGGCACGGCGCTAGGGGGTGTGCGGCGGTTTGTCCATGAAAGAGTTGTGCCGCGCACAAGATCGCTAGGGGCGATTCGAGAAGATCAGCCCCGCCCCCGCGATGATCAGCGCAAAGCCGAGCGCGGTGCGCCAGCTTGGCGGTTCGCCCAGCCACCAGGTGTTGAAGGCAACAAAAACCGAAAGCGAGATCACCTCCTGCATCACTTTCAGTTGCGCGGCGCTCAGCGCGCCGTAGCCGATCCGGTTTGCGGGCACCATGAGGAGGTATTCGAAAAAGGCGATCCCCCAAGAGACGAGGATCGCGACGAGGATCGGCGCGGACTTGAACCGCAGATGCCCATACCACGCGAAGGTCATGAAAACATTCGACGCCGAGAGCAGAAGGAAAGTGACGAGCGGTGCCGGCAGCGACATGATGACCCCCGGCACACGCTCTAGCGCAGGGCTGCGCGCCACGCCAGCGCCGCGAATTTGCACAGTTGCAATTCGCAATCTTGTCACTGGGAATAATTTGCAAATTTTCGGAAATCCGCTTGGTAATAATCTTGCGCTGAATTAGGTTGCGCGGAAATTCTCGGAGGGGACCCCATGAAAGATATTTTGAGCGAGCTGGAAAGCCGCCGCGCGGCCGCGCGTCTGGGTGGTGGCGAACGCCGCATCGAAGCCCAGCACAAGAAGGGCAAGCTGACGGCGCGCGAACGTATCGAACTTTTGCTCGACGAGGGGTCGTTCGAGGAATTCGACATGTTCAAAACCCATCGCTGCACCGAATTCGGCATGGAGCAAGACCATATCTCCGGCGATGGCGTCGTGACCGGCTGGGGCACGGTGAACGGCCGCATGGTCTATGTGTTCTCGCAGGATTTCACCGTCTTTGGGGGCTCGCTCTCCGAAACCCATGCCGAGAAGATCTGCAAGATCATGGATATGGCGGTGCAAAATGGCGCGCCGGTGATTGGCATGAACGATTCGGGCGGGGCGCGCATTCAGGAAGGCGTGGCCTCGCTTGCGGGCTATGCCGAGGTGTTTCAACGCAACATCATGGCCTCGGGCGTGGTGCCGCAGATCTCGCTGATCATGGGGCCCTGCGCGGGCGGCGCGGTCTATTCGCCCGCCATGACCGACTTCATCTTCATGGTGAAAGACAGCTCTTACATGTTCGTCACCGGCCCCGATGTGGTGAAAACGGTGACGAACGAGATCGTCACCGCCGAAGAGCTCGGGGGCGCCAGCACCCATACCAAGAAAAGCTCGGTCGCCGACGGCGCCTATGAGAATGACGTTGAAGCGATCTATGAAACCCGCCGGCTGATCGACTTCCTGCCGCTCTCGAACCGCGAGAAGGCGCCGGTGCGCCCGTTCTTCGACGATGTCGGCCGGATCGACGAAAGCCTTGATACGCTGATCCCCGCCAACCCCAACATGCCCTATGACATGAAGGAGTTGATCGCCAAGATCGCCGATGAGGGCGATTTCTTCGAGATTCAGGCGGCGTTTGCGGGCAATATCATCACCGGCTTCATCCGCATCGAGGGCCAGACGATCGGCGTGGTGGCGAACCAGCCGATGGTGCTGGCGGGCTGCCTCGACATCGACAGCTCGCGCAAGGCGGCGCGCTTCGTGCGCTTTTGCGATGCCTTCTCGATCCCGATCCTGACGCTTGTCGACGTGCCGGGCTTCCTGCCGGGCACCGGCCAGGAATATGGCGGCGTGATCAAGCATGGCGCGAAGCTTCTCTTTGCCTATGGCGAGGCGACGGTGCCGAAGGTGACGGTGATCACCCGCAAGGCTTACGGCGGCGCCTATGACGTGATGGCCTCCAAACACCTGCGCGGCGACATCAACTACGCCTGGCCCTCGGCGGAGATCGCGGTGATGGGCGCCAAGGGCGCGGTGGAGATCCTCTATCGCTCGGAACTGGGCGATGTCGAAAAGATCGCCGCCCGCACCAAGGATTACGAATCGCGCTTTGCCAACCCCTTCGTGGCGGCCGAGCGGGGCTTCATCGACGAGGTGATCAAACCCTCCTCGACCCGTCGTCGGGTCGGGCGCGCCTTCGCGAGCCTGCGCTCGAAGACGCTCTCGAACCCGTGGAAGAAACACGACAACATTCCGCTCTGAGGGGCGCGGAATGGGGCGTGGGGCCGGGCAGTCTGTCAAAGCCTTGCGGGGGGTGGCTCTGGTCGCCCTCGCTTTGAGCCTGACTGTCCGGCCCGGATTTTCACAAAGTGCCGAGCCGACAGGGGCGCCGATCCCGGTGCCTTCGGGAATCGCGGTGCACTGGCTTGAAACCTTGCGCGACAATCAGGGCCCGGCGGGGCTCACCTTGCGGTTTCGCTTCGTCGCGCCGGAGGTGGCGGACCCGGACTATGACCCGGACAAGGCCGCGGCGGATTTGCAAGCGCTTTGTGACGGTTATGTGCTGGCGCGCGTGTCCGAAATGGGGCCGCAACCCGCGGAACTGGTGCTCGATCTCGCCGATCAGGTGGTGCCTTTCGGCGAGGCGAACGAGGCCGCGGTGCAATATTTCGAGGCTTATTCCATCGGCGATGGGGCCTGCGTTTGGGAGTTTTATTGATGCGCGAGGGCGCGGAAAGCGGGAAGATGGGGCGGGGCGTCAAGCGCGCAACCGATCACATCTTCGAGGGCAGCCGGGGGGGGGGATACGATCTCCTCTTCTGTGTCACGCTGCACCGCGATATTCTCGTAAGGGACGGGAATCGTTCCCGTTGCATCAACATGCCCTGGGGCAGAACCGGTCTGAAACCGCGTCACGCAAGCCCCTTGGCCAGGAGACTGTCATGTCGAAAAAAGCCTTCGCTGCCCTTGCTCTTCTCGCTTTCGTCGCCGCTTGCGCGCCGAAACCGGCGCCGGTTGAACCGGTCACTGTTGAGCCCGTGCAAACCGGCAAATACAAGTGATCTGATCCGGGGGCGGGGCCTGACCCCGGCCCCCGGCACCGCGCCCGCCTTGCGGGGCGTGGTCTCGATGTGCCATGGCGCGCGCAGACAAGCCGCGCTCAAAGGAGGCACATCATGCTGAAACACCGTGGGTTCCCGTCACGTTTGCCGGGGACCGATTTCCAGTTCACGATCCGCCGTGCCAACAAGCAGGGTGCCACCAAAATCATTCGGCGCGAGCGCTTCAAAGATCGCGCCGCGCCGGATCGCCGGGCCGACGCCGGTTTTCTGGCCGCACTCTGGGCTCATTTTGGCGAAGACCCGTTTGAACGTGGCAATCTTGATGCCGGTCGGTTGAGCTGGCTCATCGGCCGGGAGGTGGTCTGGGCCGAGGAGCCCGCCGATCCCTGCTCATACGCGCAACTCCTGCGTGTCGACCGCAAGCGTGCCGAGGCCGCTTTCCCCGAAGTTTTTGCCGAGCCCGAGGCCTTCCAATGGGAAGGTCTGGACGAGGACGACGAGGATTGGGACTGATGCGGGGCGCTGCGCAAGATTTTCGGCAAAAAATGGCCGATTCCGGCAAAAAAGCGCATTTGCGCTTTTGCAATTGCGCAGCCACACCCCACATGATGCTCAGAGCGCCGCGTTTCGAAGCCGCGACGCTCGTAGCCAAAGTCCATGCTCTTCTTCTGCGGCCCGGCCAACCGGTCGGGCCGCAGTTCATGGCCCCCGCGCGCCGCCGCCCGAAGCCGGCCGATGCGCAAGCTCCCGCCGATCTCCGGCTCTCGTTGGCAGATTATTGCGAATTGCCTTTGTCTTCGGGGGCGTCCGCGCTAGATTCGGGAGTAATAACAACCCCCGACGGAGGCAAAGTCTCATGCGCAGCAAATCCCTTCTCCTCGCCCTTCTCGCAGCCACGGCCCTTGCCGGCTGCATGGAAACGCAGGGCGACCGTGCCATTGCTGGCGCGGCGGCCGGTGGCATCCTCGCCGATGCGACCGACAACAACGTGCTTGCGGGCGCGGCGCTCGGTGCGCTCGCCGGTGGCGCGACCTGCAACGCCGGTATCGGCAACCCCTGCTACTGATCTTTTTGTTCGCGCCGCGCCCCGCGCGGCTGGACCCATCATGCGCGCCACCGGAGCCCCCGCTCCGGTGGCCGTTTTGTTTCCGCCATTGACATCGCCATGAAGAAAGGGGGCGCGGTTTCCCCCGCGCCCGGAGGAAGGGACTGACAATGTTCAAGAAAATCCTGATCGCCAACCGCGGTGAGATCGCCTGCCGCGTGATCAAGACCGCGCGCAAGATGGGCATCAAGACGGTGGCGGTCTATTCCGACGCCGATGCCCATGCGCTGCATGTAAAAATGGCCGACGAGGCGGTGCATATCGGCCCGCCGCCGGCGAACCAGTCCTATATCGTGATCGACAAGATCATGGAGGCGATCCGCAAGACCGGCGCCGAAGCCGTGCATCCGGGCTATGGCTTCCTCTCCGAGCGGATGGATTTTGCCGCCGCGCTGGAAAAAGAGGGCGTTGCCTTCATCGGCCCGCCCTCGGGCGCGATCGAGGCGATGGGCGACAAGATCACCTCCAAGCGCCTTGCGAAAGAAGCGGGCGTGAGCACCGTTCCGGGCTACATGGGCCTGATCGCCGATGCCGAGGAAGCGGTGAAGATCTCCGACGAGATCGGCTATCCGGTGATGATCAAGGCCTCTGCGGGCGGTGGCGGCAAGGGGATGCGCATCGCCTGGAACGCCGAAGAGGCGCGCGAAGGCTTCCAATCCTCGAAAAACGAGGCCGCCAACAGCTTCGGCGATGACCGCATCTTCATCGAGAAATTCGTCACGCAGCCGCGCCACATCGAAATTCAGGTGCTGGCCGATGCGCATGGCAACTGCCTTTATCTGAACGAGCGCGAATGCTCGATCCAGCGCCGCAACCAGAAGGTCATCGAAGAGGCGCCCTCGCCCTTCCTTGATGCCGAGACCCGCAAGGCGATGGGCGAGCAGGCCTGCGCGCTGGCCAAGGCCGTGGGCTATACCTCGGCGGGCACCGTCGAATTCATCGTCGATGGCAACCGCAACTTCTACTTCCTTGAAATGAACACGCGCTTGCAGGTGGAGCATCCGGTCACGGAACTCATCACCGGCATCGACCTTGTCGAGCAGATGATCCGCGTTGCCGCGGGCGAGAAGCTGCCGTTTGCGCAAAAAGACATCAAGATCAACGGTTGGGCGATGGAAAGCCGCCTTTATGCCGAAGACCCCTATCGCAACTTCCTGCCCTCGATCGGGCGGCTCACCCGCTACCGCCCGCCGGTAGAGGGGCACACCACCCGCGGCGGCATCGTGCGCAACGATACCGGCGTTTACGAGGGCGGCGAGATCTCGATGTTTTACGACCCGATGATCGCCAAGCTCTGCACCTGGGGGGCGACCCGCGCCGAGGCGATCGAGGAGATGCGGCTCGCGCTTGACACCTTTGAGGTGGAAGGGATCGGCCACAACCTGCCGTTCTGCGCCGCGGTGATGGACCATGAGCGCTTTGTGTCGGGCAATATTTCGACAGCCTTCATCGCCGAGGAATACCCCGAGGGCTTCCAGGGTGTGACGCTTGACGCGATGACGCTCAAGCGCGTGGCGGCTGCCACGGCGGCGATGAACCGGGTTGCGGAGATCCGCCGCGCCCGCATTTCCGGCACGCTTGGCAACCATGAGCGTCATGTGGGCGAGGATTGGGTGGTGAGCCTGCAGGGCGAGGCCTTCCCGCTGAAGATCGCCGCCGACAAGGCGGGCTCGACGGTGCGCTTTGCCGATGGCACGCACCTCCGGGTCGAAAGCGACTGGACGCCGGGCCGCTCGCTCGCGCAGTTGCTGGTCGAGAGCGTGCCGCTGGTGCTCAAGGTCGACGAGATCCCGATGGGCTTCCGCATTCGCGTGCGCGGCGCCGATCTCAAGGTGCATGTGCGCACGCCGCGCGCGCATGAGTTGAGCCTGCTCATGCCCGAGAAACTGCCGCCCGATACCTCCAAGTTCCTGCTCTGCCCGATGCCGGGCCTGATCGTGAAAATCGCGGTCGAAGAGGGGCAGGAGGTGCAGGAAGGTCAGGCCCTTGCCACGGTCGAGGCGATGAAGATGGAAAACATCCTCAAGGCCGAGCGCCGCGGTGTGGTGGCAAAGATCAATTGCGCCGTGGGCGACTCGCTCAAGGTCGATGACATCATCATGGAATTCGAATGAGCCTTGCCGCCCGGGCCTTGAGCGGCGCCGGGCGGCAACATGAACAGAGGCGATCCGGGGCGCATCCGGCCGGGCCGAGAGATCAAGAGGAAGGTTCGATGACGACGAAGAAAGAGGATTGGGCGAAGCTCGCGCAGAAGGAACTGCGCGACCGTCCGCTCGACACGCTGACCTGGGACACGCTCGAAGGGATCGCGGTCAAGCCGCTTTACACCGAAGAGGACATTGCGGGCCTGCCGCATATGGGCTCGCTGCCGGGCGTCGCCCCCTTCACCCGCGGCCCGCGTGCCACCATGTATGCCGGCCGCCCCTGGACAATCCGGCAATATGCGGGCTTCTCCACCGCCGAGGAATCGAACGCGTTTTACCGCAAGGCCTTGGCCGCCGGGCAGCAGGGCGTGTCGGTCGCCTTCGACCTCGCCACGCACCGCGGTTATGACAGCGATCACCCGCGCGTGGTGGGCGATGTCGGCAAGGCGGGCGTGGCGATCGACAGCGTCGAGGACATGAAGATCCTGTTCGACGGCATCCCGCTCGAAAAAATCTCGGTCTCGATGACGATGAACGGCGCGGTGATCCCGGTCTTGGCCAATTTCATCGTGACGGGCGAGGAGCAGGGCGTGGACCGCGCGCTTCTGTCGGGCACGATCCAGAACGACATCCTCAAGGAGTTCATGGTCCGCAACACCTATATCTATCCGCCCGAGCCCTCGATGCGGATCATCGCGGATATCATCGAATACACCTCGAAAGAGATGCCGAAGTTCAACTCGATTTCGATCTCCGGCTATCACATGCAGGAGGCGGGCGCGAACCTCGTGCAGGAGCTTGCCTATACGCTCGCCGACGGGCGCGAATATGTGCGCGCGGCGCTCGCGCGCGGCATGGATGTCGATGCCTTCGCCGGGCGGCTCTCGTTCTTCTTTGCCATCGGCATGAACTTCTTCATGGAGGCGGCAAAACTGCGCGCGGCGCGGCTTTTGTGGCACCGCATCATGAGCGAGTTCAACCCGAAGAAGCCGGGCTCGCTGATGCTGCGCACCCACTGCCAGACCTCGGGCGTGAGCTTGCAGGAGCAAGACCCCTATAACAACGTTGTGCGCACGGCCTATGAGGCGATGGCGGCGGCGCTGGGCGGCACGCAATCGCTCCATACCAACGCGCTCGACGAGGCGATTGCGCTGCCCACCGAATTCTCGGCCCGGATCGCGCGCAACACCCAGCTCATCTTGCAAGAAGAGACCGGCATCACCCATGTCGTCGACCCGCTCGCGGGCAGCTATTACGTCGAGAGCCTGACGCATGAGCTGGCGGAAAAGGCCTGGGCGCTGATCGAGGAAGTCGAGGCGCTGGGCGGCATGACCAAGGCGGTTGCCTCGGGCATGCCCAAGCTGCGCATCGAGGAATCGGCCGCGCGGCGGCAGGCGATGATCGACCGCGGCGAAGAAGTGATCGTTGGCGTGAACAAATATCGCCTCGCCAAGGAAGACCCGCTCGATATTCTGGATATCGACAACGTCGCGGTGCGCGAGGCGCAGATCGCGCGGCTGACGAAGATGCGCCAGACCCGCGACGAGCTGAAGTGCCAGGCGGCGCTGACCGAGCTCACGCGGCGGGCGCAGGAAGGTGGCAACCTGCTCGAGGCGGCGGTCGAGGCCGCGCGCGCGCGGGCCTCGGTCGGGGAGATCTCGATGGCGATGGAAGAAATCTTCGGGCGGCACCGGGCCGAGGTGAAAACCCTCGCGGGCGTCTATGGCGCGGCCTATGAGGGCGATGCGGGCTTTGCCCAGATCCAGAAGGATGTCGATGCCTTTGCCGAGGCCGAGGGGCGGCGCCCGCGCATGCTCGTGGTCAAGATGGGGCAGGACGGGCACGACCGCGGCGCCAAGGTGATTGCCACCGCCTTTGCCGATATCGGCTTTGACGTCGATGTGGGGCCGCTGTTCCAGACCCCCGAGGAAGCGGCGCAGGATGCGGTCGACAATGACGTGCACCTGATCGGCATTTCCTCGCTTGCGGCGGGTCACAAGACGCTGGCGCCGAAGCTGATCGAGGCGCTGAAGGAGAAGGGCGCCGAAGATATCCTCGTGATTTGCGGTGGCGTGATCCCGCAGCAGGATTACGAGTTCCTGAAAAAGGCCGGGGTGAAGGCGATCTTCGGGCCGGGGACGAATATCCCCTCCGCGGCCCGCGAGATCCTCGATCTGCTGGCCGCGCAGCGCCGTTGACCGCGCGGGCGTGACCGGGCCGGGGATGGGGGGCGCTGCCCCCCTCTTGGCCCTTGGCCAATTCACCCCCCGGGATATTTCAGCAAAGTCGAAAACACCAAAAGGGGCGCCGCGGTTGGCGCCCCTTCGACTTTGTACAAATATCCCGGGGGGAGGGCCGCTTGCGGACCGGGGGGCAGCGCCCCCCTCCTCAGCTGGCGGGTTGTGGCTGCGCCCGGGTCGCGTGCGGCGCATCTTTTTGCGGGGCGAGGCGCAGCACGGAAAAGCCGATCAGCGCCGAGACGAGCGAGCCCGCAAGCACGCCCAGCCGCACCGCGTTCATCTGCGTGTCTTCCTCGAAATTCAGCGATCCGATGAAAAGCGACATCGTGAAGCCGATCCCGGCAAGGGCGGCAATGCCGTAAAGCTGGAGCCAGCTTGTCGCCTCCGGCAGGCGCGCCACGCCCGATTTCACGAGCGCATAGCTTGCGCCAAAGACACCAAGCTGCTTGCCGATCACGAGCCCCGCCGCGATGCCAAGCGGAAGCGGCGCGAACAGATCTGCGATGCCGATGCCTTGCAGGTTCACCCCGGCATTGGCGAGTGCAAACACCGGCACGATCAGGAACATCACATAGGGGTTGAGCGCATGCTCCAGCGCATGGAGCGGAGATTTGCCATACCGGTCTTTCAGCGGAATGAAGAAGGCGGTGATCACCCCCGCGAGCGTCGCATGCACGCCCGATTTCAGCACCAGCACCCAGAGCACGACGCCAAGGATCAGCGTCGGCGCCACCCGGTGCGCGCCGGTAAAGAGCCGCAGCGCCATCAGCGCCATCGGGATCAGCGCCAGCGCCAGATAAACGGGCTTCAGCTCGGCGGTATAGAACAGCGCGATCACGATAATGGCGCCGAGGTCGTCGAGAATCGCCAGCGTCAGCAAAAAGACCTTCAGCGCGGGCGGCACGCGTTTGCCCAGAAGCGCCACCACGCCCACCGCAAAGGCAATATCGGTGGCCGTCGGGATCGCCCAGCCCGTCACATGGAGCGGATCGGACCAGTTCAGCGCGAGATAAATCAGCGCCGGCATCGCCATGCCCCCAAGCGCCGCCACCCCGGGCAGGGCCACATTGGCCGGATTGCGCAGCGCGCCTGCGCGGATCTCGTGTTTCAACTCCAGCCCGACCAGCAGGAAGAAGATCGCCATCAGGCCATCATTAATCCACAAGATCAAAGGCTTGGAAAGGCCCGCGTCGCCCAGCGAAACCGTGAATTTGAGATGCAGCGCCTGCGTGTAAAGATCGGCATAGGATGAATTTGCCAACGTGAGGGCAAGCGCTGTCGCCACCATCAGCACCACGCCGGCCGCCGCCTCGTGTTGAAACAGTTTCTCGATCCGGGTCAGCACGGGGGGGTGTCCTTTCTCTGTCATCCCCTTGAAAATGGGCCCTCACCGCTTTGTTTCAAGCCAGAATCGACGGTGCGCATGTCGCTTTTTGCTGCGCTTGCACCCCTGCCGTCGCTGGGGCAGAGTGCCGCCAAAGGAGCCCGCCATGATCCGTTCCGCCACGCTTGCAGATGTCCCCGCGATCCTCGCCTTCTGGAACCCGGTGATCGCCGAGACGACGATCACCTTTTCGCCCACGCTCCACAGCACCGAGAGCCTTGGCGCGCTGATCACAGAGCGGCAGGCGGCCGGGCGCGCCTTTCTGGTGGGAGAGGTGGCGGGAACCATCGCGGGCTTTGTCAGCTATGACCAGTTCCGCAAGGGGCTCGGTTATGCAGCGGCGATGGAGCACACGATCATCCTTGCGCCCGCGGCGCGCGGGCAGGGGCTTGGGCGGGCGCTGATCACCGCGATGGAAGACCATGCACGGGGGCAGGGCGCGCATCTGATGGTGGGGGGCATCTCGGGCGAGAATGCTGCCGGGCTCGCCTTTCATCGGGCGGTGGGCTACGCCGAGGCCGGGCGCGTCGCGCAGGCGGGGCGAAAATTCGAGCGATTCATTGATCTTGTGCTGATGCAAAAGCTTCTGTGAGGCGCTAGAGTGGCGCCATGGAGCGCAAGCCTTCCCTCTGGGCCCGCATCGGCGAGGCCGTTTCCGCGCTGGCCCGGGCCGAGGGGCTGGCGGGTATTTTCGAGCGTGGCCCGCCTGAGCGCTCGGTGGCCTTCACCATTGCAATCATCGCGCTGGGCGCCAAACTCTCCAAGGCGGACGGGCAGGTGACGCGCGACGAGGTCTCGGCTTTCCGTGCGATCTTCCAGATCCCGCACGGAGAGGAGGCCAATGCCGCGCGCGTGTTTGACATGGCGCGCACCGATGTGGCGGGGTTTGACGCCTATGCCCGCAAGATCGCGGCAATGTTCGGCGAGGGCGACCCGATGCTGGTCGACTTGCTCGAGGGGCTGTTTGCGATTGCCATGGCCGATGGCGAATATCACGAGAACGAAGACGCGTTCCTTGCCGAGGTGGCGCGGATCTTCGGCATCGAAGAGACCCATTTTCGCTCTGTGCGGGCGGCTTTTGTGCCCGGCGCGCCGGCCGACCCCTGGGCGGTGCTCGAACTGGAGCCCGGCACCGATCTTATCACCGCAAAGGCGCGGTGGCGGGCGCTGGTGCGCGAGGCGCACCCGGATCGCGCCATTGCCCGCGGCCTGCCGCCCGAGGCGGTGAGCCTCGCGCAGGAACGTGTGGTGGCGCTGAACGCCGCTTGGGCAGAAATCGAGGCAAGCGCCCGGCAAACGGCGCTCTGATGCGGATCGCGACCTATAACGTCGAGTGGTTCACATCGCTTTTCGACCGGCGCGGGCGGATTTTGGACGATAATGAGCGCTCCGCCCGCTATGGCGTGAGCCGCGCCGAGCAACTGGGCGCGCTGGGCATCGTTTTCACCGCGGTTGATGCCGATTGCATCCTGATCGTCGAGGCGCCCGACACCAACACGCGCCGCAAGACCGTGCCGATGCTCGAAGCCTTCGCGGCAAAATTCTCCTTGCGCCAGCGCCGGGCGCTGATCGGGTTTGCAAACGAGACGCAGCAGGAGATTGCGCTGCTTTACGACCCCGATGTGGTGCGCGCGATCCATGCGCCCGAAGAGGGGACAGAGGCTGCCCCGCGCTTTGACGGCGCGTTGCAGATCGACCTCGACATCGACGACCGGCTCGACACGGTGATCTTTTCCAAGCCGCCGCTGGAGGTCGCGCTGGAAACGGCTGCGGGCACGGCGCTGCGGCTCATTGGCGTGCATATCAAATCCAAGGCGCCGCATGGGGCGACGGATGCAACGAACGAGGTGCGGATCGCCATCGAGAACCGCCGCAAGCAGCTTGCGCAATGCCTGTGGCTGCGCCGTCGCGTTGATCAGGTACTCGCACGGGGCGAGAGTCTGATCGTGCTGGGCGATTTCAACGACGGGCCGGGGCTCGACGAATATGAAAAGCTCTTCGGGCGGTCCGGGCTCGAGATCGTGCTCGGGCAGGATCTGCCGCGCGCGCAGCGGCTGTTTGATCCGCATGCGCGCCCCGGGCAGGGCCAGACCGCCGCACAGCCCGCCTCGGCGCGGTTCTTTCTGCCCGAGCCCCCGCCGGGGCATTACTTCTCGGCGATGCTCGATTATCTGCTGCTCTCGCCCGATCTGTGCCACTACGGCCCGCATTGGCGGATCTGGCATCCGTTTGACGACCCGGCCTGTTATCGCGCGCCGGAATTGCGCGAGGCCCTGCTGCAGGCCTCGGATCATTTTCCGGTCTCGGTGGATCTTGCGCTCTGATCGGGCTATCATTGCGCCATGGACCAACGCATCCTTCTTGCCGCAACCATTGCCGCCGCGCTCGGGGGCGGGGGCTATCTCGCCTATACGCCCGCACAGGAAAGCGCCCCGCCGGCGGCGCCTGAGCGGCTTGCGCCCCCCGAGCGTGACCCGGAGGTGGCGGAGCCTTCGGGGCGCGATGACATGGTGGCGGGCCGCACGCTTCTCGAACGCGGGGCAGAGCTCTTTTTGCGCGGGCTGATGGACGAGCTCGGCCCGCAGATCGACGAGATGCAGGAAGGGCTTGGCGCCGCCGCCGAGAAGCTGGGGCCAAAGCTCACGCAACTGCTCGCGCTGATTGACGATGTGCGCAATTATCAGGCGCCCGAGCGGCTTGAAAACGGCGATATCGTGATCCGTCGCATGCCCGGTGCGCCCCCTCCACCGCCCCTGCCGGAGGGGCGCAAGACCGCACCCGCGCCGCCCCTGTCTGCGCCGGTGACGGATCTCTGAGGGGTGTCTGGCCTGGCCGCGCCGTTGCGGCGGGGGCTCAGCGGCTGATGGCGCGCTGAGTGTTGGCGCCGATCACCACGATCTTCTTCACGCGGGCCAGTTTCACATTGTCGATAAAGGCGGTGGCCGTGACTTCACGCGATGAGGCCGGGCCAACCCGCGCGGCAACGGCGCTCCCCGGCTCGGGCCACACGGCCACGAAACGGTAGCGCATCTCGCCATCGACGGGCTCGTCGTCATTCTCCGGCAAGAGCGCCGTGCCCCACCAGCCCTGTGTGGGCGGCAAGCCGGTGGCCGCGACGATCGCCCCGCCCTGACTCGGCCTCACCTCCAGCGCAACCACATCGGCAATGAGCTCGCGCGTGTCGTCCTCGATGTCGGGATAGCCGCCCTTTGGTTCGAGGGTCTGGGTCACTTCCTGATGGCGGAACCAGTTGAACGGGTTCATCCAGCCGCAGCCCGTAAGCACGAGCGAACTCGCCAGAAGCAGGGGCAGGGCGGCAGAACGGCGGATCAGGGTCATGGCTACTCCGGTCGGACGGCATTGGTCCAGCCTTGGGTAGCCGATTGCGCGGGCTTTGAAAAGCGGCCTCTGCCCCTCTGGACGCTCGCGCGCCCGCGCGATACCCATAAGCGGCAACATGAATTTTCCGGAGTTCGCCATGGCCAGCCCTGCCTTCGAAGAGATTGCCGAAACCTTCGATTTTCTCGATGACTGGGAGGACCGTTACCGCCATGTGATCGAACTGGGCAAGGCGCTGCCGCCTCTGGACGAGGCGCTCAAAGTGCCCGCGACCAAGGTGGAGGGCTGCGCGAGCCAGGTCTGGCTGATGCCGCGCATCACGGGGGAGGGGCCGCAGGCGGTGTTCGATTTCGAGGGCGCCTCGGATGCGATGATCGTGCAGGGGCTGATCGCGCTTTTGCATGCGCTCTATTCCGGGCTGAGCGTCACCGACGTGTGCGCGGTCGATGCCAAGGCCGAGATGGGGCGGCTCGGGCTCGATGCGCATTTGAGCGCGCAGCGCTCCAACGGCCTTGCCGCGATGGTCGAGCGTATCCGCAAGCTTGCCGCCGAGGTCGCCGCCGCCTGATCCTGCGTCACCGCACAGAAATTGCGCGCTCCATGACCTTTGCGCAACGCCGCTCCGGCGCTAGCTTGGGCACAAAGGAGCACGGCATGAGCACTTTCGCACATCGTCCGGTGGTCGGCGTGATCGGCAACCGGGGCCTCGTGAACGGCACTTACCCGGTGCATGAGGGCGGCCAGATGAACTCATGGGCGGTCTCGAAGGTCTCTGACTGCCTGCCGCTGCTGATCCCGGCTGACCCGGAACTGGTTCGTGTGTCCGATCTGCTGGAAGTGTGCGACGGGTTCCTGCTCACCGGCGGGCGGCCCAATATTCACCCGCATGAATATGGCGAGGAACCAACCGAGAAACACGGCGCCTTTGACCGCGCGCGCGATGCGATCACGCTGCCGCTGGTGCGCGCCTGCGTGGAGCGCGGGCAACCGTTTCTGGGCATCTGCCGCGGCTTTCAGGAGGTGAACGTGGCGATGGGCGGCACGCTGCACCCCGAGATCCGGGAACTTCCGGGGCGGATGAACCACCGCATGCCGCCCGAGGGCTCGCTCGAAGAGGCGTTTGCCCTGCGCCATCACGTGCATCTTCTCCCCGGGGGGCGGTTTGCGGCGCTGTTCGGGGCCGAGGAGGTGCTCACCAACACGTTGCACGGGCAGGGGATTTGCCAACCCGGGCCGCGGATCGTGATCGAAGGCCGCGCCGAGGACGGCACCCCGGAGGCGATCTATGTGAAAGATGCGCCGGGTTTTACGCTTGCGGTGCAGTGGCACCCGGAATGGAATGCCGAAAACGATCCGGTGTCGCGCCCGCTGTTTGAAGCCTTTGGGGCGGCGGTGCGGAACTGGGCCGCGACAAAAGCCTAGCGCAAATATTTCGCCGCTTCTTTTTGCGCGAAAGGTTTGAGCGTCGCGCCATGGGTGTCGAGCCAGTGCCGCACCGTGGGCGCATCATGTTTGGAAAGCTCGCGCAACCACCAGCCGACAGCCTTCTGGATGAACCACTCACGCTCGGGGGCAAGAGCCACGCACCAAGTCAGGATGCGCGCGCGGATTGCTTGCTCTTCTTCGGTCGGATGGTTCGATTTTGTAAAGGGCAATGCGATGACCAGCGCGGCGCGCCGGGTCCACATGTTCGAATTCTGCAACCATGTTTCGACCGTGTCGAGCCGTTCGGGCGCGGCCAGAAGGCGCCGCCCGCCCGCGTTGCAGGCATGGTCCGCGACCGCCCAGCCGTGGAACTCCGGTGCCCAGCTTGCGATCAGCTCCCAAACCGTTTCATCGGGGCGGATGCGGGCTTGTGTGAGCAGCTTGGCGGCGGCGATCATTGCCTCGTGGATGTCAGAGCGCCACAGAGCGGCGGCGAGCGCCACGCGTTCCTCAAGGCTGCATTGCGCCCGCCAGAGCCGGGCGCTGTCCTCAATCAGTGGCACCGGCACGCCAAGATAGCGCCGCGCGACCTTGTGATAGGCGGCTGCTGCCGCGGCCCGCTCGGCATCGCCGCAGGCCTCAAGCGCGGCGAGCGCCTCGGCAAGGTTTGGCGGCGGGCCAAGATGTTCTTCTTCCGCGTCGCTGTATTGCGTGTAATCCGCATCCGAGGCGGCATAGGCCGCCGCCTCGGCGGCGAGCCGCGCCTCTTCCTCGGTCATCGGCCGGTCTTCGGCAATGATCACGCGGGAGCGGCGCTTGCGGCTCATTCGACCGTCACCGATTTTGCCAGATTGCGCGGCTGGTCAACATCTGTGCCCTTGGCGATGGCGGTGTGATAGGCCAAAAGCTGGGCGGGCAGCGCGTAAAGGATCGGCGCGAAAGGCTCTGCCACTTCCGGCATGTGCAAATGCGCCCATGTGCCCTCGGCGGCGGTGCTCACCCCCTTGGCATCGGTGACAAGCAGCACCTTGCCCTGCCGCGCCATCACCTCTTGCATGTTTGACACGGTTTTGTCGAAGAGCTTGTCATGCGGCGCCATCACGATCACCGGCACAGAGCGGTCAATGAGCGCGATCGGCCCGTGCTTGAGCTCGCCCGAGGCATAGCCTTCGGCATGGATGTAGCTGATTTCCTTCAGCTTCAACGCCCCTTCGAGAGCAAGCGGATACATCGGCCCGCGCCCGAGAAAGAGGATATCTTGCGCCTCGGCCAGTTGGGCGGCCAGCCGCGCGATCTCATCCGAGGTGGCGAGCGCGGCATTCATCAGCCCCGGCAGCGTGCGCAAAGTATTCATATGCGCGGCAGCCTGCGCCGCATTCAGATGGCCGCGGTCAAGCCCGGCCTTGAGGGCCATCACCGCAAGCGCAAGCAACTGGCAGGTGAAGGCCTTGGTCGAGGCCACCCCCACCTCGATGCCGGCCAGGATCGGCAGCGCCAGATCGGCCTCGCGGGCAATCGAGGAGGTCGGCACGTTGACCACCGCAATGGTGCGTGCGACCTTGCCCTTGCAGTGGCGCAGCGCCGCAAGCGTGTCGGCGGTTTCGCCCGACTGGCTGACGAACAGCGCAAAGCTGCGCTGGGGAAGCGGCGGCTCGCGGTAGCGGAACTCGGAGGCAACGTCGATCTCGCAGGGCAGCCCGGCAAGGCTTTCAAACCAGTATTTCGCGACAGAGCAGGCGTAGAACGCCGTGCCGCAGGCAACGAGCGTCAGCCGGTCAATGTCGGAAAAGTTCAATTCCTCAGGCAAATTGACCCCATCTGCCTTGAGATAATGTCGCAAAGCATCGCCCAGCACCACGGGCTGCTCGGCGATCTCCTTGGCCATGAAATGCTTGTAGCCGGCCTTTTCCACCTGCGTTGTGCTCAGATCGATCCGGGTCGTTTCCCGCGGCGCCTGCACGCCGTCGACATCAAAAATCTCGACGCCGGCGCGGGTGACAAAGGCATAATCCCCCTCGGCCAGATAGGTGATGCGGTCGGTGAAGGGCGAGAGCGCGATCGCGTCAGAGCCAACGAACATCTCTCCGGTGCCATGGCCGATGGCGAGCGGTGAGCCTTTGCGCGCGGCGATCATCAGATCGTCCTGCCCCTCGAACAGCCACAACAGCGCAAAAGCGCCCTCCAGCTTGTGAAGCGCGGCCACCGCGGCCTCGCGAGGGCCCATGCCCCGGTCCATGAACATCCGCGTCAGCAGCGCCACGGTTTCGGTGTCGGTTTCGGTCTCGGGCGTGATCCCGGCTTCGGCAAGCTCGGCCCGCAACTCCCGGTAATTCTCGATGATGCCGTTATGCACCACCGCGACCGGGCCAGAGCGATGCGGATGCGCATTGCCCGTGGTGGCGGCGCCATGCGTGGCCCAGCGGGTGTGGCCGATGCCGGCGCGCCCGGCCAAAGGCTGATGCACGAGCAAATCGGAGAGATGCACAAGCTTGCCCACGGCGCGGCGCCGATCCAGCACGCCCGCATTCACCGTGGCAATACCGGCGCTGTCATAGCCGCGGTATTCGAGCCGCTTGAGCGCCTCCACCAGCAGGGGCGCCACTTCGTGTTTGCCCAAAATACCAATGATGCCGCACATTTACGCCCCCTTTTTCTGCGCGGCCTTTTTCGCGCGCAAGATCTCGAAGAGCTTTGTCGCCAGCCCCGGGCGGTTGATCTGCTTGGCGCGGCCAAGCGCCAGTGCGCCTGCAGGCACATCTTCGGTGATGGTCGAGCCCGAGCCCGTCAGCGCGCCATCGCCAACCGTCACCGGGGCCACCAGCATCGTATCCGAGCCGATGAACACATTGGCGCCGATCGTGGTGCGATGCTTGAACACGCCATCGTAATTGCACGTCACGGTGCCCGCGCCGATATTGGTGTGCTCCCCCACATCGGCATCGCCCAGGTAGGTCAGATGGCCAACCTTGACCCCCTCGCCAAGGATCGCATTCTTCACCTCGACAAAATTGCCGATATGCACATCTTCCGCCAGCTCCGCCCCCGGGCGCAGCCGCGCAAAGGGGCCGATCGTGGCCCCGCGCGAGATATGGCAGCCCTCAAGATGGCAGAACGCCTCGATCACCGCGCCGCTTTCAATCGTGACGCCGGGGCCAAAAACCACATTCGGGCCAATCACCACATCGCGCCCGACCCAGGTGTCGAGGGCAAACCAGACCGTGGCGGGCTCGACCATCGTGACGCCGTTTTCAAGCGCTTCGGCGCGGGCGCGGGCCTGAAACAGCGCCTCGGCACGGGCGAGTTCGGCGCGGGTGTTGATGCCGAGCGTTTCCTCTTCGGCGCAGCGCACCACTTCTGCCACAAGCCCGCGGGCGCGGGCCGCGCTGACGATATCAGTGAGGTAATATTCGCGCGCGGCATTGTCATTGGAGAGCCCGCGCACCAGCGAGGCCAGCAGCGTTGCATCGCAGCAGATCACACCCGAATTGCACAGCGTCACCGCGCGCTCGGCCTCGGTCGCATCCTTGTATTCAACGATCCGCGCGAGCCGGTCCCCCTCGACGATCAGCCGCCCGTAGCGGCCCGGATCGGCGGCCTCAAACCCCAAAACCACGACATCGGCGGTGCATTCGACCAGATTTTCCAGCGTTTCCGGGCGGATGAAGGGCGTGTCGCCATAAAGCACCACGACCTTGCCCTCAAAGTTTGCAATCTGCATCAAGCCCTGCGCCACGGCATGACCGGTGCCCAGTTGCTCGGTCTGAAGCGCGCAATCGGCCTCCGGCGCAATTTGGGCAACGGCTTTTTGCACCGTTTCTGCACCATGGCCGACCACGACCACAACTCTTTCGGGGTCGAGCCTTTGCCCCGCGGCCAGCGCATGGGCAAGGAGCGGCGCCCCCCCCAGCCGGTGCAGCACCTTCGGGAGGTCGGAATTCATGCGAGTGCCTTGACCGGCGGCAAGGACGACGAGGGCGATGGCCATGAGAGTGCCTTTTCTTCTGCGTCAGCCTGTTTTACCGATGTGCCACCCACTCGCAAGGGGGCGGGCATCACACAATCTTTCGGAGGCGTAACAGTGGCGAACACAGCGGCGACGACGGCGGCGACAGTGGTTTTCGATCTCGACGGCACGCTGGTGGATACCTCCGCCGATCTGATCGCCGCGGCGAATGCCTGTTTTGCGGCCCGCGGCCTGACAGTCGCGCTGGACCCGGTGGCCGATGCGCTCACCGCCTTCCATGGCGGGCGGGCGATGCTGGCGCTTGGCTATGCGCGGGCCCAAAGCCCTCAGGCCGCGGCTTGGGTGGAGGAAGACTACCCCCGCCTTCTCGATCATTACGCCGCGCATATCTGTGTGCATTCAAGGCTTTATCCCGGTGCCGCGGGGGCGGTGGCGGCGCTGCGCACAAGCGGCTATCGCACCGCGATCTGCACCAACAAGCCCGAAGCTCTGGCCATCAACCTGCTTGATGCGCTTGGCGTCTCGGGGCTTTTTGAGGCGCTGATCGGCGCGGATACGCTGCCGGTTCGCAAGCCCGACCCCGCGCCCTATCTGGCGGCTGTCGCGCGGGCGGGCGGCACGGTGGCGCGTTCGGTGATGGTGGGGGACACGGAAACGGACCGCAAGACCGCGCTGGCCGCGGGGGTGCCGTGCGTCCTTGTTGGCTTTGGCCCGGAGGGAGCGGCGATTTCCCGCCTTGCGCCCGAGGCGATGCTGGACAGCTATGCCGATCTGACGGCCTGTGTTGGCCGGTTGCTGCCGCGCCATGGGTGAACTGCCGCGCCGCACGATCTTCTTTATCCTGCTCGTTGTGTTTCTCGACATGGCAGGACTCGGGTTGATCGTGCCGGTGGTGCCGCGGCTGATCGAGGAGGTCGGAGGCGTCGCGCTGTCCGATGCGGTCCGGGTCGGGGGCTGGCTCTATGCAAGCTATGCCCTGGCGCAGTTTCTGGCCGCGCCGCTCATGGGGGGGCTGTCAGACAGGTTCGGGCGGCGGCCGCTGTTGCTTCTGGCGCTGGCCGGGCTTTGCATCGACTATCTTCTTTATGCGCTCGCCCCGAGCCTTGGCTGGCTCTTTGCCGCGCGGATCACGGCAGGGATTTGCGGCGCGACGCCGGTGATCGCGCATGCCTATGTGGCCGATGTCACCGCGCCGGAGCGGCGCGCGCGCGTGTTTGGCTGGCTGGGCGCAGCCCTCGGGCTGGGCTTCGTGCTGGGGCCCGCGCTGGGCGGGTTGCTCGGGTCGTTCGGGCCGCGGGTGCCGTTTTGGGCGGCCGCGGGGCTCGCCGGGGCCAATCTGATCTGGGGCCTCTTCGCTTTGCCCGAGACGCTTGCACCGGAAAAGCGCCGCCGCCCGCGCTGGCGCGAGGCAAACCCGTTCGGGGTTTTTGCGGTGTTTGCGCGCGCGCGTGGCGTGCTGCCTCTGGTTGCGGTGATCACGCTCTACACCTTTGGCTCTGCCGTCTATCCGGCGATCTGGTCATTCTGGGGGATTGCCAAATTCGGCTGGTCGGAGGCGGTGATCGGGCTCACGCTCGCCGGGTTTGGTCTGGTCTGGGCGCTCGCGCAGGGGCTGCTGACGGGGCCGGTTGTTGCGCGTATCGGCGAGCGGCGCGCGGTGCTGGTCGGGCTTGCGGTCGCGGGCCTTGCCGCAACGGGCTATGGGTTTGCCGGCGGGCTCGGCGCGGTGATCTTGCTGTTGCTCTTTCACGGCCCCGAAGGCTTTGCGCAACCGAGCCTTGTGGCGATGATGTCGCGTGCGGTTCCCGAGACCGAGCAGGGGGCGCTACAAGGGGGGCTTGCGGCGGTGGAAAGCCTCGCCATGCTTCTGGGCACGCTGTTCTTTGCCTGGCTCTTCGGCTATTTCCTCTCCGACGCGGCGCCGATCCAGAGCCCGGATGCGGCCTTTTTCGTGGCCGCTGGCGTGCTTTTTGCGGCCTGCGCGCTCTTTGCAAGCCTGAGGAGGCGAGACGATGAGGGATGAGACGCTCGAGGTCTTTACCGGAAACTTCACGCAGCAGGAGCCGATTTCCGAGGCGGGGATCGCTGCGGCCGTGGCGGTAATGCGCTCGGGGCGCTTGCACAGATACAACATTGCCCCGGGTGAAATTGACGAAACCGCGGCTCTGGAAGTTGATTTTGCAACATTTACCGGGGCGCGCTACTGCCTTGCCGTCGCCTCGGGCGGCTATGCGATGCGCTGCGCGCTGCGCGCGCTTGGTGTCGCGCCCGGGGACCGGGTGCTGACCAATGCCTTCACCCTCGCGCCGGTGCCCGGCGCGATTGCCGCGCTCGGCGCGGAGCCGGTGCTGGTCGAGACCACCGAGGATCTGGTGATCGATCTGGACGATTTCGCCGACAAGGCGACGACGGCGGGGGCAAAGGTGCTGCTGCTGTCGCATATGCGCGGCCATATCTGTGACATGGCGCGGCTGATGGAGATTGCCGCGGCGGCGGGGATCACGGTGGTGGAGGATTGCGCCCATACGATGGGCGCCGCGTGGCGCGGCACCGCCTCGGGGCGGTTTGGGGCGATCGGCTGCTATTCGACGCAGACCTACAAGCACATGAACTCGGGCGAGGGCGGGCTTGTGATCTCGGATGACCCCGCCCTGATGGCGAAGATGATCCTGATTTCGGGCAGTTACATGCTTTATACCCGGCATCGCGCAGCGCCCGGGCCAGAGTATTTCGAAACGGCAAAATATGAGATGCCGAATGTTTCTGGCCGGATGGACAATCTGCGCGCGGCGATCTTGCGGCCGCAGATCGCCGAACTGCCCGGGCGTGTGGCGCGCTGGAACGCCCTTTATCGCGCGCTGGAGGCGGGGCTTTCTGCCACGCCGGGTCTGCGAGTGATCCCGCGTCCCCAGGACGAAGCCTTCGTGGGTTCGTCCTTCCAGTTCCTGCTGCCCGGCTGGGAAGCCGCGCGCGTTCAAGCCCTCGTTGCGCGCTGCGCTGTGCGGGGGGTGGAGCTGAAATGGTTCGGGGCCACCGAACCTGTTGCTTTCACCTCGCGCCATCAAAGCTGGCGCTATGCCCCCGCGCAGCATCTGCCGTGCACCGATCGGCTGTTGTCGGGTCTGCTCGATCTCCGTCTGCCGCTCACTTTCTGCGAAGCTGATGCGGCGACAATCGCCCGTATTCTGGATGCGGAACTGCGCCGGGGTTAGAGCCCCGGTTGCACCTCCGCCATGCGCTCTTGCCAGATCGCATTGTTGATGGGCGCCTCGGCTAGCGCAAATTCAAAGCTTGCGAAAGCGCAGGGCAGGCGCAGCGTGACATCGGCGAGCGCAAGCCGCTCAAGGCCGAAATCATGCCCGGCCACCTCTTCGGAGAGCAGCACGATGGAAATATCCGGTCGCCCCTGACGCAGACGCATCAGGCCATCGGCCATTGCGGTGACACCGCCCAGAGTGTCGAGATCAACGATCAAGAGCGCGCCTTGCGGGGCAGACCAGATCGGTGATGTCGGCGTCAATGCCGCGATGCGACGGAACGGCAGGCCGTGATCGCCCAGCCATTCGAGGCAGGGAAGCGGCGTGCCCGTGCGGCGCGACAGCACGAGAACCAGTTCGATGTCGTCAACTTCCACGGCGTGGAAGGACGAAGCGGGATGCGCGGGGGGAGCGACAACGGCATTGGCGACGGCACTGGCGGCGGCGCGCAAAGTGCGGCGCGACGCGGCGGGGCGCGCGGGCGCAGGATCGGCGCTGTGGGGCGGCTCCACGGTCAGGGCGGTGAAGGCGGAGATGGGCGTCGGAATCGAGCTTGAGTGCGGCGCGACCGGCAGCCGTTGCAGCGGCGCCACCCGCGTGAAACCTTCGGAGAACATTTCCTGCATTCCGGTCTGCATCTCGGATTGTGCGGCGCGCATGGATTTGGCGCTGCCAAGGGGGCGGGTCGGCTCAGGTTTGGAGAAAGGACTGCGCAGGCGCGCGAAGGCCCGGGCGAGCCAAGGCCCGGGAATAACTTGGTGCGCGGGATGCGGCGTGATGTGCAACCAAACCATGGATGCCTCCGTTCCTTAACCTAAATGCAAGGTTAATTGCCGTTGGTAAACCTCGGCAATATGTCGGACGGAAATAAATACACTCTTAGGTATAGTTTCTGGCGCAAATAGGGCGCGAAAGTGGTGTTCCTGCGGCAGTCTGACTCAGTTGACGGCATGATCCGGGCCGGTGGAGGGGGGAATTGGGGGCACAACCATGGCGCGAGTCGCGGTCCAGACGGCTGGAAGGGCGGTCAGAGCCGCCGCGACCGAATCACTTGGCGGAGCGCCCGGGGGAACATGACGAAGCGGAGTGTCAATCGCCTTGAGCAGGCGGTGAAGCCGCTCCGCCCCCAGCAAAGCGGCCGAACCGGCGAATTTATGCGCGAGCGCGGCGGTGGCGGCCGGCTCGGCCTGAGCGGCAACAGCGGTCAATCGCGGCAGCATGGACTCGCCTTCCGCGAGAAATTGCCCGAGCGTCTGCGCCATCAGATCCGGGCCGAGCGATTGCGCCAGATCGGTATGCGTTTCCAGATTGAGCAGCGGTGCGTCATGTTTCGGCATCGCGCCGCCCGCCCCGTGCGACACGGCGACGCCAGGGCGGCGGGGGCCGGTTTTGGAGGAAAGTTTAGGCGGCGCATGGTCCGAGAAAACCTCGCGCCCCGCCCCTTCCGGCGTTGCCGGGCGTGCCGCGCCGCTTGCGTTGTCGCGCCCCGCGCTGCTCGTTTTGTCGCGCGCCGCGGCAAGTTCGTCTGCCAGCACCTGCTCCAGAATGCGCCGCGTGATCGGTTTCGAGATCACGCGGCAGACCCCGGCGGCCTCCAGCCGGGCGCGGGCTTCGGGCAACACATTGGCCGTGACCGCAATGATCGGCGTATTGCGGTTTGGCCCGTCACTGGCGCGGATCGCCTCGGTTGCCTCAATGCCATTCATCCGCGGCATGTTGAGGTCGATCAAGATCACGTCGAAGCGGCGCTTGTTGGCCACGTCAACCCCTTCCATGCCGTCGCGCGCCTCGTCGAAGCGGTGGCCGCCCCGGCGCAGCATTTCGCACAGCACGACGCGGTTTATGTCATTGTCTTCCACCACAAGCACGTCAATCGCTTGGCCCTCTGCCGGCGGCGGGGCCCCGGAGGGCGTCGCGGCGGGCGGTCCGGGGGGGGGCGGGTCTGCGGGGCCGTTGCCAAAGCCGGCGCCGCCGCGCGGGGGAACGGGGCCGTTCTGGGGCGTGAGCAAAAGCGGTGCATTGGCCGAAACGAGGATAGCCCCGGAGCCGGCCTCTGCGGCTGAGGCGGCGGCGCTCTGCGCGCTGGCCATCGACGGCGCATGCGGTTTCGGTGTCAGCCGGGGGGGCGGGCGGGGCGCGGGCATCGACAGCACCACGGGCGCAGGCAAGGTGATCCAGAACGCCGAGCCTTTGCCGACATCGCTTTCCACCCCGATCTCGCCACGCATTGCCCGCATCAACCGCCGTGCGATCGAAAGGCCGAGCCCGGAGCCCGTCGCCTCGCGCGAGAGTTCCGGGTCGAGGGTCACGAAATCATCGAAGATCCGGTCCGTCTGGTCGGCGGGAATCCCGATGCCGGTGTCGATCACGCGATATTCGAGGATGCCGCCGTCCCGATGATATTCGACCTCGACCGAAATCTGGCCATTGCGCGTGAACTTGATCGCATTGCCGACGAGGTTGATCAGCACCTGACGGATCCGCAGCGCATCGCCCTCGACCGCATCGGGCAGCCGCCCCTCGGCTTGTGCCACGAGCAGGTTGCCGCGGGCGGCGGCGGCCCCCGCCTGAGTTTGAACGATCTCGTCGGCCACGGCCATCGGCGCGAAGGGCTCGCGCACCATCGAAAACTTGCCCGCGTCGAGCCGCTCGACATCGAGGGTGTTGTTGACATGGCTGAGCAGGATCTCGCCCGCTTTCTGCATGGAATCGACAAAGCGGCGCTGGGTCTCGTCGAGCGGGGTTTCCACCAAAAGATCCAGCGTGCCGAGCAGCCCGTTGAGCGGGGTGCGCATCTCGTGGCTCATCACGGCCACAAATTCCGATTGCGCGCGTTCCCCCGCCATCGCGGCATCGCGGGCGTCGATCAGCTCCTGTTCGGCGGCAACGCGGTCGGTGATGTCGCGCAAAAAGCCGACGAAGATCTCGACCTTGCCGATCCGGGTTGCGGTGACGGAAAGCTCGGCTGGAAAAACGGTGCCATCCTTGCGCCGCGCCTGCAGCCCGATCAGCCCGTGCCCGGCGATCCGCGGCACGCCGCCGGCCCGATAGCGGCGGAACCCGGCGTCATGGGCGGTTTTCATGTGACCGGGCACGATCAGCTCGTGCATGAGTGCGCCCTGCGCCTCTGCGCGGCTGTAGCCGAACACCTTTTCGGCGGCGCCGTTGAACTCGATCACGCGGCCATTGTGATCCACCACGATCACCGCATCGATCGAGGTGCCGATGACCGCTTCGAGCCGGGCCTTGGCAAAGGCGAGCGATTGGGTCTGGTTGCGGCCATAGCGCCACAGCCACCAGGTTATCACGAAGCCCCCCGACACGGTGGCCAGAAGCGCGGCGGCGAGCGACGCAAGCCGGATGAGCGATTCGAAGACCTTTTCGCGCTGGTCGCGGGCGCGTTCCGCGAGCGCGCGCACGCCATAGCTGGAGACGGTGCGCACCTCGGTCACCAGAGCGCGCGTTTCCGCGCGCAGCGCCGGGAAGGCTATCTTGAGTGTTTCGGGCCCCGCATCGATCAGCGCGGCGGTTTTGGTCAGATAATCGCCAAGACGGGCCATGGCGGCGGCGGCAGCCGCGGTTTCGGTCACCGCCTGGAAGCCCGCGCCGTCGCGGATGGTTTCGACGCGGCTGTAAAAGATGTCGAAACTTCGAGAAAAATCCTCCAGATCGACATGGCTTTCCGGGCTGCCGTGGGTGAGCGCTTCTTCCAGCTGATAGTATTCGATTTCGAGCTGGGCGAGGGTCCATTGCAGGCTGTCGGAATTGCCGATGGCCAGATTGTCGATCTCTGCGCGCACCGCTTCGCCGTAGCGGTAAAGCGAGACCCCGGCTGTCACCAAAACGACCACCAGCCCGACAAAGAGCAGATGGCGCAGGGGCTGCGACGGGGCGCGAAACGGGGACGAACGATTGTGCATCTACACAGCTTGAAACAGGCGACGGCAGGGGATCTTACGGCAGAACCTCGATCCGGTCCACCTGCCACACCGAGCGCGCATAGATCACCTCGTTGCGATAGGCGGGATCGGCGTCGTAGGGATAGATGATCCAGAGCGGCCCCTTGTCGCGGATCGTCATCGGCTGCCCGTCGCGCCGGTCGGCCAGCAGCGGGGCGCGGGTCTCGATGTCGGCGACGGGAATTTCGACGGCATAATCGTTGAGTGCGATCACCCGGAGCCGCCCGCCCTGCACGCCGAGCCGGTCCAGCAAGGCGCGCAGGGGCACGCCGGAAAAATGCACCGCGCCGCTGGTCCAGATCGTTGTCGTGCGGAAATCCTCCCGCGGCAGGGCGGCCAGCATCGCATCGTCAAACCGCGCGACGCGGGACCCCGCCCGGCTTTCTCCGGGGAGGATGTCTGCGGGGGGGGGCTCTGCGGGGGCATTGCTGGTGCCAAGCGCTCCGGTCACGGTGAGCACGATCTTGCCCTCGGGCGCGGCGAGCGGCGGCATCCGATCGGGGGCGGGGGGCTCGCGGTGCGTCGCGGCAAGGGGGGTGGCGGCAAGGGGGGCCCCGAGCGCGGGGGCGACCCGCGCAGGGGCATCTGCACTGACGAGCGTTGCCGCAAGCGCGAAGGCCGCCGCGGCAAGTGCCAGCGCGCTCAGCGCGGGCGCCGTGAGGGCCGCCAGTCTGACCTGTTGCACGCTGCTTCCCCCGGGCACTTAAAATCCGCGACAGTTTCGCACAGCTCAGAAGGCCAACCATCGGGGAAGAAGTATATTAGCCTATACGGAAGTATACGGGTTGCACTGCTTATTGGGGTGTGCATGGTGCTTTGGGCGAGAGGGCCGGAAACGGGTTCGGGGTGCCCTTGCAATGCTGTGGCTTCTTGCTGATTACCTTTGGTGAGGACAAAAGTCCCGATCGGGGCGGTGCGGATGGAATTTCGGAGGACGGCGTGAAGCTTTTGATTGCCGACGATCATGATCTTGTGCGTGACGCCATCGCGGCGCTGTTGCGCGCAGGCGGCTGCGAGGATGTCGCAGTGGCGGGTGATCTCTCCGAAGCGCTCACCCAGGTCGAGCGTCATGGACCGTTCGATCTGGTTTTGCTCGATTATGATATGCCCGGCATGGACGGTCTTGGCGGGTTGAGCGAGATGAAGCGACGCTACCCCGATCAGGCCGTGGCGATCATCTCGGGGGTGGCACGCCCGGCCGCGGCGCGGGAAGCGCTCGACGAGGGCGCGATCGGCTTTGTGCCGAAAGCGCTGCCCGCACGTTCGATCATCGGTGCGGTGACGCTGATGGCCTCCGGCTCGGTCTTTGCGCCGTTTGATTTCCTCAAGCAGGATGATGCGCCGACGATGGGCGGGCTCTCCCCGCGCGAGACCGAGGTTCTGCGCGGTATCTGCGCGGGCCAGACCAACAAGGAAATCGCCCGCGACATGGATCTTCAGGAGGTCACGGTGAAGCTGCATGTGCGCACCCTGACGCGCAAGATCGGGGCGCGCAACCGGACCCATGCGGCGATGATCGCGCGCGAAAATCACTGGTTTTGACACCCGGTCTTTTCGGGTCACGGCTGATCTGCGGATCTGACAAAACTCTCGCGCTGCGCCACGAATGACGGCGCAGGGGGCGGGGCACCTGCGCCGTCAGGGGAGGGAAAGGTGCTGCCAAACGGCCGTTTGGCGCCAGATCGCGAGATCTGCGGGCGCGAGGTCTCTCGTTGGCGCGGCGAGAGCCGGAGACTTCAATGTCCGCGCTGCCCGGGGAAGTTGACCACTTCCGCGGTATGCAAGGGGGCGATGTCGGCAACGGTCCGGCCCATCGGCAGACGCGGGAACACAACCGGTTCCATCCGCTCAATGGCTTGCTGAAGCGACGCGGCAACGTCCTCCAGGCCCTCATTGCGACAATAGTCATTCATTTCAATCAGCACTGCATACATCCACGCATGCTGACTGGCTTTCGTGATCGTGCTCACGGCGTCTTTGCCCCTTTGTTGCCCCCCTTTTGTCATATTTACAAAAATCGGTGCGCCGGGGGCCTTACCGGGAGGTTAGCGCTGTAACGCAAAAGTGCGCGGCCTAGCCAAAAGGCGTGCGACGTAACGGCACTTCACGCCCGACTTGACCTGAGACCCGTTGTGCGCAATGAAATGAACAAGCGTTCAATAATCTGGGGAGGAGAGGATGTTCGCGGGCTCGATGCGTTTCGATCTGGGCGAGGATATTGCCGCATTGCGTGACATGGTGCGGAGCTGGGCGCGCGATCGCCTTGCCCCGATCGCGGCAAAAGTCGATGCCGAAAATGCCTTTCCCAACGAGCTCTGGCCCGAGATGGGGGCGCTTGGCCTGCTCGGTGTGACGGTGCCGGAAGAATTTGGCGGCGCGGGCATGGGCTATCTGGCCCATGTGGTTGTCACCGAGGAGATCGCGCGGGTCTCCGCCTCGATCGCGCTCTCCTATGGCGCGCATTCGAACCTTTGCGTGAACCAGCTCAAGCTCAACGGCACAGAGGCGCAAAAGCGCAAATACCTCCCCGGCCTTGTCGCGGGCACACAAATTGGTGCGCTGGCGATGAGCGAGAGCGGTGCAGGCTCCGATGTCGTCGGCATGAAGCTGCGCGCCGAGAAGCGCGGCGACACCTATGTGCTCAATGGCCACAAATACTGGATCACCAATGGCTGCGATGCCGACACGCTCGTGGTCTATGCGAAAACAGACCCCGCTGCGGGCTCGAAAGGGATCACCGCCTTTATCGTCGAAAAGGGCTTCAAAGGGTTTTCCACGAGCCAGCATTTCGACAAGCTCGGCATGCGCGGCTCAAATACCGCACAGCTCTTTTTCGACAATTGCGAAGTGCCCGCCGAGAATGTGCTCGGCCTTGAGGGCAAGGGCGTGCGGGTGCTGATGTCGGGGCTCGATTACGAGCGGGTGGTGCTGTCGGGCATCGGCACCGGCATCATGATGGCCTGTCTCGACGAGGTGGTGCCCTACGCGCAGGAGCGCCAGCAATTCGGCCAGCCGATCGGGACTTTCCAGCTCATGCAGGCGAAAATTGCCGACATGTATGTCGCGATGAACACCGCGCGCGCCTATACCTACGAGGTTGCCAAAGCCTGTGACCGGGGCGCGGTGACCCGTCAAGACGCTGCGGCAACGGTGCTTTACGCCTCCGAGCAGGCGATGGTGCAGGCGCATCAGGCGGTGCAGGCGCTCGGCGGTGCGGGCTTTCTCAATGACTCGGTGGTGTCGCGGCTCTTTCGCGACGCGAAACTGATGGAAATTGGCGCGGGCACCTCGGAAATCCGGCGTATGCTGATCGGACGTGAACTCATGGAGAAATCGTGATGCGTCCTCAAGTCATTGTCCATCTTGTTGCTGTTATGACCTTTTTTGCCCCCGCTGGCCTGCGTGCGCAGGATCTGCCCGCCGCGGCCACGGCGGATATTCCCGCCGCGGTGCAGGACTGTTTTGCCGAGTATAATCCGCGCGCCGAGGGGCCGAGCTGCCTTGGGCAGGCGGCGCAGGGCTGCATGGGCGCCGGGGCGGAAACCACCGCAAATATGATCGCCTGCATCGGCGCAGAGACCGCGGCCTGGGACGGGATCCTCAATGCCGAATACAAGGCCCGGAAAGCCGAGATGGGCGCGCCCGGGCTTGCTGACACGCTGCAGGCCGCACAGCGCGCGTGGATTGCGTTTCGCGATGCCGAATGCGCGCTGGAGATCGCGCGCTGGGGCGATGCCTCGCTTTCCGGCGTGGTGGGCGCAAACTGCCTGATGGAAATGACCGCCGCCCGGGCGGCAGACCTGCGCGACAAGAAGGCCGATCCATGAAGCTGAACTCTGCCGCGATCCCCTCTTCGGAGACCTTCCGCAAAAACCGCGAGGCGCATCTGGCCCTGCTGGAGCAGGTGCGCACCGCCGCCGAGGCCGCTGCCGCGGGGGGCGGCCCCGAGGCCACCGCGCGTCACGTTGCCCGCGGCAAGATGGCGCCGCGCGAGCGTGTGGCGGCGCTTCTGGACCCCGGCAGCCCGTTTCTCGAGATCGGCGCCACCGCCGCGCACGGGCTTTATGAGGGCGCGGCCCCCTGCGCGGGCGTAATCGCCGGGGTCGGGCAGGTGCATGGGCAAGAGGTGATGGTTGTCGCCAATGATGCCACGGTGAAGGGCGGCACCTATTACCCGATGACGGTGAAAAAGCACCTGCGCGCGCAAGAGATTGCAGAGGAATGCGCGCTGCCCTGCGTCTATCTGGTCGACAGCGGCGGCGCCAACCTGCCCAATCAGGACGAGGTCTTCCCCGACCGCGACCATTTCGGCCGGATCTTTTACAATCAGGCGCGCATGTCGGCCAAGGGCATCGCGCAGATCGCCGTGGTGATGGGCTCGTGCACGGCGGGGGGCGCCTATGTGCCCGCGATGTCGGATGTGACGATCATCGTGAAAGAACAGGGCACGATCTTTCTTGCCGGGCCGCCTTTGGTGCGGGCGGCAACCGGCGAGGTGGTCACCGCCGAAGACCTTGGCGGCGGCGATGTGCACACGCGGCTTTCGGGGGTGGCCGACTATCTGGCCGAGGATGACGCCCATGCGCTCGCGCTTGCGCGCCGGGCACTGGGGAGCTTGAACCGGCCGCGGCCCGCGCCGGTGCAGTGGCAAAGCCCCGAAGACCCCGCCTTTGACCCCGAAGAGATCCTCGGCATCGTGCCCGCCGATCTGCGCACCCCCTATGACATCCGCGAGGTGATCGCGCGTCTGGTGGATGGCTCGCGCTTTGACGAGTTCAAGGCGCGGTTCGGCGAGACCATCGTGACCGGTTTTGCGCATGTGATGGGCTGCCCGGTTGGCATCATCGCCAATAATGGCGTGCTCTTCTCGGAGGCCGCCCAAAAGGCTGCGCATTTCATCGAGCTTTGCTCCGCGCGCTCCATCCCGTTGGTGTTTTTGCAAAATATCACGGGCTTCATGGTCGGGCGCAAATATGAAAACGAGGGGATCGCGCGGCATGGCGCGAAGATGGTCACCGCCGTCGCCACCACCGCGGTGCCAAAAATCACCATGCTTGTCGGCGGCTCCTTTGGCGCGGGCAATTACGGCATGGCGGGGCGCGCCTATTCGCCCCGGTTCCTGTGGAGCTGGCCGAATTCCCGGATCTCGGTGATGGGCGGTGAGCAGGCGGCGGGCGTGCTCGCCACCGTGAGGCGTGAGGGGATCACGCGCAAGGGCGGCACCTGGTCGGCAGAGGACGAGGCCGCGTTCAAGCGCCCGACGATCGAGATGTTCGAGCGCCAGAGCCATCCCCTCTATGCCTCGGCCCGGCTTTGGGATGACGGCATCATCGACCCGAGGAAGAGCCGCGATGTGCTGGCGCTGAGCCTCAGGGCAAGTCTCAACGCGCCGATCGAGCCGACCCGGTTTGGGGTCTTCCGGATGTGACGTTCCATGCCTCCGGCGGGGATATTTGCGGCAAGATGAAGCCCAACCCTTTCATCTTGCCGCAAATATCCCGGGGGGCACGGGGGGCAGCGCCCCCCGCCTTCGCCAACAGGAGAGTGCGATGTTTCAAAAGATCCTGATCGCCAATCGCGGCGAAATCGCCTGCCGGGTGATCGAGACCGCGCGCCGCCTCGGCGTGGCCACGGTCGCGGTCTATTCAGAGGCCGATGCCGGGGCGCGCCATGTCGCGATGGCCGATGAGGCCGTGGCGATCGGCGGCGCCCGCCCGGCGGAAAGCTATCTGTGCGCAGATCGCATCTTGCAGGCTGCACTTGAGACCGGTGCCGAGGCGATCCATCCGGGCTACGGCTTCCTGTCCGAAAACCCCGATTTCGTGGCTTCGGTGGCGGCGGCCGGGCTCACCTTCATCGGCCCTTCGGAGGCGGCGATCCGCGCCATGGGGCTCAAGGATGCCGCCAAGGCGGTGATGGCGCAGGCGGGCGTGCCGGTGGTGCCCGGCTATCACGGCGACAATCAAGATCCCGAGCATCTTGCGGGCGCCGCCGAGGCGCTGGGCTACCCGGTGCTGATCAAGGCGGTGGCGGGGGGCGGCGGCAAGGGGATGCGGCGCGTGGACCGGCCCGATGATTTCGCCGCCGCGCTCGAAAGCGCCTGTGCCGAGGCCCGCACGGCCTTTGGCAACCCCGCGGTTCTGATTGAAAAATATGTCGAAATGCCCCGCCACATCGAGGTGCAGGTGTTTGGCGACGGCACCCGCGCCGTGCATCTGTTTGAGCGAGATTGCTCGCTGCAGCGCCGCCACCAGAAGGTGATCGAAGAGGCCCCCGCGCCGGGAATGACCGATCAGATGCGCGCCGCGATGGGGCAGGCCGCGGTGCGCGCCGCCGAGGCGATTGGCTATGCGGGCGCGGGCACGATCGAGTTCATTGTCGATGGCTCTGACGGGCTGCGCCCGGACCGGTTCTGGTTCATGGAGATGAACACGCGCCTGCAGGTCGAGCATCCGGTGACCGAGGCGATCACGGGCATCGACCTTGTCGAATGGCAGCTTCGCGTGGCGGCGGGCGAGCCGCTGCCGCTCGCGCAGGAGGACATCCAGATCAAGGGGCATGCCTTTGAGGCCCGGCTCTATGCCGAGGATGTGCCGGCCGGTTTCCTGCCCGCCGTCGGCACGCTCGCGCATCTGATCTTCCCGCCCGGGGTGCGGGTGGAAACAGGCGTGCGCGCGGGCGATACGATCTCCCCGTGGTATGACCCGATGATCGCCAAGATCATCTCCCATGGCCCGAGCCGGGCCGCAGCGCTAAACCAGCTCGCCCGCGCGCTTGAGGCAACCGAAGTGGCGGGAACGACCACCAATCTCGCCTTTCTGGCGCGGCTCGCCCGGCATGCGGGCTTTGCCGCGGGCGCCGTCGATACCGGGTTGATCGGGCGCGAGAGCGCAGAGCTTGCCGCGCTGCCGCCCGTGCCGGTGGCCGCGCGTGCGCTGGGCGTGATCGCGGCGGCGGGGCTGCATGCGGGCACCGGCGCGGGGTTCACGCTCTGGGCGCCGCTGCGCCGCGCGGTGGATTTTGAGCCTCCCGCCGCGGTGCAGGTGATCGGCCCGAACCGGGTGATCGTCGAGGTCGCGGGGGGGCGGCATGATTGCGTGCTTCATCCCGATGGCTGGTGGGTCGATGGCGCCAAAACGGCGGCGCGCTTTCATGTCGGAGCGGGGGAGATCACCGTGTTTTTGGGCGGCGCGCACAGCTTCCCGCGCCCCGATCCGCTGGATCGTCTGGTGCAGGGACCGGCCTCGGATCTTACGCTCGCGCCGATGCCGGGGCTGGTGAAGGCGGTGTTTGTCGCGCCGGGCGCGCGCGTGGCGCCGGGGGATCGGCTTGCCATTCTGGAGGCGATGAAGATGGAGCACACGCTTTGCGCGGCCCGTGCGGGCGAGGTGGCCGAGGTGCTGGTGGCCCCCGGCGCGCAGATCGAGGCGGGGGCGGCGCTTATTCGGCTGGCAGAGGAGGAGGAGGCCGCATGACGGTATTGCATCACACCCCGGGCTCGCGGTCGCATCGCGTGCTCTGGCTGCTGGAGGAACTGGGCGAGCCGGTGGAGATCCGCAGCTGGTCGCTCACCGATGGCGGCTTGCGCAGCGCGGAGTTTCGCGCGCTCAGCCCCGCCGGGCGGGTGCCCGCGCTGGAGATCGACGGGCAGGTGATCTTTGAATCGGGCGCGATCGTGCAATATCTGACCGAGAGCCGGGGGGCGCTCGCGCCCGCGCCCGGAACCGCAGAGCGGGTCGCCTTTCTGGAATGGGTGAATTTTGCCGAGACGCAGGCCAACATCCTGCAATCTCTCAATATTCAGCACATCTTTTTGCGACCCGAAAGCGCGCGCTCGCTGCCTTTGATGAAGCTCGACACAAAGCGGCTGATGGTGACGATGCAGGCGCTTGAAACGCATCTCGCGGGGCGGGACTGGCTCCTGTCCTCCTTTTCGGCTGCGGAGTGCATGTTCGGCTTCAACATGGATGCCATGTTCCGCTTCGTGCCGCGACAGGGCTTTCCGGCGATCCTCGCCTGGATCGAGCGGGCGCAGGCGCGCCCGGCGCATCTGCGGGCGGTCGAAAGGGGCGGCGCGAGCCTTTATGCGCAAGCGTTTTACGAGCTTCCCGATGGCTGATTTTGTTGAAATCGTCGAAATGGCGCCGCGGGACGGGCTGCAGAATGAAAAGCGCCTGATCCCCACAGCAGAAAAGATCGCCCTTGTCGATGCGCTCTCCGAGGTGGGGTTCCGGCGCATCGAGGTGGCGTCCTTCGTCTCGCCGAAATGGGTGCCGCAGATGGCGGATGGCGCGGCCGTTCTGGCCGGCATTCGCCGGGCGCCGGGGGTCATCTATACCGCGCTCACCCCCAATCTGCAGGGGATCACCGCGGCGCTGGCCGCCGGGGTGGGAGAGGTGGCGATTTTTGCCTCCGCCTCGGAGGGGTTTTCGAAGGCAAACCTGAATTGTTCGATTTTGGAAAGTCTGGAGCGATTTGAGCCGGTGATGCAGGCTGCAAATGTCGCAAATATTAAAGTGCGCGGCTATGTCTCCATGGTGACAGACTGCCCGTTTGATGGCCCGACGGCGCCCGCGCAGGTGGCGCGGGTGGTGGCGGCGCTCAGCGCCATGGGCTGCCACGAGCTGAGCCTTGGCGATACCATCGGCCGGGCCCGCCCCGAGCGCACGGATGCGATGCTCGCCGCGGTGCTTGAGGAAATCGCGCCCAGCCGGCTTGCCGGGCATTTTCATGACACCGAGGGGCGGGCGCTCGACAATATCGAGGTGAGCCTCGCGCGCGGGCTGCGTATCTTTGATGCGGCTGCGGGCGGGCTCGGAGGCTGCCCCTATGCGCCCGGCGCCGCGGGCAATGTGGCAACGGAACGGGTGGCCGCGCATCTGGAGCGGCTGGGCTATGCAACCGGGCTCGACCGGGACAAGCTGGCCAGGGCCGCGGCGCGTGCGCAGGCGATAAAAGGGGGAGGAGAATGACCGAGACGATCCGGCTCAACCGCGATGCGCGGGGCGTGGTGACGCTTTGGCTTGCGCGGACAGAAAAGCACAATGCGCTCGATGCGCAGATGATTTCCGAGATCACGCAGGTGATCCGTCATCTCGGGCAAGACAAGACGGTGCGGGTGGTGGTGCTGGCGGCCGAGGGCAAGAGCTTTTGCGCCGGGGGCGATCTGCGCTGGATGCAGGCGAATATGACGGCGCGCCCGGAAGAGCGCGCCGCCTCTGCGCGCGCTTTGGCCGAAATGCTCGCCGCGCTCGACACCTGCCCGAAACCGGTGATCGGCCGTGTGCAGGGCAATGCCTTCGGCGGCGGGGTCGGCATGATTTCGGTGTGTGATGTCGCGATTGCCGTGCCCGACGCGCGGTTCGGGCTCACCGAGACCAGGCTTGGCCTGACCCCGGCGACCATCTCGCCCTATGTCATCGCGCGGATGGGCGCGGCCAAGGCGCGGCGGGTGTTCATGTCGTCGCGGCTCTTCGGGGCCGAGGAAGCGGTGGCGCTTGATCTGATCGCGCGCGTGGTTGCGCCAGAGGCGCTGGACGGTGCGATCGAGGCGGAAATTGCCCCCTATCTGACCTGTGCCCCCGGCGCCGTCGCCGATGCCAAAGCGCTCGTGCATATGCTCTCGAAAGGGGCCGACTCAGCGCTTCAGGAGGCAACAATCTCTGCGCTCGTGCAAAGGTGGGAAAGCGACGAAGCAGGTGCAGGAATCGCCGCTTTCTTTGACCGAAAGCCTCCGCCCTGGGCGCTCTAATCGAGAGAAGGTCTTTAGAAGACATGCATTTTTACGTTGCGGGTGATTCTGTGCACCTGCCGTAAGGACACGGGGGCGAGACACGATGCCGCATTGCGGCAACGGGATGCCGCGAAAGCGGTCCACACCAAAAACAGTGTGCATCGGTATACAAATTATGCTTTTCGCCCCGAAATCGGGCTTCGCTCGGTTGACCGGCATATGGGGGAAGGCTATTCCTCGCTGAGCCAGAACCCGCGCGCTTGCCGCGCTCAGAGGGAGCCAATTGATGCACGACGTGACCCTGCCTTCCATGTTGCGCGAATATCTTCCCATCCTCGTTCTGTTGGCCATGGCGATTGCGCTCGGCCTCGTTCTGATCGGCGCGGCGGCGGTGATCGCGGTGCGCAACCCCGATCCGGAAAAGGTCTCGGCCTATGAATGCGGTTTCAATGCCTTCGACGACGCGCGGATGAAGTTCGACGTGCGCTTCTACCTCGTGTCGATCCTGTTCATCATCTTCGATCTTGAGGTGGCCTTCCTGTTCCCCTGGGCGGTGTCGTTCGGGGAAATTTCGATGACGGCTTTCTGGTCGATGATGGTGTTTCTGGGGGTGCTCACCGTGGGCTTCGCCTATGAATGGAAGAAGGGGGCGCTGGAATGGGCGTGATGACCGGGCCGAACACGGCCGCAGCCGATATGGACGTGGCCGCCGCGGCGCTCAACCGCGACCTGCAGGACAAGGGCTTCCTGCTCACCACCGCCGAAGACATCATCAACTGGGCGCGCAATGGCTCGCTGCACTGGATGACCTTTGGTCTGGCCTGCTGCGCCGTCGAGATGATGCATACCGCGATGCCGCGCTATGACGTGGAGCGCTACGGCTTTGCGCCGCGCGCCTCGCCGCGGCAATCTGACGTGATGATCGTGGCCGGCACGCTGACCAACAAGATGGCGCCTGCGCTGCGCAAGGTTTACGACCAGATGCCCGAGCCGCGTTACGTGATCTCGATGGGCTCCTGCGCCAATGGCGGCGGCTATTACCACTACAGCTATTCGGTGGTGCGCGGCTGCGACCGGATCGTGCCGGTCGATATTTACGTTCCCGGCTGCCCGCCCTCGGCAGAGGCGTTGATGTATGGTATCCTGCAGTTGCAGCGCAAGATCCGCCGCACCGGCACGCTGGTGCGCTGAGGAGGACGGAGAATGAGCGAACAGCTGCAAGAACTCGCGGCGCATATCGAACACCGGCGCGGCGATGATGTCGTGTCGAGCGTGGTGGCGCATGGCGAGCTGACCGTGACCGTGACCCCGGCGGGGATCTTGCGGTTTGTCGAATTTTTGCGCGACGACCCGACCTGCCGGTTCTCGACGCTGATCGACATCACCGCGGTGGACTGGCCCGAGCGCCCGGCGCGGTTTGAGGTGGTGTGGCATTTCCTGTCGATGTGGCGCAACCAGCGCATCCGCGTGAAAGCGGCGGTGCGCGAGGATGAGATGTGCCCCTCGATCGTGGATGCCTTCCCGGTGGCGAACTGGTATGAACGCGAGATCTTCGACATGTTCGGGATCCTGTTCTCGGGCCACCCGGATCTGCGCCGTCTTTTGACCGATTACGGCTTCCGCGGCCATCCGCTGCGGAAAGATTTCCCCACCACCGGCTATGTCGAGCTGCGCTATGACGAGATGCTCAAGCGGGTGGTCTACGAGCCGGTAAAACTGACGCAGGAATACCGGCAATTCGATTTCCTGAGCCCCTGGGAAGGCGCGCATTATGTGCTTCCCGGTGACGAGAAACAGGGCTGAGCCGCGGCAACAGCCCGGGCGGTGACGGAGAAAGGTGAGGAGCATGGACGGCGACATCCGGCAGAATACCTACGACGACGGTTCGCATGACGTGCTGACCGGCGAGCAGCGCATCCGCAACTTCAACATCAACTTCGGCCCGCAGCACCCTGCGGCGCACGGGGTGTTGCGGATGGTGCTGGAGCTTGACGGCGAGATCGTCGAACGGGCCGACCCGCATATCGGCCTTTTGCATCGCGGCACCGAAAAGCTGATGGAAAGCCGCACCTATCTGCAAAACACGCCCTATTTCGACCGGCTCGATTATGTGGCGCCGATGAACCAGGAGCATGCCTGGTGCATGGCGATCGAGCGCCTGACCGGCACCGTCGTGCCGCGCCGCGCCTCGCTTATCCGGGTGCTGTTTTCGGAGATCGGGCGGGTTCTGAACCACCTTCTCAACGTCACCACGCAGGCGATGGACGTGGGCGCGCTCACCCCGCCGGTCTGGGGGTTTGAGGAACGCGAAAAGCTGATGATCTTCTATGAGCGGGCTTGTGGCGCGCGTCTGCACGCGAACTATTTCCGCCCCGGGGGGGTGCATCAGGATCTGCCGTCCAAGCTGATCGACGACATCGAGGAATGGGCGCATGAATTCCCGCAAAAGCTCGATGATATCGAGGGGCTGCTGACCGAAAACCGGATCTTCAAGCAGCGCAACGCCGATATCTGCATCATCACCGAGAAAGAAATCACCCAATGGGGCTATTCCGGGGTGATGGTGCGTGGCTCGGGGCTGGCGTGGGATCTGCGGCGCTCGCAACCCTATGAATGCTACGACGAATTTGATTTCAAAGTGGCCGTGGGCAAAAACGGCGACTGTTATGACCGGTATCTTGTGCGGATGGCCGAGATGCGCGAGTCGACCAAGATCATCCTGCAGGCGGTGGAAAAGCTCCGCGCGCCCGAAGGGCAGGGGGATATTCTCGCGCGCGGCAAGATGACGCCGCCGAAACGGGGCGAGATGAAGACCTCGATGGAAGCGCTGATCCACCACTTCAAGCTTTATACCGAGGGCTTCAAGGTGCCCGCGGGCGAGGTTTATGCCGCCGTGGAGGCGCCCAAGGGCGAGTTCGGCGTCTATCTTGTCTCCGATGGCACCAACAAGCCCTACCGGGCCAAGATCCGCGCCCCGGGCTATGCGCATCTGCATTCGATGGATGCGGTCTCGAAAGGGCACCAACTGGCCGACGTTTCGGCCATCATCGGCACGATGGATATCGTGTTCGGGGAGGTCGACCGCTAATGCTGCGCCGCTTGCATCATGAACAACCCGCGTCTTTCGCCTTCACGCCCGCGAACCGCGCCTGGGCCGAAGCGCAGATGACGAAATACCCCGAGGGCCGTCAGGCCTCGGCGATCATTCCGCTTCTGTTCCGGGCGCAAGAGCAGGAAGGCTGGCTGACGAAACCGGCGATCGAACACGTCGCCGACATGCTGGGCCTGCCCTATATCCGCGCGCTGGAAGTGGCGACCTTCTATTTCATGTTCCAGCTCGCCCCGGTGGGCTCGGTCGCGCATATCCAGGTCTGCGGCACCACCTCGTGCATGATCTGCGGCGCCGAAGACCTGATTGCGGTTTGCAAACGCAAGATTGCCGCGGAGCCCTTCGCGCTTTCGGCGGATGGCAAGCTCTCCTGGGAAGAGGTCGAGTGCCTCGGGGCCTGCGCCAACGCGCCGATGGCACAGATCGGCAAGGATTACTTTGAGGATCTGACCGAGGAAAGCCTCGAAAAACTGATCGACAGGCTCGCCGCGGGCGAAGCGCCGCAGCCGGGCTCGCAAGTGGGGCGGTTCTCGTCCGAACCCGCGTCCGGGCTGACCTCCTGCGCGGAGACGGCGGGCGGCAAGGAAAGTGCAAACGGCTCGGTGGCGCTCGCGCTTGTGGTTGGCGATGGCGTGAAGCGGATCGACGGCACCGAGGTGGCGCTCCGCGCGCCGTGGCAATCCGGCGGGCGCCTTGGCCCGATCGGCATGATGGGCACCCGTCCGATGACCGCGGCGCAACGTGCAGAAGAGAAAGCCGCCGCCGAAAAGGCCGCGACAGAGAAAGCGAAAGCCGAGAAAGCGGCTGCGGAAAAGGCTGCCGCCGAGACGGCGCAAGCCGAGAAAGCCGCTGCGGAAAAGGCCGCTGCCGAGAAGGCCGCCGCGGAAAAAGCGCAAGCCGAGAAAGCCGCCGCTGAGCAAGCCGCTGCCGAGAAGGCTGCCGCCGTGCAAGCGGCAGCGGAAAAAGCGGCTGCCGAAAAAGCCTTTGCCGAAAAGGCCGCGGCAGAGGCGGCGGAAGCCGAGAAGATCAGCAAGGCGCTGGTGGCCGCGCAGACCGGAACCGCGCTTGAGGCCGAAGCCGCGCCCGCGGCATCGGCGCCCGAAGCTGCCGCCCCCGAAGCGTCTCCCGCGGCAGAGGCCGCGCCCGCGCGCAAGGCACGTGGCCCGGTTGTGGTCGAGGTTGAGGCGGGCGAGGGTGTGCCGCCGCAGGGGCTGGATGCGCCCCGCGACGGCAAGGCCGATGATCTGCAGAAGATGGAGGGGATCGGCCCGGTGCTCGAGCGGATCTGCCATGACCTTGGCGTGTTCCACTTCGATCAGATCGCCCAATGGGGCGCGGAGGAAGTGGCGTGGATGGATACGAACCTGAAAGGGTTCCGCGGTCGCGTCAGCCGCGACAAATGGGTGGCGCAGGCAAAAATCATTGTTGAGGAGGGGCTTGAGCGCTTCCTCGAACGTGCGAAGACCAACGATTACTGAGTGGAAAGACTGGACTGACGAAAGACGAAAGAGATCAGATCAACACCAGGGACCGGGCGCCGCGTGAGGAGCGCTTTCCCGGTCCGGGATGAGGGAAAGGAAAGGCAAAATGTCGATGAACGACGCTGAATGCCAGACGAAAGCCCGCAAATTGGGAGGAATCCTCGGAGCTGCTGCGTTTCTTGCGCTGTGGCTGCTCGGCTCGACCGGGATCGGTGTGGCCTTTGTGGCCGGTGTGGTCTGTGCGCTGATTTTGGCGCGCACCGCCTGCTACGTGATGGGCTGCCTGCCCGAACCGAAAGTTCTCAGCCCCGAAGAGGCGCGCGCGCTGCGCAGCACCTCGCCGGTGGCCCCGACCGCTGCCGCGAAGCCGGCGGCTGCCCCGAGTGCCGCGGTGAAAACCGCTCCGGCGCCGCAGCCCGCCCCCGCTCCGATCGCGGCCAAACCCGCCCCGGCGCCCGCGCCGAAACCGGCCGCGCCCGTGGCCGCGAAACCCGCGCCCAAACCGGAACCCGCCCCGGTCGCCGTGAAACCGGAACCGAAACCGGCCGCAAAACCTGCGGCGCCCGTGGTGGCCGCCAAGCCGGTCGAGGCGCGCCCGGTGGAGCTGGTCGGGGCAGAGCCCGCGGCCTCTGCCGCGGCGCCCAAACCCGCGCCGGCGGGCCCGGGCGGCAAGCGCCGCGGCCGCAAGCGCTAAGCGCCGGAGCCCCGGCGCCGCATAACACCCGCCGCCGCTTTTGAGGCGGCGGGGCAAGGAACCCGGGCTTCGGCCCGATCCCGGTCGGATCGGCTCCGGCCCGAAGAGAGACATTTGCATCGGTGCGCCGGTGCAGCGCAGGCCGGGGTCCGGCCTGTGCGCTAACCGAGGGAACAGACATGCTGAAAGATCAGGACCGGATCTTCACCAACATCTACGGGATGCACGACCGCTCTCTGAAGGGCGCGATGGCGCGCGGGCACTGGGATGGCACGGCGGCGATTTTGGCCAATGGTCGGGACTGGATCATCGAGCAGGTCAAGGCCTCGGGGCTGCGGGGCCGCGGCGGCGCGGGCTTTCCGACCGGGCTGAAATGGTCCTTCATGCCCAAGCAATCCGACGGTCGCCCCGCCTATCTGGTGATCAACGCCGATGAATCCGAGCCGGGCACCTGCAAGGACCGCGAGGTGATGCGCCACGATCCGCATACGCTGATTGAAGGCGCGTTGATCGCGGGCTTCGCGATGGGCGCCTGCGCGGCCTATATCTACATTCGCGGCGAATATGTGCGCGAGAAGGAAGCGCTGCAGCGCGCCATTGACGAATGCTACGACGCCGGGCTGATCGGCAAGAACGCCTGCAAATCGGGCTATGATTTCAACGTTTACCTGCATCACGGTGCGGGCGCCTATATCTGCGGCGAAGAGACGGCGCTGCTGGAGAGCCTCGAAGGCAAGAAGGGCATGCCGCGGATGAAACCGCCGTTCCCGGCGGGTTCGGGGCTTTATGGTTGCCCGACCACGGTGAACAACGTCGAATCCATCGCCGTGGTGCCGACGATCCTGCGCCGTGGCGCGGATTGGTATGCCTCCTTCGGGCGCCCCAACAACACCGGCGTGAAGCTGTTCGCCATGTCGGGGCATGTCAACACGCCCTGCGTGATCGAAGAGAGCATGTCGATCTCGATGAAGGAGCTGATCGAGAAACATGGCGGCGGCGTGCGCGGCGGCTGGTCCAACTTGAAGGCGGTGATCCCCGGGGGCGCCTCTTGCCCGGTGATCCCGGCGCATCTGTGCGAAGATGCGATCATGGATTATGACGGCATGCGCGATCTGAAGTCGTCCTTCGGCACCGCCTGCCTGATCGTGATGGATCAGCAGACCGATGTGATCAAGGCGATCTGGCGGCTGTCGAAATTCTTCAAGCATGAGAGCTGCGGGCAATGCACCCCCTGCCGCGAGGGCACCTCGTGGATGATGCGGGTGATGGACCGACTGGTGCGCGGCGAGGCCGAGATCGAGGAAATCGACATGCTCTTTGACGTGACCAAGCAGGTCGAGGGCCACACGATCTGTGCGCTTGGCGATGCGGCGGCCTGGCCGATCCAGGGCCTCATCCGCCATTACCGCGAAGAGATCGAGGACCGGATCAAGGCGCGGAAAACCGGGCGCATGGGCGCGATGGCGGCGGAGTGATCTGAGATGGCGGCGGTTTGGGGCAGCTTTGGCAAGATCGGGGGCGGCGCGGTTGCGCTGGCGCTCGGGCTTTGCCCTGCGCTGGCCGGGCCGCATCCGAAAAGCCTTGCCAATGAGGGGCATGATCCTGCGCTCTCGCGCCATATCCGCATGATGGAAGGCGCAACCGGGGCGCAGGTGACCTATTTCAACCGCATCATGACCGGGGGGGTGGACTGCCCTCCGGGCGCGGTGGACAACGCAGGCTGCCTCCACTGGGACGGGCTCACCGCCTATTTCGAAGTGACGCTTGAGGGCGTGACCGAGCGCGATACGCTGGAGCTGAAAAAGGGGGTCATCTCGGCGATCGAGGCGGTTTGCCCCTCAAGCCGGGATCTCAAGCTGCGCGCCGCCGATGTGACCGAGATCGAGTCGTATTTTTACCGCATCGAGGCCGCTTGCCCGGTGATTGATGCGCGGGGGGGCAACTGATGCGGCTGTCTCCGACGCTTATGCTGATCGCACCGCTTGCGGCCTGCACCGCTCCGGCCCCGGCCCCGGCGCCCAAGGCGACGCTTGCCGCCGTGCCGGGCTACACCGGCAGCTTTGGGCCGCAAAACGCGCTTCTGGTGCGCCGGACGGCCCCCCCCTTTGGCTATGACGAGGGGGCAGAGGCAAAACGCGCCGCACAGGCGCTGTGCCGTGGCGCCGTGGCCTCCGGGCCGGAAGACAATTTCAGGGAGGGCCAATGGGTCTTCCCGGGGGGCTGTGCATGAGCCCCCAAGCCAGCATTCACCGCGCAGCCCCGTGCTGCGCCCGAGCCAAGTGACGGACGAGACCATGTCGAACACGCGCAAGATCATCATCGACGGTATCGAGGTCGAGGTCGATCCCAGCCTGACGCTGATTCAGGCCTGCGAGCAGGCCGGGATCGAAGTGCCGCGGTTTTGCTACCACGAACGGCTCTCGATCGCCGGCAACTGCCGTATGTGCCTTGTTGAGGTGGTGGGCGGCCCGCCCAAGCCGACCGCAAGCTGCGCGATGCAGATCAAGGACTTGCGCCCCGGCCCCAATGGCGAGCCGAGCGTGATCAAGACCAATTCGCCGATGGTGAAAAAGGCGCGCGAGGGGGTGATGGAGTTTTTGCTCATCAACCACCCGCTTGACTGCCCGATCTGCGATCAGGGCGGGGAATGTGACCTGCAAGATCAGGCGGTGGCCTATGGCGCCGATTTCTCGCGCTACCGCGAGCCCAAGCGCGCCTCCGAAAACCTCAACCTCGGCCCGCTCGTCGCCACCTGCATGACGCGCTGCATCTCCTGCACGCGCTGCGTGCGCTTCACCTCCGAGGTGGCGGGGATCAGCCAGATGGGCCAGACCGGCCGCGGCGCCGACAGCGAGATCACCAGCTATCTGAACATGACGCTCGACAGCAACCTTCAGGGCAATATCATCGACCTGTGCCCGGTCGGCGCGCTGACCTCAAAGCCCTATGCTTTCACCGCGCGCCCGTGGGAGCTGACGAAGACCGAGAGCATCGACGTGATGGATGCGCTCGGCTCCAACATCCGCATTGACGCCAAGGGCCGTGAAGTGAAGCGGATCGTGCCGCGCAACCATGATGGCGTGAACGAGGAATGGCTCTCCGACAAGGGCCGCTTCATCTGGGACGGCTTGCGCCGCCAACGCCTTGATACGCCTTACATTCGCGAGAATGGCAAGCTGCGCAAGGCGGGCTGGGGCGAGGCGCTTGCCGCCGCCGCCCGCGCCATGAAGGGCAAGAAAATCCTTGGCCTTGTGGGCGATCTTGCCTCGACCGAAGCCGCTTTCAGCCTGAAGACCCTGATCGAAGGGCAGGGCGGCAAGGTCGAATGCCGCACCGATGGCGCGCGGCTGCCGATTGGCAACCGCTCGGGCTATGTCGGCAATGTGGCGATTGACGAGATCGACACGGCGCAGGAAATCATCCTGATCGGCACCGATCCGCGCACTGAGGCGCCGGTGCTCAACGCGCGCATCCGCAAGGCCTGGGCGCATGGGGCGCTGGTGCGTGTGGTCGGCCCGGCGGTGGATCTGACCTATGATTACGAGCATGTCGGCACCGATCGCGCCGCGCTGGCGCATCTGCATGCCTCGGAAGGGGCAATCGTGATCGTCGGGCAGGGCGCGGTCTCCGAGGCCGATGGCGATGCGGTGATCGCGCATGCCATGGCGCTTTCGGGCCGGATGCTGATGTTGCACACCGCGGCCGGGCGCGTGGGCGCGATGGATGTGGGCGCGGTGACCAACGGCGGGCTTCTGGCCGCGCTCGAGGACGGCGTCGAGGTGATTTACAACATGGGCGCCGACGAGGTGGAGATTGCGCCCGCCGCCGAGGGCGGCCCGTTCGTGATCTATCAGGGCAGCCACGGCGACCGTGGCGCGAGCCGCGCCGACATCATTCTGCCGGGGGCGGCCTACACCGAGGAACACGGGCTTTTCGTCAACACCGAAGGGCGGCCCCAGCTGGCCTTCCGCGCGACTTTCGCGCCGGGCGAGGCGAAAGAGAACTGGGCGATCCTGCGTGCGCTTTCGGCGGAACTGGGCGCCACGCAGGGCTGGGACAGCCTTGCCGGGCTGCGCCGCGCCATGCTCGCCGCCGTGCCGCATCTGGGGCAGGTCGATCAGGTGATCGCCAATGAGTGGCAACCGATCGAGCGGCGCGAGATGGGCAAGGCCACGTTCCGGCTGGCGCTTGGGGATTACTACTTCACCAACCCGATCGCGCGCGCCTCGGTGGTGATGGCGGAATGTTCGGCGCAGGCCAAGGCGCGCCGGGCGCCCGCGGTGGCGGCGGAGTAACGGCGGATGCGCTCCTTCCTCACCCTTGCGGCGCTTGTTCCCGGCCTTCTGGCCGGGCTGGGCGCTTGCGCGCCTGCGGGCGCCGGGGCGGGGGCCGAGATCACCTATGGCGGCGTCGAGACGCGGCTTCTCGACAATGATCTCGTGGGCTTCGACGTGGCGATTGCGGGCAGTCACAACCGCGCGCAGGTCACGGCCTATGCCACCTGTGCCGCCGCGCAATATGCGCTGATCCGCGGCTACGGTTTTGCGCGCCATGTGCGCACCAATGTGACACGCGATGGCGCCGGGCTGCGGGCCGATGCCATCTATCTGATTTCCTCCGCACTGCCCGAAGGGCTGCGGACGATAGATGCGGAAGTGACGGTCGCCGATTGCCGCGAACGCGGCATTCCGACGGTTTGAAACGATGAGAGCAAGACGGGCTGAGGGACAACATGGCTGAGTTTTTCGCAACATCGCTGGGGACGGCCTTGCTGATGGTCTTGCAGGGCCTCGCGATCATCGCTTTCGTGATGATCGGGCTGCTGCTCCTCGTCTGGGGGGACCGCAAGATCTGGGCCGCCGTGCAGTTGCGCCGCGGTCCGAACGTGGTGGGCGCCTTCGGTCTGCTGCAATCGGTGGCCGACGCCGCGAAATACGTCTTCAAGGAGATCGTGGTTCCGGCGGGCTCGGACAAGTTCGTCTATTTCCTTGCGCCGATGCTGAGCCTCGTGCTTGCGCTGCTGGCCTGGGTGGTGATCCCGTTCAACGAAGGCTGGGTGATGGCGGATATCAACGTCGCCGTGCTCTTCGTCTTCGCCGCCTCCTCGCTTGAGGTTTACGGCGTGATCATGGGCGGCTGGGCCTCGAACTCGAAATACCCGTTCCTCGGCTCGCTGCGCTCGGCCGCGCAGATGATCTCTTATGAGGTCTCGATGGGCCTGATCATCATCGGCGTGATCCTCTCGACCGGCTCGATGAACCTGTCGGCCATTGTCGAGGCGCAGCGCGGCTCCTTTGGCCTTCTGAACTGGTACTGGATCCCGCATCTGCCGATGGTGTTCATGTTCTTCATCTCGGCGCTGGCAGAAACCAACCGCCCGCCGTTTGACCTGCCGGAAGCGGAATCCGAACTCGTTGCGGGCTTCATGGTGGAATACAGCTCCACCCCCTATCTGCTCTTCATGGCGGGCGAATATATCGCCATGTGGCTGATGTGTGCGCTGACCTCGGTGCTGTTCTTCGGCGGCTGGCTCTCGCCCATCCCCGGCATTCCCGATGGTGCGCTGTGGATGTTTGGCAAGATGGTGCTGGTGTTCTTCGCCTTCGCCATGGTGAAGGCGATTGTGCCGCGCTACCGCTATGACCAACTGATGCGGATCGGCTGGAAAGTGTTCCTGCCGCTCTCGCTCGGCTGGGTCGTGATCGTGGCCTTCCTTGCAAAATTCGAACTTTTCGGCGGCTTCTGGGCGCGCTGGGTGATTGGGGGGTAACGTGATTCACGATCCGACACGCGAAACACTGACGTTGACGCTGGACGGCCGAAAGGTGCGGTTGGTGCCGACGATCATCGAGGGCTACACGCTCGAAATTGACGGCAAGAACGTCACCTCCTTCCTGTCGCATTCCCCCCCCATGCTGCGCGCAGTGGCGTCGCTCGAGGCGCAGGGAGAATTCGGCGTGGGCGATCTGGAACTGGCGTCCGACCGCAAGAAATGGGCCGTGTCGGGCGGCTCGGGCAAACCTGCAGGGAAAGACTGATGGCTTTCGATTACGTTCGCGCGGCGAAATATTTCGTCCTGTGGGACTTCATCAAAGGGTTCGCGCTGGGGATGCGCTACTTCGTGGCGCCCAAGCCCACGCTGAACTATCCCCATGAAAAAGGGCCGCTTTCGCCCCGGTTCCGCGGCGAGCATGCGCTGCGGCGCTACCCCAATGGCGAGGAACGCTGCATCGCGTGCAAATTGTGCGAGGCGATCTGCCCCGCGCAGGCGATCACCATTGATGCCGAGCCGCGCGAGGATGGCTCGCGCCGCACCACGCGCTATGACATCGACATGACGAAATGCATCTACTGCGGCTACTGCCAGGAGGCCTGCCCGGTCGATGCCATCGTCGAGGGGCCGAACTTCGAATATGCCACCGAGACGCGCGAGGAGCTGTTCTACGACAAGGCGAAGCTCCTTGAGAACGGCGCGCGCTGGGAGGCCGAGATCGCCCGCAACATCGAGATGGATGCGCCCTACAGATGACCGCGGATTTTCAGAAGCTTTTCAGTGCGATGCTTGATCAGGGGGCGGAAATGGCCCGGCTGTTCAACCCGGCTTTGGAGAGCTTCAATCCCAAGGCGTTCGAGAAGCTCTTTCCGACCATGCCGGCCGAGATGCTGGAAATGTGGTTTGGCAAGACCTTCAACCGGGATGGGCTCGACGCCCGCACCCGGCTTCTGGTCACGCTGGCCGGGCAGGTGACGCTCGGCGCGCAGGCGGAGGCGCCGATGCGGCTGACCATCCGCCACGCGCTGGAGGCGGGCGCGACCGAGCGGGAGATCGCAGAGGTGATCTTCCAGATGAGCATGTTCGGCGGCGTGCCCGCCATGACCAAGGCGCTGGAGCTCGCGCGCGAGGTCTTCGACGAGAAATCGGGAGAAAACACATGACGGTGTTCGTATTCGCCTTCTACCTCTTCGCCGTGGTGGCGGTGGTGGCCGGGCTCATGGTGGTTCTCTCGAAGAACCCCGTGCATTCGGTGCTCTGGCTGATCCTCACCTTCCTCTCGGCGGCGGGCCTGTTCGTGCTGATGGGGGCCGAGTTCGTCGCCATGCTGCTGATCATCGTCTATGTCGGCGCGGTGGCGGTGCTGTTCCTCTTCGTGGTGATGATGCTCGATGTCGATTTTGCCGCGTTGCGCGGGCAGATGGTGCGCTACGCGCCCTTCGGCGCGCTGATCGCGGTGGTGATGCTCGCCGAACTCGGCACCGGCTTGGCCGCCTGGCAGACCGCCGGCAAGGCCGATGCGCTTCATGCCGCGCCGATTGCCACGGATGTGGAAAACAGCCGTGCGCTCGGCATGATCCTTTATGACCAATACCTCTTCCTCTTCCAGGGCGCAGGGCTGGTGCTGCTGGTGGCGATGATCGGGGCGATCTTGCTCACGCTGCGCCATCGCACCGATGTCAAGCGTCAGAACGTGATCGCGCAGATGCACCGTGACCCGGCGCAGGCGCTGGAGATGATCGACGTCAAACCGGGGCAGGGGCTGTGAGACAAGAACAAGCGAAAACGGGGTCGGGCCCGGAGGGAAAGCGATGACGATCGGATTGGAACATTACCTGAGCGTGGCGGCGATCCTGTTCGTCACCGGCATCTTCGGCATCTTCGTCAACCGCAAGAACGTGATCGTCATCCTGATGTCGATCGAACTCATGCTGCTCGCCGTGAACATCAACTTCGTCGCCTTCTCGACCCATCTGGGGGATCTGGTGGGGCAGGTGTTCACGATGTTCGTGCTGACCGTGGCCGCCGCCGAGGCGGCAATCGGCCTTGCGATCCTTGTGGTCTTCTTCCGCAACCGTGGCTCGATCGCGGTCGAAGATGTCAACGTGATGAAGGGATAAGGACCGATGACCACGATCATTCTTCTGGCCCCCCTTCTGGGTGCGCTGCTCGGCGGCTTCGGCTGGCGCTTCATCGGCGAGAAGGGCGCGATGCTGGTGACCACCGGCCTGCTGTTCCTCTCCTGCCTCATGAGCTGGTGGGTGTTCCTCACCCTCGGCGCAGAGACCCAGCACGTTCACCTGCTCGACTGGATCCAGTCCGGCACGCTCGACACCGCCTGGGCGATCCGGCTTGACCGGCTCACAGCGATCATGCTGATCGTGGTCACCACCGTCTCCGCCTTCGTGCACCTCTATTCCTGGGGTTACATGGCGCATGACGACAACTGGGGCCACCATGAGAGCTACAAGGCCCGGTTCTTCGCCTATCTCTCCTTCTTCACCTTCGCCATGCTGATGCTGGTGACGGCCGACAACCTCGTGCAGATGTTCTTCGGCTGGGAGGGTGTGGGTCTCGCCTCTTACCTGCTGATCGGCTTTTACTACAAGAAACCCTCGGCCAATGCCGCGGCGATCAAGGCCTTTGTCGTCAACCGGATCGGGGACTTCGGCTTCTCGCTTGGCATCTTCGGGCTTTTCTTCCTGACCGACAGCATCTCGATGGACACGGTCTTTGCGGCGGGGCCGGAGCTTGCGCAAACGCAACTCCACTTCCTCTGGGCCGATTTCAACGCCGCGAACCTGATCGCGATCCTGCTCTTCATCGGCGCGATGGGCAAATCGGCGCAGCTTTTCCTGCACACCTGGCTGCCGGATGCGATGGAAGGCCCGACCCCGGTTTCGGCCCTGATCCACGCCGCGACGATGGTGACGGCGGGGGTGTTCCTCGTCTGCCGGATGTCGCCGATTTTCGAATATGCGCCCGAAGCCAAGATGATGGTGGTCTACGTTGGCGCGGCCACGGCCTTCTTTGCCGCGACCGTGGGGCTTGTGCAAAACGACATCAAGCGCGTGATCGCCTATTCGACCTGCTCGCAGCTGGGCTACATGTTCGTGGCGGCAGGGGTTGGCGTTTACTCCGCGGCGATGTTCCACCTGCTGACGCATGCGTTCTTCAAGGCGATGCTGTTTCTCGGCGCGGGCTCGGTGATCCATGCGATGCACCACGAGCAGGACATGCGCAACTATGGCGGCCTGCGGAAGAAAATTCCCTTCACCTTCTGGATCATGATGATCGGCACCTTCGCCATCACCGGTGTGGGCGTGCCCTTTGTGACGCTTTTCGATGTGCCGCTCGGCTTTGCCGGCTATCTCTCGAAAGACGCTATCATCGAGAGCGCCTTTGCCTCCGGCTCGGGCTTTGCCTTCTGGGCGCTCGTGATCGCGGCGGGGATGACCTCGTTCTACTCCTGGCGGCTCATTTTCCTGACCTTCTACGGCAAGGCGCGCGGCGATCATCACGCCCATGACCATGCCCATGAAAGCCCGCCCGTGATGCTGGTGCCGCTTGGCGCGCTCGCGGTGGGGGCGGTGCTCGCGGGAATGGTGTTCTACCCCTCCTTCTTCGGCGAGAAGGTGAATGCCTTCTTCAACCTGCCGGTGGCCGCGCATGCGACCGCGCACGGCACCGAGCAGGTGGCCGAGCACGGGGCGGAAGCGGTTGACCATGCAATGGTGGAGCCCTCCGCGGCAATGGAAAACCAGGAAGCCGCGATGGCGGGGACCATGGCCGAGCACGGGACGGAAGCGGAGAGCGCCGAGATCGCCGAGGCAGATCACGACGCGCAGGCGCGCAATGTCGTTGCCGTGGCGCCGCAGGGGGCGATCTTCATGGCGCCCACGAACCATGTGATGCACGAAGCCCATGGCGTGCCCGCCTGGGTCAAGGTTTCGCCCTTCATCGCCATGGTCGCGGGCTTTGCGCTGGCGTGGCTCTACTACATCGCGGCGCCGAGCTTGCCGGCCCGCACCGCCAATGCCGTTCCGGTGCTCTATCGGTTCGTGCTCAACAAATGGTACTTCGACGAGCTTTACGACATGATTTTCGTGAACCCTGCCAAGGCGCTTGGCCGGATGTTGTGGAAAGGCGGTGACGGTGCGGTGATCGACGGTGCGATCAACGGGCTCGCGCTCGGCTGGATCCCGTTCTTCACCCGCGTCGCGGCCCGCGTGCAATCGGGCTACCTGTTCCACTACGCGCTCGCCATGGTGCTCGGCATCGTCGCGCTCATGGCCTGGGTGATGCAAACCGCCGGGGGGATGAACTGATGGAAAACCTCCTTTCGATCATCACCTTCATGCCGCTTGCCGCGGCGCTCATTCTCGCCGTTGTCTCCCGCTCGGGCTCCGAGGCGGCGGATCGCAACGCGAAATGGCTCGCCCTCACCGCCACTTCGGTGACCTTCCTCGTCTCGCTCTTCCTGCTCGCGGGCTTTGATGCCAATGATACGGGGATGCAGTTCGTCGAGGACCGCGACTGGATCATGGGGCTGCATTACAAGCTCGGGGTGGACGGGATCTCGATCCTCTTCGTGCTGCTCACCACCTTCCTGATGCCGCTCACCATCGCCTCGGCCTGGCATGTGGAAAGCCGCGTCAAGGAATACATGATCGCGTTTCTGGTGCTCGAAACGCTGATGATCGGCGTTTTCGTGGCGCTCGATCTTGTGCTCTTCTACCTCTTCTTCGAGGCGGGCCTCATCCCGATGTTCCTGATCATCGGTATCTGGGGCGGCAAGGACCGGATCTACGCCAGCTTCAAGTTCTTCCTCTACACCTTCCTCGGCTCGGTGCTGATGCTGGTGGCGATGGTGGCGATGTACATGATGGCGGGCACCACCGACATCGTGCAGCTGATGGCCTTCCAGTTCCCGCATGACGATCTGCCCTATCTGCGCTACCTGCTGCCGGGCGGTGTTCAAACGCTCCTGTTCCTCGCCTTCTTCGCCTCCTTCGCGGTGAAAATGCCGATGTGGCCGGTGCACACCTGGCTGCCCGATGCCCACGTGCAGGCGCCCACCGCGGGCTCGGTCGTGCTGGCGGCGGTGCTTTTGAAAATGGGCGGCTACGGCTTCCTGCGCTTCTCGCTGCCGATGTTCCCGATCGGCTCGGAGGTGATGACGGGCTTTGTCTTCACCCTCTCGGCCATCGCCATCATCTACACCTCGCTTGTCGCTCTGGCGCAGGCAGACATGAAGAAGCTGATCGCCTATTCCTCCGTTGCCCACATGGGCTATGTGACGATGGGGATCTTCACCGCGAACCAGCAGGGCGTGGATGGCGCGATCTTCCAGATGCTGAGCCACGGCTTTATCTCCGGGGCGCTCTTCCTCTGCGTTGGCGTGATCTATGACCGCATGCACACCCGCGAGATCGACGCTTACGGCGGCCTCGTGAACCGGATGCCGGCCTATGCGCTCGTCTTCATGTTCTTCACCATGGCCAACGTCGGGCTGCCGGGCACCTCGGGCTTCATCGGCGAGTTCCTGACGCTGATCGGCATCTTCCAGGTCAACACCTGGGTGGCCTTGTTTGCCACCTCGGGCGTGATCCTCTCGGCGGCCTATGCGCTCTGGCTTTATCGCCGCGTGGTGCTGGGCGAGCTGATCAAGGAAAGCCTGAAGACGATCACCGACATGAGCCTGCGCGAAAAAGCGATCTTCGCGCCGCTCGTTGCGATGACATTGCTCCTCGGGATCTATCCGAGCCTTGTGACCGGGCTGATCGGGCCGTCTGTCGCCAATCTGGTGCAAAACTACCATGCCGAGCTGAACGCAGCCGCGGCGCTTGCGGGCAATTGAGGAGAAACTGAGATGACTTCCAACGATTTCTCTCTCGTTCTGCCCGAGTTCCTGCTCGCGCTCTACGCGATGGCGGCGCTCTTGGCCGGGGTCTGGACCGGCAAGGACAAGGTGGCGATGCCGATCCTCTGGGTCACGGTGGGGGTGATGCTGCTTTTGGGCCTCACCATCGGCGTGGCGGGCGGCGGCGCCGATACCGCCTTTGGCGGGCTCTTCATCAATGACGGCTTCGCGCGCTTTGCCAAGGTGATCATCCTTGTCTCGGCGGCGGCGGTGCTGGCGATGAGCGCCGATTACCTGAACCGGCGCGGGCTCTTGCGCTTCGAATTCCCGGTGCTGATCGTGCTGGCCGTCACCGGCATGATGATGATGGTTTCGGCGGGCGATCTGATGTCGCTCTACATCGGGCTCGAGCTGCAATCGCTCGCGCTCTATGTGGTGGCGGCGCTGCGCCGCGATTCCGCGCGCTCCTCGGAGGCGGGTCTGAAATACTTCGTGCTCGGCTCGCTCTCTTCGGGGCTTCTGCTTTATGGCGCCTCGCTTGTGTACGGCTTTGCCGGCACCACCTCTTTCGCGGGCATCATCACCGTCGTCGAACAGGGCCACCTGCCGATCGGGCTTTTGTTCGGGCTTGTGTTCCTGCTTGCGGGGCTCGCCTTCAAGGTCTCGGCCGTGCCCTTCCACATGTGGACGCCCGACGTTTACGAGGGCTCGCCCACCCCGGTCACCGCCTTCTTCGCCACCGCGCCGAAACTCGCCGCGATGGGGCTGATTGCGCGCGTTGTGCATGACGCCTTTGGTCAGGTGCCGGGCGAATGGGGGCAGGTGCTGGGCGCGCTCGCGCTGCTCTCGATGTATCTGGGCGCGATTGCCGGGATCGGTCAGCGCAACATCAAGCGGCTGATGGCCTATTCCTCGATCTCGCATATGGGCTTTGCGCTCCTGGGCCTGATGGCGGGCACCGCCGAGGGTGTGCAGGCGATGCTGATCTACATGACGATCTACACCGTGATGAACGTCGGCACCTTCGCCTTCATCCTCGCGATGGAGCGCGACGGCGCCCCGGTGACCGAGATCTCGGCGCTCAACCTGCTTTCCAAGGCCGAGCCGCTGAAAGCGCTCGCGCTGATGGTGCTGCTCTTTTCGCTCGCGGGGGTGCCGCCGATGCTTGGCTTCTGGGCCAAGTTCTCGGTGCTCAAGGCTGCGGTCGATGGCGGCTATCTCTGGGTGGCCGTGGCGGCGGTGGTCGCCTCGGTGATCGGCGCCTTCTACTACCTGCGCCTTGTCTACTTCATGTATTTCGGCTCTGAGACCGATCCGCTCGATGCCCGCATGCCCGCGGTGCAATGGATCTTGCTCGTCGGGTCTGCGGTCGTGATGGTGGCGGGGTCGATCAGCCTTTTCGGGCTCGATGGTGCGGCGCAGGCCGCGGCAGCCGCGCTCGTTCACTGAGACCATGTCGGCGGATGCAGACTGGCCCGAGGGGGTGGCACGCCACGTCCTCGGGCAAACCGATTCAACAATGTCCGAAGCCGCAAGGCTCGCGCCGCATCTGAGCGGCCCGGCCTGGGTTTTTGCCCATAAGCAAACCGCGGGGCGGGGCAGGCGGGGGCGCGACTGGATCGCGCCCGAGGGCAATTTTGCCGCCACTTGCGTGTTTCGCCCCGCCGTATCGCCCCCCACGGCGGCGCTTTATTCCTTCGTGGCGGCGCTCGCGCTCGAAGAGGCGTTGCGCAGGGTCGCGGGCCCCGGCCCGGTGCTTTCGATCAAATGGCCCAATGATGTGCTCCTGAACGGCGGCAAGGTCGCGGGGATCTTGCTTGAGAGCGTCTCTGCGGGGGGCGCGGTTGGTCATCTTGCCATCGGTATCGGCGTGAACCTCGCCGCCGCCCCCCCGGTCGGGGCGCTTGAGCCGCACGCCATGCGCGCCGTCTCGCTTGCCGGGGAAACCGGGCTCAGCGTCGCGCCGCTCGCCTTTCTGCCGCCGCTTGCCTGCGCCTTCGCCCGTCATGCGGCGGTGTTTGACCGCGAGGGGTTCGCCCCCATTCGCGCGGCATGGCTTGCCCGCGCCGCAAGGATCGGGCAAAGGATCACCGCCCGCACCGGAACCGAGAGCCGGGACGGCATTTTCGAGACGATCGACGAGACCGGCGCCTTGATCCTCAACACCGGGGCCACGCGTCACGCCATTTCGGCGGCGGATATCTTCTTTTGAGGGGGCGACATGCTTCTGTGCATCGACTGCGGGAATACCAACACGGTCTTTTCGGTCTGGGACGGCAGCGCTTTCCGCGCCACATGGCGCATCGCCACCGATCACCGCCGCACCGCCGATGAATATTTCGTCTGGCTCTCGACGCTGATGGCGCTCAAGGGCCTTGGCGTGGGCGGGCAGATCCGCGAGGCGATCATCTCCTCCACCGCGCCGCGCGTTGTGTTTAACCTGCGTGTGCTTTGCAACCGCTATTTCGATTGCCGCCCGCTTGTTGTCGGCAAGCCCGATTGCGAGCTGCCGGTCGCGCCGCGTGTTGACGAGGGCACGACCGTCGGCCCGGACCGGCTGGTGAACACGGTCGCGGGGTTCGACCGCCATGGCGGCGACCTGATCGTGGTGGATTTCGGCACCGCCACCACCTTCGATGTGGTGGATGGTGACGGCGCCTATATTGGCGGCGTGATCGCGCCGGGCGTGAACCTCAGCCTCGAGGCGCTGCATATGGCAGCGGCCGCATTGCCGCATGTGGACGTCACGAAGCCGCAAGGGGTGATCGGCACGAATACGGTGGCCTGCATACAATCGGGGGTGTATTGGGGCTATATCGGCCTTGTCGAGGGGATTGTGCGCCAAATTCGCATGGAGCGTGACCGCCCGATGAAGGTGATTGCGACGGGCGGGCTTGCGCCGCTCTTCGATCTGGGGTTCGATCTGTTCGACAAGGTCGAGGATGACCTGACCATGCATGGGTTGCGGCTCATCTTCGATTATAACAAGGGGCTTGGGGCGTGAGCGACAGACTGATCTATCTTCCTCTGGGGGGTGCCGGCGAGATCGGCATGAACACCTATGTCTACGGCTATGGGCCGGAGGGGAAGGAACGGCTGATCGTCATTGATCTGGGTGTGACCTTCCCGGATATGGAGGGCTCTCCCGGGGTCGATCTGATCATGGCCGATGCCGCCTGGCTTGAGGCCAATGTGAACCGGATCGACGCGATCTTCCTCACCCACGGGCATGAGGACCACATCGGCGCGATGGCGCATCTGTGGCCGAAGCTGAAGGCCCCCGTTTATGCCCGCCGCTTCACCGCGCATCTGGCGCAGTTGAAGATGGAAGAGGCGGGGCTCCCCTCGGATATGATCCGCATCGTCGAGCCGCGCCCGAAGGCGGTGGAGGTGGGGCCGTTCCGGGTGCAGTTCGTTCCCGTCAGCCATTCGATCCCGGAAAGCTCCTCGCTGGTGATCGACACGCCCGCGGGGCGTGTGGTGCATACGGGCGATTTCAAGCTTGATGGCAATCCGGTGGTGGGCGAGCCCTTCGACCCGCTCGAATGGCATGAGATCGCGCATGAGGGCACCGGGGTGAAGGTGCTGTGCTGTGATTCGACGAACGTGTTCTCGCATACGCCGGGGCGCTCGGAATCGACGCTGGTGAGCCCGCTCAAGGATCTGATCGCGGCGCAAAAGGGGATGGTTGTCGCCACCACCTTCGCCTCCAACGTGGCACGTCTGAAAACGCTGGCAGAGGCCGGGCGGGCTGCGGGCCGCTCGGTCTGCCTGCTGGGGCGCGCCATGCGCAAGATGGTGCAAGTTGCCGAAGAAACAAATGTTCTCAAGGGGTTTCCGGGCACGTTGAGCCCCGAAGACGCGGTTGAGGTGGGGCGCGACAAGCTGATGCTGATCGTCACCGGCAGTCAGGGCGAGCGGCGCGCCGCCACTGCGCAGCTCAGCCGTGGCAAATATCTGGGCTTTGAGATGAAGGAGGGGGATACGTTCCTCTTCTCCTCGAAAACGATCCCGGGCAATGAGCGCTCGGTCATTCGCATCATGAACGCGCTCTCCGAAATGGGGGTGGATGTGGTCGATGACCACGGCGGGCTCTATCACGTTTCGGGCCATGCGAACCGGCCCGACCTCGACGCGGTGCATGACCTGCTGCGGCCGCAGATCCTCATTCCGATGCATGGTGAGCACCGGCATCTGCGCGAACATGCAAAGATTGCCGCTTCCAAAGGGATCGCGACCGAAGTGGCGACGAATGGCACGATGATCGACCTGACGGGCGCCGCGCCGAAAGTGGTGGAATATATCGAGACCGGGCGGGTTTATCTGGACGGGTCCGTGCTGATTGGCGCGCTGGATGGCGTGGTGCGGGACCGGATCCGCATGGCGCTGAACGGGCATGTGCTGATCACGGTGATCGTGGACGAAGATGATGCGCCCTTGGGCGATGCCTGGGTCGAGCTGATGGGGCTGCCGGAGCGGGGCAAGTCGGGCGGCGATCTGATGCGGATCGTCGAGGATGAGCTTTCTGCCTTCCTTGAGAGCGCGCCTGACAAGGTGATCCGCAATGACGACAAGCTCGACGAGGCCCTGCGCCGGATCGCGCGTCAGGTGGCGATGGAAGAAATCGGCAAAAAGCCCGAGGTCACGGTCGTCGTCAGCCGCTTGATGGCAGAATAAGGGGGCGCTTCGGCGCTGCCGAAGCCCATGACCCCGGCGCGCCGCGCGCTGAAGCTGCCCTGATCCGCATCACGCCAGACCGGCGGGGGGCATCCCCCCGCCCGGTGCGCCTTGCGGGCGTCAGGCGCTCAATGCGCCATCAGGATCGGCACTTCGGCCTGCTCCAGCATGTTGCGCGTGGCGCCGCCCAGGATCGCCTCGCGGAAGCGCGAGTGCCCATAGGCGCCCATCACCACCATCTGCGCCGAGCTGTCGCGCACATGGCGGTTGATCACGTCGGAGACCCGCGGCAGCGTTTTCGCCAGCACCGAAACCTCGACCTTCACCCCGTGCCGCGCGAGCCATTGCGAAAGTTGCCCGCCCGGATCGGAGCGTTCCGGCCCATGTGCGGGCGGGTCGATCACGGTGATATCCACGAGTTGCGCGCGTTGCAGAAGCGGCAGCGCCTCGCGGATCGCGTTCATCGCCTCGTCAGACTGGTTCCACGCCACCACCACGCGCCGCGGGGTCAGGTTCACGCGCTGCCCGTCCGGCACGATCAAGACCGGCGCTTGCCCCTCGAAGAGCGCGGCCTCGACCGCGGCCTCAAGCTCCTGACCGCGCCCCGAGCCATAGGGATGGCTCATCACCACCAGATCGGCAAAGCGGGCCCTGAGCCCCACCACCGTGGCAATCGCGCCGATTTGCGCCACCACGGCCTCGGTGCTCCAGCGGATATCCTCGCGGGAAAGCCGGTCATTGACCGCCTTTTCAGTCTCCCGCGCCTCTTCTTGCGCGCGGTCGAGAACTTCTTGCTGCACAAACGCCGTTGCTCCGGCATAGTAGTAGCCAGTCTGGGTGCGATCGACGCCCAGACAGAGCACTTCAAGGTGCGCATCCTCGGCGCGGGCAACCGCCACCGCCGAGTCAATCTGTCCCTGTGTCTGTGAGACTTCCGTCACAATCGTCAAAACCGTCTTATAGGCCATTTTGTGCCCCCTGAATCTCGGAATCTCAGTAATACCTAGCGATTCGAATGGGTTTGCGCATTGACGCGGATCAATGCTCACGGATAGTTGTGGTGGGCGGGGTGTCATGATGCGGCGAAACAACGCACCCTCTTGTCAAGAGTTTGATTGAGATCAAGGCGGGTGTCATACCCTAAAAACACAACAGACAAGTCGAGACACTGCCGCCCTGACCGACTCGGATGGGACGGCGGAAAAACAAGACAAAGGGACGCACAATATGTGGGATTATATCAAGCTGATCGCGCTTGGTCTCGCGGCGGCGGTGGCGGCATACGCCGCCAGCCAGGCGCGGGACCTGCCGTATATGGTGAACATGATCGAGGCCATGCTCGCGGCCGCGATCGCGTTCATTTGGGTGCTTCGCACCATGGGGGACCCGAAGCCCTCGCAAAACGAGTATGTCGACAGCGTGATCCGCGCGGGTGTCATCGCCACGACCTTCTGGGGTGTGGTCGGTTTCCTCGTCGCCGTGATCATCGCCTTCCAGCTCGCCTTTCCGCAACTGAATATCGAACTCGGTAACGGGATGTTCAACTTCGGCCGGATGCGGCCGCTGCACACCTCGGCGGTGATTTTCGCCTTTGGGGGCAACGCGCTGATCGCTTCGGCCTTCTACGTGGTGCAACGCACCTCGGCGGCGCGGCTCTTTGGGGGCTCGGCGCTCGGCTGGTTCGTGTTCTGGGGCTGGCAGTTGATCATCGTGATGGCGGCTTCGTCCTACCTGCTTGGCGGCTCGCAGGGCAAGGAATACGCCGAGATGAACTGGCATATCGACCTGTGGATCACCGTTGTCTGGGTGGCCTACCTGCTCGCCTTCCTCGGCACGATCTTCAAGCGCAAAGAGCCCCACATCTACGTGGCGAACTGGTTCTACCTCTCCTTCATCGTCACCATCGCGATGCTGCACATCGTCAACAACCTCGCCATTCCGGTCTCGATCTTCGGCTCGAAATCGGTCGCGGTGATGTCGGGCGTGCAGGATGCGATGACGCAATGGTGGTATGGCCACAACGCGGTGGGCTTCTTCCTGACCGCGGGCTTCCTTGGCATGATGTATTATTTCGTGCCCAAGCAAGCGGAACGCCCCGTCTATTCCTACAAGCTCTCGATCGTGCACTTCTGGGCGCTGATCTTCCTCTACATCTGGGCCGGTCCGCACCACCTGCACTATACCGCGCTGCCTGACTGGGCCTCGACGCTCGGCATGGTGATGTCGGTGATCCTGTGGATGCCGTCCTGGGGGGGCATGATCAACGGTCTGATGACGCTCTCGGGCGCGTGGGACAAGCTCCGCACCGATCCGGTGATCCGCATGATGGTGGTTTCCATCGGCTTTTACGGCATGTCGACGTTTGAGGGCCCGATGATGTCGATCAAGGCGGTGAACTCGCTCTCGCACTACACCGACTGGACCATTGGCCACGTGCACTCCGGTGCGCTCGGCTGGAACGGCATGATCACCTTCGGCACGCTCTACTTCCTGACGCCGCGGCTCTGGGGCCGGTCTGGCCTCTACTCGCTGAAACTCGTGAGCTGGCACTTCTGGCTCGCCACCATCGGGATCGTGCTCTACGCCGCCTCGATGTGGGTGTCGGGGATCATGCAGGGCCTGATGTGGCGTGAAGTGGACAGCCAGGGCTTCCTCGTGAACGCCTTTGCCGACACCGTCGCGGCGATGCATCCGATGTTCGTGGTGCGTGGTCTGGGCGGGGTGCTCTACCTCACCGGCGGCATCATCATGGCCTACAACCTCTGGGCCACCGTGGCGAAGCAACCGAAGACCACTTCCGCTTCGATTGCGGTTCCGGCGGAATAAGGAGAGACGCAGATGGCAATTCTGGACAAACACCACGTTCTGGAAAAGAACGCGACGCTGCTGCTGATCTTCTCCTTCCTCGTCGTCACCATCGGCGGGATCGTCGAGATCGCGCCCTTGTTCTACCTTGAAAACACGATCGAGAAGGTGGACGGGATGCGTCCCTACACCCCGCTCGAACTCACCGGCCGCGATATCTACATCCGCGAGGGCTGCTATGTCTGCCACTCGCAGATGATCCGGCCGATGCGCGACGAGGTGGAACGCTACGGTCACTATTCGCTTGCGGCGGAATCGATGTACGACCACCCGTTCCAGTGGGGCTCGAAGCGGACGGGGCCTGACCTCGCCCGCGTGGGCGGCCGCTATTCGGATGCGTGGCATGTCGAACACCTGACGAACCCGCAATCGGTGGTGCCGGAATCGGTGATGCCGAGCTACAGCTACCTGTCGCATGTGCCGCTCGATAACACCTACATCGAGGACCGTCTGAGCACGGACGCTCTCGTGGGGGTGCCCTATACCTCGGAGATGATCGCGACCGCGAAAGCCGATTTCGTCGCGCAGGCGAACCCGGACGAAGACAGCGAGTCGCTCGTCGAGCACTACGGCGAAAAAGTGAACATCCGCAATTTCGACGGCCAGCCCGGCCTCACCGAAATGGATGCGCTGATCGCCTATTTGCAGGTTCTGGGGACCATGGTCGACTTCTCGACCTTCCAACCCGTGGCCAGTCGCTGAGGAGAGCGGGGATGGACTATCATATCTTGCGTGAATTCGCCGATAGCTGGGCGGCGGCAGCGATGCTGCTCGTCTTCATCGGGGCCGTGGTCTGGGCGTTCCGCCCCGGCGCGCGGGGCACTCACGCCGATACCGCGAACATCCCTTTCCGGCATGAAGACAAACCCGCCGATCCCGGCGCGGACCGCAAAGCGGCGCCGCGCCCGGACGACGGCGCCACGCGGTAAGGAGGCGTGGAGATGAGCAAAAAACCGACGACCAAAAAAGAGGTGCAGACCACGGGTCACCAGTGGGATGGCATCGAAGAACTCAATACCCCGCTGCCGCGCTGGTGGCTGTGGACCTTCTACGCCTGCATCATCTGGGGTGTGGCCTATTCGATCGCGATGCCGGCCTGGCCGATCTTCGCCTCGGGGGCAACGCCGGGGATTCTGGGCTCTTCGACGCGCGCCGATGTGCAAGCCGAGATCGACAAGTTCGCGGCGATGAACAAGGCGGTCGAAGACAAGCTGGTGGCGACCGATCTCACCGAGATCGCCAAGGACCCGGAGCTGGTGACCTACACCACCAACGCCGGTGGCGCGGTGTTCCGCACCTGGTGTGCGCAGTGCCACGGGGCGGGGGCGGGCGGCAACACCGGCTTCCCGAGCCTGATCGACGGTGACTGGCTGCATGGCGGCACGATCGAGCAGATCTATCTCGACGTGCAGCACGGCATCCGTGACCCGCATGACCCCGACACCAACCCGGCGGCGGCGATGCCCGCGCATCTCGACGACGAGATCCTCGAACCCGAGCAGATCGCCGACGTGGTGCAATACGTGCTGCAGATCTCGGGTCAGCAAGCCGATGCCGAGAAGGCCTCGGTGGGGGCGGAGGTCTTTGCCGACAACTGCACCGCCTGCCACGGCGAGGATGCCAAGGGCATGCATGAGACCGGCGCGCCGAACCTCACCGACGCGATCTGGCTCTATGGCGGCGATGAGGCAACGATCACCAAGACGATCCAGCATGGCCGCGCGGGCGTGATGCCCTCGTGGAGCTATGGCTCGACCGAAGGCACCTCGCGCCTGACCGAAGTGCAGATCCGCGCCGTGGCCTCTTATGTCCACAGCCTCGGCGGTGGGGAATAAACGCTCCAGATAGTCAGGGCAGCCTTCGGGCTGCCCTGATGTGCACCGACGCCCCGTCCTGTTCGCGCGTTTCTTGGGGCGTCGGTGTTTACGCTTGCCCTCCACCTCTCTGCCCTTGCGACATTTGGTCCCATGTGGCACTCAGGCGCGGCACGATGACAGCCCCGGCGCATTGGTGTATCGCAAATCTGTCTTTGCATGCACATATCGAAATTGCGTATCGAGGCATCCTCCCGGAGCCGATGCAGCGGCCCGGATGCACGCGACATGCCAACGGAGATAAACCCGTGAGCTCCACCGAACCGACCGACGACGCGCCGCTTTACGCCGCGCGCGAACCCGTTTTTCCGAAGCGTATTTCCGGTAAATTCCGTTCTCTGAAATGGATCCTGATGGCGCTGATGCTCGGCATCTACTACGTGCTGCCGCTGATCCGCTACAACCGTGGCCCGGCGCTGCCCGATCAGGCGGTGCTTCTCGATCTCGCGAATCGCCGTTTCTTCTTTTTCGGTCTCGAAATCTGGCCGCATGAGTTTTACTTCGTCGCGGGCCTGCTGATCATGGCGGGGCTCGGCCTCTTTCTCTTCACCTCGGCGCTGGGGCGCGTGTGGTGCGGCTATGCCTGCCCGCAGACGGTCTGGACCGATCTTTACATTCTCGTCGAGCGTTGGGTCGAGGGCGACCGCAACAACCGCATCCGGCTGCACCGCCAGCCCTGGAATGCCGAAAAGATCCGCAAGCGGCTCACCAAATGGGGGCTCTGGCTCTTGATCGGGCTCGCCACCGGCGGCGCCTGGGTGTTCTATTTCACCGATGCGCCCACGCTGGTGCGTGACCTCTTTGCCGGCACGGCCTCGCCGGTGGCCTACACCACGATCGCTGTCGCCACCGCCACCACCTTTGCCTTTGGCGGCTTCGCGCGCGAGCAGATGTGCATTTATGCCTGCCCGTGGCCGCGGATTCAGGCGGCGATGATGGACGAAGACACGATCACCATCGCTTACCGCGAATGGCGCGGCGAACCGCGTGGCAAGCTGCACAAGGGGCAGGTGGCCGAAGGGCAGGGCGATTGCATTGATTGCATGGCCTGTTTCAACGTTTGCCCGATGGGGATCGACATCCGCAACGGCCAGCAGCTGGAATGCATCACCTGCGGGCTCTGCATCGACGCCTGCAACGAGATCATGGACAAGATCGGCAAGCCGCGCGGCCTTGTCGGCTACATGGCGCTCAAAGACGAGGCGAACGAGCGCGCCGGCAACAAGGTGACGAATATCTGGAAGCATGTGCTGCGTCCGCGCACGCTGCTGTATTTCACCCTCTGGGGGGGCATCGGCGTTGCACTCGTGGTCGCGCTGGTGATGCGCTCGCCGCTGGATTTCAACGTCACGCCGAACCGCGATCCGCTCTATGTGCTTCAGCCCGATGGCACGATCCGCAACATTTACACGATGCGGATCCGCAACAAGCATGGCGAAACGGTTGAATACCGGATCTCGGCCACCACCGATGATTACGAGGAAACCCAGGCGTTGAAACTGACGCTGGAGGGGCAGGCAAGCGACACCGTCACCGTTCCGGCGGATCAGCTTTACAACCAGCGTCTTTATCTTGATGCTGGCCCCGGATCGAAACTGGCCGCAGCCAACCGCACCGACATCAAGATCTGGGTCGAGCAGGTTGGCGAAGACGAGCCCGTTCAGGACTCGGCCAATACGGTGTTCAACGGCAAGGGCAAGTAAGATGGCAAAACCTCTGACCGGGCGCAAGGTTCTGGCGATGTTCGTGGGCTTTTTCGGCCTGATCATCGCGGTCAACGTGACGATGGCTTATAATGCCATCAAAACCTTCCCCGGCCTTGAGGTGGCCAATTCCTACGTTGCCTCGCAGACCTTCGATATCGACCGCGACGCGCAGGAGCGGCTCGGCTGGACGGTCGCGCCGCGCTATGAAAACGGCGTTCTCACCATCGCCATCCGTGACCGGGCGGGCGCGCCTGCCCCGGTCGCGGATCTTGATATTCTCGTCGGCCGCACCACCATGTCGGCCGACGACCAGACCCCAGAGATGACGCTGACCGATGGCGTTTTTGCCGCGCCGATGGTGCTCGCGCCCGGCGCCTGGCTGATCCATCTCACCGCAAAAGCCGCCGATGGCACGCTCTTCCGCCAGAGGCTCGATTTCTTCGTCGAGGGCTGAGCCCAGATGACTGTTTACCCCCTCGCGCCCGCGCGCCAAGCGCCCGACTATGATCTCGCCGCGGATGCGGGCGAAGACCATGTTTCTGCCTCTGCCTGCCCGGCCTGCCTTGCGGCGCCCTCGGCAGAAGACCTCGCCAGATCGGGCGATATCAAGGGCGCGCGGATCATGCTCTCGTTGCCCACCGCGCATTGCGCCGTTTGCATCACCGATGTCGAGCGCGAGATGGAGGCCACCCCCGGCGTGCGCTCGGCGCGGGTGAACCTGACGCTCAAGCGGGTTTCGGTCGATGCCGAGGCGGGGGTGGCGGCGGAAGACCTGATCGCCCGGCTCGACCGCATCGGCTATGAAGCCTATGAGCTTGACCCCGGCATGCTCTCGGCCACCGAGACCGACAAGCGGGGGCGGGACCTTTTGATGCGCATCGGTGTCGCGGGCTTCGCGATGATGAACATCATGCTTCTGTCGATCGCCGTCTGGTCGGGGGCAGAGGCCGCCACGCGCGACATGTTCCACTGGATCTCGGCGGCGATTGCGCTGCCCACCGTGGTTTTTGCCGGCAAGCCGTTCTTTGCCTCCGCCTGGGGCGCGCTGCGCCATGGCCGGCTCAATATGGATGTGCCGATCTCGCTGGCGCTCGTGCTGGCCTCCGGCATCTCGATCTTCGAGACCATGCACCATGGCCATCACGCCTATTTCGACGCGGCGGTGATGCTCGCCTTCTTCCTGCTTGTCGGGCGCTATCTCGATTACCGCACCCGCGCCGTGGCGCGCTCTGCCGCCGAAGAGCTTGCCGCGCTGGAAGTGCCGCGCGCAACGCTCTGGCGGGGCGGGGTGGAACAGGTGGTGCCGGTGGCCGATCTGCGCCCCGGAGACCTGATCCGGCTGCGTCCGGGCGGGCGCATCCCGGCCGACGGCGAGGTGATCGAGGGCAGTTCCGAGACCGACCGCTCGCTTTTGACCGGCGAGACGCTCCCCGTTTATGTGGGCCCCGGCACGATGCTCTCGGCGGGCGAGGTGAACCTCACCGGCCCGCTCACCCTGCGCGTGACGGCGGCGGGCAAAGACAGCTCGCTCCACCGCATGGCCGACCTTGTCGCCATGGCCGAGAGCGCAAAGACCCGCTACACGACCTTGGCCGAACGCGCCGCGCGGCTCTATTCGCCGCTCGTGCATTTGCTCTCGTTCTCGGCCTTCGGCTTCTGGCTCTGGGCGAGCGGGGGGGATCTGCGCCTTGCCGTCAATATTGCCGCTTCGGTGCTGATCATCACCTGCCCCTGCGCGCTTGGCCTTGCCGTGCCCGCGGTGGTGACGGCGGCGAGCGGCAAGCTCTTCCGCAAGGGGCTGCTGATCAAGGACGGCACCGCGCTTGAGCGGCTTGCCGAGGTGGACACGGTTGTTTTTGACAAGACCGGCACGCTGACGATGGGCGCGCCGGTGCCCGAGAACCTTGCGGATTTTGACACCGAAATGCTTTCGATCGCCGCGGCTCTGGCGGCGGCGTCGGCGCATCCGCTGGCAAAGGCGCTCCACGGCGCGGCTCTGGCACAGGGGATCGTGCCCGCGCGGCTCGACGATCTGCGCGAGGTGCCGGGGTTTGGCGTGGAGGGGCGGCTTGGCGCGCGCGTGCTGCGGCTGGGCCGGTCGGACTGGGTGGGCGCGCCGCCCGCCGAGACCACGGCGACGCATCTGCGGGTGGGAGAGGCCGCGCCCGTCACCTTCCGCTTTTCCGACCATCTGCGCCCCGGCGCTGCCGAAGCTGTGGCACTCCTGCAGGCGCAGGGCAAGGAGGTGCTTCTTGTTTCGGGCGATGTCGAGGCGGCGGTCGCCGCGCTTGCCGCCCGGCTTGGCATTCGCGAGTGGCGCTCTGCCACGCTGCCGGCGGAGAAAGCGGCGCTCGTGGCCGAGCGGATGGGGCAGGGGGCGCGGGTGCTGATGGTGGGCGACGGTCTCAACGACACCGCAGCACTTGCCGCCGCCCATGTCTCGATCTCGCCGGCCTCCGCGCTCGATGCCGCGCGCACCGCCTCTGACATCGTGCTCCTTGGCCAGGATCTTTCGCCCGTGGGCGATGCGCTGCGCATCGCCGTGCAGGCGCGGGCCCGCATCAAGCAGAACTTCGCGGTCTCGGCGCTCTACAACGTCATCGCCGTGCCGCTGGCATTGGTCGGTTTTGCCACGCCGTTGATGGCGGCTTTGGCGATGTCTGCATCCTCGATCACCGTGTCGCTCAATTCACTCAGGCTGCGCTAAGGAGACCGCCCATGTCGGTGCTGACCTATCTCATCCCGATCTCGCTGTTTCTGGGCGGCTTTGGCCTTGTTGCCTTTGTCTGGGCGCTCAGGAACCGGCAATATGACGACCCGAAGGGGGATGCCGAGCGCATCCTTTCCAGCAAATACGACGACCATCCGAAGCTCTGAACCGGGGGCGCATAACGCAAAGGCCCGGGCAAAGCGCCCGGGCCTTTGCGTTTTGAAAGGAGCGGCGCGTTACGGCCCGATCACCGAGCAGGTGACCGCGCGCGCGGCCAGACGGGCACAGGCAAGGTCTGCATCGGCGCGGGTGAGGCCCACAAACAGCGCCTCATGCCCGGTGGGGCGCGCGGCGACCTTGCGCAGCCCCTCGCCGAGCGCGGTGCTTTCCATCAGGGCCGTTTTCAAAAGCGCCTGTTCGGCGGCATATTGCGAGTTATATTTGCCAAGGCTGATGCCGTATTGGCGCCCGCCGGCGCTCGAGGCGCGGGCCACCACTTCGCGGCGCGCTTGCGGCGCGGGGGCGGGGGGGCCGAGTGCGGCGAGGATCACCGTGTCGTTGCGATGACGCCGATCCATTGCCAGCGTCTCGGGTTGCGGCGTCGCCGTCTGGATGAAGATCGGCGCGCCGGCATCGGCATCGCCCTGCTCGATCACGCCTTCGTCCATCATCGCCAGCGTCTCGGGTTGCGGCGCGGTGAGTTGGGACAGCGCAATCGGCGTTTCCGGCCCGGCCAGATCTTCCTCCGGCGTGGCCACGGCCAGCTGAACCTCGGGCGCAGCGGGTTTTGCGGCGGGTTTTGCGCTGGGGCGCGTGGTGCCCTGAGCCGGGCGCACCGAGACAGCGGGTTCGGCGGCGGGTTCGGCGGCGAGCGCGATGGCGGGCGGGGCGGCAGGAGCGTCTGCGGGCGGGGCCGCAGCGGCCAGCGCCACGGCGGCGGCGATCGCATCGGCATCAACCTGCGGCACGGCGGCCGGGGCGGCCGCCAGCGCCACGGGGGCGGGGCGGGAGAGCGGGCGCGGGCTGCGGGCAAGGCCTGCCACGCGCGCCTCTTCGCCCTCTTCGGGGCTGTCTGGCGCCCCATCCACCTGCGGCCCGGCAATGTCGTTGGCGGCATTGGCCAGCAGCATCGGCGGCTCGGGTTTTTCGGTGCGGGCGCGATCGGGGGCGCGGGCAAAGCCGAGATCCAGGAGTTCGGCCACTTTCGCGTTGCGGCTGGCCGTCGAGGTGCCGCCGAACACCACCGCGATGATCCGCTTGTTGCCGCGCTTGGCCGAGGCGACGAGGTTGAAGCCGGCGGGCACGGTGTAGCCCGTCTTGATGCCGTCGGCGCCTTCGTATGCATCGAGGAAGCGGCGGTTGGTGTTGGCCACGCGCATCACGCCCGCATCGGCGGTGCGGCGCGAGAACAGGTTGTAATATTGCGGGAAATCATAAAGCACATGGCGCCCGAGGATCGCCATGTCATGCGCGGTCGACAGGTGCCCGGCGCGGGTGAGCCCGTTGGCGTTCTTGAAGGTGGTGTTCTTCATGCCGAGCTGCTTGGCGGTCGCGGTCATGCGGGCGGCAAAATTCGCCTCGTTGCCGCCGATGTAATCGCCAAGCGCCGCGGCAGCGTCGTTCGCGGATTTGATCGCGGCCCCGCGGATCAGGTAGCGCACCGCGATTTTTTGGCCCTTTTTCAGCCCGAGGCGCGAAGGGGCCTGACCGGCGGCATTGGCGGAAACGGTCACCATCGTGTCGAGGGTGAGCCGGCCGGATTCGATTTCCTGAAAGGTGATGTAGAGCGTCATCATCTTGGTGAGCGAAGCGGGATGGAGCCGCGTATCCGCATTTTGCTGATAGAGCACCTCGCCGGTGCGTGCGTCCATCACATAGGCGGCGAAAGGCGCCGCCCACAGCGCCACCGGCGCCACAACGAGTAGGATTGCTACTAGCCCTGAACGGACCCAGCGCGAAAGCCTGGTCACGGAACTGCCCTTGATTTGCCTCTGGATGCTTCCTTTTGAACAGAAGCTTGCGGCTAACGTAACACGGCTTTTTCGCGGTGAAAACCATCAAGATTCAAAGGGTTCGACTGCGGCCCTAAAGCAACGGATCGGGGCTTGCTACAATATGTAGTGGTGTGAGCCCTGTTTTGCCGCATCTGATGGGGTGGCCTGGGCGCTCTCAGGCTTTGGGAGGGGTCGCGGCCATGCTTTCGGCGTGGTCATCCTATTCTTGTGATCACGGACTCAAGCCCGCCCAGATCCATGAGTTCGGCAAAGCGTGGATGGCCCTCCGGGCGGGGGGCATGTTCGAGCGCCCAGGTCAGCTCATGGGGCACGTGCACCGCCCATCCGCCCGCGGCCAGCATTGGCAGAATATCGGATTTCAACGAATTGCCGATCATCATCGCCTCTTCGGCCCCGGTGCCGTGGCGGGCAAACACCCGCGTATAGGTTTCGGCGGTCTTGTCGGAGACGATCTCGACCGCGTCGAACAGATCGCCGAGGCCCGATTGTGCAAGTTTGCGTTCCTGATCAAGGAGATCGCCCTTTGTCACCAGAACAAGCCGGAACCGCCCCGACAGCGCCTCCACCGCGGCGCGCGCCTTGGGCATCAGTTCGATCGGATGGGCGAGCATCTCGCGCCCCGCCGCAAGGATTTCGCCGATCACCGTGGCAGGCACCCGGCCGGAGCTGACCTCGATCGCGGTCTCGATCATCGAAAGGGTGAAGCCCTTCACACCAAAGCCATAGGCGCCAACATTGCGCCGCTCGGCCTGCAGCAGCCGCTCATGCAGATGCGCGGGCTCCGCATGCGCGCTCAGCAACGCCTCGAACCGGGCCTGGGTGAGGTGAAAGAAGCGCTCGTTGTGCCACAACGTGTCATCGGCGTCGAACCCGATCGTGCTCAGAGCCATGCTTTCCCCCAGTGCGTGTGCGGCGTTGGCCGGTGCCGCGGCAGCCTGCCGCGAGGGGGCGGATTTGGCAACTGTTTCGCAAAGGCTTTTTTTCTGACACCATGTTCCTATATTGCCCCTCATGCGCAACGATTCCCTGCCCCCGGAGGACCCCGTGCTTCACCCCCTTATGGCCAGCGCCGGAGATGATGGCGACCACGAGGGCGATGCCGGGCTCGCCACCAAAACCAAGACCCGCACGCAGCGCCCGCCGATGTACAAGGTGTTGCTTCTGAACGACGATTACACGCCGATGGAATTCGTCGTGCATATCCTTGAGCGGTTTTTCGGCATGAGCCATGCCCAGGCCTTCGAGATCATGCTGACGGTGCACAAGAAGGGGCTTGCGGTGGTGGGGGTCTATTCCTTCGAGGTCGCGGAGACCAAGGTGGCGCAGGTGATGGATTTTGCCCGCCGCCATCAGCATCCGTTGCAATGCACGATGGAAAAGGAGTGAGGGCGTCCGCCCTCTGAGCCAAAAATGAGCCAGTCCCGCCTGTCGCTCGCGTTTGACGCGCTTGCTGTTGTGCCGCCTGAAGGGCGGATTGCCGCCTTCCGTGCCACTGCCGACACGGATCTTTCCGCGCTTCCCAAAGCGCGCCTCCATGTCATTCAGGGGTTCCGCCCCGATCACGATGCGCTCAAGGCGCGCGGTTTCGAGGTCTCTCCCGCGCCCGAGGGGCGCTATGCGGCGGCGGTGGTGTTTGTGCCCCGCGCCAAGGCCGAGGCGCGCGCGCTTCTGGCCGCCGCCTGTTCCCTTGTGACGCCGGGCGGGCCGATCTTTGTGGACGGGCAAAAGACCGACGGCATCGATTCCCTGCTCAAGGATTTGCGCGCACAGATCGCCGTCTCCGACCCGATCTCCAAGGCGCATGGCAAGATCTTTGCCTTTGCCGCCGCGCCAAAGGCGCTTGCGGCATGGGCCGCAGCGCCGATCACCCCGGCGGAGGGCTTTACCACGCTGCCCGGCGTGTTTTCCGCCGAGGGCATCGACCGCGGCTCGGCGCTTCTGGCGGCGTGCCTGCCCGAGCATCTGCCGGCCCGTGTGGTTGACCTTGGCGCCGGCTGGGGCTGGCTCTCCGCGCAGATCCTTGCGCGGCAGGGGGTGGAGCGGCTCGACCTCGTTGAGGCGGAGGCCGCCGCGCTCGACTGCGCGCGCCAGAACGTGACCGATCCGCGGGCCGTGTTTCACTGGGCCGATGCGCGCAGTTTCACCCCTGCCGATCCGCGGCCGCTTTGCGTGGTGATGAACCCGCCTTTCCACACCACCCGCGCCGCCGATCCCGCCCTTGGGGCCGCGTTCATCCGTGCGGCGGCGGGCATGCTCTCGCTTTCGGGCAGCCTCTGGATGGTGGCGAACCGGCATCTGCCCTATGAGGCGGTGCTGCGCGAGCGTTTCCACGAAGTGACCGAGATCACCCCGCCCACCGGGCGCGACGGCGCCTTCCGTATCTTCCATGCCGAACGGCCGATTGCCCATGCGGGCAAGCCGCCCGCCGCCGCGCCCGAACCGGTGAAAACCCGCCGCGTCGTGCGCAGCCGGCGCTGAGATCGGTTCCCCCGAAGCGGCCAAAGGAGCCTGCATGACCCTCGCCATTTCCGGCAAGACCACAATCGTCACCGGTGCCGCCAACGGCATCGGCCTTGCCATCGCGCGCCACTTCCTTGACCGGGGCGCGCATGTGATCTGCGCCGATATCGACGAGGCGCGGCTGCAGGCCGAATGGGGCGATGCGGCGCGCGATGAAAACGGCCCGGTGCGGCTGTTCACCGGCAACCTGTGTGAAAAGCTCACCGCCGCCAATCTGCTTTCGGCTGCCGTGGATGCCTTTGAACGGATTGACATTTTGGTCAATGCCGCGCGGGTTTTCGCGCCCACGCCCGATCCGCTCGACCCCTCCGACACCGGGCTTGACGAGATGCTGGCCCAGAACATGAAATCGAGCCTGCGGCTCGCGCAGATGACCGCGAAGCGGATGATCGCGCAGGCCGAGAAGGAAGAGCGGAGCGAGGGGGAGCTTGGCTCGATCATCAATGTCTCGACCCTCGCGGGCTGCCGCAACCAGCCGCAATTGCTCAATTATTCCATTGCCTGCGCGGCGCAGGATCAGGCGACGCGGGCGCTGGCAGTGGCGTTGGCGCCGCACCGGATCCGGGTGAATGGCGTGGCTTTTGCCTCGCTGATGAGCGCCTCGCTGCAAGTGGCGTTGAAGGAAAACACGCCGTGGCGCGGCGCGATTGCCGAGGGCACGCCGCTGGGCCGGATCGCCGCCGCCTCGGAGCTGGTCGACACGGTGCAATATCTGGCCTCGCCCGGCGCGGGCTTTGTCACCGGGCAGATCGTCACCGTCGACGGCGGGCGAGGCCTTCTCGATCCGGTCTGCGTGCCCGCCTATTGATCACTCGGGATAGCTGGCCTTGCAGGCCGCCACCGCGGAATTGGCGGCCGGGGTGAGGGCGCGGATCTTGGCCCTGAGCCCGTCGCGCTTGCGCGCTTCGGCGGCCGGGTCGATCGGCACCTGCCGGGTGCGGGTGACGGTGTAATCCTCAAGGCACATGCGCGATTTCTCGATCACCGTGCCATCGGCGCGGCTGATCCGGTCCATGCCGCAGACCTCCCAACGGGTCATCGGCACCTCATAGTCTTCATAGGCATAGCCGCGCGCGAGGTTGCCCTCGACTTCGGCCTGGAGCGATTGCAAGTTGCGCAATTCGCGGGTTTCGCGCTGGATGCAGCGCTCTTGCGGCGTGCCGCAGCCGGCAAGAGTGCCAAGGGCGAACAGGGTGAGAAGCGGGAGCATGCGCATGAGGGCCTCCGTGGTTGGGCGCATCTTTCCCGTTGCGACCGCGCTTGGCAAGCCCGGGCAGGGGGGCGCTGCCCCCCTCTTGCCCTTTGGGCAATTCACCCCCCGGGATATTTGCACAAAGTCGAAGGGCAGTATTTTCAGGCTCTTTGCACTCTGGGCTTTCTTTTCAGGCGGAAGGAGCGTAGAAGCCGCCCTTTCCGCCATATGAAAGCGCCCCCATGACCGAGTTTCCCCATCTTCCCGCAGCGCTCGCACAGGCGCTGGTCGCGCGAGGCTATGAAGCCCTCACGCCGGTGCAGGAGGCGGTGACGAAACCCGAGATCGCGGGGCGCGACCTGCTCGTTTCGGCGCAGACGGGGTCGGGCAAGACCGTCGCTTTTGGCTTGGCGATGGCGGACGAATTGATCGGCGAGTCGGGGATTTCGCCTTACCCCGATTTGCCGCGTGCGCTGGTCGTGGCGCCGACGCGCGAGCTTGCGATGCAGGTGAGCCGCGAGCTGGGCTGGCTTTATGCGGGCGCGGGGGCGGTGATCGCGGGCGCCGTGGGCGGCATGGATGCCCGCGCCGAGCGCCGCGCGCTCGAACGCGGCGCGCATATCGTTGTGGGCACGCCGGGGCGGATTTGCGACCATATCCGGCGCGGTGCGCTTGATCTGGCCGCGCTCTCTGCGGTGGTGCTCGACGAGGCCGATGAGATGCTTGACCTTGGCTTCCGCGAAGATCTGGAATTCATTCTCGAATCCTCGCCCGAGAACCGCCGCACGCTGATGTTTTCGGCCACCGTCCCGCGCGAGATCGAGCGGCTGGCGGGCACGTTCCAGCGCGAGGCGGAGCGGATTTCCACCATCACCGCGCGCGAAAGCCATGCCGACATTGACTACCGCGCGCTTCTGGTGGACCGCAGCGACCGGGAAAATGCGATCGTGAACCTGTTGCGCTTCCATGAGGCGGAGCGGGCGATCGTGTTTTGCTCGACGCGCGCGGCCGTGGCGCATCTGACCGGGCGGCTTCTCAACCGCGGCTTTTCGGTGGTGGCGCTGTCGGGGGAACTGACGCAGGATGAGCGCTCGCGCGCGCTGCAGATGATGCGCGACGGGCGGGCGCGGGTGTGCATTGCCACCGATGTGGCTGCGCGCGGCATTGACCTGCCGGGGCTTGAACTGGTGATCCACGCCGATCTGCCGATGAACCGCGAGGGGCTTTTGCACCGGTCGGGCCGCACCGGTCGCGCCGGGCGCAAGGGGCTTTCGGCGATTGTCGTGCCGGCGAATATTCGCGCCAAGGCCGAGCGGCTGATCCGCGAGGCGGGCGTTGCCGTGACCTGGGATACCGCGCCGACGCCGGAGGCGATTCTCGCGCGGGACGAAGAGCGGATGCTGACCGAGCCCGGCCTCACCGAGCCGGTGACGGCTGAGGAATTCGACGCGGTCGAGCGGTTGCTGGCGGCGTTTCCGGCCAAGCAACTGGCGGCAGCGGTGCTGCGCCAGTTCCGCGCCGCGCGGACCCCGCCCGAAGATATCGTGCCGATGACGGTGGGCGAGGGGCCGAAGCCGCGGGCGCGCGAAGAATTTGGTGCCGCGCGCTGGTATCGGCTCTCGATGGGGCATGACCAATGGGTCGATCCGAAATGGCTTTTGCCGATGCTGTGCCGCGCGGGGGATCTGACCCGCCGCGACATCGGCATGATCCGGGTGATGCAGGACGAGACCTTCGTGCAGATCCATGAAAGCATGGCCGCGCGGTTCGAGGCGGGGCTCGGTCCTGACCGGGTGATGGAAGGCAAATGCACCGTCGAGACGCTGCCGGGCATGCCCGAGGGGCTCGACCGCCCGGCGCCGAAGCCCGCGCGCTGGGGCAACAAGGGGGGCGAGCGCGCCGAGCGCAAGCCCTACGAGAAAAAGCCTTATGCGGCGCGCAGCTATGGCGACAAACCGGCGCCGAAGCCGCATCGCAAGGGGCCGCCGCGCGAGGAGCGTGCCGAGGGTGAGGCGCGGTTCGAGCCGGCAGAGCGCCCGGCCCGCAAACCCGATGGCGCGGCGCCCAAGGGCCGCAAGGCCGCGCCCTGGGCGCGTGAGGGGGGCCATGGTGCCGCCGCCAAGGACGGCAAGCCGAAAGCGAAATATGGCGCGAAGCCGGGGCCCGGGCCGAAACCCGGCAAGCCCGGACCGAAAAAGCCGCGCAAGGCCTGACACAGGGCCTGACAATCGACATAAAAAGGGGGCCGCGTGGCCCCCTTTTGCTTTGGTCTCCCCGACCGCAGCTTAGCCCTTGCGGATGGTTTCCATCAGGAGCGTGACGTTTTCCGGGTCGGCCTCGGGGGTGATGCCATGGCCGAGGTTGAAGATATGCGGCCCGTTCTTGAACGCCGCCACCACCTTCTGCGTGGCTTCGACCAGCGCCTGCCCGCCCGTCACCATATAGGACGGGTCGAGGTTGCCCTGCACGCAGCCGTCTTTTTGCACATTCGCGGCGGCCCATTCGGGCGAGACCGAATTGTCGATCGCCACGCAATCGGCGCCGGTCTTTTTCGCAAAGCCGATATAGCCCTCGCCCGCTTCGCGCGGGAAGGCGATGACCGGCAGGCCGGGGAAGCGCGCTTTCAGCTCTGCGGTGATGCGCTTGGCCGGTTCGACCGCGAAATCTTCGAAATCCTGCCCTTTGAGCGAGCCGGCCCAGCTGTCGAAGAGCTTGACGACTTCGCAGCCCGCTTCGACCTGCTTGGAGAGATATTCGATCGTTGCATCGGTGACGGCGTCGATCAGCGCCGAGAAGGCGGCGCGGTCGGTGTCCTTGAGCTTGTGCGCGGCGGCCTGATCTTTCGAGCCGCGGCCCGCGATCATGTAGGTGGCGACGGTCCAGGGCATGCCGGCAAAGCCGATGAAGGTGGTTTCTTTCGGCAGCTCGCGCGCGAGGATGCGGCAGGTCTCATAGACCGGGGCGAGCTTGTCGTGGATGTCATCCTTGCCCTTGAGCGCCTTCACGCCCGCCATCGAAGTGACGGTGGACATGCGCGGCCCTTCGCCGGTTTCAAACCACAGATCGAGCCCGAGCGCTTGCGGCAAAAGCAGGATATCGGCAAACAGGATCGCGGCGTCAAAGCCATAGCGGCGGATCGGTTGCAGCGTCACTTCCGCCGCCAGATCGGGCGTGTAGCACAGCGAAAGGAAGTCGCCCGCCTGCGCGCGCGTGGCCCGGTATTCGGGCAGATAACGGCCCGCCTGCCGCATCAGCCAAACCGGGGGCGTGGGAAGAACTTCACCCTTGAGGGCGCGCAGCATCGTCTTGTCGGTCATGGAGGCCTCCTTACTTGCTCTCTTTCATCGTCCCCTGCGGCTGAATGTCAAGTCTTGTTGACACTTGTAAAGCTTGCGCGGGCAATCTGACGCGGATATGCCAAGCGTATGGAACAGATGCCCTCGCCCAAAGCCCCGCTGAAGATCGGCACCCGCGGCAGCCCTCTGGCGCTCGCGCAAGCCTTTGAGACCCGTTCGCGGCTCATGGCCGCGCATGATCTGCCCGAAGACGCCTTCGAGATCGTCGTGATCAAGACCTCGGGCGACAACGCGGCCCTGATCGCCGCCGACAAGCCTTTGAAAGAGGTGGGGGGCAAAGGCCTCTTCACCAAAGAGATCGAAGAGGCGATGATCTCCGGCGGCATTGATATTGCCGTGCATTCGATGAAGGACATGCCGACGGTGCAGCCCGAGGGACTGATCCTCAACTGCTACCTGCCGCGCGAAGACACCCGCGACGCCTTCGTGTCGCTGAAATACGACTCGCTCGATGCCCTGCCCGAGGGCGCCGTGGTCGGCACCTCGTCGCTGCGCCGCCGTGCGCAACTCGCCTATCGCCGCCCCGATCTGAAGATGGTCGAGTTCCGCGGCAACGTGCAGACCCGGATGAAAAAACTGCAAGACGGCGTGGCCGATGCCACCTTCCTTGCGCGCGCCGGTCTGAACCGTCTTGGCATGTCGGATGTGGCGAAATCCTCGATCGAGCCCGAAGAGATGCTGCCCGCCGTGGCGCAGGGCTGCATTGGCATCGAGCGCCGGATCGCTGACGAACGTTGCGCCGAACTGCTCTTGCCCTTGATGGATGGCCCCTCGGGGCTGCGGCTCGCCTGCGAACGCGCCTTCCTGCGCACGCTCGATGGCTCTTGCGAGACGCCGATTGCGGGCCTGTCGATCATCGACGGCGACGAGATCTGGCTGCGCGGCGAGATCCTGCGCCCCGATGGTTCGGAAGCGATTGCCGATGCGATTCGCGGCCCCGCCACCGATGGCGAACGGCTGGGCGAAGAGCTCGCCAAGCGCATGCTCGCCGCGGCACCGGCTGATTTCTTCAGCTGGCGATGCTGAGCCACTGAGCCCTTCTGGACCTCGGGCCGGGAAGAAGCACAGACTTCTTTCCGGCCCTTTCATATCATGTGGAACTGTGATGGACCTGATCGCCCAGCTTGCCGAGATCCTCGGCCCTGACCATGTGCTCACCGGCGCCGAGGCGGCGGGGTTTGGGCGGGAATGGACCGGCCATTACCGGTGGACGCCGCTTGCGGTGGTGCGCCCGGCCAGCACCGAAGAGGTGGCGGCAGTGCTCCGCCTTGCCCATGAAAGTGGCACCAAGGTGGTGCCGGTGGCGGGCAATACCGGGCTCAATGGCGGCACCTTTGCCGAGGGGGCGCTGATGCTCTCGCTTGCGCGGCTCAACCGGGTGCGCGAGATCAGCCCCGACACGCGCACCGTGGTGGCCGAGGCGGGCGTGGTGCTGGAAACGCTGCATGATCTGGCTGCAGGCCATGGGCTGGCCTTCCCGCTCACTTTCGGCGCCAAGGGGTCGGCGATGGTGGGGGGCTTTTTGTCCACCAATGCCGGTGGCTCGAACGTGGTGCGCTATGGTTCGGCGCGCGCGCTTTGCCTCGGGCTTGAGGTGGTGCTGGCCGATGGCCGGATCTGGAACGGGCTTACCGGGCTGCACAAGGACAATACCGGCTACGACCTGCGGGATCTGATCATCGGCGCAGAGGGCACGCTTGGTATCATCACCGCCGCGGTGCTCAAGCTCACCCCGGCGCCCACCGCCTATGCCACGGCGCTTGTGGGCCTTGATACGCTGGCCGATGCTTTGGCGCTGCTCAATGCGATCCAGGTGGCGACCGGCGGTGCCGTCGAAGCGTTCGAATTCATGCCCGAGCGCTACATGGACCGGTTGGCGCGCGCCCGCCCGGGGCTTGCCTGCCCGTTCCCGCCCGCCGCGGTCAACCTGCTGGTCGAGATCGCCACCACCACCCCCACCGATACCGGGGCGAGCGTGAGCCCGGTGGCGCGGCTCGAAACGCTGTTGGGCGCCGCGCTTGCGGCGGGGCGGCTCAAGGATGCGGTGATCGCGCAATCGGCGGCGCAGCGCAGCAAGCTCTGGCAAATGCGCGAACTGGCGGCCGAGATCACCTTCACCACGCCCGATATCGTCGATTGCGATATTGCGCTGCCGCTGGACCGGCTGGAGACTTTTCTCACCCGGATGACGCCGCGCCTTGCCGCGCTTGATGCAGAGGCGGAGGAGCTGGTGATCGGCCATCTGGGCGATGGCAACCTGCATTACACCGCTTATCCTTCGCGCTCTGATCCGGGCCTTGGCGCGGCGATCCGCGCTGCCGTGACCGAAGAGGCGGTGGCCTTGGGCGGCAGTTTTTCGGCCGAACACGGGGTGGGGATCTCCAAGCGCGCGACGATGGCGGCGCACAAAGACCCGGTAGCGCTGCAAATGATGGCCGCAATCAAGGCGGCGCTCGACCCGAAGGGGATTTTGAACCCCGGCAAAGTGCTGCCGTAAGCCCTTGAACTTCGCGCTGCCGCGGCGCATGGATCGCGGCATCATGACGCTTTTCACGCCCTTCCGCCCGCTGATGCGGCTTCCTGCGCTGCGCCTTGCCGCAGCACTTCTTGTGCTCTTTGGGGCCCATGCGGCAACGCTCGCGCCCTATGTGTCTTCGCTTGCCGTCACGCGGTTCGGGCTTTCCGATCGTGCCTTTTCGGGGCTTTTGGTGATGGCGGCGGTTGTGGCGGTCGCCGCCTCGGTGATTTTTGGCATCCGCGCCGATCAACGCGCGAACCGCCGCCAAATCGCGCTGATGGCGATTGGTGCGCTCACCTTTGGCACCGCGCTTGTGACGCTGTTCCCGACCACGCCGGTTTTCGTGCTGGCACATGCGCTGCTCCTCCCGATCTCGGGGGCGATCTTCGGTCAGGTGTTCGCGCTCGCGCGGCTTGCCGCCTCGACCTGCCCGCCCGAGGAACGCCCGGCGGTGCTCTCCACGCTGCGCGCGCTCTTTGCGCTCCCCTGGGTCGTGGTGCTGCCGATCTGGTCGGTGGTGTTTCGCACCGGCACGCCGCTTACCGTGGTTTATCCGGTGTGCCTTGTCCTTGCGGTGCTGATGCTGGCGCTGACCTGGCGGTTCTGGCCGCGCGACGGGGCAACAGCCTGGGCCGATGCGCCCTCGGGGCTGAGCTTCCGCGCCGCGCTGCGCGAGATCTCGCAGCCCACGGTGCTGGTGCGGGTGCTTGCCCTCGGCGCGATCAATGGCGCGGTGATGCTCTACATGGTCGTGGTCGGCCTTGTCTTCGCGGCGATCCCGTTTCGCGGCCCCTCTGACACGGCGCTTTATGCAGGCATCATGGCGGGGCTTGAGGTGCCCTTCATGCTGGCGCTGCCCTTCGTGATTGGCCGCATCCGCCAGACCTGGCTGATCTTCTTCGGCGCGGTGCTTTACGCCATCCACCTTGCCGGCATTCCGATCCTCGCCGAAAGCCCCGCGGTCTGGGCGCTCACGCTCTCGGGGGCGATCGGTGGCGCGATCGTGCTGACCCAGCCGATGGCCTATTTGCAGGAGTTGATGGCAGAACGGCCCGGCGCGGGCGCCTCGCTCATGGCGCTGCAAAAGCTCGCGGGCGACGGTGTCTCGGCGGCGGTTTTCGCCATTGGCGCGGCCCTGTCGGGCTATGGCCTCGCGGCCTTCCTTGGTGCCGGGCTCAGCCTTGTGGGCGCGGGGCTCCTTGTCGCGCTGGACCGGCGCCGCTGATCACCGCGCGGGGGGCACCTGCGCGAGCAATTCCAGCACCTTCGGGCCAAGCGCCTCGACCACAAGCGTCACCCCTTCGGCCGAGGGGTGAATGCCGTCGGCCTGCATCAGCCCCGCGCGGGCACGCTCTTCGGGGCTTTTTGCGGCAATCGGGCCGAGCAGGTTGTCAACGACGACGGCATCGTATTTTGCCCCGAGCTCGGGCCAGATCGCGTTGAATTTCGTCTGATAGTCCGCCCCGTAATTGCCCGGCGCCGTCAGGCCCACGAGCGCCACCGGCAGCCCCTTTGCCGTCACTTCGGCAAGCATCGCATCAAGGTTTGCGCGCGCCTGTTCGGGCGGCTGGCCGCGCAGCATGTCATTGCCGCCAAGCGCGATGATCACCGCGTCCACCTCTGGCGTGAGCGACCAGCCAAGGCGCGCCCGCGCGCCCGAGGTCGTATCGCCCGAGACCCCGGCATTGATCACCGTCACCTCGGCGCCATGGGTGGTGAGCCACTGCTCCAGTTGCGGCACAAGGCCCTCACCGGGGGGGAGCCCGTAGCCCTGGGTCAGGCTGTCGCCCACGGCCAGCAGGGTCACCGGCCCGGCGCTCGCCCCCGAAAGCGTGAGAGAAAACGTCACCATCCCGGCGGCCAAAACCTTGCCCGGGGCGCGCAAGACCCCATATCCCTTTGAAACGACTGACAGGCAGGTTTTCATGACCGACACGGTTCTCTCCCTCAAGGATGCACGTTTGACGCTCGCAGGAAACGCGGGCCCGGTCGAGATCTTGCGTGGCATCACGCTCGACATCGTGAAGGGCGAAAGCGTGGGGCTGGTGGGGCCATCGGGCTCTGGCAAGTCATCGCTCCTGATGCTGATGGGCGGGCTCGAGCGCGCCACCGGGGGGCAGGTTACGGCGCTGGGGCGGGATCTCACCGCGATGAGCGAAGATGATCTGGCGCGCTTCCGCAGGGGGAATATGGGCATCGTGTTCCAGTCTTTCCACCTTGTTCCGACGATGACCGCGCTCGAAAATGTTGCCCTGCCGCTCGAAATTGCCGGCGTGGCGGATGCGCAGGCGCGCGCGAAGGCCGAGCTGGATCGGGTCGGGCTTGGGCATCGCCATGGCCATTACCCCGCCGAAATGTCGGGCGGCGAGCAGCAACGCGTGGCCTTGGCGCGCGCCGTGGCACCGCGCCCGGCGATTTTGCTCGCCGATGAGCCGACCGGCAACCTTGATGCGAAAAACGGCGCCGCGATCATCGAGCTGTTGTTCGACCTGCAGGCGCAGACCGGGGCAACGCTTGTGCTTGTGACCCATGCCGCCGACCTTGCCGCGCGCTGCGCACGGCTGGTGCATCTGGCCGATGGCGTGCTGGCCGAGGGGGCGCTCGCATGAGGCTTGCACTGCGGATCGCGCGGGCGGAGCTGCGCGGCGGGCTCAAGGGGTTTCGGATCTTTCTTCTGTGCCTGATACTGGGTGTTGCCGCGATTGCCGCGGTGGGCGAGGTGCGCGAGGCGATCAAGGCGGGTCTTGCCTCCGAAGGGGCGGTAATGCTCGGCGGTCAGGCCGAGCTGGAGTTCACCTATCGCCGCGCCACCGCCGAAGAGCGCGGCTGGATCGCGGAGCACGCGGCGCAGTTTTCCGAGCTGGTCGAGATGCGCTCGATGGCGAGCACGGCGGATGGCGCCGAGACCGCGCTGACGCAACTGAAGGCCGTGGACGGGGCCTGGCCGCTCTTGGGGCAGGCCGTGCTCGATCCGCCGGTCGGGGGGGATGCGCTGGCGGGGCAGGGGGGCACGCCCGGTGCTTTTCTGGACCCGGTGCTGGCCGACCGGCTTGGGCTGAGGGTCGGGGACCGGTTCAAGATCGGGGGCGAAACCTTCGTTTTGATGGCGCGGCTCCTGCGCGAGCCCGATGCGGCGCGTGCGGGCATGTCATTTGGCGCGCGCTCGGTCGTGGCGCTCTCGGCGCTGGAGGGCACGCCGCTTCTCGCACCGGGAACACTTTACGAGACGAAATACCGTGTGCTGCTGCCCGAAGGCGAGAACATTGCCGCCCTCAAAGCCGCGGCGCTCACGCGCTTTCAGGGGGCGGGGATGAAATGGGCCGACGAGACCCACGCCGCGCCCTCCGTCGAGCGGTTCACCGACCGGCTCGGCTCGTTCCTCGTGCTGGTGGGGCTTGCCGGGCTTGCGGTGGGCGGCGTCGGCATCTTTGCCACGGTGCAGGCCTGGATCGCCCGCAAATCCGCGACCATCGCCACGCTGCGCGCCCTTGGCGCCTCGGGGGGCACGATCCGGGCGGTGTTTCTGATCCAGCTTGCGGCATTGACGCTTTTGGGCGTGATCGCGGGGCTTGTGCTGGGGGCGGGGGCGATCCTTGCGTTCTCCGGGCTCATTTCGGCGGTGATGCCGGTGCCGATCAAGGTCGGGCTGGCGCTGCGCCCGCTGATCGAGGCGGCGCTTTATGGCGCGCTTACCGCCGCGATCTTTGCGCTTTGGCCGCTTGCCCGGCTGAGTGAATTGCGCGCCGCAACGCTTTACCGCGAAAGCGAAACCGCGCGGCGCGGCCTGCCGCCCAAAGGCACGCTGGCGCTCATTGCGGGGCTGACCGGGGCGCTTTTGCTCGCGGCGGTGCTGTTCTCCGGCCTGCCGGTGCTGACGCTTTCAACGCTGGGGGGCGTGGCGGGGGCGCTGGTGCTCCTTGCCGGGGCGGCGGTGGCGATCCGCAAGCTCGCGCGGCGGCTTGCGCCGCTCTCCACGCGCAGGCCCGCGCTTCATGCCGCGCTTGCCGCCATTGGCGCGCCGCGCTCGGAGGCGACAGCGGTGATCCTTGCGCTCGGGCTCGGGCTCTCGGTGCTCTCCGCCGTGGCGCAGGTGCAAAGCGGGTTGCGCGGCGCGATCGCGCAAGAACTCCCGCGTGAGGCGCCCGCGTTTTTCCTGCTCGACATTCCGCCCCCCGAACGGGACGCGCTTGTCACCCGGTTGATGGCGCAGGAGGGGGTGAGCCGGGTTGATACCGTGCCGATGCTGCGCGGCATTGTCACCGAGATCAACGGCGTGGAGGCGCGCAAGGTGGCGGGCGAGCATTGGGTTTTGCGCGGCGACCGCGGCGTGACCTTTGCCGAGACCCCGCGCGAGCCGCTCACCGAAGGGGAATGGTGGCCGCAGGATTACGCCGGGCCGCCGCTGGTCTCGGTTTCCGCCGAAGAGGGCAAGGAACTTGGCCTGAAGCTGGGCGACAGGCTCACCGTGAACATTCTCGGGCGCGACATCATCGCGACCATCACCTCGTTTCGCGATGTCGATTTTTCGACCATGGGGATCGGCTTTGTGCTGACCTTCGATCCGGCGGCGATCTCGGGGGCGCCGCATAACGACCTGGCCACAGTCTATGCGCCCGCGGCGGCAGAGGCGGGGCTGTTGCGGCTGATGGCGAAAGAGTTTCCCACGGTGACGGCGGTGCCGGTGCGCGAGGCGCTGGCGCGGGTGAGCGAGGCGCTCGGCGCGATTGCCACGGCGGTATCGGTCGCGGCCTCTGTCACGTTGCTCACGGGCTTTGCCGTGCTGTTGGGGGCCGCCGCCGCCGGGGAAGATGCGCGCGCGCGTGAAGCGGCACTTTTGAAAGTGCTTGGCGCCACGCGCGGGCTGATCCTGCGCTCTTTCGCGCTGCGCGCGGTCCTGTTGGGGGCGGCGGCCGGGGCGATTGCGGTTGCGGTTGGCTCGCTTGCCGGTTGGGCGGTGCTCACGCAGGTGATGGAGAGCACGTTCCGCTTTGATCCTTTGGCCGCTCTGTTGGTGGTGGCCGGGGGGATCGTCGCGGTGTTGCTGGCGGGCACGCTCTTCGCGCTCGGCCCTCTGGCCGCGCGTCCGGCGCGGGTGCTGCGGGCCGCCGAATGACAGCAAAAAGCCCCGCCGGAGGGCCGGCGGGGCAGGTGGCTCATGAGGGATCGTTTCCGTCTCAGGCACGCATCCCGACATCATCGAGAATGCCGCGCCGCTTTGCTTCGTAATAATAGCCGCGCGCATACCACATCACCGCAGCCGCCTCGTCGCCATCGGCACAAAGCCAGGCGCCGCGCAGATATTTGACGCCGTAACGCAGGTTCATGTCGGCTTTGAGCAACTGGGTGGGCTCGCCCGAGAACCCCATGCCGCGTGCGGTTTGCGGCAGGATCTGCATCAGCCCGTAATAGGGGCCATTGCGGGCGCCGGGGTTGTAGCCGCTCTCGCGCTGCACAATCCGGTGCACGAGGGTGCGGGGCACCTCATAATGATCGGCCCAGGTGTTGATCTGGTGGCGCAGTTCGGGGGTTTCCCCGGCGTGCAGACCCGCCACATCGGGCGGGCTCTTCGAGGACATTCTGGCATTTCCGCAGGCCGAAAGGCCGGTCAGCGCGGCGGCGCCGAGCAGAAGGGAACGGCGAGAAAGCATTTTGCCTCCGGGCATCGGTTCTGGACTTCACGGGCTCGTTTCACCCCTGATACAGAGCCGTGAGGGCTGCGGCAAAAGGATTTTCGTTCACGCGGGCGCGATGGGCGGAGCTTTGCCGATGGCGGTTCAGCCCGCGGCGCGGCGCAGCCGCAGCGCATTTGTGACCACAAAGACCGAAGAGAGCGACATCGCCCCCGCCGCCAGCATCGGCGAAAGGCCGGGCCCGCCGAAGGGCACGAGCACGCCCATCGCCACCGGGATCAGCGCGGTATTGTAGGCGAAGGCCCAGAACAGGTTCTGGCGGATGTTGCGCATCACCGCGCGCGAAAGCGCCACGGCGCGCGCCGCGCCGCGCGGATCGGCACCGGTGATCACCACTTCGGCGGCCTCGATCGCCACATCGGTGCCCGAGCCGAGCGCCAGGCCAACATCGGCGGCGGCAAGCGCGGGTGCGTCATTGATGCCATCGCCCACAAAGGCGGTGGCGCCACGCGCTTTGAGCGCCGCAATCGCCGCGACCTTGCCCGCAGGCAGCACGCCCGCGGTCACGTGGTCAATCCCGAGGCCGCGTGCGACGGCCTCTGCCGTGGCCTGCGCATCGCCCGAGATCATCGCCACGGAAAGGCTTTGGTTTTTGAGCGATGTGACGGCGTCGGCGGCATGGGCCTTGGGCGGATCTTCGAGCGCCAGCACCGCGACGGGCACGCTTTCAAGCGCCACAAGGACCGGGGTTTTGCCTGCCTGTGCAAAGGCTTCCGTGGCTTTGTTCAGGGCTGTGGTGTCGATCCCCGCCTCAGTCAGTGCCGCGGCATTGCCCAGCAGGATCTGGTGTCCCTCGACCTCGGCAGAAAGGCCGCGCCCCGGCGTGGCGCTTACCTTGCGGGCGCGGGCGGGGGGGAGCCCGCGCGCCTCGGCGGCGGCAACGACGGCATGGGCCAGCGGGTGCTCGGAGCGCGCCTCGGCGCCTGCGGCAAGCCGGAGGATCTCGTCTTCCGTCTTGTCTGTCGCGCGGAAGATTGCGGTCAGGGCCGGGCGGCCCTCGGTGAGCGTGCCGGTCTTGTCAAAGGCGACGGTCTCGACCTCGGCGAGGCGCTGCAGCGCGTCGCCGCGGCGGAACAACAGGCCCAGTTCCGCGCCGCGCCCGGTGCCGACGAGAATCGAGACCGGTGTGGCAAGGCCCATCGCGCAGGGGCAGGCGATGATCATCACCGAGATCGCGGCCACGAGCGCAGCGGAAAGGCCCTGCCCGAGGCTGAACCAGACCAGAAAGGTGAGGGTGGAAAGGGCCATCACCGCGGGCACAAAGACGCGGGTGACCTTGTCGACCAGCGCCTGCACCGGCAGTTTTTGTCCCTGCGCCTCTTCGACCAGCGCGATGATGCGGGCCAGCACGGTATCGGTGCCGGTGGCGGTGACGCGGAAAGTCAGCGCAGAGGTGCCGTTCACGGTGCCGCCGGTGACGGCGCTGCCCGGGGCCTTTTCCGCCGGGATGGGCTCGCCGGTGAGCATGCTTTCATCGACGAAACCGGTGCCTTCGGTGACGACGCCATCCACCGCGATGCGCGCGCCGGGGGCCAGCTCGACCAGATCGCCGGGGGCGAGTTCTTCAATGGGCAGCTCGATCACCGTGCCGTCGCGCAGCACCCGCGCGGTGGCGGGGCGCAGCCCGATGAGGCGCGAGATCGCCGCCCCTGCCTGCCCCTTGGCGCGGGCTTCGAGCCAGCGCCCGAGCAAGATCAGCGTCACGATCACCGCCGCCGCCTCGAAATAAACATCAAAACTGCCGGGCGGCAGCAGGCGCGGCGTCAGCACCACCATGCTGGAGTAGAGATAGGCCGCCCCGGCGCCAAGCGCGACGAGAGAGTTCATCTCGGGCGCGAGCCGGGCGAGGGCGGGCAGGCCGAGGCGGAAGAACATCCGCCCGGGAAAGAGCAAAACGAGCGTGGTGAACAGGAACTGGATTTCCTGGATGCGGTCTTCGCCCAATGTCCGGGCGAGGCTGTGATGGAGCGGCGGGTAAAGATGCGGCCCCATGGCGAGGAAAAAGACCGGCGCGGTCAGCATTGCCGCCAGCAGAAAGCGGTTGCGCAAGCTGCGGGCCTCGGTGATCTGGCGCGTGGTCATCGGCTCTGCGGGCGCCTCGGGGCTCGAAACGCGCGCCGGATAGCCCGCGGCGCTGACCACCTGAGCAAGCTCCGAGGGGGCGATGGCGCCCTGGGCATACTGGATGGTCGCGGTGCGGGTGGCGAGGTTCACGGCCGCAGAGAGCACGCCCGGCGTAGCGGCAAGCGCCCGCTCGACCCGGCCCGAGCAGCTTGCGCAACTCATCCCGTCGATCTCGAGCCGCGTTTCGGTCTGTGCGGCGGGATAGCCTGCCTTTTCGAGCGCCTCTGCGAGAGAGCCGGCCGTTGCCGGAGCCTCAAATTCGACCCGCACGGAGCGCGCCACCAGATTGGCGCTTGCGGTCTGAACCCCCGGCTCGGCTGCGAGCGCGCGTTCCACCCGTCCGGTGCAGGCACCGCAGTGCATTCCTTCGACGATGAACTTGGTGCTGGCCATGCCGGTCTCCTTTCCTCATCACTTGCGGCGGGTTTCGGGAAGGTCAAGCGCCTCAAATATTCCCGAACTTGAATTTGATGCGCGGGAATGCTAGCTGGGAAGGATCTGATCGTCTTTCTTGCAACAACCGGAGCTTCCCATGACTCTCGACCGTGCCGTTCTCGTCTTTGCCGGCATCATGGTGCTTGTCAGCGTGATCCTGACCTGGACCGTTTCCGTTTATTTTCTGTGGTTTACGGTGTTCATCGGGGTGAACCTCATCCAATCGGCCTTCACCGGCTTCTGCCCGGCGGCGATGGTGCTGGGCAAACTTGGCGTCAAGACCGGCTGCGCCTTCGAAGCGAAGTGACCTTGGGGCGAAGCGGCGCAGGCGGGGGGCTTTGTCTCCCGCAGGTCTCAAGGGCTCCGCACGCGGAAAATCGCCCCGCCGGGGCGCTTGCGCCCGGCCTCTTCGTCAACACATTGCCACCGCCCCACGCCGCAGCGGTGCGGCCCTGCCTGACATGGCCGGAAATGGATCGGCCTGTCCGCCCCCGGCAGGGGCACGTTTTCCCTTTCATCTTGCTGCAAATATCCTGGGGGGTCCGGGGGGCAACGCCCCCCGGCGGGTCGCTTCGCGCAAGCGAAGCGAAATATTTCAGGCGCGTCAGTCCGCCTCGTCCATCGGCGCGGCATTGAGCAGCGCAAAGCCCGAGGGGCCGAGCCGGTCGTAAAGGCCAATCTGGGTTTCGAGAAAATCCACATGCCCTTCTTCGTCGGTGATCAGCTCTTCAAAGATGTTCTTTGACACCACATCCCCGACTTCGGCGCAGTAATCGCGCGCTTCGCGATAAAGCGTGAGCGCGTCGTGCTCCCCGGCGAGATCGCATTCCAGCGTTTCGCGCGGGCCCTCGCCAATCCGCAACGGATCGAGCTTTTGCAGATTCGGATGCCCCTCAAGAAACAGGATCCGCGCGATCAGCTTGTCGGCATGCCCCATCTCCTCGATCGATTCCGCCCGGCTCTTTTTGGCCATTTTCATCAGGCCCCAGTCCTCCTGAAGCCGGAAATGCACCCAGTATTGCGAAATCGCCGTCAGCTCGGAGCGCAAAGCTGCGTTAAGATAGTCAATAACTTTCGCGTCGCCTTTCATGCCTTATCCTCTCTGGTTCATCGCATTCGCAGATTGCAAAGCTCGGCGGGCACATCCGCCAGCTCTGCCGGAACCGACAGATTGGCATTCTTTTGCATCGTGGCAAGGAAAAGCGGCATGCAGGCGCCACAATCGGCCCGCTTGCCAAGGGCGCGGTAAATCTTGCCGGGCGTGATGAGTGCAAAACGATCCGATGCGCGCATCCAGTCGATGGCGGCATGGATGTCTCGGTCGGTGATAAGCTGGCAGTGACAGACGATCATCGCGGCCTCCTTTGGCGCGGATGGTGAGCAAAATTGTCAGATATGTCAATCCGAGTCTTTTGCTCGGAGATGCGGGGCGCGCTGTCGCACCCCGGCACAGCACGCGCGCCCCCGTTTCCTTCGGCGTCGAGTTGCGCTAGGAAGGCGCCGACGGAAAGACCAAAGAGAAAGGCTCGCGATGTCCGTTTCCATGCTTTCCACCTTCATCAAGCCGATGCATCCCGAGGGGGCCAAATTTGTCGGCATCGGCGCGGCAATTGCCGTGGTGCTGTTTTTGATCTGGGCGCCGCTCGGCTGGATCGGCACCGGGCTGACGATCTGGGTCTATTACTTCTTCCGCGATCCGGTGCGGGTTACGCCCGCGCGTCCGGGGCTGATGGTCTCGCCCGCCGACGGGATCGTCTCGCTCCTTGAGCCCGCCGTGCCGCCCGCGGAGCTGGGCCTTGGCGATCAGCCGCTCACCCGGGTTTCGGTTTTCATGTCGGTGTTCAACTGCCACGTGAACCGTTTGCCGATGGCGGGGCGGATCACCAAGATCGCCTATCACGAGGGGCTGTTCCTGAACGCCTCGCTCGACAAGGCCTCAAGCGATAACGAGCGCAACGGCATCGCGGTCGAAACCGCCGACGGGCTGCGCTACGGCGTGGTGCAGATTGCCGGGCTTGTGGCGCGGCGGATCGTGTCTTTCGTGCAGGAGGGGGCGGTGCTGAAAACCGGCGAGCGGTTCGGGCTCATCCGGTTTGGCTCGCGGCTCGACATCTATCTGCCCGAAGGGGTGGACCCGATGGTCTCGATCGGGCAGACGATGATTGCCGGGGAGACGGTGATTGCCGATCTCGTCAGCCGTGAGGGCCCGCGCGAGGGCTGTGCCAACTGAGTGACGGCAAGACATGACCGAGGATCCGGGAGAGAAGATGAGCCTAGAGCCGCAAGACCGCGAGCGCATGCCGTTCCTGATGCTTTTGCCCAATCTGGTGACCTTGTCGGGCATGTGCCTCGGGCTCACCTCGATCCGCTTCGCCATGGTGGGCAAGTTCGAGACGGCGGTGCTGCTGCTGCTCTTTTCGGCGGCCATTGATGGCCTTGACGGGCTGATCGCGCGCCGTCTCAAGGCCACCTCCGAATTTGGCGCCGAGCTTGACAGCCTGTCCGATTTTCTCTGTTTCGGCGTTGCCCCCGGGGTGCTCGTCTATCGGTTCGCGATGGGGGAGGGCAATGCGCTCGGCTGGGTCTTCGTGCTTGTCTATGCCGCGGCGGCCTGCCTCAGGCTTGCGCGTTTCAATGTGATGCGCGGCGAGGAGGGCGGGAGCACGACCCATTTTACCGGCGTTCCGGCCCCGGCAGGGGCGCTGTTGGCGCTGTTGCCGGTGTTTTTGAGTTTTGAGGGCTGGGTGGATGCAAGTGCGGCGCCAATGCTGGCGGCGCTCTGGCTCGGGGTCGTGGGGCTTTTGATGATCTCGCGGCTGCGCACCTTCTCGCCCAAGTCTCTCAAGCTCAAGGGGCTGGGGGTGGTGGCGACGCTGATGGGAACGGTGATCGGCGTCGGGCTTTTGCTGACCAAGCTCTGGCTGTTCCTGATCGTGGTCGATCTGATCTATATTGCCGTGTTGCTGCCGGGGGTCTGGCGGATGCGCGGGCGAATCCTGCGCTGAGGCGCTGCGCGGGCAGGTTGGAGCCGGTATTGAGCCGGGGTGGAGCGATCCATCCCGGTTTTTTCGTGCCTCGGGCGAAGAGCGCCGGACGAAAGACGGAATCGCGGCCCGCGCGAGTCGGCAGAATCAAGGCGACGCACCCAGATTCGGCGCGCAATCCTCCTCGAAAGGGCGATCGAACACAGCCCCCGGTCGTGTTTCAGCCCCGGCGCGTTCTCAGGTTGCCCAAGTTTTCCTCAGGAAAAACGAAGCCTAACGAAGAAAAATGACGATTTCGCAAAAATCCCTCTTGCGGCCCCCGATCGAGATGCGTAGAACACCCCTCACCGAAGCGGCACACACCGCAGCGGGACGCGGACCGGCGCTGACGAAAGACAGCAAAGCGAAGCGGGACGAATGACTGAGGTTAAACGGCCTGAAACGCCATAGTAAGAATGGCGCTTCTGGTTTGTTTTTGCCTCCTGCTCTTTGACATTGATGGATATCTGAAGAGATATGTGGGCGGTTTGGGCGCGAAATGCGACTGCGGA